>CACZNA010000006.1:0-71252 GCA_902782455.1 uncultured Bacteroidia bacterium | reverse complement strand
TTAGTAGTAACAATCGCAATCGTCCTCGGACTGGGAATGACTTCTTTCGCTGACAACAATGGCGGCGGCCTGTTCCAACGTGGTGAAGCCGTGGAAAACAACGGCAATACCATCTATGGCCAGAATCGTGACGGCTTCCCCATGCTTCCCCAACACAATAAGGATGACAACCAGCCCGCAGCTCCCCTCGGCAGCGGCATCGCCCTGCTGACAGCCCTCGGCGCTGCTTACTTGGTAGGCAAACGCAAACAAGAGGATTAATACTTGAATGTTTCCTTTTCACAACTTTTTCAAAAAGGCTGGCGGCGTAAGCTGCCAGCCTTTTTTGTCTCATGGCTTGTTTTCCACTCGTCAGACACATTATTTATAAGTAACTGTTCAAAATTAAACTGCAATATCTTTTGACTTCGGGACACGGGACTTCGAGACTTCGGGACAAGCAAATTCCTCGTAGTCTCGCAGTCCCGTAGTCCCGTAGTCTCGTGTCCAATATGTAAACTAAATTTGCTCATCTACTTAATAGT
The DNA here is from genome assembly GCA_902782455.1 of uncultured Bacteroidia bacterium. Classification (GTDB taxonomy): domain Bacteria; phylum Bacteroidota; class Bacteroidia; order Bacteroidales; family F082; genus Limimorpha. Next base: position 70,728 of record CACZNA010000006.1, on the reverse strand, counting down.
TTTTCGTTTTTTGTTCACACAAGGATTTTTTTCCTAATTTTGCGCATTATCTTATTATATATAAATATCAAAAAATCAGTTAATTAATTCACCAAATTCAAAACGTTATGTGTAAAAAATCATTACTTATCGCGCTACTATTGGCATTGTTCATGCCTTGGGTAGCACAAGCACAGGAAACTGTGACGATTGGAGACGGCACCTCAACGAGCCGGAATGTCCCCATCGGAACGTACTACAACTATTCCATCACCGAGCAGCTCTACACTGCCGATGAGATTGGAACTGCGGGAACCATTAGCAGCATCAGCTTCAACTATGCTGTTTCGATTGCAAAGGATTTCCCGATTGCCGTGTACATGATGAACACGGATGCCGCAGACCTCTCAACAGGCATTAGCCTCGCCGATGCCGAACTGGTCTTCGATGGAACTTTGTCCGTTACTGGCCCAGGATGGGTTACCATCACTCTCGACACTCCTTTCGCTTACGATGGAACGTCGAACCTCCTGATTGGTATCAACAAAGGCTATGTGAAATATTACAACGATTACACATGGTATTGTACCGGAGGCTCTAACGTCATGACCCGTTACTCCCAAAACGACAGCAACGCTTACAATGCTGCCACAGCCAGCTTTAGCAATTCATCGTACGACCGCCCGAACATCCAGATTGTAATCACCCCTGGTGCCGGCCCTATCTGCGAAAAGCCTGAAACCCTTGAGTACAGCAACGTCACCACAAATTCCGTTGACCTGACATGGACTGGCGGCAGCGGAAGCTATGAAGTGCAGTACAAGAAAACTTCCGACCAAGAGTGGACCGTCGCATATTACGACACGTATCACACCACTCGTACCATCAACAACCTTGAGCCTGCAACAGCCTACCAAGCCCGTGTGCAGAGCCTGTGCGAAGGGGAAGAGATTGACCCCGAAACAGGTGACCATGTTTTCGTCGGCAGCGGCTGGAAGACCGTGAGCTTCAACACGGAGTGTGGAGTCCTCAGCAACTTCCCTATCACCTATGGCTTCGAGACCTCAGAAGGCTTCCCTGCAAACGCTTCGACTCCGACTTCCAACCAGTTTGGCCCATGCTGGCGCAACGAAGCCACTGTGCAGACAGGATCCTATTCCACCCGCGTGTGGGGAACATCCACCTCATCTAAACACACCGGCAGCCAAGCCTTGATACTTCCCGACAAAGGCAACTCCAGCAATCCTGCCAAGACTATGTTAGTGTTCCCTGAGATGAATTTCACCGATGCCAACGGCTACGTCGTTTCATTCTGGATTTACAGAAACGGATCGAGCAGCAGTCCTGAAGGCTTCAAGTTGTATGTCAGCGATTGCGACACCATCGGCCCCAATGCTGTTGAATTGGGTCACTATTCGCGCAACTATGGCATCGCCTATCCTGTGGTTGAACCCACTTCTGGCTGGTATCAATACGAAACCGAGCCTATCACGATGACAGGCTCTGTCCATATCATTTTCGAAGGCCATAGCTACTATGGCAACGCCACATACGTCGATGATATCGAGATTAAGGTCGCTCCTTCCTGCTTTAAGCCTACTGGCCTGGCCGCTTCCAACGTGACCGCCCACGAAGCCACCATCAACTGGACTTCCGAGGCCACCGCTTGGCAGATTCAACTGAACGACGAAGATGCCCTTGACGTGACCGAAGCCACTTATACCTTCACTGGCCTCGATGCCGAGACTACCTATAGTGTTAAAGTGCGTACCAACTGCGACGGCACTTATAGCGAATGGACCAACCCTGTGAACTTCGCCACTACAGTGGCTTGCCCCGCACCTGCTGGCTTGGCAGTGACCACCTATGGCATGAGCGCTAACTTTACATGGGAAAGTGATGCCGAATCCTTCGATGTAGCCTATTCTCAGACTTCTATTGATAATCCTGACAGTGTCATCATAGGTCAATCTAACACAACTGAGTTTGAATTAACAAACTACATTTCGTTAGGTGACCATTATGTTTGGGTACGTGCCAACTGCGGCAGCGAAGGTTACAGTGCATGGGCTGGCCCCACTTCTTTCCATATCGGCTACTGCGTGCCTAATCCATCAAGCCATGACGGCCAGGGTATCACAGGCGTTTCATTCGGTATAGGAGACTATGTTGTCACCAATGGCGACGGCAGTGCCAGTTTGCCCGCCTCTGCTCCTTTCTACGGCGACTATTCTTCTATGATAGGTGCCGTCCAAGCCGGTGTTGAATCCACCATCGCCATCACCACCTCCACTGGCAGCTATCCATATACCTTCGTTATCTGGGTTGACTTCGACAACAGCATGTCGTTTGAGGACAGTGAAGTTGTCTATGTAGGCAAAGCTTCTTCAGGCAATGGTACTCTCGAGGCCACCATCACCATACCCGCCACACAAGAGTTGGGTGACTATCGCATGCGTATCTACGGTGCTGACTCATATTTTAACAACTTCTACAACAGTGGCACCACCAACTGGAATGCCGCTCATGATCCATGCAACAGTGGCACCTATCGCCATGCCCATGACTACACCCTCCGTGTGCTTGAGGCTCCTTCCTGCCTGACTCCTACTGACCTTACCATCAACTACACCGGCGGCACCGAAGCCACCATCAGCTGGAACAGCGACGCCGAGGCTTGGAACATGCGCGTGAACGGCGTGGATGTCAACGGTGTCATCACCAATCCTTATACTTTGACAGGCCTCGAACTGGCTACCACCTACGAAGTGGAAGTGCAAGCCAACTGCGGCAGCGACCTGAGCGAATGGGCTGGCCCCGTCAGCTTCACCACCGACCTCTGCATGCCTGAAAACCAATGCGAAATCACCTTCGAACTCACCGACAGCTATGGTGACGGCTGGAATGGTGCATACATTGATGTCGTGGATGCAATAACAGGAGTCTCTTTGGGACACATGAGCAACAACAACATCGCTAAGGCTGTGGAAACTGAAACCTACACCCTTGCTGTGTGCGATGGCCGCGAAATCCAATTTGTGTGGCACACCGGCAGCTATGACAGCGAATGTAGCTTTGTTATTAAGGATGTCAACGAAGAAGAGATTGTTAGTGGTAGTTCATCAGATCTGCCTTTCAACTACACCGTGAACTGCACGGTGATCCCCTGCAAGAAACCCACCGACCTTGCCGTATCAGAGATTGGCGGCCGCAGCGCAGTGCTGAGCTGGACCGAAAACGGCGAAGCCACCGAGTGGGAAGTTGAGATCACCAATATTGATAATGACTCAACCATCGTGTGGACTGCTGTCACCAACCCCTACACGATGCTTTACTTAGATCCCGAGACGAACTACAGCGTGAGAGTGCTTCCCCATTGCGAAGTGGAAAAATGGAGCGATCCTATCACCTTCACTACTACCGAGGCTTGCCCGAAACCTGCGAACATGAGCGTTACCAACGTGACACGCAATTCGGCCACCATCAATTGGACCGGCTATGGCGCGACCTACGACTTGAGATACGCTGTTGCTCCTGCTACGAGAAACAAATGGTATCATTACGACAATGGCGAATACAATAATAATAGTGTCGGTACCGGTGGTAATGAGTTCTGGTGGGCTATCATGCTTCCTGCCGGCAGCTTCACAGAAACCATTCTGACCAAAACTTCCGTTTACGACTGCATGGCAATGACTGGCACTGTCACCATCTTCAACGACGGCGACACTGCTCCTGCTGGCGACACTCTCGCCCAAGCCGATGTCACACTGACTGGAGCCAATGCGTTTGTCGAAACCGAATTTGACGAACCTGTAGCCATCGATCCTTCCAAGAACTTGTGGATTGTTTATTACAACGGTAGCGGTGCCACATATCCTGCCGCCATGAGCACTAACGACGATGATCCAAACGCTCGTTGGGTCTCCTTGGATGGCTCTACTTGGGAAGATATTGGAGACTATAGTATTGATGGTTCTTTCATGATTCGTGCCTGTCTTGTGTATGATTTCAATCCTGAAGAGCTGGTTTGGAGTGATGTGACGGGCATCAATGCCAACACTTACGACCTGACTGGTCTTGATTCTGAGACCCGCTATGCCGTTCAAGTGCGCTCCAACTGCGGCGAAGACGGCGAAAGCGAGTGGGCGACGACAATCTTCACCACTGATAAAGCCTATTACTGGAATGATCCGGAAACTTGGCCAGAAGATGAAGTGCCGGCTGAATATACAAATGTTACACTTCCTGCCCATACCACTGTCATCATCCCCGATAGTTATATTGCCTTTGCCGATACAATCACTTTCGGAGAAGGTGCTTCTATCCTCATCGAAAATGGTGGCCAACTCTACCACAGCAATGAGGTTCCCGTAACGATGCATCTCGCTTACAATCCCAACTACACTTCTTCCAAGGATGGCGAACCCGAAAATGGCGAATACCGCCTGATTGCTGCTCCTGTCAATCCTGGTGTTGCTGTCAGTTCAACAGGCTTAGTTCCTGACATCAACTATCCTTACGTTGACCTCTACTATTTCGACCAAAATGCTGGTGAACTTGTTTGGATCAACTATAAGAATCCCGCTAATAACTTCGACAGCCTCTTCATCAAGAAAGGTTACCTCTATTCCAACGCCCAGAATATGATGGGACTCTTTGCAGGCAACACTTTGCCGACAAGCGTGGATGTGAAAGAGCCTCTGGAATACAACCCCGACGTGCTTTGGGCTGGCTGGAACCTCGTGGGCAACCCGTTCACCTGCATGGCCTACATCAACCTCCCATACTATAAAATCAATGGCGATGGCGATGCCATTGCACAAGCCGAAGGCAATAGCCTTGAAGTGTTTGAAGGTGTCTTTGTCTTAGCCGAGCAAGAAGGTGATACCGTGACCTTCTCTACCACCCATGGACAAAGCATCGGCGGCGGCGGCGGCTTTGAACCTGACCCTGAAGAATTCAAGATGCTCACCCTCAACCTGAACAACGGCCGCAACCTCATCGACCGCGCCATCGTCCGCTTCGACGAAGGCCGCCAGTTGCTCAAGTTACAAATGGGCAGCAGCGCCAAGGTCTACATCCCAAAGGACGGCAGCGACTACGCCATCGTGAGCAGTGACGACATGGGCGAGATGCCTGTCAGCTTCAAGGCTGAAAACAACGGCACTTACACGTTGAGTTTCACTTCAGAAGAAGTTAGCTTCAGCTACCTCCACCTCATCGACAACATGACCGGCATCGACATTGACCTGCTCCAAACCCCCAGCTACAGCTTCGAGGCCAAGACGACCGACTACGCCTCGCGCTTCAAGTTGGTGTTCTGCACGGGCAACACTATGGAAGACAACTTCGCCTTCTACAGCAACGGCAGCTTCGTCATCAACAACGAGGGTGAAGCCACCTTGCAGGTGATCGATGTCACTGGCCGCATCGTGAAGAGCGAAAGCATCAACGGCAGTGCCAGCATTAATGTAAACGCCGCCGCCGGTGTCTACATGCTCCGCCTCATCAACGGCGACAATGTCAAAGTCCAAAAGATTGTGGTGAGATGATTGAATCCCCCCTGCCCCCCTTAAAAGGGGGACGCGCAAAGCGGCGCAAAACAAGCGTCCGGCAGGCGTCCCCCTCTTGAGGGGGTGCCCGAAAGGGCGGGGAAGTCATAAGACCCAAAACGAAACACGAACTAAACGAACAAACAATTAAACAAACACCATACATACAATGAAGAAATTAGCACTGACAATCGCAATCGTCCTCGGCGTGGGCATGGCCTCTTTCGCCGAACCCACCAACGGAGGCTTGTTCCAACGCGGTGAAGCAATTGAAAACAACGGCGGTACCATCTATGGCTCGAATCGCGACGGCAACCCCATGCTGCCTGGCCACGGCCATGACAGCAACCAGCCCGCAGCTCCCCTCGGCAGTGGTATCGCTCTGCTGACAACCCTCGGCGTAGCCTATCTCGTAGGCAAACGCAAACAAGAGGATTAATACTGAATGTTTCCTTTTCACATCTTTTTCAAGAAGACTGGCGGCGTAAGCTGCCAGCCTTTTTTGTCAAAAAAGCCCAAGAAAGACGGAACGGCCTCTTATCCTTTCATTTCCTCATAATCCGGTAAATGATCCATGGCCTCCAAGGTGCCGCTGACTGACCTGAAACAGCGGCAATCCTTTCCATTGAAGAGCAGGAGGAACTTGGGCTGCAAAGCTGAATAGTAACGAATGGCCTGGTCAAGTGTCTTCTCCGTGATTTTTACAGTTGGAGCCTTGCACTCCACAATCATTAGCGGACGAGCGTCGGTGCCAAAAACCACAGCGTCGGCACGTTTGTCCAAGCCGTTCACCTTTACGGCATACTCCACCGCCAAGAGGCCTGCAGGCACATTGAGATGCTCCACCAAAAGATACAACACCTTTTGGCGCACCTCCTCCTCGGGCGTCAACGCCACAAAACGACGACGCAACGGGTCGAAGACCATCATACGGCCTTCGCGCTCTTCCGTCTTGAACCATTGCAACTGTGGTGTTTCCATGAAATCGTGTGTCTTTGCGCCGACAAAAGTAAAAAATCTTACCTTTGCCACAAAATCAGTGCCATGAAAAAGTCATTCCTAACGCTACTCAGCTTCGCAATTCTGACGGCAGCCTGCACCCACAAACCCGAAACCCTCATTGGCGATTGGACCGTCGACAAGGTCAATGTGCAGTTTGACGAAAACCGCACGACACCCGAACTGGTGAAACAGATTGGCGAGATGGAGAAACAGAACCGCATCAGCATCAGCAGCGATTCAACGTTAGTTTTCAAGACCTTGGACAACGAAACCCAAGGCCGCATAACCGTCGACAAACAAGGTGTCGTCTATTGTGACGGACAGAAGTTTGGTCTTTGGAAAGACGGGACGATTATCACTGTGGTTCCATCGCCTTTAGGAGAAATTACCGTTACTTATCGGCAGGAATAACTCATCTGCCGCTTTGCGTCATTGCAAGCGATGCGCGGTCTTCCAGAGACGGAGCTTTCAGGACAAAGTTCTACTTCAAGCCTTTGGTATCGACTTTATGTCTGGATTGCTTCGTCGCTTCGCTCCTCGCAATGACGCTTGAAGCATCGAAATTATTCTGCATCCACAAACTTCAAGCTGTAGGCAATCGCCTCAAGCTGGAGCAAAGCATTGCGTTTCTTCTGGTTAGGCTCATAATAGTAGCCCTCCACCGTGACGAGGTTGCCCGTGCGGTTGTCGGCAAAGGTGTACGACACGAAAGGTCCGCCCATGAAATCGTTCTCCACCTTCCACATGCCGCGCATTTCCATCGTGTAGCCAGCGGGATAGTCGGCCACATAACTCACCAAAGGCGGCACAAACTCCGTCTCCGTCGACATGTAAGAGCCTTCCAAGGGGCCAGGGATGTGCTTGCCGACTATCATGTTGCGCATGGCGATGAGGCTCTCACGGCTGAATTGCACAGTGTCCTTATAAGGAATCTGGTAGATGACAATGCAAGCACTCGAGCGTTCCAATTCCTTGCGAATCCACATGAAATCGGGTTCGTTTTTTCCGATGAAGAAACCCTGCGGTACGGTAAGCGTGAAGCCGAATTTCTTGGCGATGGCTTCGCTGATGTTATTGTCGGTGGTCGGGCGCAACACATTCAGGATGCGGTCGCGTTCCACCTTATTGAACCACTTGCGATAGACCTCTTTCTGCGCATCGAACAACTCCACCCATGCAGCAGTGGCAGGTGCAGTGATTTTCACATAACGCTGCGGCGCAGCCCATGCATCGACGGCAGTCTCAGCCACGGCCTTTTCAGCCTTGGGGTCAATCACGACCTCAAGGATGCACTTATGCTTGTGGAATAATTCAGAGAAAGCCGCTGTCTTGATGTGCAGCAAGTCGTTTTGTGCCTCAGGCTGCGGCAAGCCGTACTGATAGTCGAGGAAAAAATGCTTGATGGAATCGCCAATGACGCCATTCCATTGGGCATCGTTCTGGGTGACGACGAGGATTTCGGAAATGTTGCCCGTCGAGCGGTCTTTCAGCGAAGACTTTGTTTTCGGTTCGCAAGCCATCATCACGACGGAAAGCATGACGACGGCCAAAAGGATGTTGCGTGTTTTCATGAAATTTATTTTTTTAGGTTATTGACTGTCACTTCTTTATCTTAAGTTTTTGGTTTACCACCACGGTGTTGCCCTTCAAGTTGTTCCATTGTTTCAGTTGGGCCACGGTGCAGCCATATTTGTTCGCGATGGAGCTAAGCGTCTCGCCTTTCTTCACCGTGTGGGTCCTGGTGGTCGTTGTCGACTTGCTTTGGCTTGAACTGCTACTCTTGGAAACGCTTGAAGAGGACGACGAGCCACCCGAACGATAGATGACAAGCCGCTGTCCGGGATGTACCACATCGCCTTTTAACTTGTTCCATTTCTTTATACTTGACACCAAGACGTGGTATTTCTTGGCAATGCTGCCCAAACTCTCGCCTCTCTTCACCGTGTGTGTAATGCTGCCGCTGGTTTCCTTCTTGATTTGCTGCTCAATCACCTTGTGACGCAGGTCGGCTTGTTTGGCGAGGTTATAAATGCTATCTTCGAGCTGCACAAAGCGCAGGGCATATTTCATGGGCAAACGCAATGTGTGTTGCTTTTCGGGAGTGCCCGGAATGATTTTCTTGGTGTATTGCGGATTGAAAAACTCCAAATCCCTCATCGGCACACCAATGCATTGGCTCACAAGGTTATAGCTTATGTATTCACGCACCTTCACCGTATCAGTGCCGTGCATCAACAAGCCGGGATTAAGTGGGTACAAGTTGTGGGCCGAGGCAAAATTCATCACGTAGGTAACCGCAATGAAGGCAGGCACATAGCCACGAGTTTCCCTTGGCAGGTATGGCCAAATGGCCCAATAGTTCCTAACGCCGCCCGCCCTCACAATGGCTTTGTTCACCGTGCCAGGCCCCGAATTGTAGGCCGCAAGCACCAAGAACCAGTCGCCATAGCGGGCATAAAGACTTTGCAGGAACTGGCAGGCCGCCTCCGTTTCCTTCACCGGGTCATAACGGTCGTCATACAAGGTGGTCTGGCGCAAACCGTAGTTCTTTCCCGTTTCATACATGAACTGCCACAAGCCCTTCGCTCCAGCCCTTGAACCGGCCACGGGGTTCAGCGCCGACTCCACCATAGCCAAATACTTCAACTCAAGCGGCAAATTATACTTGGAGAGATATTCCTCGAACATCGGAAAATAGACGTATGACAAGCCCAACATCCTGCTGCACTGCTCCCGTCTGCGGCAAGCATACAAATCAATGTAGGATTTCACTTTGCTGTTGAAAGTCAGAGGGATGGTCGTTTCACGAGCCAAAGCGCGGATGCGTTGCTCGTAAATGCTGTCAGGATAGGTTGGCACATCGTAAGAAGCCCAACCGTAAGGATTCCACAGCGACGAGTCAATATCCAAATACACATCGCGGAAATAGGTGATGTTGCTGATCATGTCGAGCATCTCCATCATCGCCGACTGCTCCTCGCTGCCTACCACATCCGTATCGTAGTTGTCCAACGTGTCAGCAACATAATTCAAGCTGTCAGGGTTGGAAAATTCGGGGTCGTAGTTTTGGGCAAACAGGCCGCTCATGGGAAGCAGCATAAGAACGATGAGACGCAGGTATTTCATGATTTCGTTTAAGCTATGATTTTGGAATAAGGCGCAAAAATAACAATTATGCACTATGTGAACGAAGCATGATGGTGAAAAATTGCCATACATTTAAAAAAATGGCTACTTTTGTGGCATGGAAAACGAGAAAAACACCGAAAAGTTGGCCGGCTACCTGATTAAATTGGGAGTCTTGGCCGCCATATTAGCCTTGTGCTGGTATTTCAAGAACGTACTGATTTACATCATTATAGCCTTTGTCGTCTCCTTGATAGGCTACCCCATCATGACGCGCTTGCGGAAAATCAAAATCAAGGGCAAGTCGGCCCCCACTTGGCTTCTTACCATTCTGACCATCGTACTCATCATTGTGCTGTTGGCATTGCTCATCACGCAGATTATCCCTTTGGTTTCCAACATCATACACGATGTGTCGGCCATGAGCAACAACACCTATTTCGAATCCAATCCCATCGAAAAGCTAAACGACTGGCTGATAGCCACTTTTCCCTCACTTGACCGCGACTTCGACGTGGCAGCCCTTTTGATGACCAAACTCAAGGAATTGGTGAGTTTCAGCAAGGTAAGCGACATTGTCGGATCGGTGGCCTCGGTGGTTTCGAGTGCCTTTGTGGGCATGTTCTCGGTGGTGTTCATCTCGTTTTTCTTCATCAAGGACGACACCATGTTTGAAAAAATCGTCTGCGCCCTCGTCCCCGACCGTCACGAGCAAGAGGTAAGCAAGACCTTGAACGACATCAAGCATCTGTTGTCGCGCTATTTCGTCGGCCTGCTCATCGAGATGCTCGGTGTTGCCCTCATCGATTTCCTCGGCTTGTGGCTCATCGCACGGTTGCCCGTCAGCTATGCGCTTGGCATCGCCTTCATTGCGGGCGTACTCAACGTGATTCCTTACGTCGGTCCGCTTATGAGCGAGGTCATTGGCGTGATTATCGGTGTGGTGCTGAAGTTTAGCATCGGTGTCGGCTTGGGTGTCAACATCTGGATTTTCGCCGGCATTGTCCTGGCTATCATGTTGGTGACCCAATTCATCGACAACATCATCTACCAGCCCATCATCTACTCCGCCAGCATCAAGGCGCATCCTTTGGAAATCTTCATCGTTCTGCTCATTGCAGGCCACATTGGAGGCACCGTCGGGATGCTCGTCGCCATGCCCGCCTACACGGTGGTGCGCGTCATTGCAATCCGATTTTTCTACCACCTCAAGCCCATACAACGGCTCATCCCCGACTTGAGCGAGGAGGACAAGATTATCGAAAATGACGATTAACTGGCTTATCGCTTTACGGCGATGCGACGCAAAACCCTACATCATTTTGTCGTATAAACCTTTTGTTAAGTTCCTGATGGCATTCCAATCAGGGACACCCGATTTGTCACAAGGAAGTAATATTATTGTTTCATTCATTTTATCGAGGGTCCACTTGTCAAGAAATTGATATCTAATGCCCTCTTTCCTAAAAAGCGAAACAAAAAACAGGGCAATATAGAGATCCATCTCAAACTTTGGATAGAATACATTCACATCATCAGATGCCCAAAAAGGCTCTTCCTGATAAAACGCAGAGCCAATGGAACCATTATAGCAAACGGTAATTGTATTTGCTTGGTGCAAGTGTTCCGTGTTACCGATATGTGCGGTAACGCCGTTATTGAACGCCGAAGCACCTATGTATCTGATTCCGCCTTCTTTCATGTCCGCTTTGGTCAATCGCTCCCCTTTTTCAATGCGGAAAAGTGACTGATATTGGAAAGGTTTCCACGAAGAAGTATCAATTTTTGCCGTGTTTTTCCTAATTGTAACAAGTTTCCTGTATTCTTCGGGAATCTCTTCATTATATAGCACCATGTTTAGAACTTGTTCCTTAAAATCCTTTTCATCAATACCTTTTCTGTGAAGGATATGGTGCAATACACTTCTAACAAAATCAGCCTCCGTAATCTCCAAAGGTTCAAGCACTTCACGATACCTAATGGATTGGCTTGGATCAATCCATTGGATAGTGTCGCTACCGCTTTGCTTTCGAATCACATCCATCCAATAATCCTCAATGTCCTGCCAACGATTCTTGGTATCTTGCCTTCCTTGGTTCTTGACTGTTTCCAAACCATCCTCTTCAATATAGCAAGCAAAGATACTTTTACCATTTTGTGGCACACCAGCAGTGAACACAAATACTGAAGTTGTCATGCTTACACTTTGAAAAGTATCCTTAGGCAACTTGATAATCTTTTCCAAACGATTATGTTTCAATATTTTCTTGGTCGCTGAAGGATTCTTTTCCAATTTATTGTCAGGCAAAATGAAAGCACATTGTGTACCAATATCGACACTATGCAACACATTCATTACAATATCCAAACAACCATATTTGTTTTCAAATGGAGGATTCATCAACACTTTTGTAATGGGTTTTGATTGAATCCACTTGGCAGCCTCTTCCGTTCGGCTATCAAGTAAAGCCAAGTTGGTCTTACCATCTTTATGAATTAACATATTAGCACAAGCCAATGCGAAAATCTCCTTGTCAAACTCAATACCATAAAGTTGGTTGTCCTTAATAGCCGAAGCTTGTTTCGTCCTAACACCTCCCGACTCCTTAATCATATTGCACATCGCCTTTACCAAGAACGCACCCGAGCCACATGCCGCATCAAGCACAACTGAATTTTTGTCAACATCAATGAGTCTATACATCAATGATGTAATATGGTCGGGGGTAAATACCTGTCCCTGTTCCGACTTACCTTTGTATCTGGTAAACTCATTAAAGAAAATGGCCATCACGTCCTCGCCATTCCAAAAATCAGAATTAAGATTGTCAGATATTTTTGATACATTATCAATGAAATCATTAATTGACTGCTGCCGTGGAGTTGTGTTGACCTGTATGCTGGAATAAGTGTCAATTAAAATCTGTAGTTTGGCGTTCTTTTCCAAGTCTTTCTGAAGCGAGCTTCCCAAAGTGGTTTTGATGGAAGCCTGAAAAAGTTCCCATTTCATATCATGCACCAACATAGCACCGAAACGTTTCGCAACTAACGTACAGGAAGTGAAAATCATTCTATGGTAAAGATTCTTTATACCAAACTCAAAATGAAGGGCATCATTGATTTTTTTTGTGAGTTGGTATATGCTTTTCTTGTCAATGCTGTTTTGTTGGAACAAACCAAGATAGGCTTCTTTGTTTAATAATAATCCACCAATCTCAACCTTCATGCCATCTTGAAAGACCTCAACATCATCACCGTTGTACAGGATACCAACTACATGAGCGTATCTTTTGTGGCAGATATCGCAATTCGTCTTTAATTCCTGACGATCTTTGTCAATAATAGCATGGTTTTCAGCTTTCGTTTCCAAAATCAAAGCAGGAAAAGCGGTCTCATTCGGAAGATACCAACCATCGGGTTTATTGGATATTCCTTTGAACCCCAACTGATTGAATGTTGTTATTTGACCCACTCCTGACAAAGCAGTTTCTGTATTCTCCAATCCTAATATTTCCTTGGCTTTGTCCCGAACTTGGTCTTCGGTAAGATAATGCTTTTCCATCTTCAGATTAAGTTTCGTTCAATTTGCAAAGTTAATAAGAAAAACGAAATCAAGTCAATTTTCCAGAATAATCCGTTGCAAAACTTCCCCTTCAGCAGTCCTCACACGCAACAGATAGAGTCCTGAAACGGCATCCTGCAAGTCGATGACAACTTGTTCGCCTTCAACGGTCTGCTCTAAAACACACTGACCCAAAACGTTGTACACTGAAACGTGGCTCATGTCTTCAGCCTCGATGGTGAGCAAGCCCTTTGTCGGATTGGGGTAAACCTTCACCGATGCTTCGTTTTCGTCCACACCTGTTGGCGAATAGTAGACATGTAGTTCGAAGACGTTGGGATAGTAATGGCGGTTGGCTGGCGACGAAGTGCAGTCCAGGTCGCCGTAATAGGCATACAGTCGATAATAGTAATCGCCAGTCTGATTCACCGAATTGTCCGTATAGGAAGTAGCCGCCGCGCCTATTAACTTGACACGCTCAAACTCGCCATCCGCGCCCATTTTGCGATAGAGGAAATAACCCGATAGCCCATCATGTGGCTCAGGTGTCTGCCATAACAGCTTGGGTTTATGGTTGTTGGCATATTCAAAATCGAGGTCGCGAGGCGGATAGCAAGGCCCGACGGAAGCGCATGACTCGTTGGAGTACTCGCCACTTTCGCCGCCATCGCACAACACACTGATGCGATAACAATGGCCGCCCAAGCCCAAATTGCCGTCATAATACGAAGTAGCAGTACCAGCAGGAATGAGGCGATAAAGCAGTCCGTCGCGATAGAGGTTGTAGCCATAGCCCTCGTTTTCAACGGCATCCCAGCTGAGCATGATGCCTTCGTCGGTGGCCGTCGCCACAAGGTTGTCTGGGGTGCCGCAGGAAAGCTCGCCACCGCAGGTGTTGTTGGTGGCGAAGAAAATGCCCTCGTTCAGGTCGTCGGACGAACCGGAGAAAGAGTAAACCGTTTGACCCTGCGAGTCTTTGATGACGAAACCCATTTGGCTGACAAATTCCTCAGGTGCCGTCCAGCCGAAGCTGACCTGTCCCAAAGGCAAGGCGGGTTCCACCATCACGCCAGCTGACGAGGTCATGGTGAACTGCGCCAATTCGTGACCGCTATTGTTATACACGGAGATGTGGCCGCCACGCCAGCCTTGAAATGAAGTGGTGGTCATTAGGATTTGCCAATTGCAAGATGGCCCAACTTGCACCTGCATGACGTTGGCGTGCTTGCCAACGCGATCGTTGGCCAGGGCATACACGGCATAATGGTACACGTCGTAACGCGGCACGTCGGCATCTTCGATTTCCATAGTTGCGCCAGGAGTGACATCGGTCAAAGTCTGAATGATTTCGTTGTCGCGCAACACCATGATTTGCTCGATAGCACCAAGGGCGGTTCCATCCAAGGTTGTCGTAGGATTAGTCCAGGTGAGGTGCGTCTTGAGTTCGGTGTCGGAAACGGGCATCACCGTGAAATTCTCAGGAGCCGCTGGGGTGCTGTTATACACCGGAGCCGGCACAAAGTTGAACATGGCATCGGCGGGATGCGTATAAGGCGCGTCGTCAATGAGATACCAGCCATCACTACTGCCACCCCAACCCAAGTTGAAGTGGAACATGTCGTAGTCGTCGTAACCATCGCACACAAAAGCGTGGCAGCCGTCATTCTCACAGCCACCATAGTACATCGGCCAGCCCATGTCGAACTGCTCGCGCACCATCGTCTTCCAGACCTCGGTCTCAAAGTCATCGCGACGAAGTTGCACGTTAGCTTCGGAATAATTGAAATAGGTATTCATAGCCCCAGGAATGGGTCCTGACGCCCCACCGCTGCCATCGGGTCCATAGCCCATGTCGATGGTGACACCGCAATGGAAGCACAAAGTGCCTGTGGCTAATTTTTCCGCTTCCGAAGAATTGGCGTTCAGCACATTGGGCATGTTGTCCCAGTCGTAAGTCGTGTTGCCGAAATCGGCGCAAATCTGGCCATAGTCCTCGTGATTATAACAATGGCTGCCGATGCCTTGTGCAGGATAGGCCCAGAAACGCATCAGCTGCGACATGGCCGTAGCTAAGCAGCCCACGTATGTATGTCCTCCCGAGCCGGCAGGGTCTTCGGGGCAGCAATAATTATACGGATAGTCTTGGTTCCACTTGGTCGTGCAGAAATAGCCCGTTCCCCGACCGCTGTTGCGCGAGATGAGTTGTCCGCGCGTAAGCACCGAGTTCCATTCCGCCGCCGCCAATGGTGTGGCCGTGGCGTTGCCTTTTGTGCGCAAACGACCGACGCTTTCACTGATGCCATTGAGATAGTCTTGCAAGGCTGGTGGAATGTTCGCTGCATCAAACGCCGACTCGTCGGAATAGCCGATGACCGGACGATAGGCATCGTCGCCAGCAATGATGACGAAGCTGTTGTCATTGAGGTTGAAGACATAGAACGTCTCATTTTGACCCGTGTATACCAGTTCAGGCATTGCTCTTTCTATGGCAAGTTGCTTTGTGGCGAATTGTTGCGCCGCAGTCAGGGCCAAACTTCTATCTACGGGCTTGGCTTGAAGGGCCATTGTGCCAAAAACCAGCACAAGTGAAAACAGTATAGTCTTTTTCATATTTTTTTGTGGTTTAATTTGTTGTCATTTGTCAGGAAGAATGACGACCTTCATGCCGACGAAGGCATATTTCGCTTTAAGTTGATCCAAGTCGTTGTTGCGCAGACGGATACAACCTTCGCTGCCACGTCCTGGAACGGAGTCTTCGTTGTTGGTGCTGCCGTGGATGCCGATACCCGTAAAGCCAGGCGTGGCGAGGCGCATGAACCAGTTGCCGTATGACAGAATCTCGCCGCGACCGTCGCCGAAGTCGTGTGTCCACTTGGAGGCATCGGTAATCTGCGTGATGGTGAAAGGCTTCTCGAAAGTGCTCTCAGGAGTGCGCATGTCGCCAACCTTCTGCTTATGGCCTTTATTCTTGCCCACGCAAACGGGATAATAGGCGCGACAAACTGTGTCATCTTCAATAGCCTCGCACACATACAAGCGGTATTCAGGTTTCGCGATGACGATAAAACAATTTTCTTTGGCCACCACTTCAGGATCAAGGTTCAAGGTGTCGTAAAGCGATGTGCTTATTGTTGTGTCGATCATTACCTCGACAGGAGTTTCCGTGACCTTTATGCTGTTGTTATGGCAGGCGGGCATGGCCCAAAGTGCCGAAAGGAGAAGTAGAAGGAACATCATTTTTTTCATCAGTTAATAGGTGTTTTCGATGCACAAAAATAGGAAAAAGTATGCAATTGGAAAAGATTTGAGGAAAAATGTCCTTTGATAGATTACAAATTCCAGTCAGGCCAAAAGACAGTACTTTCCATCTCTGTTTCAATCCTATCAGGAAGGTTGTGGAACAAGTCAAGACCTATAAGCGTTTCAAGTTGAGGTCTTGAAGAATCGTTCCATAGAAATCCTAATTTGCCGCAAAGATAGCAAATTTGGATGTTGTGGTGAAAAAACACTTTTATAGAGCCAAAAACTTTTCCTTTATAAAATCGGTTCGCTTAGTGGTCGAACAAAACATTTGTTATCGGCGAATGTTACGAATTTCGCTAATGTATTTGGCGGCTGCCATGGTGTGACAGCCATACAGCCCTATGTCTGAAAATTCGGAAGAACGGGGGTGTATCTTTCAACCGCTCGTGATTGCAAATCCAGCCGAACTTGGCGACAGCCACCAAAGAGCGTTCAAAACGACAAAGTTAGATAAATGCCGTTTCCAGTTAGGCCATAATTTATCTCCACGCTTTGCGAATACATCCTTCCGTTGTTGTAGAGATTGACAGCCTTACGGATTTTGGCTTTTCCTGATGACACCACAGCTTTATTAATCATTGCACTGGTTATTACAGCCAATGTCCCTCCTCCAATCAACCACAAACCAATTTTAGCTATATTCTTATCTTCTTTTTCAACAGGAAGAAGCCAAACAATCTGCGAACCTATTCCACCACCAATTGCAATTGCTCCAATTGCATTCACAACCCCTGTCAAAGAATGCTCATATCCTTCGCATTGTATCCCCTCATCATACAAACTATATGAATTGGAATTTGCGAACATTGTCCTAATTTCATGGTCGCTCAACTTTTTCCCATTCTGCGAAATGGAAAAGCCATCCGCATACAACGCCTCGTCAGCAAAATACTTGTTGGCACCTTCAAAGCAAGCATTGAAATCATCGAACTCCACACGAATGTTTCCCGCTTTGGCTACTTGGCAAAGCACATAAACTCGGCAAGGCGAAGTCTTGTTGTCGGTATATTCGCACACTTTGTTTATGGGGACATTGTATTGCGATGAAATCACATAATACTCCGTTCCCCGCTGCAAAGCCCTGTTGATTTCCTCCGAATCAATAGGCTGCCCAATGCGCATGGCCGTGGAGCGGAACACCTCTCCTATGGCACGGTTTCGGGCTTGCATTTCTGTTTGTCCAGTGGCGGATTCCACCACATAAAGATAAGTGCTGTTGGTTGGACTGGGCTTATTGATAATCCAATCCGGGAGTTTTTGTGCTGAGGATGCTATTCCTATCATTAAAAGAGCAATGGCTAAGATGATTTGTTTTTTCATAATACTGGAATTTAAGGATTTATAAGTTACAATTTATATACCTCTGGACTCACATTAAGATATTGTGGCATACACAATCCCACATTAGCTCCGATATAAGTCGGGTCGCTGATGTAATAGGTCTTCCCTTCAAATTCAAAGTAACAACCTGTCAAGGGCTCAGTATAATGGACTGCTGTAGCCAAATGGTCTGGATAAAGCAATAGCACCACATCTAAGCCGAGTAAGTCACGGATGAGGGTCGAAAACAAAATAGAGCGGTCTTCGCAATCGCTATAAGGATAGTAAAATGTTTCGTCACAAAATAGCGAACGCTCATAACCAAATTGTTCCTTGTCGGTCTTGTATTCAAAAGCCGTTTGCACAAAGTTGATGATGCGGTTGGCAGCCTCTATCTGGCTTTTTCCTTCGATACTTTTACGCAACACAGGATACAGTTTTGCTTTCACCTCGTCGCTCAACCCAGCCCAACTATAATTCGTCCAAACGCACCTTGGATAGTCTTCAAAATAGTCCATCAGGTTTTTGTTGACCGAAAGGGAAACCGTCAACTCAGGATAACGTTTTGATGTGAAAGTTCTGCCATTTGTCGGTTTGTATGCAAACTTCGGCAGGCAAGCCATTCGCAACGACATCACTCGTTCATCGTCGGTAAACTTCCTGTTGAACATATAGGTTGTTCCTTCCCCATAGTTTCCGATGATATAATAATGCTCGCCTTTGGTATTTTATTAGACTTTGCCTATAAACAATTCCATCAAAAGGAATAAGGGCAACCAAATGACCATTCTTGTGGCCAATTCTCACCTTGTAGCCCGATTGCGCCAATAGATATACCCGCATTAATATGGCTTCGTCGGTGTCTTTACCCAAAAACGCATCCGAAAGGTCGCGCAGCAGGCAGTAATATGCCCAATCGCCTAAAGCAAGTTCGTCACGCAAGTCGAGACAATCTCTGAGAAGGGCAACGCTCTTTTCTGACGACAGTTGCAACCAAACATCGGCAACAGCATTTTCAGAAATCTCTTTCAATCTGAAATTAAGGCTTCTGTCCAAACTGACCATGCAAGGCGTTCCATAGCAGGTAAACTCAAACTCCGATACCGAAGGTACAGGGGATGGCAACGGAACATCAGGCCGTTTGATGGGTTGGATTGGAGAAGGTGTTGGATTGGGAATAGGTTTATATGGAATTGGATTGGGTAAATCGGGAATGGGTGTGTTCTTGTCAAACTCGAAGGGTTTTGGCGGCTCAGGCAATTCGGGCATGGGCTGGCCTTTCATAGCATTGAAGGCTTCCCAACGCTCACGCATAAATTGGGCGTATTCCTCGTTGGCCTGACGGCGAAACTCGTCATAATTGCGCTTCACCGAGTCAGAATAGTTCTGCATTTCCTGTTTTTTCTTTTCAACCCAATCATCATAATCTTGGGCTTTCAACGGCACTATGAACATCAATGCCGCAACGACTGTCATTATTCTTTTCATAACACATTTGTTTTATTGGTTAAGGCTACTCACATCTGTTGAAATTCTCGAACTGTGGATCAACCAATGCATTGTTGGCCACTTGCCAAAGCACATAAAGCCGTATCTTGTTTGATGTGACGACTCTTTCCTCGTATTCACATACCTTATTAATTGGCAGGCACATCTGGCCTTGGTCGGCAGAAGAAATAGCATCTGTGACACCTTCTTTGATGGTTTGCTGATCACTGTTGATGTTAACAGATATGCCTTTGAGTTTGGAATAACTTTCGTAAATAGCCATAGCAAAGGCTTCTGCATAAGCGTCTTTGTAATTGCGCCCTTCAGCAATGGTGACACGATAATAGAAATTCCCGTTTTTGGGTACGGGTAATCGCTTTACCCAATAAGGGGCTTGGGCATTGGAAACCAACACCCAGCCCAATACTAATGCCATTATGAACGTTATACGTTTCATGGATGATTTATTCTTTTTTCATTTCTTCCATGCGTCTTTCTGCAAACTTGCGGAACTGCTCTCGGTTGAACTCAATTTCAAGTTCCTCATTTTGCGAAAGCACATTGGAGGTCTTGTTGATGATTTCCTTTTTGGAAATTTGAATAGCATAATACGATTCAAACTCGCCGGAATTCAACTGGTACATGTCCTCACAGGTTTTGTCAGCATCATTGAGCATTTTTTCCACTACTTGTGTAAATTCTTCCTCAATAATACGCTGAACCTTGTCGGCTGGTGCTTGGCCTGAAACCATGCGGCTGTAATCGGTTGCTACACCTTTAATCAAGCCTCCCAAACGACTCTTAATCATTGATTTCGATGCCTCAACAGCGGCTTTGCGTGCACTTTGCTTGTTGATAGATGTTCCAATGCCCAAATCCCTGAAATACTCATCGTCATCCATTGACGCATCCACGCAAGGAAGCATCATCCTTTTCCCAGGCAACTCTGCTTGTGTGTTGTTAGCAGGATTGTTATTGGTAACAGGTGCTTGTTTGTTACTTCCGCATCCTGCAAAAGCAAGCATGGCCAGCATCGCCATTCCGAATTTGATTGATGTTTTCATTTTGTTGATTTTTTTAATTTGTTTATTGTTTTTATTATTGTGTTTTCTTTTCCCTCAACAAAAACAAAAAAAGCGTGAAACCAGACTGTTTCCCGCTGTTCAAGGTATTTGGCGTAACCTACACGTTCCGTGAAATAGTCAAGCTCACGCCAACTGCGTGAGCATATCAACTAATTTCTCAAACGTGATTTCTGTCGAAAATCGCCAAATTTTAGAACAGATGAAATTCGTCTCTATGCTTGTTTATTTATAAATGTATACTAATTATTTTGCTTCTAATTCTTGTTCGTTTTGTCCTACAATTCCGTTAATTCAACTTGCAAATATAGTCTTTTTTTCAACTAACCAAACAATTTCATTAAAAAATGGTGTTGCAAAATGACAAAAGACATTCCGTTATGCCTTCAAGCACCCAATGGGCACCACAAACACGGCATCATCCCTTTGGTAAGGAAAATCACCTATTCCAGTCAGCACCATCATAAACGCGGGTGATTTCATGCGCGTAGTGTCAATATCAGCAGCCAACTCCGTGAGCGATTTCGCACCTGCCTCAATCAAGTCATCGCCTCCAAGCTTGATTTCAACAAGCCCGTAAGAGCCATTCCTTAAATGAATGACGGCATCACACTCCAAGCCTTTCTTGTCGCGGTAGTGATACACCTGACCGTCCAAAGCGTCGGCATACACCCTGAGATCACGCACAGCAAGCGTTTCAAACATCAGCCCCATGGTTTCCAAGTCGTTCAACAGGTCATTCGGACTCGCTCCCAACGCAGCGATGGCAATGCTGGGGTCGATGAAATAGTGGTTGTCGCTGGTGCGTATGGCCGTCTTGCTCCTGAGGTTGGGATTCCAAGCAGGCATATCCTCAATGACAAAAATTTTCTTCAATGCTTTAATGTAATCATAAACCGTATTGTCAGACAGGCTGCTGGCTTCATTGGCTTTCAAATCGGCAAGTATTGTGCCAACGGTGGCCATAGTGCCTTGATGACGGGCATAGGAACGCATAAGCAACTTGACTCTTTGCGGGTCGCGCTGTACGTCGTCAATACGCGAAATGTCGCTGTCACAAACCACATCATAATAGTCGTATGCCTGAGCAAGGGCATCGCTCTCTTCCATGTCCAATGCGCCCGGCCATCCGCCTCGGCAAATCAAATGCGCCAAACGGTTAATGTCTATAAGGCTATTGCCTTCAATGGGTCTTTTTTCGGCAGCGAACAAGTTAGCTAAACTGACCGTACCCATTGATTCTCCAGATTCATAAAGTGACATCGTGCGCATCTTTAGCTTGGCGAAACGACCAGTGCCAGAATGAAATATCTCATCGCCTTTGGGCGGCACACTGCTTCCTGTAAGAATGAAATGCCCATAGCCTTTACGGTGATCCACCTCAAACCTTACGCTATCCCACAACGAAGGCGCAATCTGCCATTCATCAATAAGTCGTGGTGTGTCGCCCGAAAGGAGTTGTCCAACATTGATTTTGGCAGCTTGAAGGTTTTGTTGCTTGCGCATAGGATCGGCCATATACAAGATGCTTGCGGCTTGTTGCTCGGCAGTGGTAGTCTTTCCACACCATTTGGGGCCTTCTATCAACACGGCTCCTTTTCTCCTTAATCTGGCTGCCAACATTTGGTCAGCAATTCGTGGCTTGTAAGCGTCCATAACATCTACGTTTGAATTACGCCGCAAAAATACTATATATGAACCAATTAAACAAGTTTTTTGCGCTTATTTGGGAACCTGGCCTAATTTCACTTGGGAACTTGGCCTAATTTCATTTGGGAACTTGGCTTGATTTTGTTTGGGAACTTGGCCTAATTTTGATGAGGAGTCGCCGCTGCCCGGCTCTGGTTAACAATCCAAACGCCGGTGAAAACCAAAACCATGGCGAGGCACTTTTTCCAATTCAGATGGTCAAGGCCGATGACGATGCTGATGATGGTGGCGATGATGGGCTGGATGTAGTTGTACATGCTGACCAAAGTGGGACGCAGCCTTTTCTGTCCGACGGGAATCAGGAAATAGGCGATGAACGTGGCAAAAACCACCACGTAGGCCACCTGCCACAGCACCTTGCTCTCCATCTCGGCAAAGGGCAAGGTGAAGAAATGCCTCGCATTGAAAGGCAAAGCCACCATCATTGAAAACAGGAACATCCACTTCATGAAGGTGACCACGTTATATTTCGAGATCAAGGGGCGGAAGATGCCAAGATACATGGCGAAAGTAAGACCGTTGGCCACGGCGAGCACAATGCCCATCGGCTTGGTTTCGGAAGCACCGCCACCCAAACCCACCGAATTGAATATCAAGAACAAAACGCCCGCAAGACTCACCAAAACACCACCAATTTTCTTGAATGTGATAGGCTCCTTCAGGACAATGGCGGCCACAAACATGGTCATGATGGGTGTGCAGGTGTTGGCGATGCTCAGGTCGATGGAGGTCGTCATGGTGATGGCTTTCAGGAAACTCATCTGGGTCAGGAAGAGGCCGAGCATGGACGCCACGAAGATTTGCATCAGGTCTTTCAGCGGAACTTTTTCGTTGGGCATGAAAAGCGACAGAAGCCAAAACAGGATGGTAGCCCCTGTCGCCCGCAGGCAAAACAAGTCCATGGGCGTCAACACGTTGGCGTTGGAAATGTTCTTGCAACAAACGATGTTAAGCCCAAAGATGCAGTAGGCACCAAAACACGCGAGGTGTCCGACGAGGATGGAAGACTTATTCAATCCAATAGACATAGTTCTCCTTGCGCGGCCTGGCTTCGGGGTATTCGCCGTTCACGTAGCCGAGGATGCAGTTGCCAATGCCGACGTATTTGTCCGCATCGATGCCCAATTCACTGAGGATGGCCTTGCCTTCCTCGGTCTCGAAGACCTCCTTGGCGCGGTGAATCCAGCACGAGCCGAGGCCTTTGGCATGGGCGGCGTTGAGCAGGTTGCCCATGACGAGCGATCCGTCTTCCTTCCAGGTCATGGCAGCGGTGGTGTCGGCCAAGACCACCAACACGACGGGTGCGCCATAGAACGGGTCGTTGTCGTTGTCGGGACCAAAGACGGCGGCGTTGAGCTTGCTCAATCTGTCGCGCACCTCGCGGTTGGTGACGGCAACGATGATGGGGGCTTGTCGGTTCATGCCCGTGGGGGCGTAAGTGCCTGCCTTGCAGATTTCTTCGATGACCTCCTTAGGCGGAATCTGGTCGGTGTAGCTGCGGATGCTGCGGCGCGTCAGCAGGTCTTGCATGGTTGTGTTCATAGTTGTTTCTTGATTTGTGTTCAAGTTTGAACAGTTTTCCTTGTTGCAACAGCCACAAATGATTATGGACAAAGTTGCGATGATGAGTGCGTACTTCTTCATGTTTAATGCGTTTAGAGCGGCAAAGTTACACATTATTTTCGCATCTTTGCAGCCCCAAATTGGATTTGTATGCAAAAAATCTATGTCATTGCGAACAAAATACGGCAATATGTTCTGCCTATCGCCATCGTGCTTGGCCTGTTGTTGCACGAGTACTGTGCCGCCTTCAATGTCGTAGTGCCTTATATCATCTTCACCATCCTTCTGCTGACCTTCACTGCCGTCGACATCACAAAACTGCGTTTCAAGCCTTTGTTCGTGTGGATTATTCTCTTTCAAGTTGTGGTAAGCCTTGGAAGCTATGCCTTGTTGAAGGCCTTGGGTGCCAATGAGATAATAGCCGAAGGCATCTTGGTAGGCGTATTGTGTCCCGTGGCGGCATCGGTGGCGGTGGTGAGTACCATGCTGGGTGCCGACCGCGAAACTGTGACCTCCTACGCCATCATCGGCAACCTGATGGTTTCCATCGTGGCTCCCGTCTATTTCTCTTTCATCGGTGTCAACCAGGAGATGCCTTTTCTCGATTCTTTTTTGCAGATTTTGAGGCGCATCGGCACGGTCATCGGTCTGCCGTTCTTTTTGGCGTTGGCGTTACAGTTGCTTTGGCCCAAGGCCAACCGTGTCATCAGTCGCTACAAGGGCCTTGCTTTCTACCTATGGGCCGTGGCCTTGTTCCTCACTTTGGGCCAGACCATCCACTTCATTTTCCTTAACGGCAAAGGCAACTGGAGCAGCATCGGTTGGCTCGGTGTCTCGGCATTGCTGTTCTGCATTGTCCAGTTTGGGTTGGGCAAATGGATCGGGCACAAATACGGCGACACCATCGCAGGCGGCCAGCTGATGGGACAGAAAAACTCGGCTATGGGTATCTGGATGGCCAACCATTATCTGCATCCCTTGGCCTCGGTTTATTTGGCTTTCTATTCCATGCTACAAAACCTGTTCAACAGCTGGCAGCTTTGGCGAAAAGGCCACAAAAAAAGCCGCCCGTAAGCGACCTTTTCATGGGATGAGGTTTTCAGGTTGATGGGGCAAAGATAAGTAGATGAGCAAATAGTAGACTGCGAGACATTGGCTTGTGACTATGACTTTGCAGAGCTGTTAGCTATTGGCAATTAGCTTTTAGCTGAGTGGCGTCCAAGCTAATAGCTAACGGCTAAAAGCCAATCAAAGTGGTCATAGTCATTGGTCATGGTAAAAGGTTCCCGAAGTCTCGCGTCCCGAAGTCAAAAAGTATTGCAGTTTTATTTTGAACAGTTACTTATCAGAAATGTTTTAACTCTTTAAAACCGCCTGCCTATTTGTTATTGTCGCCTTGCATCAACCGTTTCATTTCCTCCTCTGGCGGCAGCAGTTCGCGCAAGCGATTTTGCATCTGTTGATAGGTGGCCACTCCCATAGGTTTTATGTAGTCCTGCAACACATACTCCACATACGCCTTGTCTGCTTTCTTGCAAAGGATGATACCCACAGAAGGATTCTCCCCGGGAAGTTTCTCGTCGTCGTCCAAAATGCGAAGATATGCGGCAAGTTGCCCCAAATAGGATGTTTTAAATTCTCCTTTTTTCAATTCCACGACCACCAAAGCCTGTAGTTCGCGGTTGAAGAAAAGCAGGTCTATCCAATGGTCATGCCCAAGTTTGTCATAATGTACCTGATGCCCTTTGTAAGTGAACGAGCGCCCGAAGGTCATAATGAAATTCTTGATATTCATCACAATGCTCTGCTCTATTACTCTCTCGTCCACATCTATGGGGTCGGATGCATCTATATCCTCCACATTGATGTAGTCCAAAAGGTATGAATCCTTGAACATTTGCAGTGTGCACATTGCTAAGGTACGGTCGGGAATGGCCTTGAAAAAATTATTCGGCAGCGCATTACGATGTTCATAAACATTTGTTTTGATAATGTTCTCCAAATCGTCTGCTTTCATTCGTTGCTGATAGGCCAGTTGGATGTAGTATTTCCGTTCGTCATAGTCTTTCGCATAGCGGAAAATGGCAACATGATGCGTAAATGATAAGTTCAGGAAAGCCGTCAGCGGAAAATCTTCGTCATGGGTCAGGCGCAAACCTCGTATTGTAAGTGGTTTTGTTACAGGTTTTTGCAATTCGGTAGTTTCAACTACCGAATTTGTCGGCAAGGCTCGAAGGTCAGAATTCTCCATTTCGGTAGTTTCGACTACCGGATTCACTTCAATGTCTTTCCATGCTTCATAGAAACGCCGCATCAGTTTGATGTTTTCGGCAGAGAAACCGCGCAAGCCTGGCAGTTCGGCTTTCAGCAGTCCATACACATTGACATCGACAATGTCAAAAGTTGGATTTTGGAAGTTTTGAAATCATTCCACCACCAATTTCCGCGTCACCAAGCTGCCGCCAAGCATCTGCAAGGTATAAACCCCAGCAGGCAGATGGCTCACGTCGATGGTGCGCTGGCCTTCCACGGTGAAGAACATCACCATTTGCCCCTGCATATTGAGCATCATCACACTGACGGCTCCCTTGTCGTAGTCGGTGCGGAGGGTGAATTGGCCCTTGGCGGGATTGGGGAAGATGTCGGCGGTGAAGGCTGGCTCGGCGTGTGTTTCGTGGAGACCCACCAATAGGTTCTCATCGTTGCTGAAGGTGACCACCTTGCCCGCCACGCGCAACACCGGGTTGTCGGGGGCGGCGCACTCGGTGCAGGTCACGCCATCGATGCAGTCGGGGTGGTTGGGATGGCAGAGGTCGAGATAGGTCGGGTCGAATTGGTAAAACAACTCGGCTTGTCCGGCAGGAAGGTATTCCGAAAGATCGAAGTCCCACACGAGGCCGATGCTGCCTGGGCACCAGCCGCTGCGGTTGTAGGTCCAAGTGCCGTTTTGCGGCTGACAGCCTGCGGGATTGGGTGTGCAGGTGCGCCACAGGTGCTGGTCGTATTTGTTCTGCCCGTTCACCAGAATATGGTGCGTGGCTTCGTAGAACTCGGCGGCGTTGCCCGTGTTGTAGCAGTTATTGGTGCCGCTGCTCCAGTTGTGGCCAGTCGTCGTGATTTTCAGTTTGGCGGCTTGCGCCTTGTCGCTAAACTCATAGTTCACCACGGGCACGGGCTGTTGGTTGGCGTAGTCGCCGAAAGCATAGATGTCGAACCAAATCTCATCCACATCGGCATAGAGATAGGCGGGCGTGCCTTTGGTGAAACTGAAAATCAGCGTGGGGTTGTAGCCGCTGCCGCCCCAACTCTCCATGTAGTATTCAAACTCGACCAAGCCTTGCAATAAAGAGGTGTAGTCGCTCACATCCAAATCATCCTCGCACTGCACGCCGAAGGGGGTGGTGTAGCGGAACAGTTCCACCCACTCGCCGCGATAGTTGCGCACCTTCACACCGCCAACGCGGTCGTAGGGGTCGCAATTGTTGTTCACGCAGGTGTGGTCGTAGTGGGCCAAAATCTCGCTGAACGCGCCCACATGCGTAGGCATCACATATTCGCCTTTCGCGCTATGCACCGTCGGGGTGCAAACAAGGTCGCCGTTCATCGTTACGATGTCCAAATGGTTGTCAATCTGGTTGGTCACTTCAAAATTAGTGTGGTAGGTCGTCGTTTTCCCTCCACTTTGAGTTACGCTGACGCTCAAGCCATAGTTGGTGAAGCCCAAGGGGGTGAAGAAACCATAATAATAGCCGTTTTCAGGGTTGTCGGGGTAGTCGGTCTTCAAAGGAATGTCCACTCCATCAACGCTCGCCTTGATTTCGGTGAACTTGATGACTTCAGGATGCTCAATGTAGGCCGAAACGACAATCATAACGGGTTGAATTTCATCCAAATAAACCTTCGTTCCCTCATACGGGCGACGAATCTTCACTTCAGGCTCGTAGGCATCGGGGTCGACCACTTCAAACGATTTCACCACATCGGGAGCGGGTAGCCAGTTGGCGTTGCCGGCTTGCGTGGCCTTGAACTTGACGATGCCCGTCTCGCCCGTTAAGGTCAAAATATTTCCATTAATTGTTGCAGGGCCTTCCATTAATTCAAAGGAAACGGGCAGTCCCGATGAGGCCGTGGCCTGCAAGGTAATCGGGTCGTTGAAAACCAATTGGTTGGGGATGTCGGCCATTTCGATGAGTTGGGCGTTGCCGTCGGGCTGTTGGCGTACAAGGAGGTTGTCGAAGCCGCCCGTGCCGCCTTGCGAGTGGAAGAAAAGGCCGTCCCACACTTGGTAGTCGTTCTTGTCGCCGCTGCCGGGCGTGAGGTTCATGCAAACGTTGGTGCAGCCTGCCATCTGAATCCATTCGCCTTCGCAACCGGGTTTCACGAACACCGTCACCGCGCCCGCGCCATTGTAGGCCGTGAAGTCGAATGACATCTTGTAGCGTGTCCAGCCGCCTTCCTCATAGTCGAAGGGAATGCTTGTGCCATCGGGCAGGTGTACACGAGCATGGCCGCTGTCGCCTTGGCTCTTGATGAAGAGGTAAACACCGCCGTCGGGGTCGGTCATGCCGGGCAGGATGTGGCCGTCGCCGTCGGCATCGAAGCCCACGCCGAAGAAACTGCCCCACCAAGTGCGGTTCATGTCGATTTCAAGGTCCATGATACCGCCGTTCTGGAAATTGAAGTTGAAATTGTCGGAAGCCTTGCGCGTGGCCGTGCGACCTACGCCTGAGCCGCCGTAAGGATACCAAATGGCCATGCTCTCGTCAGGGGCCATGTCGGAGCCGCAAACATACGAAACATCAAAGTCTTGCGAGGAAGTCGCGGTTTGGTAATGTGTCTTCCAGCCGTCCTGGCCGTTGAGGTTTTGCGAGCCTTCAGCGAGGCTGTTGAAGTCGTAGAGGTATTCCACCTGGGCCGTTGCAGCGAAGGCCATGAGCATTAATGCTGCGAGTAAAGTGATTCTTTTCATAGTGTTGTTCTTTATAAGTGACTGTTCAAGATTATCTTTTTGACTTCGGGACGAGTGACTTCGGGACTTCGGGACAAGGGACGAGGGACGAGGGACTTGGGGCATTTGTTTGACTCGTAGTCTCGCAGTCCCGCAGACTCGTGTCCAATTTGTTTGACTCGCAGTCCCGCAGTCTCGCAGTCTTGTGTCCATAATATGTAACTAAACATGCCCATCCGCGTAATTGAAAGGACAAAAATAGAAATAATTGCAAAATTATTTGCACGATAAGAAAAAAAATCCGACTTTTGCCCTGTCATTAAAAATTGCTCAACATGAAAAACGCATATTTTATACCTGTTTTATTGCTTTTCATTGCAATATTTTCCTCATGCAGCACCAAAGTGGACCTGTATGCCGACTATAAGGACGTAGCCATCGTTTATGCCATGCTCGACACCAAGGCCGACACCAATTTCGTCAAGATCATACGCGCCTACTGCGGCACCAACGACAACCCGATTGATGCCACCGAAGTGGCCTTGATTGCCGACTCGAACAACTATCCCGGCAAATTGGACGCCCGCATCATTGAGCTGAAAAGCTCGCACGGCGGTCCCTACGAACCCACCGGCCGCGTGATTCAGCTCGACACCATCACGATTCAAGACAAACAGGAAGGCGCTTTTTATGCGCCCGACCAAAAACTCTACTATACCACCGAACCACTCCTTTCGGGTTCGGCTGAAAGCAATTACAAATACCGCCTCGTTGCAGTAAAACCAAACGGTGACTCGCTCACCGCGCAGACCAACACAGTCGGCAATGAGGAATTCGCCATCACCTCAAGTAGTATCGGCTTTCAGCAGAAACCAAGCCAAGATATGTTGAGTATCTACTTTAGGGCCGACGGCATGGCATCGTTCTACGAAATCCAGATGCAGTTCAACTACCGTGAAAAGATAGCCGGACAAGCAATGAAACACAAACACGTCAGCCGCAATTTCGGCACAAAGATGCTGAGTGAATACAAATTTCTTGAAGAGAGCGAAAACACTTATTATCAAGAATATGGCGTGAATTGGCTGTTTAATGCCCTAAAGACGGCCATCGGAAGCGACACGGTGGTCAACCCGAATCATCCCAATGTGGTGCGCTACATCGACGACTTCGTCATCACCATCAGCGCGGCTGGCGACGAATTGGCCTTGTACTACACTGCACACCAAGCGCAATTGAACAGCGTGGCACCCGTAGTCATACCCTATACCAACATTGTAGGCGGTTTCGGCCTTTTCTCATCGCGAACCACCATAAGCAAAGTGGTCAAATTGTCAAGAGGCACCAAAATAGACCTTTTCGGCCAGACCTCTTGGGGCTTCAAAGAAGAATAATTTGACCAAATCTCTTCTGCTTCAGAAATAATTTCTATTTTTGCGGGTTCAAAAATAGAAGTCATAACCATGAAAAAGATTCAGATCATCCTCTCCTTGACCTTGCTGTTAGGCATTTTCGCCTCGTGCAGCACCAAGGTCGACCTTTACGCCGACTATAAAGACATCCCCGTGATTTACGGCCTGTTGGATGCCACATTAGACACCAACTATGTCAAGATTGTGCGCGCCTTCTCGGGCAGCGACGAAGCAACGGTCGATGCAACGCAGGTAGCCCTCATCGCCGACTCGTGCAACTATCCGGGCAAGCTCG
This sequence comes from uncultured Bacteroidia bacterium, assembly GCA_902782455.1. Taxonomy (GTDB): domain Bacteria; phylum Bacteroidota; class Bacteroidia; order Bacteroidales; family F082; genus Limimorpha. The sequence goes on along the minus strand of CACZNA010000006.1, from coordinate 40,383 downwards.
ATGCCAAGATTTACCGCTACAAGAGCCGTTACGGCGGTGAATACCAACTTGATGGCATCATCGAGCTTGACACCATGACCATCAACGACAAGGAAGAAGGAACGTTCTATTTCCCCAATCAAAAGGTGTATTTTACCAAGGAAGGCATCCTGCCCAACACCGCGTCCGAAACCTACAGCTATCGCCTCGAAATCATCAAAGGCAACGACACCGTTACCTCCGAGACGGGCATTGTGGGCGGCGAAACCTTCAAGATTACAAACAGCAGCGTCAGCTTCGTCTCCGAGGAGACCGACAAGACCGAGAGAATAAAATTCATGCCCGCCGACAACGCCGCTGTCTACGACTTGGAGATACATTTCCTCTACAAGGAAACCTTGCAAGGCGTAAGCACCTTCAAGACCGTGCACTATTCGTTTGGCATGAGAAACGTCGAAAGCCTGAACGAAGAAAACGGAGTCTTTTCCATCTCCTACAGCCAAAACCTGTTGTTCAACCTGCTCAGGACGGCCATGGCCAACAACCCCGAACAAACCCACTACACCTACGACCCCAGCCAATCCTTCACCGTCACCTTGGCCGCTGGTGGCGATGAGCTTTACAACTACATCCAAATCAACCAAAACGCCGGAGGCCTGTCGCAAAGCATCCCCGACTACACCAACATCGTTGGCGGCTACGGTGTGTTCTCCTCAAGGATCAATATCGAGAAGACACTCCGACTCTCGGCCCGCACCCAAAGCGACATGACCTCGTTTGGTTTCACTCCTGAAGACTTTTAACCAACTGCCTTATCTATGATTCGTTCCATGACCGGCTATGGCATAGCCGAACAAACCTATCTTTCAAAAAAAATCACGGTCGAAATCAAGACCTTGAACAGCAAGCAACTTGACCTGCAAATAAAATTGCCCAACGAACTGCGGGCTGCCGAACTCGACTTCCGCAACCAAATCGGCGCGAAGATGCTGCGCGGCAAAATCGACGTGGTCATCACCATCGCCGACACCGATTTGACTCAGACCTACCACATCGACCAAGACGTCGTGAAGGCCTACAAGGAACAGATTGAAGCCGTTTCGATACAGTTGGGCATCGCCCCCGCCGACGACATGGCTTCCATCCTTTTCCGTATGCCCGGCATTTTCAACGTCCCGGTGGAGAACTACGATGAGGCTTTCGTCAACAAAGTCAGCGAAACCCTCGACCAAGCCCTCAACATCGTCGACGGCTTCCGCATCCAGGAAGGACAGACCCTGAAAAAGGACTTGCTGCACCGCGTGGAATTGATTCTCAGCCTCTTAGAACAGGTGGAACCTTACGAGAAAAACCGCCACGAAGTCATCAAGCAACGCCTCACGAAGAACCTTGCCGAACTGACCACAGCAGGCCAATACGACGAAAACCGCTTCGAGCAGGAATTGATTTATTACCTTGAGAAATTGGACATTACCGAGGAGAAAGTGCGCCTGCGCCAGCATTGCAACTACTTCAACGAGAGCTGCGACGAAGACCAAGCCGGCAAGAAGTTGGGCTTCATCACGCAAGAAATGGGCCGCGAAATCAACACCTTGGGCTCTAAAGCCAACGAGGTGAACATCCAGAAATTGGTCGTCATGATGAAGGACGAATTGGAGAAAATTAAGGAACAGGGGTGTAATATTTTATAGTTGAAAGTTGAAAGTTGAGAGTTGAGAGTTGAGAGTTGAAAGTTGAAAGTTGGAAGAAATGGAAAATTTTGGAGATTTCTTGAGGCAAAAGTGCATGGATTTCGCTGTGGATATTGTAAATCTGTACAAATATCTTTGCGAAACCAAAAAGGAATATGTTTTGTCAAAACAAATGCTTAGAAGCGGAACTAGTATTGGGGCAAATTTGGTTGAAGCTCAAAACGGCATAAGTCGAAAGGATTTTGTGTCAAAAGTGTTTATCTCCTTGAAAGAATGTTCCGAAACAGACTTTTGGCTTGAACTGCTTTTTAGGACCAACTATTTGACTCAACAAGAATACGATGGAATCAATTACAAATGTAAGGAAATCACAAAAATCCTTACAAGTATAGCCAAAAACTCCCGCCAATAACTATCAACTGTCAACTATCAACTGTCAACTATGAAAAAGGGTAAACTATTGATTTTCAGTGCGCCGTCGGGTTCGGGCAAGACCACCTTGCTCAATTATGTGATGAGCCAAATCCCTGAGATGGCTTTTTCCGTTTCGGCCACCACGCGCCCGCCACGCGGCGAGGAAGTGAACGGTCGCGAATACTATTTCCTGACGATGGACGACTTCAAACAGCGCGTCGCCAACGGCGAGTTCCTCGAATGGGAGGAAGTCTATCCGGGCCGCTGCTACGGCACCTTGCTTTCAGTAGTGGAACAGATGCAACTCGACGGCAAGCATGTGGCATTCGACGTGGACGTTTGCGGTGCCGTGAACATCAAGAAACACTACGGCGACCAAGCCCTTTCCATCTTCATCCAAGCGCCTTCGGTGGAGGTGTTGCGAGAAAGATTAATCAACCGGCAGACCGACGCGATGGAGGAGATTGAGAAGCGTATCGCCAAGGCCGCATGGGAAACCGAGTTCGCCCAAGGCAAGTTCGACCGCACCATCATCAACGACGACCTCGAAACCGCCAAACGCGAAATCCTCGAAGTGGTTAAAGCGTTTGTGGAGCTGTAAGCTGTAAGCAATAAGCATTCAACATTCTGCATTCAATATTCCGCATTCTGCATTCTGCATTCCGCATTCAACTGTCAACTCTCAACTTTCAACTCTCAACTCATGAAAAAACTCGGCATATACTCAGGCTCCTTCAATCCCATCCATCACGGCCATGTGATGTTAGCCAACTATTTGGTTGAGTTTTCCGACTTGGATGAGTTGTGGTTTGTGGTCACGCCGCAAAACCCGCTGAAGCAGAAAGCCGAACTGCTCGACGACAACGAGCGCCTGAAGATGGTGCAGCTGGCCGTGGCCGACGACCCGCGTTTCCGCGTCAGCGACATTGAGATGCACCTGCCCCGACCTTCCTATACCATTAATACATTGACTGCCCTTTCGGAACAACACCCTGACTGCCAGTTTGTTTTCATCTGCGGCATGGACAGTCTGCAAAACTTCAAGCATTGGCGCGAGTACCAGAAAATCTTGGACAACTACAAGCTCCTCGTGTTTCCACGCGAGGGCTACGACGGCGGCGACTTGGCGCAACATCCTTCCGTGACCCTCCTGAAAACGCCTATCTTAGAAATTTCGTCCACCTTCATCCGCCAAAGCATCAAGGAGGGGCGCGACGTGCGGCATTTTGTGCCAGAGAAAGTATTTCGTTACATGACCGAGAAGCGGTTTTTCGTCTAAGGACTTCGGGACTGCGAGACAACTGGACACGCTTTGCGTCATTGCGAGGAACGAAGCAATCCAGACAATCAACTTAATCTCTGGATTGCTTCGTCGTTCCTCCTCGCAATGACGGGAAGCGGCGCGGGGAGCGAGGCCCAGTGGATTCCCCCTACCCCCTCAAGAGGGGGATGGCGCGAAGCGGCGCAGAGAGCGGGGCCAACGTCCCAAAGGGACGACATCCTATTAACCGTAGGTCGTGACCTACGGGGGACGGCGCAAGGCGGCGCGGGGGAGTCAAAAGACCCTCAGTCCCATGTCTCTTGTCCCACGTCCCGAAGTCCGAATCTCAGAAATCCAAACTAAACGAGAGATAGAACCGTGGCTTGTCGCTGATTCTGCCTTCCTCGATGCCCCATGCCACATCGCCACGGACAAAATAGCCCAAGAGCGTGGTACGCAAGCCCACCCCTATGCCGCCCACCAAAGGCTCCTTCATCTCGGTGACGAGAATGTCCAAATTGCCATCGGTGATGTGGGAGTTGTAGAGCGAATTGCTCGGTGCGTAAGGGTTCCAGCCCGTCCATGCGGTGCCAAGGTCGCCAAAAGCCACGATTTGGAAGTCGCGGATGAACTTGTAGTTGATGGGCTGGTTGATGAAATAGCTGAACAAGGGGAAACGCAACTCGCTGTTAATGACGATGAAATTGTTGCCGTTTCGGATGTTTTGATGGAAGCCGCGCATGTTGGTGGCCAAAGTCTGGTAGGCATAATTCTGCGTGTAGTCAACCGGGGTGCCCGTGTCAAAAGAGGCCCAAATCCAATTGTCGACACCGCCCATGTAATACATCAACTTTTGCTGCCCGAATGAGGAGCTGCCCGCGATGCGGTTGGCCCAGATGAAGTTGCGGCTGATGCGGGTGTAGTGGCGGTAGTCGAAACCAACCACAACCATGTTGGCCGTATTCTTCGCAATGCGTTGGAAATATTCCGCAAAGATTTTGCCCCTCGCCCCCACCAAAAGGTTGGTACCAATCTTTTTGGAATTGTCGTAAACCAGCTCGGCGCGCAGTCCGCCCCAATGTTCAAACACGTCGCGGTCGGCGAGGCTGTAGTCGTCGATGGCCAGATTCACCCTTTGGTCGTTGCGGTAGATGGCCGTGCCGCGCAAACTCAGTATCTCGCTGAAGGGATAGCTCAGCATGTAGAAACCCTCGTTGGTGTAGGTGCGGTAATAATAACCTATGTAGTTCTCGGTCACGTAACGGTGCAAGGTGATCGACTTGTCCAACCGTTTGCTGAAGTCGCTAAACCGCAAAAGATACTCATTGTTGACGAGGGTCGTGTTGAGTTTCACGCCAATCTCAATCTTATAGTCTTCCATCAAGTCTTTCATCTTGGTACCGAGGAAGATGTTGATGCCCGAATTAAGGTAAATGGGAGAAACGCCGCCCGTGAAAGGTTGGTAGCTGTAGTTCATGCTTGAGAAATCGATTTGGCTCATCAGCTGGTCGGCGAAGAGTTCCACATAGTAGTTGTTGGGTCTCTCAATGGTGTCTTTTTGAGGCGGTTGGGGAGGTGGTGCATCTTGGGTAACGAATTGTGTAGTGTCGTCTAAAGCTCCGCCAACGGGTTTCTTTCGTCTGGCATACCGATAGCTGGCCTTGAAACGGTGGTTCGAGATAGGTTCTATTATGGTATCTTTCTCTTTCTGAATCAGCTCGTTATAGATGCGCTTTTGGGCGTAGGGATTCAGTTGGCTGATGTTTGTTTCGTGTCCGCGCAGGATGGGCGACATATAGAATTTTTCGCCGTTTTGGTCAGACATAAGCATGGCCACTTTGTGGTCGCGGGGCTGGTAGGAATAGTCGATGATGTTGGTGGAATAGTCCGTAAGTTGCTCTTGTTTACTGAAATAGCGGTAATGCACAGTGGTATCGATATGGCTGATGGCACTGTCGAAACGGATTTGGAAAAGATTGTAGTAGCCGCTCGTGTCGTTCAGGTAGAGCAAGCTGCCGTCTTTCAGGGGTTCGGGCAGAATGCTATTACTAATGCACTGATTGGTAAGGTTTTGCAACACTTTATATTCTGCATTCCGCATTCCATATTCCGCATTATAATTAAAGGCATACAGATTGAATTGTTTGCCTTGGAAGCTGATTTCGGCGTCAGGCTTTAATGTGTCGTTGTTTCGGTTCGAGCTGAAAACGATTTGGCGGTCATCGTAGGTGAACACTGGGTTCAGGTCGGTGTGCCAGTCGTTGGTGATTTGCTCCAAAGTGTTGGAAAACAGGTTGTAAACATAAACATCGGGCTTGCCCATGCGCGTGGCGGCCAACACAATTTTGCGGCTCTTGTGGGCATACGAGAACGAACTTACTTTCTGGAAATCAAAAAGATAAACGTTAGCTTTTTGGCCTGAATTAATGTCCAAATTGTAAAGTTGAATTTTGCCCTCTTCCTCAAGGATGAACGACAGGATTTCGCCATTGGGATGCCAAGCCAGAAGAGGAAACGAAGTGTCGATGTTTTCGTCGGAGTGATAGCCCGCGCTGAACAACTGCTGACGCTTGCCGGTTTGCAAGTCCTCAAGCCAAAGGCGGATTTTGCCCTCGTCGTTGCTGACATAGGCGATATGCTTTCCATTGGGACTGATGCTCGGCTGGGTGAAAGTGCGGTACTTCCTGTATTTCAGCTTCATCGGGTCAGTGGGGCGGTTGGTCACCAAGGTCTCGTAGCGAGCCTTGTAGAAAGCATACCATTCATCCACCAATTCCTTGTATTCCTTGCCCGTTACATAAAGCAGGGCCTTGCGGACGTTTTTGGAGCTTTCGGCCAATGTCAGAATGTCAGTGAACGATTTGCTGCTATAACGCTCATCGATGAAGTTCCAGAACGAATAGCCCGCAATCAAGGCATCATCATCGCGCAGGTGGTTGATTTTCTTGTAGTTGCCTGACAAGATGCCTTGTTGCAACTGGCTTTCCTTTTGACTGTCCCAATTGCCTGCGATGTAGGCCACCAGACCATCTTGAAACCACAGCGGGATGTCGTAGCGGAAAGAACTGCGGATTTGGGAGCCAACCGAAACGCCGTTCATCACTTGGCTAAAGAGCAACTTTGTGATTCCCTCGCGGATTTGACCCTCGAAGTGGGTATAGTCGCCATCGAAGTAAAGGATGACTTTCGAACCGATGATTTTGGTGATGCCGCCCGTGTTGCCGTTTTCCTCCTCCTCAAGCCCGATGTTGCTCTGCTTGAAATCCCCTTTGCTGTTGAAGACGATGAACTGGATTTTCTTGCGGAAACGGCTGTTGAGGCGCGTTTCAAGGCGTGGAATCTGGTCTTTGGCATAGGCCTGCGCATATTTGGCGAGGTCGTTGCCGCCTTGGTAGAAATACACGTCGAAATTGTCGTTCATGTAATACGACCAATGAAAATCCGTCCATTGCACACGGTTCTTCCCAAAGGGCATGTTCATGCCGTTGTAGAACTGGGCATTGACAGGCAAAAACGTAGCCAAAAGCAACAGAACGAGTAGCGCGTATGTCTTTTTTGAGGACATTCTAATCAATTAAGCCCACAAAAGTAGGCAATTTTTAGAAGTTTTTTGGAAAAATCTTGGCTCAATATGATAGTTTGTCATTGCGGGGATAAAAAATTATCCCTATTTTTGCGGAGTAAAAATGTCCATGTAGTCAGAGGGGATGACGAAGCGAAGATTGCCGTTGTGCCTGAAATTGAATTGGTTTACAATCATGGCTTGAAGGCTCAGGATGTGAAACGGGCCTTGAAATTGGTGAAAATGTACAAAGACGAAATCATTGCAGCTTGGAACGAGTATCACGATTAGAAGAACATGGCGACGAAACCATCAAAAAGGTTTGGTTTGAAGGCGGTAGGATTTTCATGCTTTCGAGTCAAGATAAGGAATACAGTCGCACGTTGGAGGCTTTCCCTGTGTTGAAAGAGGCTTCCAACGAAGCAAGGAATGACTTTGCCATTGTGCTTCGTGGAACAGCCTTGCGTTGGGAAAGCCTCGACGAGGATATTCACATCTCGAGTTTTTACAATGAGGAAGAACCTGACATGATGAATGAAGTGGCTGCCATTTTCAGGCAGTTTCCGCAACTCAATGTCTCCGAAATGGCGCGCAGCATGGGCATCAACAAGAGCCTGTTGTCGAAATATATCTACGGAATCAAGAAACCCAGCCCGCAACGGATGCAACAAATCAAGGAAACGTTGCATTTTTTGGGTGAACAACTTATCGCCGTGTGATATTTGTTATGCAATAATCACTATCTTTGCCCCGAAATAGTGGGTAGGGCGTCTCGCGTTCCGCGTCTCGCAGTCCCGCGTCAAAAAGAAAACTATGCTCAAAATAGAATCCTTCGTCTTCAATCCTTTTTCGGAAAACACCTACGTCCTTTACGACGACACCAAGGAATGTGTCATCATCGACCCTGGCTGCTCAACAACGGGTGAGGAAAACCAACTCTTCGGCTTCATTGACAGCCACAACCTCAAGCCATTAATGGCCATCAACACGCATGGCCACGTGGATCATATCATCGGCAACGAGGCCGTGAAAAAACGCTATGGCATCCCATTGGCAGCACATCCCGACACAAATCCTGACTTCATTCAAGCCAAACGTCAGGGCGCGTGGCTCGGCCTTTCTCCTGATGGCGAGTTTCCGTTGCCCGACATTGACCTGAAAGACGGTGAAATCATCAAAGTGGGAGAGAGCACTTTGGAGGTGATTTGCACGCCGGGCCATGCCCGAGGCAGCGTCAGTCTTTATGCCGAAATCGAGGGCTGGGTCTTCACTGGCGATGCGCTTTTCAATCGCAGTATCGGGCGCACCGACCTCGCGGGCGGCGACTTCAAGCAACTTATCGAGAGCATAAAAGAGCGGCTTTTCCGCCTGCCCGACGACACGGAAGTCTTTTCAGGCCACGGCGAAAGCACCACCATATTCGACGAGCAACGCTACAACATGTTTCTTTGATGAAACGGCTGTTGATCATATTGGTTTTCTTTAGGTTGAGTGTCCCCGCTTTTGCTCAGGAGGAGACACGTATCATCGACAGCTTGCAAGATGTTCTGGCCACACAAGAAGGACGCGACAAGGTACTTACCATGATTGAGCTGACTTGGGATTTCCATGACTTTTCATACGACGACTGCCTCGACTGGGGTGAACGAGCCATCAAGGAAGCGCAGACCTTGGGCTATGCCGACTTGGAAGCAAAGGCGAACTATGTGCTTGGCATCCAATACGCTTATCACGGCGACTTGGACTTGGCAAAAGAGTATTTGCAAACGTCGTATGACCAGTTCATAGAACTTGACGATTTGGGCAATGCCTTCGAAGCTTTGTGGAACATCGCCACATACGAACTCACCTTGGGAAGTATCGATACCGCCTATCAAGTGTATGAAAAGGCTGAGGTTGTGGCCGAGCAGCTGAACGACACTTCCGCTTGGGCTTTTGTCATCTCCAACAAGGCCATGATTTTGTATTATAAAGGTGAATTGGAAGAGGCATACGATGATTTCATTGAAGCCGAGCGTTTGTTTAGGTCTATCGGCGACGATTTGAGAACGGCACGTATGGAATCGAGTTTGGCCACCTTGCTTGTGGATAAGGGTCAGGTTGTCAAAGCAAAAAACCTGTTTCAGAAGGTTATCCCAGTATTTGAGGAATTTGGCGACAATTATCATTTGTTGGGCGTGTATAAGAATTTGGGTCATATCTTTGAATACGAGTTGGTTAATTACGATTCGGCATTGTATTTTTTGCAACAGGCCTTGGATTACTCCAGCATGACCGCGCTCAACAAAAGCAGTGAAGTGTTGGCCAACAACGAAAAGTCGAATGTGATTACCGAAATGGCCAACATCATGGTTTGCCAAGGTGACTTCAAAGGAGCCATTGAACGGTATGAGGAAGCCTTGCGCTTGGCCGAATCGAATGCTTATCTTCATGGTCAGCAAACGGCTTGCCAAGCCTTGGGAAAGGTCTATTCCCAATTGGGTCAGGCCGCGAAGTCGCTTCAATATTTTCAGCGTTACTTGCAATTGGAGGAGGCTTCCGGCATCACCAATATGAGGTCGTTGATTCGTGTGCCGCTTATGATGGACTATGCCCGTCTGGGTAGGTTCGACGAAATGCGGAAAGAGCTTGAAACCTTTGAGGAAGAGTATGCTGCCCTTATGCGCGAAAATGCGGATATTTACGAACAAAACAGGAATTTGAAGTACGATGCTGAACAGCTTCTCCGCCAACATGAACTGCAAAACCGACAAATCGCCGACCTCCAAACCTTGTGCAAACATTACCGTCTTGCCTTCTTCGGCTTGTTAGCCATCATGTTCTTTGAGCTGGTTTTTTTCGTGTCCTACAAATTTGTTCGGAAAAATAAGACCAAAAAGTGAAATCTTGAAAATAAAACCCTACCTTTGCAACCCGAATTTTGATTTTAAATCTTTAAATCTTAAATCCTTAAATAACTAATCATGATCGAAAAAATCACATCATCGCAACAAGCTATGGACCTCGAAGCCAAGTACGGGGCCCACAATTATCACCCGCTGCCGGTCGTCCTCGCCAAAGGTAAGGGCGCCAAGGTGTGGGACGTCGAAGGAAAAGAGTATTTCGACTTTCTGTCGGCCTATTCCGCTGTCAACCAAGGCCATTGCCACCCGAAAATCCTGAAGGCTTTGACCGACCAGGCCGAGCGACTCACCCTCAGTAGCCGCGCTTTCTATAACGACGCGCTCGGCGTGTGGGAAAAATATGTGACCGAATACTTCGGCTACGACAAGGTGCTGCCCATGAACTCGGGCGCCGAAGCCGACGAAACGGGCCTGAAGCTCGCCCGCCGTTGGGGTGTCGTCAAGAAGGGTATTCCGAACGACAAGGTGAAAATCGTCTGCTGCGAAGGCAACTTCCACGGCCGCACCATCACCATCATCACCATGAGCAACGACCCCGAGAGCTATGCCAACTACGGCCCCATGACTCCCGGCTTCATCCGTATTCCTTATAACGACCCGGATGCTCTTGAGAAAGTGCTCGAAAAGGAAGGCAACGAAATCGCTGGTTTCCTGCTGGAGCCCATCCAAGGCGAGGCTGGCGTGTATGTGCCGGACGAAGGCTATTTGAAGAAGTGCTACGACATCTGCAAGAAGCACAAAGTGCTGTTCATGGCCGATGAGGTGCAGTGCGGTATCGCCCGCACGGGTAAGATGTTAGCCTGCGACCACGAAGGCGTACGCCCCGACATCCTCATCCTGGGTAAGGCTCTCGGTGGTGGTGTGGTGCCGGTGTCCTGCGTCTTGGCCGACGATGACATCATGCTGAACATCAAGCCCGGTGAGCACGGCTCGACCTTCGGCGGCAACCCGATTGCAGCCCGCGTTTCCATCGCCGCCCTTGAGGTCATCAAGGAAGAGCACCTGATGGAGAACGCCGAGCGTCTTGGAAAGATTTTCCGCGAGGAAATCGGCAAGATTAAGAGTCCGATGATTGAGAAAGTCCGTGGTAAGGGCTTGCTCAACGCCGTGATTATCAAACCCAAAGACGGTAAGGAAGCTTGGGATGTGTGCCTCAAGATGCGTGACCTCGGCCTGTTGGCCAAGCCCACCCACCAGCACATCATCCGCTTTGCTCCGCCCTTGGTCATCACCGAGGCCGAACTCCGCGAAGCCATCGAAATTATCAAGAAGGCTATTGCCTCGTTTGAATGATTAAGCACATACTACAATGGAAGAAAACAGCAATCCCATAATGCTGGAGATGCCATATAACCGGGAGATACGCCGTGCTGCACGTTATGCCCTTAAAGGTAATTGGGGGCAGGCTGTGCTCGCTACGCTGGTATTCACCATTATCTCCTGTGCCGCTGGATGCTTTCCGCTGCTCAGTCTCCTGATAATCTGTCCCTTGGAATTTGGTTTTTCGCTGTGCTTCTTGCGTTTGATACGTGGTGAGGACAGTTCAGAGATGGTCGGCGACCAGTTCAGAGTATTTAACCAGTATGGTCGCTATCTCGGTGGCTCGTTGCTAATGCTTCTCTACACCCTGCTTTGGATGCTGCTTCTTGTTATCCCTGGCATCGTGAAGAGTTATGCCTATGCTATGACGCCCTACGTCTTGAACGACCATCCAGAGTTAGACGCTGAGGACTGCATCCATGAGAGCCGTATGATGATGCGTGGCTACAAATGGAAACTCTTCTGCCTCGATTTGAGCTTCATCGGCTGGGCAATACTATGCATCTTTACACTGGGTATTGGTTTTCTCTGGCTAAAGTCTTATATAGAAGCTTCACATGCCAAGTTCTACGAGGAACTCAAGGCTCGCCGTAGCAACTAAAGGATGATCTATAATTAAACCAAAAGCCTCTCGAAAGGGAGGCTTTTTTCGATTAATACATCATCCCAAACACCCAAAGTGGAATTCTGTTGTGATGCCCGACCTCGATACCGTCCATCGCCAAAAAACTATTTTCAATGTCCTTGATTTGGTCAAAACTCTTGTTTTTGCCCCCCACCTCGAAGAGGTAGGTCTTGTTCACGAGGAAGTCGCCTTTTTTCGGGAAGGTAACGGTCTGTGTTTGGCTGAGTTGGTTGAAGAAGAAAGTCTCCCTCACCGTCCCGATTTCTGGCTTTGACACCAGTGCATACATCAGGTTGGGGTTGTTCAGGAAAATCTTGTCGGGGCGTGCCAACCCTTTGAAACTTTTTGCCTCGCTTGAGAGCAGCCCGAGCAAGCCGCCGCGCTCCAAAGCGTGCATCATTTTCAGGCCTTGGTTGCGGTCGGTGTCCAACTCGGCGTAAAGTTCGCTCATCACGGGCGTTTGAGGAACCTTTTCCGCCAAAAGCATCAGCATTTTCTTGGTCTTTCGGATGGTTGACATCGACACCTCGTCAATGGCTGGATAGTCGTTTTCAATCACTTGGTTGATAACCTGTTGCAAACGCATGTCATAGCCTTTTTTCACTTCCTTGTAGAAGGGATAATAGCCTTGCTTCAAATATTTCTCAAATGCGGGTAGCACCTTGATTTTCGCACAAACGTCGTTGGCAATTCGGACGTGGTTTTTCAAAATGTCTTCCAATTCCAACGGTTCGCATCGGTAAAGTCCCTCAAATTCAAGGTATTCGCGAAGCGACAGCCCGGGTAGGTGATACACTAACTGTCGCCTCGAAAGGTCACCTTGCTTGTGATCCATCCTCAGCATCGACGAGCCTGTATAGACGACGTTCATTTGTGGATAGTCGTCGTAGATGTTCTTCAGCAGGGTTTGCCAATAGGGATGATGATGTACCTCGTCGATGAAAAGGTGCGTTCCACCGTGCGTGTAGTGGTAGTCCACAAGGTCAATCAGGCTGTTTGAAGCGAACCAAAGGTTGTCCAACGAAATATAGAGTGCTTGCCCCGTGTCGCCGAAGTTTTCTTTGATGCGTTGCAGCAGCAGGGTGGTCTTGCCGCAGCCGCGCGGCCCCTTGATGCCAATCAGGCGGTCGTCCCAGTCGATGTGGTAATAGAGGTTCCTGTGGAAATTTGTTCCCACAGCGGCCAATCTGTTGCGATGACTTCGCATGATTTCTTCCAAGCCTTCCAATTCTTTCATGGCGTTTTAGATTTTCGCCGCAAAGGTACGAATAATATTTGAATCTACATTATTTCTATGAAAATAATGTTTCTATTCACTAAATATTGTCAAAAATATAGTTTTATAAATACTAAATATTGTCAAATTATAGTATATTAAAATACTAAAAATATATGAAAATAATGTTTCTATTCATTATATTGATTTTGTATATTATTAAAAATCAAAAATATGAGATTTGTAAATTTTGAAATTTGAAATATAAAACCTAAAAAGCCAATCCTATTGACTTGAATATTTCTTCAACAGCTTCTTCGTATTCCCTCAAAGCATTAATCTTCTTGATTTTCCGCCAAACCACCTGCGGCTCCTCAAAGCTGTTCATCAGATACGACCACAATTCCTTCATCCTGCCCAAGACCCTTGGGCTGCCTCCGACATGGCGCAGCCTATCCTCATAAAGGTCAATGATGTATGCGTATAGCCGTGCGGTCCGTTCCGGCGCATTCCATGCGCCCCCTCGAATCTCCTCCGCCAAAAACGGATTGGCCAAAATCCCTCGTCCCAACATAAAACGGTTCACGGGCTGCGTGGCCACATGGATACGTCCAAAACTTTCGACAGAAAAAACATCCCCATTATAAACCAAAGGCGCATTAATATAAGGTATAAGGCTTTTGAACCGCTCCACATCGGCCTCGCCTTTGTATAATTGTTTCCCAATGCGCGGATGGATAATCAATTCACTAAGAGGAAATTTGTTGAAAATCGGGATAATGGCCTCAATCTCATCGGGGCTGAAATAACCGAGGCGGCATTTCACACTGAAATTAATGTCGATTTCTTCGAAAATCCGCTTAAACATCGCTTCCACCATGTCAGGGTAAGGCAGGAGGCCACAGCCGCGTTTCTTGTTGGCCACTCTTGGGAACGGGCAACCCATGTTGAGGTTGATTTCCTTGTAGCCCAACTGTTTGCATTGCTTGGCGAAACGCAAAATTTCCTCTGCATCGGTGCTGAGAATTTGGGGTGTGAGGGTCTCCACATCATTGAATTTTGGGTCGATTTCCTCGCTTTGCAGGTTCTTGGCATGGTCTTCTTTGTGGATTCCCGTGAAGAAAGGCGTATAGAACTTGTCGATGCCACCAAAATGCCGCTTGAACACGTTGCGGAATGGTGCGTCGGTGATGCCTTGGAAAGGACCCAAAGAAAGCAGGATGTCGCTCATTTCTTCTTTTTCTTGTTGGCCTTCTTGACCGGTTTTTCTCCAGCTTGGTTCCATCGGATGATGCTCATGGCCACCCATGAAATGAGCAACACTAAAGTGAGATAGACTGCAATGCGGCTCAAATAGTCGCCATGATTGGCATAAAAGGTGACTTTCGTGTTGGCTTTCAGGGTCTCGCGGATGGCATCAGGTACCCAATAATGGGTTTGTTGCAGCACATCGCCGCGTTGATTAATGAAGCCTGAACGTCCCGTATTGGCCGAGCGAGCCACACAACGACGGTTTTCGATGGCTCTTAATTTGGAGAATTCGAAGTGCTGGCGGTATCCTGGCGTATCTCCCCACCAACCATCATTGGTGATGACAAAAAGCAGGTCGGCACCTTTCTTGCAGAAATTGCTGACATATTCGCCGAAAGCCGACTCATAACAGATAGGCACACCGACGAGATGCTTACCAAATCTCATCGTATAAGCTTCGGGGTCAGTCTTCAAAGTGCCACGCGCAATGCCCATGGTGATGCTATAGTTCTTCAAAAAGCCCATCCATTCCGGGATGGCTTCCACCGCTGGCGTGAGTTGCGACTTGTTGCGGTGCTGCATATTAATAGTGTCGATGAGCAAGGCGGAGTTATGGCAATAATAGTAGCGGTCGCTGTTGCCGACTTGCCTTGCAGGAAAGTCGTCTTCCATGCCTTTTGGCACCCATTCGTATGTAGTGCCTCCTATAACAAAAGCCATCTGAGGATGTTTCTGGATGTAATCATGCAAAGTCCGCAAAGCCCGAACTTTATCGGTTTCATGCAGCCAAATCCCTTCCTGAATGGCCGACTCTGAACTGACCACAAAGCGCGTATTCTCAGTGACCAAAGGCAACGAGAGTGCCAAATTGTTTTGGATGACTTGGTCATAGAAATGCGCATCAAACTGTTCATTCCACGGGTCGCAATTCTGCTGCACTACAATGACTTCCGTGTCGGTGCCTTGGTCTTCATAATGCCGGTAGATGCTCTTGCCAATTAAAATCGGGAAGATAAGCACCAACGCTGAGACCCCTATATTAATAAAGGTGTATTTTGCCGCTTTTGCCTTGGCAAACAGGATAACATTGGTTATCAGTATGTTGACCAAAAGCACCCAAAGCGTACCGCCTGACACGCCTGTCACCTCGTACCATTGTATCCAGCTATGGCAAGTCGAGAACACATTGCCCAAGTTGAGCCAAGGCCATTTGACCGCCCAATGGTAGGTAAGCAGCTCAAAGGCCATCCAATAAGGGATAAGGAAGAAGTTGCCCCAAGGTTTGTTGCACACTTTTTTCTTGGTTTGATGAAACACATTGAAAACAATGGTCATGAAAAGCGCATTCAGAATCCAAGCCAATGTTGCAGCAGGCGTGGCGTTCCATACCCACCACGTCGTTACCACATTCCAAACGAAAAAAGATAGGAACGAAAGCCAAAACAACCTGCCCTTTTCGCCTTGCGCAATGCGATCCTCCAGCAAAAGCAAGGGAACAAAACCCAAGAATACTAATGGCGCCAAGCCCCAAGTGGGCCAAGCCGCTGACAGCAGTCCCCCGCTCAATAAAGCCAATAGTATTCGGAAGCCTTTTCCGTCCCGCGTCGCACGTTTATGATTCTTTGCCATACCCTTCGAATTTTCTGTGCAAAAGTACTGTTTTTTGGCATTTCAGCAGGAAAAGGAAACCCTTTTTAACCAAAACAAACAGTCCTATCAATAAAAAACGTATTTTTGCGCAAAATTTTTGTCAGATGAAGAAAACCTACAAAGTGGCTGGACACAAGTTCAATGTTATTATGCCTGACGGCCATTTAGCATGGTATGAATTGAGAAAATACGAGCCGTTTTTGGTCGAAAATTCAGACGATTGCATTTTTACCGCCCGAATGTTGGATTTTATTCCCAATCTAACGGATAAAAAACTGGTGACCGTAAGTTGTCTTGGTGATGATTTCCCGAAAAACGAACTATACGAATGGAATGGGAAATGGCTGATGACCGTAGCTCCTATTGAAAAAGCCCCTGTGTCTGTGCATTTGATTATTGAAAAAGATTTTATGGATGTAGGCTTTTTTATCTCCGATAATATGAAGTTTTCGCTTGATACGGTATTGATGCTGATGTTTGCCCTTTCCACAGCGTGTAAAAATACACTACTGATGCATGCTTCCGTGACAATGCATAATGGCAAAGGCTATGTCTTCCTTGGCAAGAGCGGCACAGGCAAAAGCACGCACAGTCAACTATGGATTAATAATATAGAAAATTGCGAACTACTCAACGACGACAACCCAATATTGCGGGTTGAAGACAACGGCGAGGTTCGTGTCTATGGTTCGCCTTGGAGTGGCAAGACTCCTTGCTACCGCAACCTTGACGTCCCGGTAGGAGCCATTGTCGACTTACATCAAGCCAAAAAGAACGTGATTAAGCGACAGTCATTACCCAACGCATACGCTTCGATTTATGTTTCGTTCTCGGGTTATCGATTCATCAAAGAGCAAGCTGACGGATTCCACAACACCAACGTAAAGATTGTCAGTACAGTACCTTGCTATTCTCTCGACTGCTTGCCCAATGCCGATGCTGCCTTCCTTTGTCATCAAACCGTAATGCAACAATGAAAAAGGCAATACTTGACGAACAAACCCCTGCTGAATTGAAGAAATGGATTGAAGAGGGTTGCACCGTTATCATCAATCCCAAAGGCATCAGCATGCTGCCGTTCATCCGCGAGGGGAAAGACAAAGTCCTCTTAAGCAAGCCTGACACCCTGAAAACGGGCGACATTGTTTTGATAAGCCTCAACGGACGGTATCTCATGCACCGCATTTATGCTATTGATGGTGACAATCTCACGCTGATGGGCGACGGCAACCTAAAAGGCAACGAGTTCTGCAAAACGTCGGATGTGGTTGGTCTTGTATCTGAAATCATCGACGAGAAAGGCAACCACCGAAAACCTGGAAAAGCATGGCTATGGCGACACACCGTAGGACTTCGCAAATACCAACTGAAAGCCTATAGAAAGTGCAAAAAACTATTGAAATCATAATATCCTAAATACTTACACTCATGAAAACAAAAAAAGGCTTTACTCTTCGTTCCTTGGGCAATGAACATCTTCTTGTGGCTGAAAGTGTGGAAATGACTAACTTCAACCGCATGATTTCGATGAACGAAAGTGCTGCAATGCTCTGGAAGGAAATTGATGGCAAAGACTTCGACGCCGAAACCTTGACCAATCTCCTTATGGAAAACTACGACATTAATCGCGATGTGGCTGAGCACGATGTGACAGCTTTGTTAAAGTCATGGAAAGAAGCGGGTATCATTGAGGATTAAACCATGACCACCACCGAACAGCAATATTTTGCCCTCATGCGTGCCGCTTTGTGGCAGCAACCTGTCGAATTTGATAGGGCTCCCGATTGGAAAGGCATCATGGGCATCGCACGTCATCATACCACCGAAGTATTGGTGGCTGACGTTGCTTCGCGTCTTACTGGAGATAATGCACCCTCTGATGCTTTGCTTCGTGAGATGAAAGCCTCCATGCGCGCGAATCTTATTAATCAATTGGAGCTGAAACAAATTCTCACCACAGCCATCACTGCACTGCGCGACAAAGGCATCGAGTCAGTATTGCTTAAAGGTTTCGGTTTGGCTTTACTTTATCCCAATCCCAACTTGAGGCAGTTTGGCGACATCGACCTTTTTGTGGGTTTACAGCAGTTCCACGAAGCCTGCAAAGTGTTGCGCACACTCCCTGGAGGCTACAATTGGGGCGATGAGGTAGATTCAGGACGGCACTACAATATTGAGTTCGGACATCATCCAATGGAAGTGCACCGTGTAAGTGCCGACATTGAAAACCCAAAAGACTTAGCCATCTATGCTAATATCGAACAAGACGGTTTGGTTGACAATAGGCAAACCATCGATTTCGAGGGCTTCCCCCTACCTGTGCCTTCCAAGGAGTTCATGGTATTCTTCACCTTCCTCCACGCATGGGAACATTTTTTAATTACAGGTGTGGGCTGGCGGCAAATATCCGACCTGGCTATGAGTCTGCACACCTATCTCCACCAACCCACCGCGTCACTGACTGCACCCTTTGACCTCGACAAGTTACGTTCTTGGATTACGGCCATGCACCTTATGGAGCCATGGCAAGCCTTTGGTTTGTTGATGGTAAACTATATTGGACTTCCCTCATCAGAGACTCCTTTCTACGACCCCTCATGCACCCGAAGAGCTCAAAAGTTATATGACCGTGTGATGGCTGAAGGCAATTTCCGACGCCCTAACCGCTTCAAATACCGAAAGCCTAAAGGCCGCATAGCAAAGAAAACACATGCTTTTATTGGTATTTTCATCGACTTTTTCCAATTGGCCAAAGTGTTTCCCAAACAGGCTTTTCGAGAACTGAATAGCGCATTAAAAACAAGTTTTTCAAAAAATTTTCAAAAAAAATGATTTTTTTTCGCACCGTATGAATTAATTGTCTATTTTTGCCGCGAAAAAGGTGTGAATAGGAAACACGAAAACAATTCCAACAAACAAATAACTAACTTAAAGTCAAATTAAAAACTTAAACAAAATGAAGACAACAAACAACAAGTACGTAGCCCCTGTGGCTGAAATGATTGAGCTGAATGCTCAAGTTGCAATCCTTGATGGATCAATGCAAGGTGCCAGTGGTAACCCTGGTCAGTTTACTTTTGATCCTGCTCCGGGTTCCCGTCCGTAATTAACTGGATGTCAAAACCGGTAACAATCCTAATAAGCAAGATTTTAAAAAGAATGTTTAACAGTACTGAAAAACAAACTTAAAAAAAGAAAAAAATGAAAGTGACAAGATTATCATGCATGTTGTTTATTATGGGAGCCATGGTTATGGCCTCTTCATGCAAAAAACAAGAAACTACAGAAACCATTGATGTTACTGCTGCAAAATGGCAAACCGAAGATGATTCAAGAATTTACATCGATTTCACGGCTCAGCATGTATTCTGGGATGATGGTGACCAAGTCAATGTTTACAACGTTGATTTCAATAACGGTATGAATTCCGTTTGCAAGGTTTTCACGAACGCAACAGGTGGCGGTTTTGGCGTTGAACACGCTAAGTTTACTGGCCCTTCCGTTGGCAGATTGAAGGACAGCTATTACATTTTCTATCCTACCACAATTGCAAAGTACGAGGCTGAATTTCCCAACGCTGACAACAGAGAAAAGTTTACTATTCCCACTGAACAACATTTGGGTACATACATCGATCAATATGGTGAGGAGTATCATACGGTTGACCGCAATGCTATAGTTCAAGCTTATAAAGGCACCTCTTTGCGTAGCTTCCAACTTGAGAACATCTTTGGTGTGGCTCGTTTCTACCTCAAAGGTTCAACTTCTTTAAAAATCGACCACGCTGAACTTATTGACAATGAACATAACATTACTGGTACGGTTTCTCTCAAGATTCCGGCAGTGAGCACCGACAGTCTCAACAAGTTGATGGGATATTATGCTGCTGGAGATGCTACGAATTTCGCCGCTTATTGGGCAAGCTATGTCATCAATGATCTTGGTTTCTACACCAATTATGATGACCATGGCAAGATGATTACGCTCAATTGCAGAATCAATGGCGAGCCTCTTCCTATGGTTGGACCTTTGAATTACGTGAGCCTGTTCTTCGGTGTGCGTCCTGGTGCCTTGAACCAAGGTTTCAAACTGAAGGTTTACTTTGAAGGTGATCAGGCTGTGTATATCAACGACTGGTATGAAGTCAATGATCCTAACGAGTGCATCAAGCCTGCTGTCATCAAAGCCTACTATCCTCACGCAATTGTTAACGACAGTAACTATGAGGGTACTTGGGGAACTTGGGCAGAGGTTGAAGCTATGTAATCAACTAAGTTTCCAAAACAAAAAAAGCGCTTTCCTTTCGGGAAGCGCTTTTTTTATTTGAGTTTTGTGACATAGATTTGAAATCATGTCGCATTGCACCATTGCGAGGCTCGAAGCAGTCCAGACGGTGACTCTTTAAAAAAAGGTCCGGATTGCTTCGTCGTACCTCCACACAAAGACGCAAAGCGGCTCAATAATCGCACGACCGATTATGTCAATTGGTTTTGAATGGTTATTTGATACAAAAGGATAGTCAAAGTCAAAGAGTAATAAGTAGAAGAGCATTTAGTTTACATAAAAGACGCGAGACTGCGGGACTATTAGACATTGGCTTGTCTCAAAGTCCCGTGTCCCGAAGTCAAATAATGTAGTAGTTTGATTTTGAACAGTCACTTAGAATACTTTAAAGTATATTCAACCGGTTGGCGTCTTGCTTGACGAAGATGGCCAACATGATCGTAAAGGCCAACATACTTGAACCACCATAGCTCAGAAAAGGCAACGGGATGCCGATGACGGGCATCAGGCCAATGGTCATGCCGATATTAATGGCCACATGGACAAAGAAGATGCCTGCAATGCCGTAGCCATACACACGGCTGAAAGTTGAACGCTGCCGCTCGGCAAGCATGATGATACGCAAAAGCAAAGCCACATAAAGAATCACCACAGCGGCGGTGCCAAGAAAACCGCCCTCCTCTCCTATCGTACAGAAAATGAAGTCGGTATGCTGCTCAGGCACAAAGTCGTACTTGGTTTGTGTGCCTTGCAGAAAACCTTTTCCCGAAAAACCTCCCGAACCGATGGCAATCTTCGACTGATAGACATTGTAGCCCACACCTTTAGGGTCGTCGAGCTGACCGAGCAGCACCAAGACACGGTTCTGCTGATGTTCCTGCAACACATGATTGAAAGCATAATCCACCGAGAACACCATGCCAAAACTCATCCCAAACACAAGAATGACAGGAACGATGGCATCGCGCTTTTTGTTGAGGAGTAAGTAAAGCAAAGTGAGCAGCAACAGCGAGCCAAGGATAAAATACATCACCTTCTGCGACCACACGAGGGTGAAGATGAACAACAAAGCCGCCACCACGCCGATAACCATCAGCCAACCCGCACCTGGCATTCCCTCGCGGTAAAGCACGAAGATGAACGATACGAATACGATGGCCGACCCTGTATCGTTCTGCAACAACACAAGAGCCATAGGAACCAGAATAAGTGCGAAACTCACAATCTGCTCCTTGCGTTTCCGCAAATCCAAATCGAGGCGACCGAGGTAACCTGCGAGGGCCAAGGCGGTACCCATTTTGGCAAACTCGGAAGGCTGAAACTTGACGGGGCCAAACTCAATCCACGACATGGCACCTTTGGTAGCCTTGCCATACACCAATACCGCCACCAACGAAGCCAAGAAAAAGAAATAAATCCATAGCGAAAAAGCATTGAAAAACTTAGCATCGATGAGCAAGATAACAAAACCGGCAAGCAAGGCAATGCCAATCCAAATAAGCTGTTTGCCATATTCCATAGAAAAGTCGAAGATGCTGGGGTGCAATTCGTTGTACTTGGCAGAAAAAATGCTAAACCAACCTATGAGCACCAGAGTAAAATAAATCAGCAACGTCACCCAGTCGAGGCGACCTACAATTCGGTTTCTATTGTTGTTGTCGTCAATCATCTTTCGTTCTTATAAGTAATGCGGCCTTCCATCATGCGCTCCTCAAGTTCCTCCCGCACAGTGTAGCCACGTATGTATTTCTCTATCATCAAGCTGGCAATAGGAGCTGCCCATGTGGCACCATAGCCGCCATTCTCAATGATGACAGCGAGGGCAATCTTGGGGTCGTCGGCTGGTGCAAATGCAATGAAGTTGGAATGGTAGTTGCCGTGAGGATTCTGAGCCGTGCCCGTCTTGCCACACTGGGGAATGTCCTTCATCTCATATCGCCGTGCCGTGCCTGCCGAACCGCTGAACACGGTACGCAGACCTTGTTTCATCACACGCACATACCTACGGTCGATGCCCGACTCTACTCGGGTAGTCATCACCTCGGGGATAGCGGTGGTGTCGCCAAAGCATTTGATAAGATGAGGTGGATAATAATAGCCCTCGTTGGCAATGAGAGCCGCAATGTTGGCCAACTGCAAAGGCGTCACCAACACCTCACCCTGACCGATGCCCAACGAGCGGATAGTCACTGAGTTCCATTGGCCTTTGTACATCTTGTCGTAATACTCGCGAGAAGGGATGTTGCCTGAACGCTCGTATGGAATGTCGGTGCCAAAAGTATGGCCGAGACCCATTTTGGAGGTCATCCCTTTCCAATACTCGTAACCTTTCTTGATGTTTCCAAACTTGGGATTATTAATCGTAGCCTTGAATGCCTCATAGAAGTAAGGATTGCACGAATTCATGATGGCGTTGGCGAAGTCGGGGCTGGGACCATGAGAGTGGGTACATTTTATAGGCAACGATGCGGCACCACTGCAATGAAACACAGTGGCCGGAGTGATGGTACCACTCTGCATGGCAATCATGCCCACCACGGTCTTGAAGGTAGATCCAGGTGGATAAGTGCCACTGATGGCGCGATTAATTAAAGGCTTCATCGGGTCTTTTTGCAATTCCTGATAGTTTTTGCCACGTTCACGGCCCACAAGTAAGTTAGGATCGTAGGAAGGACTGGAGACGAAAGCTAGAATTTGCCCCGTCTTCGGTTCGATGGCAACAATAGAGCCGATTTTGCCCACCATCAGCCGCTCTCCATAAGCCTGAAGGTCGGCATCCATGCCAAGATAGATGTCCTTGCCCGCCACAGGGTCGCGGTCGAGGGCTCCATCATCAAAACTACCCATCTCGCGATTATGCACGTCAACCATCATCACCCGTAGACCCTTCACGCCACGCAACTCTTTCTCATAAGACCGCTCAATGCCTGACTTGCCAATATAGTCGCCCTGACGATAATAGCCTTCCTGGTCTTTCTCCAACTCATTAGGACTGATTTCACCAATGTCGCCAAGCGTGTGGGCTGCGATGGCATTGGGGTAGTGACGCACGGTACGCGTCTGAAAATAGAAGCCTGGATAACGATACAACACCTCCGCAATATGGGCATAATTCTCCTTTGAAACAGCCGACAAGAAAGTCGAAGGCTTCAGATATGACTCTTTTTTGGCCTTGTTCATCCGTTCAATAAACGAAGCTTTGTCGATGTCCAAAAGGCGGCAGAAGTTGAGCGTGTCGAAAGGGCGCAGCGTGTCGCGCTTCATGGCTTGTTTGGGAATGACCATAAGGTCATAAACGGCCTCGTTGAAAACCAAAAGCTTGCCGTTACGGTCGTAAATCTTACCACGAGCAGGATATTGGGTAACAAAGCGCAAGGCATTGTTGTCGGCCAACTGTTTGTAATCCTTGTCAATAACTTGAAGCAAAAAAAGCCTGATAAGATACACGACTCCCACGGCGACGAACACAGTCATCACCAATAACTTCCTGTTTGACAAATTGTTGTATCTTCTGCTCATTTTAGAATTGTGGATTACAAAGGTACATGATTTTCTCCGTATGCCCGCAAGGGTTTGGCTGAAATATTTTCAAAATAATTTCTTTTCCATGAAATTGGGGCTATTATGGAAGAATTTAAAGGTTTTTTCATACCTTTGCACGGTTTTATGGACTCATTAGAAATGAAAAGACCTATCCTCATCGTATTTGCATTGTGTCTCCTCTGCATTGGCTGCCAAAACCAAAAGGACAACGGAGACATACTGTACCGTAAGTTTTACCAAACTGTTTGGGAGCGTTTCGACTTTGTCAGCAACAACATTGAAATCGAAGAACCTACCACTTTCAATTTGGGAATGCGCATCAGTTTCACAGATGAATATTCCTATGAGTACATCTCTTTGGTTTTCACCGTGTTCACTTCTGACAACACACCTTACCGCAGCAAAGGCTACAAGTTTCGTCTAAAAGACAGCCAAGGCAACTGGAACTCCGAACTCGTCAACGGATGCTATACTTTTGAGTTACCAATCAACAAGGCCCTGCAACTTACCGAATCAGGCACCTATCGTTTCCAAATTGAGCAAACCATGCCCGTCACTCCAATAGTCGGCGTCAAGGAATTGACATTATTCGATAACAAATAATAAATCTATGAAAAACAATTTCAATAAAATCGCCATTCTCATCATCATTTTCTCTGTCGGTTTTGCCTCGTGCGTACCGCAGAAAAAGATGCTTTATCTGAAAGAAGCCCAGATGGCAGCCGAGAACATCTCGAAGGAATACGTCAACGACCGCAGCGTCACCTACCGTCTTCAACCTGGAGACAATCTTTACATTCGCGCCATCAATACTATTGACGAGCGTGGTGCTGCTGCCATTAATGGTGAAACCTCAATGCGCACCACACAGTTAAGCAGTGATGGTGGAATCTACCTCCAGTCACATACTGTAGCTGAAGATGGTTGCATTGAATTACCTCTTGTGGGTCGTGTGGAAGTGCGTAATCTCACCGTCGAGGAAGCTAAAGAAAGACTACAGACAGAGCTCAACAAGTATGTCAACCAAACCATGCTCATCGTCAAGTTGTCGAACTTCAACTTGACTGTACTTGGCGAAGTGACCCGTCCTGGCATGTATAAAGTCTATCAATCGCAAATCAATCTTTTTGAGGCCATCTCTATGGCAGGCAATATGACCAGTTTCGCCAAAAACGACGAGATTAGAATTATCCGTCAAACTGACAATGGCTCCGAAATCGTAACCGTCAATATGGGTCAGGCCGACATCCTCGCATCGCCGTATTATTACCTGAAACCCAACGACATCATTTATGTGGAGCCGCTTAAAATCAAACAATGGGGCTTCACTACATTCCCATATTCCACTGTATTGTCGGTCGTCACTCTCGCCCTCACTATGCTTAGCCTTTACTTTAACAACAGAAACAAGTAAACACAACTCACCATGGCAAACGAAAAAACACGCATCCCACAACAAACCAACGAAGAACAAAGTGTTGATATTAAACAATTGGTCTTCATAGCTTTGGATCATTGGTATTTATTCGTCATTTTTGTAATGGCAGCTTTAGCCTGTGGTTTCATTATCAACCGTTATTCGACCAAGGTCTACCAAACAACGGGTACTGTCCTCATCAATGAAGGAGGTAAAAATTCATACGATCCAACGGCCATTATGACCTCTATGAACTTCGGTAGTTTCCAGAACATCGACAATGAGATAGCCATTCTCCAATCGTATACCCTCCGCGAACGTGTCATCAAAAAGATGGGCATTGAAGTGACTTACCTTGAAAAAGGCCGCATTGCTTCCACTGAATTATACAAATGCGCACCTTTCCATGTAGAGTTTGAACGTAGTGTGCCTCAAGCCGTGGGATTATCGTATGAGATAAGCTTCCTCGATAATGGCAACATCCAACTCCATGCCATAGGCGAAGGCCTCTACAAATACGACTATATCCTCTGTCAACCAGCAGAGAGTTACCCCTTCGCCAAAATAGACACTATTGGAGAATACAAACAAGGTGAGTGGATTGACAATGGTTACAACCGCATCCGCATCACACATATCGAGAATTTTGACCCTGAAATGGTCAAGGGAAAAAGATTGGTATTTTGGCTTAACAGCTATCCGTCACTTGTCTCGCAGTTAAGTAATTTCTCCGTAAGTCCTATCTCCAAACAGGCTTCGGTGGCCTCTGTAATGGTGAAAGGCAACGACAAACGTAAAATCGTCGAGTTTGCCAATCTGCTTATGAACGAATATGTGAATCGTGGTTTGGAGAAAAAGAATCTTGTGTCGGAAAACACTATCGAGTTTATCGACAACGAGTTAACCGGCATCCAAGAATCATTAGGCCAGGCTGAGACCGAACTGAAAGAATTCCGCCAGCAAAACGACCTGATGAACCTTGACTTACAAGCTAACCAAGTTTACACCAACCTGCAAGCTTTGGAAAAGGAGAGAGCCGAGAAGTCTGTCAACCTGAAGATTTACCAGCGAATGCAAGATTATATCCAAGTACAAATCAACGACCCTGAAAATTTGGCATCTCCCAGCACAATGGGTATTAATGACCCGTTGCTTAACCAGTTAGCTCGCGACCTTGTCACTCTGTCACAAACCAAGGCCACCCAACTGCTTACCCAAACCGAGCAACATCCTCAAATCCAAAAGCTTAACGAACAAATCATCACTACGAAAAAGGCCTTATTGGAAACCATCAACAATCTCGTGGACAACGCTCAAATGAGCCTTAATGAGATTTATGGCCGCATCGCCCGACTTGAAAATGAGTCGAAAAAACTGCCAGGCAAACAACAACAACTTATCAATTACCAACGCAATTACCAATTCACTGATGATACATACAAGTATCTGATGCAGCGTCGTGCCGAGGCCCAGATTTTGCGCGCCTCCAACACACCCGACAACGAAATTCTCGATGAAGCACGACTTGAGCGCACCTCTCTTATCTCTCCTCGCACTTCGATGAATTATATCATCGCCATCATTATCGGTCTGCTCATCCCGTCCGTGTTTCTCTTCTTGAAGAACTTCTTCAACAACACTATCACCGACCGCAAGGACGTGGAGAATCTGACCCGTTTTCCAATTGTTGGAATGGTGGCACAAAACAATTCGAAAGATCCTCTTCTTGTCATCAACAACCCCAAATCACCGGTATCGGAGGCGTTCCGCTCCATTCGTACCAATGTCGAATACCTCTCCCAAAGCAAGACACCTTGCACCGTCCTTGTCACAGGCGATACCCAAAGCATTGGCAAGACTTTCAACAGTATCAACATTGCTTCGATCTATGCTCTTTACGGCAAGAAGACAATTTTGCTCGGTTTCGACTTGAGAAAACCCAAGCTTTTCCAAGAATTTGACCTTAACAACAATATTGGTTTGAGTAGTTACCTTTCCAATATGGAATCTCTTGACAACATCATCCAAGCATCGAACAAGATACCCACCCTTGATATTATCACCTCCGGTCCCATTCCGCCCAACCCGGCTGAACTGATTGCTTCAGACAAGTGCAACGAATTGTTCACCGAGTTGAAAAAACGTTATGATTATATAGTCATCGACACGCCGCCCATCGCCCTTGTCACCGACGCTTTGTTGCTCATGCGCTATTCCGATGCCAATCTGTTCGTTGTGCGTCAAGGCGTGACTAACAAAAACGCTTTCGGCAGCATCATCAAAGACCTCGAGGAACGCGATATGCAGTTTGCCATCGTCCTCAACGGCCTTAAAGTCGAAAAGGGTTATGGCTATCGCTACGGTGGCGAGAAGTATGGCTATGGTTACGGCTATGGCTATGGTTATGGCTACGGAAGCGACTACTACGGCGAGATTGAAGATGACAACAAGAAAAAGAAACATCGCAAAAACCATAAAAGCAACAAGTAACAAACCTTTTTGATGAACCAAAACAACGAGAATAAGAGCATTGATGAAAAATATTGGCATGCGCTTTATGTCAGGTCAAGGGCTGAAAAGAAAGTGTTCGACCAGCTCCAAGATAAAGGCATTGAGTCGTATCTGCCCATGTTGACTCGTATCAAGCAGTGGAGCGACCGCAAGAAAAAGGTGGAAGAACCATTGTTTCGCTCGTATGTGTTTGTCCGCAACAATGAAAGACAGCATTACGATGTCCTCGGTGTTTATGGTGTGGTGCGTTTCGTCACTTTTGAGCATAAACCAGTCATTGTGCCCGACAAGCAAATCATTGCCATCAAGAAATACCTTGACAATCCCGTTGAGGATGAAGACGATCTGAAAAACATTGATCTGAAGGAAGGCCAATTGGTCAGGATTACCAACGGTTCGATGCAAGGACTTACTGGACGATTGGTTTCGGTGAAAAGCAAACGGCGTCTCTTGGTCAATATCGATGTGGTGGGGCAGTCAATTCCCGTCAGCATCCCCCGCACCAAAGTGGAGCCTATCCAAGAAAAACAAGAAGTATCCATCTCATACGACAATAATTAATGTTTCTCCGCAACATCAAAAATCACATACCATGGATTTAGAAGAAAGAATGAAAAAGAAAGCCATCCGCAATAAGAACTTGCTATTTGCAGCCTTGGCTGCCCTATTGTTGGCTTTGGTGTTTGTCATCATTTTGGCGGTCAAGAATTCGGCTATCAAGGATGACCTGCAAACACTTGAGGCTGAGAAAGAAATGCAACGCCGCGACTTCCAAGCCGAGGTCGACAGCCTGATGAAAGTTCACAACGAACTGAAGGAAAGTTACGGTGAGCTGAGCCAAGAATTGGCCGAGAAAGACAGCATCATCCAAGCCGATGCCGTTGAAATCAAGCGGCTTCTCGATTCACAATGGGACTACTACCGTATCAAGAAGAAATTAGCTTCGTTGCAAGAGATTTCGCAGAAATACGTGCGTCAAATGGACTCGCTCTATACCGTCAACCGCGAATTGGTGGCTGAAAACGAGCGCATCCGTGAGGAATACCAAGCCGAAAAACGCGTGAACACCAATCTCACCCGCCGCAACGACGAACTGACCGGTAAGGTGAACCTTGCCGCTACGATGAAAATCCACAACCTAACTGCCAACGCCGTGCGCTTCAAAGGCAACTCGAAAGAAGCCACCACTGACCGCGCCAATCGCGCCGAGCGCATCATGGTCGACTTCACCGTGGCACAAAATGACCTCGTCGAAGCTGGCACAAAAGTGTTCTACCTCCGCATCGCCGACCCCACCAAGGTCGTCATCAGCAAAGGAAGTGGCGACGAGTATTCGTTCAAATCCAATGGCGAGTCGCTGCAATATACCGAGCAGGTGCGCTTCAATTATGATGGCAAGGATGCCGCAGTGCGCGCCTACTACATCAAGCCTTCTGGCATTGAGTTCATGCCTGGCCGCTACTACATCGATGTGTATGAGCAAGGCGGAAAACTCATCGGACAGACTTCGCTTGAATTGCGATAGCACTAAGACTTACCTCTCCTCGCAGTAACGCGAAGCGACTTACAAATTACTCCAATACAGATCGTAATACTTCATGCGACTTGAAGCCCTTCATCACGGGGGCATGAAGTCGCATGAAGGTTATTATGCCGTCAAGCATCTCGCGGCGACGACGGGCATTGAGTGAAATGCGACAAGCCTCGTCAATACTGTTGTCAAGCAAACGTGAAAGCAAGGCCGCATTTTCGGCATCAAAATAATAAGGATGCACTGGATAATCGTGGGCGAAATGCCCTTCCATCATGTCAAAACAAAAACCTTGCATATAATTGGTCTTGGGATAAAACCCGAGATGTCGTGTCAGCTCAAGGGTGAAATACAAAGGGAAATTGGCATAGTCGGCTTCCACCAGATCAAGCCAAAGAATGCTTTGCTCGATGAAGTCGTACAATGATGGGTTAGATTCGGGTTCCGTCAAAGTTTTTGAAAGCAACTCGCTGACATACATCATAATGGCACTTTTATTCATCACATAAGGCAGGCTGTGGTAGACGGTTTTTAATTGCACGTCCTTCAGATAACCCAAGGAAGACTGACGCAGGTTGCCGACTTCCACATAATTAATAAGGTGTAGATTTTGGAACAAAGCCACTCGGTTTTTGGCGTTGCGGTTGAATGCGCCTTTCACCATATAGGATTTTAGGCCTGATTCGCGTGTGTATACCTTGACAATCAGGCTTGTGTCGCCGTAGCGCAACGATTGTAGGACGATGCCTTGAGTTTTGTCATCCATCGCCTTTATTGAACCAAAATCTT
Organism: uncultured Bacteroidia bacterium; assembly: GCA_902782455.1. Lineage (GTDB taxonomy): Bacteria > Bacteroidota > Bacteroidia > Bacteroidales > F082 > Limimorpha. Next base: position 10,436 of record CACZNA010000006.1, on the reverse strand, counting down.
GGTAGCGAAGCGGTTCGTGCCGAATTTGTCGCTGGTGAAAATGAAATAGACACCTGGAGTAACGCGCTGACCATCAATGTTATTGAGATCCCAAACTGCCTGACCGCCTTCCGACATCAGTTGGGTGACAAAACTGCCATCGACGGTGGTGATGCGCACCAATGAATTGGCTACCAAGCCCTTGATACCCACATAGCCTGTATAGCCTTGCCTGACGGGATTGGGATAAGCCACCACATCGCTGACTTGCGGATCAGGCTCCGACGACTCGCCTTTGTAAGAAATTACACCGTTAGCCGTGCCAAAAAACACCTCACCGTCGGCGGAGATGGCCATAGTGGTGACAGAGTTTTCGAACAAGGGACTATTGTCGGTAGTGAAATAATGGATTTCCTGCAGCTTATTGGCAAACGACATGAGGCATACCCCTGACTCAAGGCCAAACCAAATCTGATTGGCACCGTCGACGGCCATTGAAAGCACACTGGAACCTTTAAAGAGCGCGTCCCATTGGTCGGTGCCGTCATTGCGAGGCACCTGTTTCACACTTGCGGTGTAGTTGTTTTCCGTGAAAATCTTGCGCGAGTCGGCGAAATAGCAAGGACCGTCGGTAGTACCTACCCATACCACGCCATCCTTATCGACAACAAGGCAGTTGGCCGTACCTAACAATCCACCTGAGGTGCTACCTGTATTCAAGAAAGCTACTTGGTCGTCAGAGGTATCGTCGAGGGTACCGCCGTCGTTGAAGACCATCAACTCGCCATTGCGTTTCAAAATCCATTTATAGTCATTGTCGTCAACAATCATCACGCCGATGTCGTTACCGCTGGTGTTTCCGCCGAGGCTGAACGAGTGCCAAGTGCCGTCAGGCTCCATCGCCGACAGCAAATGATTGGCACCCGAGTTGGCCACCCAAAGGTTGTGATGGCTATCGAAACCGAGACCGCTGATATTAATTAAGTTGGGGTCGGAAATCCAATAATCCAAAGTGCTGTTTTCGGCGTTATAAATCTCCACAAGTTCGTCTCCCTTTATCTTCAACACACCATTTCCCCAAGTGCCGACATAAGTAACGGTAGGGTCTCTCGGGTCGGTTAGGGTGCAGACATAATCTGAAAAACCGCTTAATTCGTTCATGGTCTCATTGCTGAAGATGGTCCAAAAACCGTCGAAGCGAGCCACGCCTTCCTTCATGTAACGCTTGCCCCAATTGGCCGCGTGACCACCAGTGGCAATCCACACTTGGTCGCCGCAGGCCTGCAACTCAAAGACGTTCTTCGAAGCCGTTCCATTGGGCATCACATCCATAAAATTCCAGCCATTGTCAGTCTTGATAAGACCTCGCTTAGCGTCGCCAATCCAATAATCGCGGTTGCTGTCGATGGCCGCCGAGCGTGGCTCGATGCTACCGCCAGGCGAGTAAATGTTCATGATTTCAGTGAGGCTGACATCGTACACCTTTACACTATAATAATTGGTAATGAGCAACTTATTATCATCAACACGTAGCTCATGTTTTTGGGACGCATTGTCTTTCTCGAAATAGCTCCAATGGTTGCCATCGTTCATAAAGAGCGTATCGGCATTGAAGCCACCGTCGTAATTCAGGAAAAGCCTGTCGGCAAAAACTTCCATCTCACTATACGCCAAATGGGGATGGATCAATGATGTATCGAAATTCCAAGCGGCATAATTGGCAAGGTTTTGGCCGTTTTGCAAAGCATAATACACGCCATCGTCGGTGGAGGCATAAATCCTGCCATTGAAGATGGCCACATCGGTCACATTCACCATATCACCTTGATTACCAATATAATAAGTATCCTTCACCTCCTCACGAGCCAAGTCGAAAACAACTATGCCAAATCCGCAGGCAACGTAGGCAAGGTCTCCGTCGAAAAAGACATTGTTGATGCTTTTGTTGCCCACGATATTTTTTTTCTTGATGTCGCTCATATTACTGATGTTGCCCTCGCGGTCGATGAGGTCGACATTGGCGTTGGTATAAGCCACAAAGAGCTTGCGCTGACTCTCGCAGTAGCCCATCGTGCTAATGCCAACATCCGACAATCCATTGATTTTATTGAGAATACGAACCGAATTGTCATCCTTGTCGTAATAAAACAGCTCGTATTCCGTGGCCGCATAAATCAGGTTTCCAACGGGTTCCACGGCAATGACTTTATGATAGGGCAAATGGGTGCGCCAATTGCCGATGGAGACTTCGTTTTGAGCGAAAGCACACGCCGCGAGGAAACATGATAATAATAAGGTATAAATCTTCTTGTTCATAACGATATGATTTAGGCGGTAAAAGTACGAAATTATTGAATTAAACGTGGTTTTGAGGAATTTATTGCTGTTGAAAACTACAGAATGATTTTCTCGGGAATCCGATGCTCCAAAAACATCACATAATAAATGGGCATATAGGTGATGATGCCTTTGGAGAACACATCCCTTTCATTCGACAAAACAACACCTTTCTTGATATTGTAGTCTTCATTGGCAGCAAACGTATTGAGCGCGTGATGGATCTGGTAATCCTTCCCTGATTTCACTTCAATAGGCAACACGGAAAGGCTCTCATAGTCGTTAACAATGTAATCCACCTCGCCTTTGGCTTTGTTGTCGTAATAGAACAAGTCATGGCCGTGCGCCCTCAGCTCCGAAGCTACCACACTTTCGTAAACGCTGCCCAAGTTCACGCTCAATTCATCATTCAAAATGGCTGACACATTATAATGGTAGAGCAGGTTTGTAAGCAAGCCTACATCGTTGAGATACAATTTGATAAGGTTCTTACTTGCGGTTTCAACCAACGGGAACGACGGTGAAGAGATGGCTTTCACATCCAAAGTTATGCCCGAACTGATGAGATACTCAATTTCATCAGCATAGTCTTTCCAACGTTTGTCGCCGCCTTCGATAGCCTTATAAACGAGACGTTTCTTCTTGTTTTCCATGTTCGACGGAATCATGCTGTAAACGCTCATGATTTTCAACTTGTGTTCTTCGTCGTATTGAGAAGCGTCGAGTGCATAAAGATGGCTGATGTCATCCTGTATCTTTCTGACTTCCACAATGTTCCTCGATTTTAGGTATTCATTTACCGCATCGGGCATTCCACCTATTAATAAATAGCGTTTGAACAGGTCGAGCATTCTTGCATGAAGGTTTTCTTCCAACGATTCTCTGGCCTCAAATCTTCTCCGCAATTCATCGATGGCAGTTTCACCAAAACCGTTTGCCCACAAAAATTCCTCAAAATCAAGTTGATACATGTGTTTTATCTCCAAACTTCCTACGGGAATTGAAACCGTTTGCCGCAAGGTGACACCCAACTGCGAGCCGCTGGCGATATATGTGAAGCGGTCGTCCTCTTTCAGGAATTTGACCATGGTGAGCAAGTGCGGATAAGTCTGAATTTCATCCAAAAAGACCAAAGTGTCGGATTTTTCGTGCATCTTGTCACCAGCAATAGTGCTAAGTTGGAAGTAGAATTTCTCAATGGTGTTAGCTTCCATGAAGACTTTCGCGCCATTCTTATCGGTGGCGAAGTTCACTTCAATGAAATTGGGGAACAAGCGTTGCCCCACTTCGCGGATGATGTAGGACTTTCCGATTTGCCTTGCGCCATCAATGACGAGCATTTTATTGGAGTTACTCTTCAAATATTGCTCAATGTAGGCTTGTATCTTCCTTTTCAGCATGTTACACAGTTTTTATGCCGCAAAGATACGCTTTTCCAAGAAAATAGAGATAAAAATTCTACGCTTTTCCAAGAAAAAACACCCAAAAATCATACGCTTTTCCAAGGTTTTTTGGGTGAAAAAACTACGCTTTTCCAAAGTGTAACCCATCCGTTTACATTTTCGACAACCAAACATTCTCTGTTTCCGAATCATATCCCTATCGAGATGGAGCGGTTTGTCGAGGAGAAGTGTTTTGAGTTATTTGTCGCCATAATGACCGTAGGCAGAAACCACCTCCACAATGACGACATCATTGTAAATCTTGTAAACAAGTCTGTGTTTCTGCGTTATCCGCCTCGACCAAACACCTCGTTTGTCGTATTTTAGGTATTCAGGCTTGCCAGTTCCTGTTGTTGGATGTTCCTTCAACTCATCCACCATTTTCATTAATTTGGTAAACGATTTTGGCTCTTCATGCCTGAGTTTCAGGGCATCTCTTGAAGCAGTATCCAGGAACTTAACCTTGTAGCTCATGCTCGATTCTGGTTAAGAATTCGTCCAACGATTCATTTGGGAGCATCTCGTGGGAAGTAGCCTTGCCGCTTTCTGCTTCTTTCAGCCTCTTTTCTATCATGTCGATATTCCTTTGGTCGGCGAAGAATGGGTCGCCGCTTGGGCTGATTTCGTAGGGGTCGCGACGGAACTCTGGCGGAATGCTGAGTATGGCATCGTCTCTCTTTACGGGTTTGATGCTGACCTTGAACGATCCGTGGTCGCGGGTCTTGACGATGAAATCGTCGCCGTTTGACTCCATGAAATAACTCATCATGTTTGTTCTGAAATCTCTGCTGCTGACTACAATCATAGTGTTCTCCTTTCCTTTTTGTGCTGCAAAAATACACCATTTTTCGATTTCTTACCATTTTGGTACCAAAATGATACCATTTTTCGTTTTTATCCAATAGTATGTAACCTATCCGTTTACATTTCCGACAACCAAAAAGGACAAACATTCGCGCCAACTGATTGACACTGAAAATGAGTGCCATATAAGGCTTGTTTTTACCTTTGTGAGGTAAAATACTAACTTTAAAACCGATGCGCCCGATGGGATAGAACTGGGTGGAAAAGTGATGAAGAAATTTGTAAAAATATTTCTGTTAGCGGCAATTGCTGTAATGATGTGTTTCTCGTCTTGCACGAAGAAACCTGAGAAATTGATTGTTGGAAAGTGGAAGATAGTATCTGCTCATTCATCAGATATTGCTAATTTGAGTGATGACAAAGGTGAAATATGGAGATTTAAAGAAAATGGAACTTTTGAAGGATATTTTGGCTTTTTAGAAGAAGTAGTCGAAGAAGGTTTTGTAGAATGTCGTTACAATTGTGATGGCAATACAATTGTATTGCAAGGAGGAAACCTTGAAGGGAGTCTTTATTATGATCATTATTATGAGTGTGTTTTTACATTCGATATTGATGAAATCACAAAAGACGGATTATCAATCTCTGGAAAAGTAAAATTTACAGAGAAAGACTATGATGGTGAAACAGGAGACACGGATATAATAAAATTAAGTTATGAGTTAGAGAAGAAGTAAAAAAGTTTGAAATAGACTTGCAAAAAGAAGAGATTGAACGTTTGCTCAATCTCTTTTTCATTATTTTATATCAATTCTTGAGACAAAAATAGACTTGTATTTGAAATCATTCCCAAATTATCTGTATTTTTGCCACAAACTAATAGATCAAGAGACAACAGATACTTGACATAACATAAATTCGAGCTTCACGCTCTTATTCTTTGTCTTGAAAAATCGGCAAAATTTGGCAAAGAAGAATAAGTTTGCGAAAGGCTCACGTCTTAGGGCGTGAGCAGTTTTGCTTATTCTTTGCCAGGGCGTTTGCCGATGCCTTCAAGACAGGTAAGCAACAACGGTTCCGCCCGTTTTGTATGCCCACCGCGCAAGGCTCCCGCAAAGGCAAACCGATGAACGAAGAACCGCACATAGGGAAACTCATCAAGGCAGAACTGGCACGACAGGGGCGCACAATCACATGGCTTGCCACGCAATTGGGCTACTCGCGGCAATATGTCTACAAACTCTTCCGCCGCAAATGGATTTATACAGACTTGCTTCTGAAAATCAGCGATTTGTTGGATTATGATTTCTTCAAGTGCTTTTCGGAATGGCGGGAACAGAGAGATAAAACAACTACCAAATCATCATCTTGGAAGGAATAATCTTATGCACAAAGACATATCTTTCAGTTTTGTGGACAATAATACTCCATTTTCGATTGTTGGTCAACATTCTTTGTGCAAGAGGATGGTATAATGCCAAAGTTTTGGATGGAAGCACTGCCATCGCATCGGCCAGATAAGACAATTGATTGATTTCAGTAATGAGGTCGTCGGCATAACGCAACGCATTCTCCTCCGAAGTATTAAAGGTGACAAACTCGATAATTTCCGTGAGGTCATCCTTGACTTGAGGCAGAATGATTACTTCTCTGATTTTCATAATGTTTTCTAATTCCGTTTTTCAGTAAAGCACCAAATTGCGAAACCGTCATACTGCCTTCAGGGATGGTTTCGTCAACGGTCGCCAAACCCGAATTAATCAGATTCCCGATGGTGTCTATCACAGCTTGATTGCTCTCATCATATCTCAAAGTTATCGTGGTCATCCTTTTTATGTTAGTTGTTTCTGCTGCAAAAGTAACAAATTTCCTTAAATCACATGAAGTTTCCCAAATTATTCCTACCTTTGCCGCCCAATTTCCAACTATCAATACTTAAACTAAATGACTGACAACGAAAGATCTGGCAAGCGTCCGCGCACCAGAAGAGAGGAACCGGAAGAGTTCCAACAGAGAAGGTCCTTCAAGTTTTATCACCGCGACGGTGACGAAGAGGGACAAGAAAGAGAGTTTGGCGACGAGCCGAGAGGTGAACGCCGCCGCTTCAGCGACCGTGGCGACCGCAAGTTTGGCGACCGCCGCTTCCATGACGACGACCGCCCGCGTCGCCGTTTCAATGATGATGACGAGCGTCCAAGACGCAGATTTGATGATGATGAACGTCCAAGACGCAGATTTGATGATGACGAGCGTCCGAGACGTAGATTCAATGACGACGACAGACCGAGAGGCGAGCGTCGTTTCCATGACGACGACAGACCGAGACGCAGATTTGACGACGATGAGCGTCCGAGACGCAGATTCAACGATGACGACAAACCAAGAGAGCGTCGTTTCCATGACGACGACCGCCCGCGCCGCAGATTTGACGACGATGAGCGTCCACGCCGCAGATTCAACGATGACGACAAACCAAGAGAGCGTCGTTTCCGTGACGACGACCGCCCACGCCGCAGGTTTGACGACGATGAGCGTCCACGCCGCCGTTTCGACGACGAAAGACCACGTGGCGACCGCAGGTTTGGCGACCGTCCGCGCCGCAATTTCGATGATAACGAAGAACAACGCCGTGGTCGCAAGGGCTATGTCCGCGAAAAGAATCCAGAGTACGACCGCCCGAAAGCAACTGGCGAAATCCGCCTGAACAAATATTTGGCCGACTGTGGTATCTGCTCGCGCCGCGAGGCCGACGACCTCATCAAAGCCGGCTGTGTGTCTGTCAACGGCGAGGTCATCACTACAATGGGATACAAAGTAAAAACGGATGACAAAGTGGTTTATGGCGGACAGACCCTCAACCGCGAGAAGCTCCGTTACATCCTGCTCAACAAGCCCAAAGGCTACATCACCACGTCGGACGACCCGTATGAGCGCGACACTGTGATGGAATTGGTGAAAGACGCCTGCCCCGAGCGCATCTTCCCTGTCGGTCGCTTAGACAAAGGCACCACAGGCCTGCTGCTCTTCACCAACGACGGCGACCTGACCAAGAAACTCACCCACCCAAGCAGCGAGGTGCCGAAACTTTACCACGTCACCTTAAACAAGCCTTTGACCAAGAATGACATGCTACGCATCGCCGAAGGCATTGAGCTTGACGACGGCCCTATTGCCGCCGACAGCATTGCCTACGACCAAGATGACGACAGCAAGACAAGCATCGGCATCGAACTCCATTCAGGCCGCAACCGCATTGTGCGCCGCATATTCGAACACCTTGGTTATGAAGTTGTTAAGCTTGACCGCGTAATGTTCGCCGGTTTGGATAAATATCGCCTGCCCCGTGGCGAGTGGCGTTTCCTCACCGATCTTGAGGTGATGAACCTGAAGCAACTTTGACCTTGAACGAAATCACACGACAATTCATCAGGGACAACCTGAACACCGACGTGCCGACGCTCGCCTTACGCAAGGCGCCCGTCGGCACCGACGTTTCATTGGCACTGCGACAAATCGAGGCACGACAACTTTTGCAAAAGAAAGTGCCTGAATGGAGCATCAACGAAGACTTGCTCTTCCCCGCTCATCTTTCCATCGAGCAATGCTCGTCGGAAGCCACTGCCCGATACAAATCCAACCTATTGAAAAGCAACACCTTCGCCGACCTCACTGGAGGATTGGGCATCGATACTTATTACCTTTCACAGCGATTCCAAGAGACCGATTATGTGGAACGTCAACCTGAACTTTGCGCATTGGCGAGACACAATTTCGACATCTTGCAAACTAACATCAAGGTTTTTAACGAATCGGCTGAGGAATATCTAAAACATTGCAAACCAAAAGATTGTATCTATATTGACCCTGCCCGCCGCGACAGCCACGGACGCAAAACCATCAGCATCGCTGATTGCACACCCGATGTCGTGACCATGCAAGATTTGCTTCTGCAAAAGGCCGAGACCGTCATGGTCAAACTTTCGCCTATGCTTGATATCAGCAAGGCTTTGGAAGAACTGAAATGCGTGAAAGAAATTCATGTTTTGGCTGTCGGAAATGAATGTAAAGAGTTGGTTTTCATCATGAAAGTCGGTTTTTCAGGCCAACCGATACTGTATGCTGCCAACTTGATGACCCAACAACCTATTGTCAGTTTTAGGCTTGAAGAAGAACGCGACTGTCCCTTGCGTCTTGCTGAAAGCATGGGACACTATCTTTACGAACCAAACGCAGCTTTGATGAAAGCTGGTTGCTACAAACTGCTCGCCCACCGTTTTGATGTACTTAAACTACACAAAAACAGCCATTTATATACATCAGATACTTTGTTTCCCGACTTTGCTGGGCGTGTTTTTGAAATTGAAGGTTATGCACCTTATCACAAAAAGGTGAAGCAAACCCTTTTGGCCGATGCCGACAAAGCCAACCTCGCCGTGCGCAATTTCCCCCTTGGCGTTGACGAGCTTCGCAAAACATTGAAAATCAAGGAAGGCGGAGACATCTATCTTTTTGCCACCACCTCGCGCGATGGGGAAAAAGTCATCATCAGAACGAAAAAATCCGCCTCTAAATGAAGCGGATTTAGTTGTTAATCAAGCTTTTGAGTTTATCTCTTGTCGGGAATACCGAATTTGATCCACCATGTTTGGTCGTATTTCAACTTCACGGCACGTTTCACCTCTTTGGTATCCTGTTTCAGCTCGTCAAGCACGCCATGGGCTTTGTCGCTTTTTTTGCGGTATTCTTCCTGCATACGGTCCAATTCAGCCGACATGGCCTCCAACCGTTTGCAGTCGTCTTCCATTTTTTGCAGCATGGCATCGTCGACACCGGCATCGCGACCCATGCGTTGATTGCGTTTGATTCCCGAAATAATGAGCTTTGATTTCTCAAGCTGGTCTTTAAAAATTTGATACATAATGACTTATTCTTTCTTTGTGTTGGTTCTTTAGATTATGCTTTTGCGGCTGCAAAATTAGCAAATTTTATTTCCTTTCAAAAACATTCTGCTTCTTTTCCTTTTCAGGCTCCTCAACCGTCAATGCTTCAATCTGATGATTGCTGACATCGTCCAACACAATGGCGGTGCGATAGTCTTTTTTCAAGGCAGTCAGTTTGATGTTTTTCATGGTCAGGCCTTCGACATGGCGAATGAAGAAGCCCCATGCGGGCAGTTCTTCATGTTGCGAGAACTCGGGATAGGCTTTCGGCATTTCGGGCACTTTGTCCAATTCGTCGAGGCCCACATAGGCATAATGCGGGTCGCCACCACCCGGGAAAACAATATCAATATTCTCCAAAGTAACGTTCTTTATCTTGCTGTCTTTCAATCCAATGATACCACAAGGTGAGATATTCTCGTAGCCCGCATCGGGCTTGGTGGTGGCCACTTCGCAAGTCAGGTTGCGGATGGTGATGCCGTCCATGAAGCTTTGTTTGTCGCGGCGTGCGCCGATATTTAGGTAAATGGCGTTGCCGACATTGGTGCCATAAAGCGAGTCAACTAGGATGTTCTCGCAAATGCCGCCATCTACACTTTGGATGGTGATGGCACTGCGATAAGTGTCGTAAACGGTGTTGTTGATGATTTTCACGTTCTTGAAACCGCCCGCACCCATCGTGCCAAATTTGATGCCACTCGCGCTACTGCGGGCGGTGCAATTGCGCACTTCCACATTTTGGCACAACTTCTTGGCACTATGCGACTTGAGGCAAATGGCATCATCGCTTGCATTGATGTAACTATTGGTGAGGAGGAAACCGTTGCAATCCACGATGTCGATGCCGTCGTTGTTCCAAAAGGCCGTGCTTTGGATGCGCACGTTGTTCACCTTGACGTTCTCGCATTGGTCGTACATTGTGACCCAATTGGCG
>CACZNA010000005.1:0-73369 GCA_902782455.1 uncultured Bacteroidia bacterium | reverse complement strand
CCAGGCTGCGGCCCATGTTGCCTACATGTTCAGTGAAGTGGCCGCCATTTATCCTATCACTCCGTCGTCGCCGATGGCCGAGTATATCGATGAATGGGCTGCCAAAGGTCAGAAGAACCTCTTTGGCGAGACTGTTAAGGTCGTCGAGATGCAATCCGAAGCCGGTGCCGCCGGTGCCGTTCACGGCTCGTTGCAGGCTGGCGCCCTCACCACCACCTACACCGCCTCGCAAGGTCTCTTGCTGATGATCCCCAATATGTACAAGATTGCCGGTGAGTTGCTTCCGGGCGTGTTCCACGTTTCGGCCCGTGCCCTTGCAGCCCAAGCCTTGTCCATTTTCGGCGACCACGCCGACGTGATGAGCGCCCGTCAAACGGGCTTCGCTATGCTTGCCACCGGTTCGGTGCAAGAAATTATGGACCTCGCTCCTGTGGCTCACTTGGCCGCCATCGAAGGCCGCGTGCCTTTCCTGCACTTCTTCGACGGTTTCCGTACCTCCCACGAAATCCAGAAGGTTGAGGCTGCCGATATGGAAGCCCTCCGTCCGTTGGTCAACTGGGAAGCTTTGAAGGAATACCGCGACAGGGCCTTGAACCCCGAGCACCCCGTAACCCGTGGCACCGCCCAAAACCCCGACATCTACTTCCAGACCCGCGAGGCGCAGAACAAGTATTATGACGCTCTGCCCGATATCGTGGCCAAGTATATGAAGGAAATGAGCAAGATTACGGGTCGTAACTATGCCCCGTTCACCTTCTACGGCGCCGCCGATGCCACCGACGTCATCGTTGCTATGGGTTCCATCACCGATGTCATCAAGACCGTCATCGACCGCGAGAACGCCAACGGCAAGAAACTCGGCCTCGTCAGCGTACACCTCTATCGTCCTTTCAGCGTGAAGTACCTCGGTCAAGTGCTGCCTGAGACCGTCAAGCGCATCTGCGTCCTCGACCGTACAAAGGAGCCCGGCGCCAATGGCGACCCGCTGTATCTGGATGTCGTCGAAGCCTTCGCCAACTGCAAGGACATCCCGGCTGCCAACAAGCCGATGATTATCGGTGGCCGTTATGGTCTGTCTTCAAAGGACACCACTCCCGCCCATATTATGAGCGTGTTCAACAACCTCGCCAGCGAGAACCCGATGAACCAGTTCACCGTCGGCATCAACGACGACGTGACGCACCGTTCATTGCCGCTGCTGCCCGAAATCAGCATCCTGCCGAAGGGCACCTTCGAGGCCAAGTTCTACGGCCTTGGCGCTGACGGTACGGTGGGTGCCAACAAGAACTCCATCAAGATCATTGGCGACAACACCAACAAGTACAGCCAAGCCTACTTCGACTACGACTCGAAGAAATCGGGCGGCTACACCTGCTCGCACCTGCGTTTCGGCGACCAGCCCATCCTGGCTCCTTACCTCGTCGGTACGCCCGACTTCGTGGCTGTCCACGTGCCGAGTTACCTCCGCAAGTACGACTGCCTGCGTGGCCTGAAGGACAATGGTACCTTCCTCTACAACTCGCCTTGGGATGTCGAGGAAACCAAGCACCACCTGCCCGACTTCGTGAAGAAGTATCTGGCCCTGCACCATATTAATATGTACATCATCGATGCCACGAAGATTGCTGCTGAGATTGGCTTGGGCAACCGCACCAACACCATCCTCCAAAGCGCATTCTTCAAGATTTCGGGTGTCATTCCTTACGACCTCGCCGTCGAGCAGATGAAGAAGTTCATCGTGAAGAGCTATGGCAAGAAGGGTGAGGATGTCGTCAATATGAACTATGCCGCTGTCGACCGTGGTGGCGAAATCACGAAGGTGGAAATTCCCGTCGAGTGGGCCGAACTGCCTTGCACGACCGACTTCGCCTTCGAGCACAACGACAACGACCCCGAGTTTATTAATAAGGTGATGCGCCCGATGGTCGCCCAATGCGGCAACGACCTGCCCGTGAGTGCCTTCAAGGACATCGTTGACGGTACCTTCCCGGCTGGCACTACCGCATACGAAAAGCGCGGTGTGGCCACCTACGTTCCCGAGTGGAATGCTGCCAACTGCATCCAGTGCAACCAGTGCTCGTTGGTCTGCCCTCACGCTGCCATCCGTCCTATCGTGATGACCGCCGAGGAGAAGCAAAACGCCCCCGCTTCGATGAACACCATCGAAATGAAGATGCCGAAGGAGATGGCTGGAATGAACTTCCGTATGCAGGTCTCCGTGATGGACTGCACGGGTTGCGGCAACTGCGCCGACGTGTGTCCGGGTATGAAGGGCAACAAGGCTCTCGTGATGAAGCCGTTCGAAAGCCAGTTGGGCGAAGCCGAAAACTGGGACTACAGCCAGAAGAAGGTCGCCTACAAGGACAACCTCATCGACAAGTACGCCAACGTGAAGAACAGCCAGTTTGCGCAACCGCTGTTCGAGTTCTCGGGTGCCTGCGCCGGCTGCGGCGAAACGCCTTACATCAAGACCATCACCCAACTGTTTGGTGAGAGTATGATGGTGGCCAATGCCACGGGTTGCTCGTCCATCTATGGCGGTTCGGCTCCCGCAACGCCTTACCGCAAGAACGACCGCACGGGTCGCGGTGTGGCTTGGGCCAACTCATTGTTTGAGGACAACGCCGAGTTTGGTCTCGGTATGGCCACGGGTTATCGCAAGATTCGCGAAGGTCTCCGCAAGAAGGCTGAAGAATTGGTGAACACGACCGTCTTCGACTGGATGAAGGAAGCCACGCAGAATTGGCTGAACACCTACGACGACACGATTGCCAACCGCAAGGCTACCGATGAATTTGTCGCCGCCCTCGAAAAGGCCATTATGCCTATCGATGCTTGCGTTGATTTCTGGAACGGACAAGGCAAGGAACTCTACGGTGCCGAAGTGGCCGCCCAGAAGCTGCAAGAAGCCAAGGATGCCAAGGCTGCGGGCAGCAAGATTTGCCCCTGCCACGGTTGCGCACTCGAGAGTGAACTGCTCGGCCAGAAGGACTTCTTGGCCAAGCGTAGCCAGTGGATCTTCGGTGGCGACGGTTGGGCTTACGACATCGGTTTCGGTGGCCTCGACCACGTGTTGGCCAGCGGCGAAGACGTCAACGTCCTCGTCCTCGACACTGAGGTTTACTCGAACACGGGTGGTCAGTCCTCGAAGGCTACGCCTGCTGGTGCTGTCGCCAAGTTTGCCGCTTCCGGTAAGAAGGTCCGCAAGAAAGACCTCGGTATGATTGCCAAGAGTTACGGCTATGTCTATGTGGCTCAAGTGGCAATGGGTGCCAACCAAGCCCAGTATTTCAAGGCCATCAAGGAAGCCGAGGCTTATCCGGGCCCGTCGCTGATTATCTGCTACGCGCCTTGCATCAACCACGGCATCAGGATTGGTATGGGTCACTCACAGAAGGAAGAGAAGCTCGCCGTTGATTGCGGTTACTGGCACCTCTGGCGCTTCAACCCCGCCGAGGAAGACGCTGGCGAGAACGGCTTCCACTTGGATTCGAAGGAACCCAACTGGGCCGAGTTCCAGAACTTCATTATGGGTGAAGTCCGTTACAACTCACTGCTGAAGACCTTCCCCGAGGAAGCCAAGGAACTGTTCGCCAAGACCGAGCAGTTTGCTAAACTCCGCTATGAGGGGTATAAGAGGCTGGCTATGGGAGAATAAATCCCTGTTATGCTAATGAAAAACGGCGCATCCCGCGTTTGGGGTGCGCTGTTTTTTTTTGTCGCTTGTCGCAATCTGCGTCTTAGAGATTGCTCTCTAGTAAGGTTATGATAAGGTGTTTTGACAGTTGGATGCGCCTTTTGTCTTATACGTGTTAATCTTCTTCCTTCCCCCAATTTCCAAGTGTTTTCTCACTTACACCCAATTGTTTTGCGGCTTCTTTACGTGAACCATATTTGTTTTCTGCCCATTTGCGGAGTTGCTGATGAAAGTTTTTTTCGAGCGTTTTCGCATCTACAGAGTTCGGAATTCTGATTTCGATTTTTTCGGCAGACATAGATTCGCAATGATATAGTTCGTAACATTTTTTGGCATATTCAAAAGGTGAGATTAGAATTTTCATTTCGCTGCAAATCGACTTTTGGGTGTCTTCGTCGAACTCTTTGAAAATCTTGTAATCTTTAGCAATGTTCTCCAAATCGCGGAAATTGCCTTTCAATGGCAATGATTTCAACCAGTTGATAAGATTTCTGTCGGTAGGAGCTTTTATATGTTCTTTTGGGTAAAGGCGTTCAAATATGCCTTTCCAATCGTCTTCCAAATCTTCCAACGTTTCCCTGACAGGTGGAATCATAACTACATACTGTACTACACGATCGTAAAAATCGGGCAATAGTAGATCGTGGAGCTCTTTTATTTCTCGGTTGGTGGCAAATACTAATTTAACGTTTTTGATTTCTACTTCGTCTTTTGCTCCTAATGGACGAATGTGAAAACTATTGTTTTTATCGGTCTGAAAAGCTTTCATCAATTTGGCTTGTACAGATTTATCTAAATGATGAAATTCGTCTAAAAACAAGATACCATTTGCGGCAGTCTCAATTAGTCCTTTTTTGTCGCCATTTGCACCTGTAAACGCTCCTTTTTTGTATCCGAACAACTCTGACTCGGCAATTTCACTATCAGTAAACGATGCACAATTTGCCTCAACAACTTTCGACTTGTTCTTCCCGTTTTTCGAAATCTTTTCCGACAATTCTCTGATTATAGACGACTTTCCTGTTCCTCTTTCTCCCAACAATAAAACTGAAAAACCAGTCTCTAAAAAGACTTCGATTTTTTTGTTTGCCAATATGCGCTTTTTGGATTTTGTCTTGGGATAAAGTGTTAACTGCGAACTAATATCGTCTATAAGTTTTGTACTTACTGTTTTGAATGTGAATGACTTGAAATGTTTTTTGGTCTCCTCCTTGTTGTCGTATGTCTTTATGAATTGCGTGTTTTTGGGCAGTAATTCGTTAGCGGCCAATATATGCCATACAGACTGTGCTTCTGGCCCGCCGAGCGAAATGTTGACGACACAGCTGTCTTCTGGCGAAATCCTTTTGGAAAAAAAGTCCCGTACATTATTCGCAATTTCTTTTTCATTACGCATATCATGGATACTCAATTCAATTACCTCGAATTCATTGTTGTCGTAAACTTTGGTGAAGTTTGTTTGTTCTATCAGCCATTTTATTTGTTCGTGAATGTCATAATGCTGTATGTCTCGCCACATGTATTTCTGAAAATCAGCGAATTGTTTACCGAAATGTTCTTTTACAAAATGCAATTCCTTGTCAATATTGTAACTAATATCCTCGTTCCCGCGAATTGTCTTGTACAACTCCACCAATTGTTTTTCTTGCAAAACTTCGTCGTTTTCAAAAGATAAGTTTTGATAATGAAGCCTTGAAGATACTTTGTTTATAACTTCTTGTTTCACTGTAAGATAGAATACTTTATCAAACTTTTTATGTCCCGTGTCGTTGTCAAATATCGAGTTGCAATAATCTTGCTCGTATTTTTCCCCTTCCAAATTAAGAGCATCAGTGGTGTCTTTCTCATAAAAGCAACTTAGGATATGCTTCAAAAAAGCAATTCCATGCGAGGTATAATGCCAGGTGATGTAATAGTTCATAATAGATGCTTTTTATATTCTCTGCAAAGGTAATAATCATCCTTTATATGGAAAAATATTTCCTTTATTGTCATTGTAATCTTGAAATATAATTGTGTAAAATGCTGATATACAGCATTTGGAATGATGATTGCTAAACAATTAGAGCAAATTAAATTCATTTATTATGAGAAAGACAAAACACTGCGCTCAGAGACAATGGGAAAGAGGAATCTCGGATTATCTTCTTGAGAAGGTCTGCTGGGCCATCCCGAAACTACTGAAGGGTAAAAACTGTTACTTAGTCGGAAGCGAGACCCAAAAGCGATTGGGCGTGCCGAAGAAGAATCTCTTGGTCGTTATGGAAGACGATCTTGTGATAACGGCGTTTTATATTGAAAATCTTGCAGGCTTTCTTTTTGGGAAAAAGAAAGGCGTAGGTCTTCAAACCATATCGATAATATAATAATGTTGTTATGGAGTTTGCATCCTGTGTTGATAAAAACTGAAATAAAGGTAAAATAATTCCTATAAAAGGTAAAATACTTCTTGTGTCTTAAATGATATGTTTATATAAATAGCTTATAATCAATATATTGAAATAATGGCATACTGTTTGCTGTATAAATGATAATTATAAATCATATATATGAAAAAACTTAATGTGATGTTAACAGCAATTTCCTTCCTTAGAAACGACGAACCTCAGGAGCCTTACGGCATATCGTGTCTTGTGGATGCCTTTAATACTGGCAACCAAAAAGGCGATACCATAAAGCCGTACATTATTGACTGTAACGGGTATTGGAACGATATCACCAGAGATTATGATATTGACTGGGAAAAACTTGCGGACGAAGCAGCGGCAAATATTATTGCATCGGGCTGCAATGTTGCCGCATTCAGTTGCTTTGCGTGGTGTGAAGTGTTTTGCAAATTGGTTTTGCGCAAAATCAAAGGACATAAGAACATCGAAAAAATAGTTTTAGGAGGACCTACTATCGTTGGTGGACTTGCAGCAATGCAAAATGAATATCCCCAGGCAGATTTGTTCATTGAATCATACGGCGAGAAAGTTTTCGCCAATTTGAGGAAATATTTTTCTGAAAATAACAAATATGTTATAGATTTGCCCGATTTCAGCACGTTGCAATCCCCTTATCTCTGTGGACGTGTTGTTGTGAGCAAAGGTATGACGGTAAGAATGGAATTGAGACGCGGTTGCTGCTTTCAATGCACATATTGTCGTTATAAAGACAATACAAGGAAGATATACTGCATCGGCAATACCGATAGGTGGAAGCGCGAAGTGATGCTGTTTAAGAGGGCAAAAGTGAAGAAGATCAATGTGATGGATGCTTTTTTCGATGAGCAGGGTAAGAACAAACAGTTGGGTATGGATTTCTTGAAGTATTGCAAACAGGTTGGATTGGAGGCGGAGATTTCGCTACAAATTCGCCCCGAATGTCTCGATGATGATTATCTCGAGATTGTTTCCCAAATGCCTAATGTCATTTTGGAAATTGGTATTCAATCCCTTGATGAAGAAGTGATGAGGGCCATCAAGCGTAGAAACCGACAAAAGGTTTTACAGACTCTTGACAAAGTTGTAAAACTTGGCATTAGAACTGAAATTACTATGATATATGGGCTACCTTATCAAACGGCCAAGTCTTTTGAAAACGACTTGTATTATCTTGATGATATGGGTTTTGAAACGGTAAATGCTTTTCAGTTAAGTGTTTACAATGGAACTGAGATGGGTGAGACTTATATGAATTATGGACTAAAAGTCAGGCGAGACAATATTGGTGTCCTGCTGGTTTGCGATAATCCAACTCACGACATCAATTTAATGAAAGAGGTATATCGTGTTTTTAAAGAACGAAAAATGCGCAATGCAGCTTAAGCAGAATTATGAACTATAAATTCAAATAATATGCGAATATTAATCATTATCCACGGTTATCCGCCGTTTTATATGGCTGGATCTGAAGTTTACACTTACAACCTTGCCCGTGAACTTGCAAAAAACAATGAAGTTTTTGTGTTTCACCGGATTGAGGACAAATCGTTGCCACTTCATCAGTGCCACGACACAAAGGAAGAGGGCGTGACTATCAGGTATATCAACAATTACGAGCCTGATAATGCCGTTTTTTACGACAAGTATCTTAATCCTGTAATTGACGATGCTTTTCGCGAGTATGTTAAACTCGTGAAACCCGATGTGGTGCATATTGGACATCTGTCACATCTCTCTACTCAGATTCCCATTATTGCCAAGAGAGAGTTCGGGCTGCCTGTGTTATTCACTATCCATGATTTTTGGATGTTTTGCCATAGGGGACAACTGATTAATCCCAAGGATTGGAAAATCTGTCCTTTGCCTAATACCGAGCAATGCATTAATTGCGCAGCGTTCCACTATCAAAACCCCGATTTTCCTGTGGAGATGATAAGACAGCGGGACGAACATATCAAGCGTGTAATCGACTGTATTGATGTGTTTTTCGCTCCATCGCACACTCTAGAAAAGTTTTATCTTGACATGGGCGTTGACAAAAATAAAGTGTATTATTCAAAATATGGCTTTAATGTTTCCCAAATCCAAAAGCACAAGAAACAGCCTCACAAAACCATAACCTTTGGATTTACCGGTCGGATAATCCATACGAAAGGTGTACATCTTTTGTGCGAGGCATTCAGCAAGGTCTGCGATGATGCACTTCTCATTATTTGGGGTGATGCCGGCAACGAATATGGTAGGAATCTGGTGGCAGAATATTCGGGCAAAAACATCGAGTTCAAAGGCCGTTACCACAATGATGAATTGCAGAAAGTGCTTGATTCATTTGATGTTTTGGTGTGCCCGTCGATTTGGCTCGAAAACGCTCCGCTTGTGATTCAAGAGGCCCAGGCGGCCGAACTCCCAGTCCTTGTGAGCGACCGAGGTGGAATGGCGGAACTTGTTCACGACGGCGTCGATGGTTTTACTTTCAAACTCGGAGACGTGGACAACCTGCGCCTTAAAATGCAACAGATTGTTGACAATCCCGAAAGACTAACGTCTCTGCAGCCACCAATCGAAACAGTCCGCACCATAGAGGATGACGCAGAGTATTGTATGCAGAAATACAAAGAATTGAAAAAAACACAGCCGATTTATCCACATCAGCCTTCGCCTTGGAGAATCACCTTTGTGACCAACCCCGACAAATGCAACCTGCATTGCAAGATGTGTGACACGTTTTCTGTCGATAACCGCCACAGACTCGCAGAGTCCCGCCGTCCCGAAATGGATTTTGCGATAATAGAAAAGACGGTCGAAGAGTTGTCATATCATGGATTAAAGGAAATTATCCCGTCAACAATGGGCGAGCCGCTATTGTATTCTCATTTTGAGTCGCTTGTGGATCTATGTAAAAAGTATGGCGTCATGATGAACCTGACTACAAACGGCACTTTCCCAAAAGGCGTTGAGTTTTGGGCTGAAAAGTTGTTAGAAGTGGCGTCTGATGTTAAGTTTAGCATCAACGGCATTTCGCCAGAAATCAATGAGGCAATAATGTGCGGTATCGATACCAAAAAGCAGCTGGCTAATATTGAGTATTATTTGAATCTTCGTCGAGAACTCGGCAGCAAAAGTACGGTTACGTTACAATGTACTTTTATGAAATCGAATCTCTATGAACTCGAAAACATAATTCGCTGGGGTATTGCTCACGGAGTGGATCGTGTGAAGGGTCATCATCTGTGGAAAACGTCAGAATCATTGGATGCTGAGATGCTGCGTACCAGCGAAAACGCACCGCTTTGGAATTCCGTTTGTGCTGAATGTAACGCGATTGCCGATGGCAAAATCAAGCTGGAAAATTTTACTCCAATCGACCTCGCCACCCCTGCTATCGATGCCGATGACACATTCTGTCAATTCCTCGGCAAAGAATTATGGATAGAATACGATGGTTCGTATCAAATATGTTGTTGCCCGTCAGACGTGCGCAAAGAGTTTGGCGACTTTGGCAACGTAAAAGAACTATCCCCGCTCGCAATGTGGAATGGCGAACAATACCGTTCATTCATAAAGAATTGGGGCAAAAACGATAATTGCAAACAATGTAATATGAGGAGGAAAAGAAAATGAAAACTGCATTTGTCATAAGACATTCTGAGCGCGATTCGGTCAAAGACCCATTAAAACACGCAGAGGTCGTTTTGAATGAAAATGGAAAGAGAATCGCAAGCGAATTTGGTAAAAATCTCTCAAAGACTTTTCCGAAGGTCAGGGTTTTTTCAAGCCCGATTGAGAGATGTATTCAAACTGGTAAATGTATTCAGGCAGCATTCGATGATGATTCTGAAATACAGATTAGCCATGTGTTAGGCGAACCTGGGCCATTTGTTTATGGTGATGCTGCTGATATTTTTGTATCACTAGGAACTACAGGTGTGGTGGAAGCGTTAGAAAAAGGTGAGTCGTTGCAATACATCAGAAAAGAAGAAGAAGGCACAAAAATCCTTCTGGATTATCTGAGAAACGAGTCGGAAAGATCAGATAGTCAAACTGCTAATGTTTTTATTACGCATGATGCATGCATTGCTCCTGCTATCAATTTTCTGATCGGAGAGTTTTTCAACCAAGAGCATTGGATTGAGTTCCTTGGCGGTTTGAGAATTGATTTTGATACTAATTCATTGATTATAAAAAGAATTTGAAATATGAAACCAACAGTAGCAATCTACGGTATCAAAGACCGTAACTTATTCAAATATCCGGCATTCGTTCACGACCATAATATTTGTGTGATGCAGGATGGTAAAGTATTGCAATACCTTCATCTTGAGCGCTATACAAAACGTAAGTATGACAATCGTCTGGATTTGTTTATTGAACAGTTGGCTGATGAAAACACTCTGCAACTGCCCGATGATTTCGATTTGGTCTGTGTGAACGATTTCGTTGGCAATGCGTTTGTCTCAAAAGACGGTCGACTGCGTTTTGAAGCCAACAAACAAGCATCATTGGCTTTCGATACCTTCAAAAGCAATGCGTATTTTCAGTACGATGGTTGGAATGGCAAGGAGATCAATGCGTTTCTTTGCCAGCATGAAGTGGCGCATATCTGCTCCACGCTGCCGTTTTTCTCAGATTTCAAAGATAATTCACTTTTGATTTCGATTGATGGCGGTTCTTCATTGGGCAATTATTCAGCGTTTTTGTATAAAGATGGCAAGATTAAACTCATTGAAAACAATTGGACGGATTTAGGTTTTGCATCAAAACTTTTCAACGACAATTCTTTGTCGTTCAAAATATTAAATGCATCTCCAGGGATGCATTGCGCCGTTCCAGGCAAACTAATGGGGTTCGCAAGTTGGGGAAGCTATAGCCCCGAAATTGAAGATTGGCTCCTCAATAACAATTACTTTAAGGAGTATTGGAACAAAGAATCGGATATTCTTGAATCAATTAAAAAGAAGTTTGGAGTTGATGCGGAGTTTGATACCCACGACCCGTTTATGCAAAACATTGCAGCCACTATGCAATCCATTTTTGAAAAAGCGGTACTCAACAAGATGGAATCACTTCAACTCCGGTTCCATGCTGATTACCTTTACTATGGCGGCGGCTGCGCGCTCAATATCGTTACTAACACCAAGATTGTTGAAAGCGGTTTGTTTAAAAACGTTTTTATTGCGCCATGTTGCAATGATAGTGGTCTTAGTATTGGTGCGGCTGCATTTTTGGAGCGGCAGAAAGGTAATGAAATCAGAATCCATACACCCTATTTGAACAATGTTGGGCTGGATTGTGTGGATACAAATACACCATCAAACGAACTAATAAGAGAATGTGCCAAGATATTGCTGGGCAAAGGAATAATTGGTGTTTGCAATGGCTATGGTGAGGCTGGTCCACGTGCATTGGGCAACCGTAGCCTACTCGCCCTGCCCAATGACAAAACCCTTTCTCAAAAACTGAGTATGACAGTCAAAAAACGCGAATGGTATCGTCCGGTTGCGCCAATAATGCTTAAAACGGTCGCAGAAAAAGTTGCTAAACAGAGGATAACCCCGATCTCGAAATATATGCTTTCTGATTTTGAAATCAAACACGAGTTTGACAATGATTTATGCGGTGTAATCCATGCGAATCAGACGGCCAGGATTCAAACACTGGAAACGAGAAATGACAATCCGTTTATGTTTGACTTATTGACTTACTTATTTGAAAGCCATGGCGTCTTAGCACTAATAAATACCTCGTTCAATGCTCAGGGTGAGCCTATTGTCCATACCAAGGACGATGCTTTCCATAGTGCCAAACGTATGAATTTAGATGCTTTAGTGTATAACAATCAATTATTTAAGGATGAAGACTTTTAAGAACCGACTAAAATTCCATGCGCCAGGGCTTGCTCCTGTAGAGGATGAAACAGGCTGGTATCACATTGATACTAATGAGAATCCGATTT
This sequence comes from uncultured Bacteroidia bacterium, assembly GCA_902782455.1. Taxonomy (GTDB): domain Bacteria; phylum Bacteroidota; class Bacteroidia; order Bacteroidales; family F082; genus Limimorpha. The sequence goes on along the minus strand of CACZNA010000005.1, from coordinate 61,293 downwards.
ATCCGCAGAGATACTTTCGCGTTTTCGGCTACTACGATGGATTGGCGGCTGTAACTGATTTTTCGGGCAACTGTTATCACATTGATATTCACGGTAATCGCGTTTATGACGAAACCTACGCATTTTGTGGCAATTTTCAGGAAGGAAAATGTGTTGTCCGTGATTATGCCAACAATTATTATCATGTTGACACCTCTGGAAAACGCTTGTACTCGGAGAATTATCGTTATGCAGGAGATTTCAAGGATGGCTATGCTTGTGTGAAACTTTCAGACGATGGATTGTTTATACACATTGATGGTGGTGGCCGTCCCCTCAATGGTAAAAAATTTCTGGACCTTGGCGTCTTTCACAAGGGATTTGCTACAGCGAAGGACAAGAACGGCTGGTTTCACATTGACATCCAAGGAAAAGCTTTGTATTCAGAACGTTATCTGATTACAGAACCGTTTTACAACGGATTTGCGCTTGTAACTGATTATGGCAACAATAAACTGATTATCAACGAAAAAGGAGAAAAAGTGTTATGCCTAGATTAAATCTTTTAATTACAGGTGTTTCTGGATTTATTGGCAGAAGCCTGGTAGAAGAAATTGTAAATCGAAATCTTCCATGGAACATTTACGGCATTGATATCAAAGAACCCTGTTTCAATGACTCCAAGTATTTGAAAAACATTGTTTTTGATGTATTGGATATTCGTAATCCCCAAGTTGTTGGCGAGTATTTCGCAAACAAGAAATTTGATGGGGTAATACATTTGGCAGCAGTCAGCCGTGTTGTTGATGCTGAAAAAGACAAGGAAAATTGTATAAAAACAAATTTGTACGGAACACAATACGTCCTTGAAAATGTGGCCAAAACACCTGATACATGGGTGGTTTTTGGCAGCAGCCGTGAGGTGTATGGGGAGCAAAACCAGTTCCCGGTAAAAGAATCTTCGGAGAAAAAGCCCATCAACATTTATGGCGAGTGTAAGCTTGAAGGTGAAGTGTTAGTGCAAAAACTTATAAAAAGATACATGATTCTGCGTTTTTCAAATGTTTATGGGAATAACTATGATATAAAAGGACGCGTGATTCCGGCTTTTGTAGAGCGAGCATTGAACGATGAGCCACTTTATCTAGAAGGAGGCGGGCAGATCATTGATTTTACGTATATCAGCGATACCGTTATGTGCATAATACAAGCCGCTATATTGTTGCAAAGCAATGCTATAGACAAGGAAGAAATTCATATTTGTCCTGGATATGAAAATAGGATCACGGATATTATTTCTTACCTGTCGAATTGCTTGAAAAAAGAGTTGAAGGTATTATATTGTAAAGGAAGAAGTTATGATGTGAATAGATTTATCGGTGACCCAACAAAGCGAAAAGAGATTTTATGCAACAAAGATTTCATTTCACTACAAGAAGGAATTATGTTGTTGCTTGAATCAGAAAATAATAATAGTGGCTACGAGGGCTACAAGAAGTTGAGTGAAAGGAAATAACCTTTCCTGATTGAAACGGAAACAGCGCATCCGATTTAGTGCGCTGTTTTTTATGTGGCTGCCACCAGTTGTTACCCCTCCAACTCCAACCGAATAATCTCCCAAAACATCCCCATCCCCACTTCCAAAATGTCGTCAGGGAAATCAAATTCGGGATTGTGCAAGGCGGGTTGCTCCAAACCTGAGCCGAGGCCGAAGAAACCGATTGGGCAGATGCTTCCAAACCTTCCGAAGTCCTCAGACCAGCGGAAAGGCTCTTCCAGATGTCCTAACTTTAGCTCAAGGTTTTTGGCGGCTTTTTCGATGGTTTTCACGCAGTTGATGTCGCTGTTGGTGGCAGCGAAGGCTTCGTGCATTGAGAAGTTGAAATCGAAAAGGTGGTCTTTGGCCTTGGCGCGGCAGAACTCGATGATTTCCGTGGACATCAGTTCGAGGTTGCGGTCGTTGAAACTGCGCAAAGTGAGCCAGATTTCGGCATGTCCGGGGGCTACGCCGAAGGTTTCCTCGCCCAAAATGGCGTGGGTAATGACAAATGTCGTCAATGGCTTTACGACTTTCAATTGTTCGCGCTTTTTCTCCAAATGGTGGATGAGTTGGGCCAACAGTTCCGAAGGATTGTGCCCCGTCTCGGGTTGAGAGGCGTGTGCCGTGCGTCCATCGAAAACGAGTTTTAGGCCGAAACTTGCCGCCGCAAAGCAGCCTTCACGCACCATGATTTGGCTTTTCTCGAAGCCGGGCAGGTTGTGCAGTCCGTAGGCCACATCGGGCTTGATTTGTTCAAATTGCGGGTCGTCTATGATGGCTTGTGCGCCTTGTCCGGTTTCCTCGGCGGGCTGGAAAAGAAGTACCACCTCACCTTGGTCGGGGCGTTGTTCGCCGAGCCATTGTGCCAGTCCGCAAAGGATGGTGGCATGGCCATCATGACCGCATTTGTGCGAAACTCCTTGGTTCTGTGAACGATAAGGAATGTCATTTGGTTCGGGGATGTGCAGTGCATCAATGTCGCCACGGATGAGGATGCGCTTGCCGGGCTTCGTACCTTTATATATAGCCGCCAAGCCGTAACCGCCGATTTTTTCTATAATCTGGTCGGGGTGGGTTTGTTTCACCCATTCGTTCAAAATTCTGTTAGTCAATGCTTCTTGTCCCGAAAGTTCGGGATGCGCGTGAAGGATATGTCGCAGTTCGATGAGGTTTTGCATAGGATGTTGATTTGATGCAAAATTAGTGTTTTTTTGTATTTGAATCGAAACACATTTGCATTTCGGAAATAATTCGTAATATTGCGGTCTGAAAATATGAGGATAAACATGACTACAATGACCATCAGTTACGATGAGCAAAATGCCCAAATCATTGGACTAATCCGCCAGTTGCTTGCGGCAGGAGTTGTCACTTTTCCTGCATGGGAAGAATGGACCGAAGAAGAAGAGAAACAGGCGTTTCTTTGCACCTCAAGAAACAATGCAGCAAGAATGTTTTCAAATCATTTGGCATGAAATACTCGCAACGTGATATTGTTGAAATAAACTTCCTGTTTCCTGACGGCACTTTCAAACCTCATCCTGCCGTAATTGTTTCGAACGAAGAACTTCATGAAAAAGAAGGATTTATCTATTTGTGCATTATTTCTTCCAAACCTTACAATCCTGAATACTGCTATGAATTGGATGATGAGATGCTGACAGTTCCCATGCTGAAAAAGAGTTATGTGAAATGTCATCTGCTTGTGGGAAATATCGAACGTGATGTCATCCGAAAACTGAGCAGAATGAAACAGCCATATTTTGACGAAATGGTTGATAAAGTAATACAATCGATCTTTTAAATTTTATCGATATGCAAAATATCCTCTATCCCCTAAAATTCAACCCCATCTTCAAAGACAAAATCTGGGGCGGGCGCAAAATCAAGGAAGTGCTTGGCATGGACTATGGCCCACTGCCGAATTGTGGCGAGGTGTGGCTGCTTTCGGGCATTTGGGACGAGCAAAGCACCATTGCGAATGGAGACTTTGAAGGAGACGAAATCAACGATTTGGTGGAGACCTTTATGGGCGACCTTGTTGGTGAGAGCGTGTTCGACAAATACGGCGAGCAGTTCCCGCTATTGCTGAAAATCATTGACGCCAACGACTGGCTTTCGGTGCAGGTGCATCCCGACGATGAACTGGCCGAAAAGCGAGGCTTGGGCAATGGCAAGACCGAAATGTGGTATGTGATGCAGGCCGACAAGGATGCCGAACTCGTCATGGGCTTCAACGAGGAAATGACGCGCATGGACTATGTCAATGTGATGAAAAACAATACGTTGAAAGATGTGCTGAATTACGAGCAGGTGAAGGCGGGCGATGTCTTTTTCATTCCTGCGGGGCGTGTCCATGCCTTGGGTCCCGACATTATGGTGGCGGAGATTCAGCAGACGAGCGACACAACTTACCGCATCTACGACTGGGACCGCATCAACGAGGCGGGCATGAGCCGCGAGTTGCACATTCCGCAATCTGTCGAGGCAATTGATTTCGGCATTCCCGACCAATACAAAATCGAGGTGGCGGATGTGATGAACAAGACTGTTCCCGTCGTTGATTGCCAGTATTTTGTGACCAATCTCCTCCAACTGCAAGGCGAGATGGAAAAGGACTATTCCAATCTCGATTCCTTTGTGATTTTGATTGCCTTGGAAGGAAATTTTTCGCTGAAATGGGAAAATGGCGCGATATTTGTTAATCAAGGCGAATGTGTCCTGATTCCGAACCTCATCAAAAAGGTGAGCATCAGGGCGGAGAAGTACTGCAAGTTGCTGGAAGTTTACTGCCAACTGGAAGAAAGTTGAGAGTTGAGAGTTGAAAATTTTAAATCTTATATTTTAAATCTTTGAATATTAAATCTTTAAATCCAATGAAAAAACTGATGACACTATTGTTGATGGCTCTGATGGTGACGGGCCTTCAAGCGCAAAACAAGTCAGACCTGCCGAATGTCACCCTGAAGGACTTGAACGGCAAGGATGTGAACCTTTCCAAATTGTCGAACAACGGCAACCCAATCGTCCTCACGTTTTGGGCCACTTGGTGCAGCCCTTGCATCAAGGAGCACAGTGCTTTGAATGACGTTTATCAGGACTGGCAAGACGAAACCGGCGTGAAGATTTACGCCGTCAGCATCGACGACTCGCGTTCTACCGCCAGGGTGAAGCCCATGGTTGAAGGCAAGGGCTGGGAGTTTGAAGTCCTTCTTGACGTGAACAGCGACCTCAAACGCGCCATGAATGTGAGCAATCCGCCTCACACCTTCCTGATCGACGGCAATGGTAAGATTGTTTGGTATCATACGGGTTACGTCGAAGGCGGTGAAGAAGACCTCTATGAGGAAATCCTGAAAATCGCGAAGAAGAAATAATGCGGAATTCGGAATGAGGAATGCGGAATAAGCCTACCGGTGGCAATTATTCCGCATTTCATTCCGCATTCATAATTCTATCATTTATGCGAAAATATATACTTATTACCGTTGCACTCGTCCTGTTCAGTTTCAGAGCGAGTGCGCAATCGTTCCTTGAGAATAGCCAAGTGAACGGCAGTTTCCAGACCGATGCGCAATATTATGTGCTTGACAAAGGTATTGGCATCGATGACCTTCTTGGCAAGAAAATGGGCATTAACGGTTTCGGAAAAGTCAACTACACCAACGGCAACTTCTCGGCGGGAGTCCGCTTTGAGGCCTTTTTGCCCGAAATGAACGGCTTCCGCAGTGAGCTGAAAGGCGTGGGGTTGGCCAACTTCTTCGCCACTTACGACAACGGCTTCATCGGCATGACCGTGGGCGACATCTACGACCAATTTGGTTGTGGTTTCGTGTTCCGTACATACGAAGAATGGTCGCTCGGCATGGACAATGCCTTGCGTGGCGCAAGGGTAGTGATACGTCCCGCCAAAGGCGTGACTTTGAAGGGATTGTATGGTCGTCAACGTTACTATTGGGCACCTTATTTGGAACGCGATTTCAATGATGACGATACTCGTGGTATCGTGCGCGGCGTGGATGCGGAATGGGACCTCAACCAAAGCATCCCCGCTTTGAACGACTCCAAGTTCAGGATGAGCCTTGGCGGAAGTTTCGTCAGCAAGAAACAGTACGACATGAGCATATTCTACTACATCCCTGAAAATGTGGGTGCTGCGGCCGGTCGCCTCAATTTGGGCTACGGAAATTGGTCCTTCAGCACTGAGTATGCCTACAAAATCAACGACCCCTCGGCTATCAACAATTTCATCTACAAGGAAGGTCAAGCTTTGATGGCTTCGTTGAGTTATTCACAAAAGGGTTTCGGTGCCGTTTTGCAGGTGAAACGTGTTGACAATATGAGTTTTAAGTCGATGTACACAGGCAAACAGAACGACCTCGACATCAACTTCATTCCACCAATTAATTATACGCACACCCACAGCCTGCCGTCGATGTACACTTACTCAACCCAACCCAACGGCGAAATGGCTGCTCAGTTGCAGGTGAACTACACCATCCCGAAAGGCACTGCCCTCGGCGGAAAATACGGCACCAAGCTCGCCTTCAACATGAGCCAGGTGAACGACATCGTCCGCGATTCCGTTATGGATAATGGACGTATGGTAATCAGCAGACCTGGTTCCTTGGGCTATACTTCCAGATTCTTTGCCGTCAGCAACCACCGTTTCTTCCGCGACATCAACTTTGAAATCGACAAGAGAATCAGCAAGGATTGGCACATTACGGCGCAATACATCAACCTGTATTACGACATCGAGACCATCGAGGGCCATGCTGGAGCGCCTGTCGTGAAAGCCAACATCGGCTTCATGGACGTGACTTACAAGATCAACAAGAAGCAAAGTCTGCGACTCGAACTGCAAGGCTTGTGGGAGAACGAGGTTCACGCTGGCTACGAGTACGAGGAGAGCGAGAAAAAGGACTACCAGAAACGCGGCGACTGGGCTTTTGCCTTGTTGGAATACACCATCACCCCGCACTGGTCGTTCAGCATCGCCGACAAATGGAACTACGGCAACCCCGTTGAGGAATACCGCGACCATTATTTCACTGGCACTGTCAGCTATATCCACGAGGCCACCCGCATCATGCTGAGTGCAGGTCGCCAGAGCGAAGGAGTGGTTTGTGTCGGTGGCGTGTGCCGCACGGTTCCCGCTTCATCGGGTGTCACTTTAACGGTTTCAACATCATTCTAAATTATTCATCATGAAAAGGTTATCATTGATATTTGCAACTGCTGCCTTGATGCTCTTCGCGATGGGCTGCGACAAAATCGACATCAACAATACGCACAAGCCTTTCGAGCCCGTTGCTGGTCAGAAGGCGGTGCTTATCAAGGACTTTACGGGGGCGCGTTGCGTCAACTGTCCTGCTGCGGCTGAAACAGCTCACGAGCTGCAACATCATTTGGGCGAGGATCGCATTTTCATCCTGAGCGTCCATGCAGGTTTTTTGGCCCAGCCCATAGGTAATTTCCCCGACTTCCTTACCGAAGAAGGTACGATTTGGTACAACAATCACGACTCTAACCCGCTGTTTTCCGTCGACCATGTGGACCTGACGGAGGGTTACACCCTGAATGTGGAACAGATTGACGCGCCCGTCTCGGCAGCACTGAATGAGGTGCAGCTGTTCGACATCACAACTACCACCACTTACGACGAGGCTTCCCGCCGTTTGGAAGTGGAGAACAGTTTCTATCCTACGGGCGATGGCAATGGCAAGTATTACGCTACGGTCTGCTTGGTGGAAGACAGCATAGTGGGCTGGCAAACCATTCCGGGCGGCGTGGACAGGGAATATGTGTTCCGCAACGTGTTTCGTGGTACCCTGAATGGTGCAGATGGTCAACTGGTATCTAACGGTCCCTACTATATGGAAGACGTTTTTACCACGACAAGCAGTATCGAAATTGATTCTACTTACAACGCCAACCAGTGCTACGTCTTGACCTACATCTATAACTATGAGAATGGCAAGATTTTGCACACGGTGATGGAGAAGATTAAGTAAACGAAGACGGCGAATTCCATGGTATTCAACTCCATAGCATTCGTCGTCTTTTTGCCTATTGTGGTGCTGCTGTTCTATCTGCTGCCCCACAAGTGGCGTTGGCTGATGCTCCTTGCGGCCAGCTGCGTGTTCTACATGTGGTTTGTGCCGAAGTACATCCTTATCCTGCTCGTCACCATCGTCATCGATTATGCGGCAGGTATTTTGATGGAACATTATGCCGACCAACCCCGAAAGAAGAAAACCTATCTGATTATCAGCATCGTGAGTACGCTCATGGTGCTGATGGTTTTTAAGTATCTGAATTTCATCACCGAGAATTTGGACCAGTTGTGTGCCTCGCTCGGGATGGAGACCCACCTCATGACGCATATCATCTTGCCCATCGGTTTGTCGTTTCACACCTTCCAGAGCATGAGCTATGTGATAGAAGTGTATCGTGGTCATCAAAAAGCGGAACGTCACTTCGGTTACTATTCGTTGTATGTCATGTTTTTCCCGCAATTGGTTACTGGTCCCATCGAGCGGCCTGGAAATTTGTTGCGACAGTTGCATGAGAAAAAGGAATTTCGTTACGAGAACATCTCAAAGGGGATGCGCCTGATTCTCTTTGGTTTCTTCGTCAAGATGGTGGTGGCCGACCATTTGGGCGAATATGTCGACGAGGTGTATGGACATTTGGATGAGTACAATTCATGGACAGTGTTGTGTTGCATGGTGTTCTATAGTTTCCAGATTTACTGCGACTTTTTCGGCTATTCCACCATTGCCTTGGGTAGTGCCAAATTGATGGGCTTCGATATTACCGACAACTTCAAGTCGCCTTATCTTTCCAAAAGCATCGCCGAGTTTTGGCACCGTTGGCACATCTCTTTGTCCACTTGGTTCCGCGATTATGTCTACATCCCCTTGGGAGGCAGCCGTGTGAAATACGGGCGATGGGTGTTCAATATTTTGGTCGTTTTTGTGCTTAGTGGCATTTGGCATGGTGCCGCTTGGACTTTTTTGCTGTGGGGCTTTGCCCACGGTTTGCTCCATGTCGTCGAAAAGACTTTGCGCAAGGCTTTGCCGACAAGGGGGCATACCCCCTTGACCCTACTTGGATTCGGCAATGCGCTGCGCGTAGCGAAGACTTTTGTATTGGTTACCTTGTTTTGGGTGATGTTTCGCGCCACCGATTTCGAGCACCTGAAGGCGATTTTCGTGACGGCGTTCACCAACTTTGGCGGAGGCGAGCAAATGTCAGTCAAGCCTGGCGTATGGATCTATCTCGGTTTGTTCATCCTTTCCGACATCCTGCTTCGCAACACCCGATTTGATAAGTGGTGTGATGACAAACCGTTGGTTCTGAGATGGTTAATATATGCGGCGCTGGCCTTTATGGTCATTGCCTGTTCGAGTGTCTGCAATTTCCCGTTCATCTATTTCCAGTTCTGACCATGAAGAAGTTGTTGATACGCATAGTGATGGTTTTGGTGATGCTCGTAGTGCTCAATTGGGTGTATTCCAAGTGGTTCTTCGAGAAGGACTTGCGCAAGCATTCCGACATCGTGGAACTGTCGTGGCAGGTGGTCGACGATAGTTGTCGTATTATCTACCTCGGTGAGTCGTCGAACAACAACTATGGCGAAAAGGAAGTCAACCATCGCAAAATCAGCGATTTCACCTCTGATTATTTCCCGACGATAAAGATGGGTGATTTGACCAAAAAAGCCTCTCATGCCCAGACCTATTATTATATGTTGAAGCATATCCCGAAATCTTCGTCAGTGGAAACGGTGGTTGTAACAATGAACTTGCGCTCGTTTGGGCCGCTTTGGATTTATTCGAAATTAGAGACCCCATTGCGCAAACAATTGGTGCTGCTTGAGGATCGACCTCCTTTGGTGAACCGTTTTCTGCTGGCTTTCAAGGCTTATCCCATCAAAACCGAAGAGGAATGGAACGAATTTGTGTTTGAGCATTGGAGAAACGACACTTTCAACATTCCCGATTTTCCGTGGCGCACTACTGCCGACTGGGACTATGGCATGTATTCTTACGGCTGGTATGATTTCCACGGCCAGCGCGATTGGGATTTGACTGCTTTGGCTTGCCATTACATCAAGACCTACGCTTTCCAAATCGATGACGACAATCCGAGGGTCAAGGATTTTGATGCCATCGTGGATTTGTGTCGCGAAAGGGGTTGGAACCTCGTTTTCAACCTCATGGCAGAGAATGTCGACAAGGCGAATGAGTTGGTAGGCAAGGACTTGATGAAGCTGTTCCGACTTAACCGCGACTACTTGCTGAAACGTTACGGAAATATGGAGGGCGTGACTGTGGTGAACAATTTGAGCCTTGTCCGCGACGTCAATTTCATCGACCAGGACTGGACCACCGAGCATTATTACGAGGAGGGTCGCCGCATCATCGCCGACCATTTGGCACTAACACTGCGCGATTTCTATCCCAATGATTACCAGAATCCTGATTCGCTCAAGATGGACATCGGCCATTACTTTTTAGGAGGGACGATGGCGTTGGATAGACAAAATCCTTATAGCATGACTTTGGTGCTCACCGCCGACAGCATTCGTCCTGATTGGGACATGGTGAATGTGGCTTTCGAAATCAAGCAAGCGGACGGCCTAAACAATGCCATTTTTGCTGTGGAAAAACATGATGCCCAAGGCGAAAAATCCATTGACTCGTATGCCGTCAAACTTCAAGTTCAGAAAAGCGGTATATGGGATTTTGCCACGTTTGCCCTACCGATAGATTCCACCTTCCGCATGGCGCAGAAAATCAAGCTGTATGTCCATAACTTTTCGGAGAGTGCGGTGCAAATCAGGAACCTCGATGTGTCGTTACGTCCGGCCTACTTGAAGCCAAGAGTGAAGGCAAAGTCCTATAAATCAGACGATGTCGACAGCGGAAAGTAGCATTCCATCGACTTTAAATTTCACTTCCATTCCGCCAAATTCCATTCCGTAAACCCTTTCGGGGTCGTCGTGGTACTGCGGTCGTGGGTCGTGGGCGAGGACTTCGATGAGACTTTCGCGCAGTTCGGGATTGACTTTTTGTAATAAGGTGTCGGGGAAATCCACTTCCAACAGATATTCCGCTGGTTTTGAGGCAAATCCGCTGATGGCTTCGGGATGGCTGTCGGTGTAGGCGATGTAGGGCTTGATGTCGTAAATTGGGGTGCCATCCATCAGGTCTGCGCCCGAAACGTGGAGGACAGGTCCCAATTTCGGGTCGATTTCAACTTTTTCCAATTTCACCGAAGAAAGCCCGATGGGATTAGGCCTGAACGGCGAGCGCGTTGCGAAAACGCCTTTGCGCACGTTGCCGCCCAAGCGTGGCGGACGCACCGTCGGCGACCAATCCTCGCGCACGGCTTCCGAAAACTCCCAAATCAGCCAGATATGTGAGAACTCCTCCAAGCCACGCACGGCCTCAGTGTTGCGATATTCCGGCTTAAACACGATGCGACCCTGCAACGATTCGATGATGCCGCTTTGCCGCGGAATGCCGAACTTGGTCGGGAAATCGGTGTGGATGCGGGCGATAATCTTCATGCCGTTGTGGTTTTGGGAAGACAACCGTTTTGGGCAGACACGTGGGTCTGCCCCTACGAGATGACGTATTGGATGGTGCTGCGGCTTTCCTGTTGGACAAGAATCTTCCTGCCATTGAGGAAGTCCTTGCCTGAATCATCGCGGTAATGCCTGATGGTGAACAGTTGCAGGCCCTCGTTGTACTTTATCTTGAAAGTCTCCTGTAGCTCGGCTCTCAATAGGTTCAGTTTCTGTGGGTCGCTGTCGAAGCAGAAGGAGAGCATCAGTGCCGAGGTTTGAATCATGTTGGCGTGGATATGCAACGAGTCGCAAACGCCGAAAACGATTTGCAGGTTGTGGACGTTCATGAAGGAGAAGTCGCGCGGCGTGATGCTCACGAGGGTTTGGTTGTCTTTGACGATATACGAAGGTATGGTTTCATCGTTGCTGCGGTGTTCGCCGTCGATGACGGTCGGTTCATGGTCAGGATTTAGGAATGATTGCACTTTTAACGTTATTCCCTTGTTTTGCAGCGGCTTGATGGTCTTGGGGTGGATGATGGTCGCGCCGTAGAAAGCCAATTCGATGGCTTCGGAGTAGGGGATATGTGGCAGTTGAACCGTGTCAGGGAAGCGTTTCGGGTCGGCGTTGAGCAGGCCGTCCACGTCTTTCCAAATGGTGACCTCCTCGGCATCTAAGCAGTTGGCAAAGATGGCTGCAGTGAAGTCGGAGCCTTCGCGCCCAAGGGTGACGCTGTGCTTTCCGTCAGCCGTGCCACCGATGAAGCCTTGCGTCAGGCATACGATTCCCCGAATATGTTCATCGTTCAGTTTGCTGATTTTCAGTCGCGTTTCGTCCCAATCAGGGTTGGCGGCGCGGAAATTTGTGTCGTCTTCGGCGATGACATATTTTCGGGCATCAAGCCAGCGCGTGGGGATGTCGCATTTGCTGAGGTATTCATGGATGATGCTGGTCGAAATCAGTTCGCCGTAGCAAACGGTTTGGTCGTATTGGTAGTCGTAGGGCGCATCGGTCTTTTGCAGTTTCTCCCAAAGTTCGATGAAGAGTCCGGCGATGTTCTCTCCAAATTCAGGGTTGGCATCCTCGCCGAAGAGGTTCTGGATAATGCCGTCGTGGTAGGCGATGACCTCGTGCAGGGCATCCATACCAAGGTTGCCGTTGTGTTCGCGGAAGTCGGCCAAAACCTTCTCTAACATATTGGTCGTCTTGCCCATAGCCGAGACCACCAACAGAATATCCTCGTCCTTATGTTGGCTCACAATGTCAGCCAAATTGCGCACAGCCTCGGCATCCTTCACCGACGCGCCACCGAATTTATAGATTTTTTTGATCATCGGGTTCTTGTTTTGATTTTGTAACCGTTTGTTACATAAGTAGTTGTATGATAATTGGACAATATTAAAGTTGTACTTTAAATTTGGACAAAAATACATTGTTTTCTCCAAATGAAAGTTTTCCCTGAAAATAATCACCCATCTTTTTCATTTCATTTGAAAAAATGACTACTTTTGCACCCAATCAAAACACAGAAAAAGGAGAGGAAATGGCTACTTACACAGTGACTATCAACGAAAGGACAAACGCTGGAAGACAACTCTTGAATTATCTTTTGGGCTTGGGCTTGATTAAGGAAAGAGTGTCCGCAAAGAAAAAGTCCGGTTTTGAGGAGGCTGAAGAGGATATAAAGGCAGGTCGCGTATATACAGCCAGTAGTGCCGCCGATTTGTTCAATCAATTGATGAAAGACTGATGTTCACCACTCCGATATTTTTGGATAAACAGAAAAATTCATACTTTTGCATCCATAAACAACAAACACAACAAACGAAAGAATAGAAGACTAACACATAGACATACACAGAGCTGACGCTCTTATTCTCCATCTCTGAAATCTGGAAAATTTCGTACCGAGAATAGGTTCGCGAAAGTTCTCGCCTTTGGGCGAGGATTGATTTCCTAACTTATTTGGTACAAAAGGTGTTTTCCAGAGCCTAGAGATGAAATAAGCAATTCAAAGGACAATTCCGCCCTCTTTCGTATCACGGAGTTTCCTTGCTTTAGATGATGAGGGTTTCAGCGGAATAAGGCTGGAAAACAAATTAAAATCAATAAAAATAGGAGGACAACAAAATGAAAAAATTTGCCTTACTCATCGCAATGTTAATTAGCACTATGACGCTGACCTTTGCTCAAGATATCTATTTGGATATCGAAAATTACCCCAACGACACTACGCTATGTCTGGAGTTTAATCAAACGGTTTACGTTAATGCCCAAATAGGATGTGAAGATTTTTATTGGAGTCTTAACGGACAAATCATAGAAAACGTAACTCCACTGATCATCAACCCAGTTGAGGGCAGAAAAACAATTCAATACTATTCTGGCCCTAGTTGTGACAACTTCTACCACGTTTTCCATATAAGGTACAAAAACGCACCAATTCCAAACCCGTTCACTATGACAGTATGGGGACTTCCCGACGAAATTACCACACTGCATGCCATGGGAGTAGATTCGTTAGGTAACTACGACTGTCAGTGGCAAAACGGACCTAGTGGCAACGATTATGATGTGGTTGCACCTGGCATTTACCCTGTAACTATCTCAAGTCCGTGCGGTACAACGACACGTACCTTTATCCGTTATGACAAAGTGGAAATCTATCGCGCCACCATCGACCTTGAAACCAATCTGAACAAGGTCACTTGGCCAATCATATCCGGGCAAGACGAATACATCAGCGAAGTGAAAGCCTACCGAGACGGGTTGTTTGTGGGTACTGTACCGTATGAACAAGGTTATTTCATGGACAACATTGGCAGTGACAATGCCGCTCGAAACTACCACCTTGTGGCTGTCACTATTGATGGAGAGGAAAGCCCTGTCAGTTTCCAGAAAGGCACCATCCACACCACCTATTATCAAGACGTGAACAACAACCTGAATATGACTTGGAACATCCCCTACATTGAGGAAGGTGCTAATGGAACGCTTACCTATTTCCAAATCTGCAAATACGACCCCAGCACGGGCGAAATCACCGTGGTTGACCAAGTCAATGCCGCCATCACCGACTACACCTGCGGTGTGAACCAATTTGAGGGAGGCTATGCTGTCATCGCCGCCGTGTTTAACGATGGCAAAGGCTTGGAAGAACTGTCGTTCTCCAATCTTACTACGGATATTCTTGGCATTGAGGAGGACGGCCCTTCGACAGGCTCGGGGACCTTTACCGTTTATCCCAATCCAGCCAAAGACCGCGTGACCATTGAAGGTACGGGCAAGGCAACCATCACAAATGCCCTTGGGCAGACCATTCTCACGAAAGAAATCGATGGCAAGGCAACGATTGAATTGCCGCGAGGGATGTATTTCGTGAAAATGAATGGCGTGACGCGGAAGATTGTGGTGGAATAGTTTTTTTTGGCACGCAGAAATCGCAGAATCTTATGAATCGCAATGCGACGTAATTTTGTCCGATAGGCTTCTGCGTATTCAGCGGATTCTGCGTGAAACAAAAGCGCATTCTGCATGAAAATTGTCATACAACCGCAGCAAAATTATCATTATCTTTGCCGCCCGAAAACGAATTGTTCATGCCCGAATATTCCATCCCATCATACCACCCCAAAGGTGTTCCGCGATTGATTGACACCATCCCCATCGCCGACTCAACTTTGTGCGACACAGTGCCTGCCGAAAGTTTCGTCACCACGTTTGGCAGCGCCATCAACCCGATGCCACGCATGACCTACGATGTGCTGGTGGGGTGGAACCTCGTTTTGCTGGGCTTCATGCTGCTCCTCATTGTGATGAACAAGCAGCTCTATCCCCGTCAGTTCCGTCAGATTCTGTCGGTGCCGGGCGGCGTGGCCCACACCAACCAGCTTTTGCGCGAGTGGAACCCCATGGGCAGCTTTTTGGGTTTTACTTTCACGGTGGCCTATATTGCCATTATGGCCCTGTTTGTGCAGAAAAGTTGCGTGGTGTTGTCGCGCGATGTGATTCAGTACAACAGCACGAGCATGTTTTTCACCATGTTCGGTGCCGTTGCCGGATGGGTGCTGCTTCGCCACCTGTTTCTATATTATATGAACTGGCTTTTCGATGCTCGCGATACCGTCAGCCGGCAGATGACCGTGCAACTTTCGGTGTCGATTTTCAGTTTTTTAGTCATGTTGCCCGTGTTGCTTTTGTTGCTCTATAACCCTTATTCGCTCTTTGTGTGGCTTGGTTTCGGCATCATTGCCTTGGCTGCCTTCATACGGTTCATTTTGGAAATTGTGGAGACTAGAGTTGCAACAAAAGCATCATCGTTTTTTATTTTTTTGTATTTTTGCAGCCTCGAAATCGCCCCTACAGCATTGCTCCTGACCGCAGGCTTGCGTTATTTCAGTCAAGGGTCTGTATTTTAAAGAGTTAAAGCCATAAGGACGCGGGAGAAAGATAGTATAGAACGATACACTAAAGAGTAAAGAGAGCGCATGAGAATCAAGCATATTTTGGTGTCGCAGCCCCAACCTGCCGACATAGCAAAGACCCCTTACGCCGACATGATGAAAAAATACGGCGTTAGTTTCACCTTCGAGAAATTCATCAAGCTTGATGACGTCTCCGCGAGCGAATTGCGTCAAAACCATATCAAGTTGCCTGAATACACGGGCATCATCCTGACAAGCCGCAACGCTGTCGACCATTTCTTCAGAGTGGCCAAGGAAATGCGTTACAACGTGCCTGAGACACTCAAGTATTTCTGCATCAACGAGTCGACGGCCTTCTATCTGCAACGTTATGTGCAGTATCGCAAGCGCAAGGTGTTTTATGGCAACCAAACCTTGGGCGACCTCATCGAAATCATGAAGAAGCACAAGGACGAGAAATACCTTTACTGCTGCTCCGACATCAGTTCCGACTCGACCATCGACTTGCTTACCGCAGCCAAACTCAACTTTACCAAGGCAGTCATGTTCCGCACCGTGCCCGCCGACGTGAAGCATGTCAACATTGGCGAATATGAGATGCTGGTCTTCTTCAGCCCTGCGGGTATCCATTCGTTGCAAGAGAATTTCCCCGACTTCAAGCAAGAGGAAACGGCCATTGGCGGCTTTGGCGAGGCCACTTGCCAAGCCATCGTGGATGCTGGTTTTGAGCTGAACATCAAGGCACCATCGGAGACTGCTCCTTCCATGACCATGGCCATTGAGCAATACCTTGCCGCCGAGCAAAAGAAGAGCAAGAAGAAATAAGCGTCATGGCAGCGAATGAGGGCTTCCCGAAATACGAGCGCATTTGCAAGGAAAACGACATTGAGCTGCTGTTCAGCAAAGGCAAAGGGGTGTCGGTCTATCCCTATCGTGTAATCTATCTGTTTCGCAAGGACGAAAACGCCCTGCCCACCTGCCGTTTGCTGATTTCAGTCTCCAAGAAGCGTTTCCATCATGCCTTCAAGCGCAATCGCGTCAAACGGCTGATTCGCGAGAGTTGGCGCAAAAACAAAGCCCCGCTTATCGAAATCTGCCAAAAGGATAATATTTCACTCGATGTGGCGTTAGTGTATACGGCTACGGTCATCCACCGCTACGACGAGATGTTCAATAAGACGAAAAAAGCCATCCATGAACTGGTCAAAAACTATGCTGACGGTAAAACGGCTCCCCGCTGATTTCCTGATCCTGCTGATTAGGATTTATCAGTTCACGTTGTCGCCATGGATAGGTAAAAGTTGTCGGTACACGCCTACCTGTTCCAACTACGGCATCGAGGCCATCCGGAAATACGGCTTCTTCAAGGGAGGCTGGCTCACTTTCAGGCGAGTTTTGTCGTGCAACCCTTGGGGCGGTAGTGGCTATGACCCAGTCCCATAACCGTCCCGAAGGGACGAAACTTTCTTAACCCGATGCGAGCACAGCGCGGCTTCGGGGCAAACAACGAAAACAACAAACGAAAGATGAAATACATACACACCCTCATCCTGGCACTTCTTCTCCCCATCGGCCTCGTCGCCCAGGAGAAACAAAACAACTTTGAAATCGCCAAAAACATCGACATCTACAACAGCCTCCTCCGCGAGTTGAACCTCAATTATGTTGACGAAATCAACCCGGGCGAGTTGAACGAGACGGCCATTAAAGCCATGCTTAGCGGCCTTGACCCTTACACTGTCTTCATCCCTGAGTCCGACATTGAGAATGCCCGCTTTATGACTACGGGCGAATATGGCGGCATTGGGGCCTTGATTCAATACGACGGCGAGCTGACCCGCATCTCTGAACCTTATTATGGTTGGCCCGCCCAGAAGGCCGGTCTTGTGGCTGGCGATGCCATCATTGAGGTGAATGGCGTGGACTGCCATAAGAAGAACACACAAGAGGTGAGCGAGCTGCTGAAAGGACAGCCTGGCACCGAAGCCAAGCTGAAAATCAAGCGTTACGGCACCGAAAAACCTTTGGAGTTCACGCTCAAGCGCGAGAAAGTGAAGATCGATAACATTCCTTATTATAAGGTGTTCGACAATGGCGTGGCCTATCTCTCGTTGAGCGGTTTCACGCGCGATGCGGCCAGGGAACTGAAAGACAAGTTTATGGAAATGAGGAAAGACCCCGAATTGAAAGGCTTCATTCTCGACCTGCGCGGCAACGGAGGCGGCTTGATGAACGAGGCGGTCGATATTGTCAACATGTTCATTCCCAAGGGGAAACCTGTCGTTTCAATGAAAGGAAAAGCGGCCACAGCCAACAGCATCCATTCCACCATGAACGATCCGGTCGATTTGGAGATTCCGTTGGCTATTTTGGTTGACGGCAACAGTGCCTCGGCCAGCGAGATTGTGGCGGGTGCCATCCAAGACTACGACAGAGGTGTCGTCATCGGAGAGCGCACTTTCGGCAAAGGTCTGGTGCAGAACATCCTGCCTTTGAGCTACAACACGCAGATGAAGGTGACCGTTGCCCATTATTACATCCCCAGCGGACGTTGCATCCAAGAGATTGACTATTCGCACAAAAAAGACACGACGCAGGTGAAAAACGACTCGCTCGGCAAGCCTTTTACCACCATGCACGGACGTACGGTCTATGAAGGCCACGGCATCACGCCCGACGTGAAAGTCACCCGCGACCCATACGCCATCGTGACGGCATATCTTTACGGCAAGAGCTTTATCTTCGATTATGCGACCAAGTTCTACAGCGAACACAAGACCATTGACTCCGCCGACCGATTCCAAATCGACGAAGCCACCTATCAGGATTTTATGAAGTTCGTGAAAGACAAGGGTTTCAGCTATACCACCGAGAGCGAGAAAGCCATAGAAAGGCTGAAGAAAACGGCCAAGGAGGAAGGCTATCTTGACAAAATCCAGCCGCAAATCGAGCAGTTGGAGAAAAACCTTGCCGCCGAAAAGGACAAAGACCTCATTAACAATCGAAAGGACATTGAGGAGCTGCTTCGCTCAGAGATTGTCAGCCGCTATTACTACCAGAAAGGTCGCATCATGGCTTCCCTCCGTAATGACCCTGACCTCGCCCGCGCCTTCGAGATTCTGCTGAATACCAACGGGAAGGACGAATACCACAGCATCTTGGCTGGCAAGTGATGACCCCCAAGACACCCATACGATTCAATCTGACACAAGCCTACGTCTTGGGTCTGATGATGATGGCGGTGGGTCTCACCCTCTCGCCCTTTCTGATGAGCCTCTCGCAGTTCTGGTTGGTTATCGTGTGGATTGTGGATGGAATAGTTGGGAAGAATTTCAAGGAAAAATGGAGCCGTTTCATCCATAACAAAGCTGCTATCCTGCTCGTTTTGTTCTACCTGATGCATGTTGTCGGACTGCTTTACACCACTGATTTCCAGTATGCTTTGAAGGACTTGCGTGTCAAGTTGCCCATTTTGATATTGCCTTTCATCTTGTCGTCGATGCCGCCTTTGGAACGCAAGCGTTTCGACCAAGTGATGCTCGTCTATGTGCTTTCAGTCTTTGTCGCTACTATCTTCAGCGGGCTGGCATATTGGAGACACGACTATGAGGACGTACGTGAGATTTCGCATTTCATCAGCCACATTCGTTTTTGCCTCAACATCGTCTTCTGTATTGCAATAATATTTTGGTATATCGCTACTACAAAGGTTCCTATGCCTAAGGCTACTCAGCCAAGCCAAAGCATTGGAGGGAGAGCCACGAGGTTTCCCGTTCCCGAATTCAGCACACGTTTTGCCGTCAACCGCTATCTCCAATACTTCATGGCCTTTTGGTTTGTCTGGCAAATCTACATTTTTGAGTCGCTGTCGGGTTATGTTATCCTTGCCGCTGTGGTTTTAGTTTCGGTTGTTTATACCTTCCTGCAATGGAAAAAGGGTAGGGGCTGGCGCGTGGGTATCGGTGTTTCTGCTGTGGTGGTGTTGGTTGTCTGTGCGGTGCTTTTGGTGCATTGGATTAAGCCTTTGCTGGATGTTGCCCCCGTCGATTTCAATACTTTGGAAAAGAAAACCGCCCTCGGCAACGACTACTGGCACGACACCATTCATAACCCCGTTGAGGACGGGAAATATGTGGGCTTGTACTATTGCAGAAAAGAGCTTCAAGAGGCGTGGCCGCAGCGCAGCAACTTGCCCCTTGAAGGCACGACCCTCAATGGCGGAGCTTTGGAGGCCACCTTGGCACGTTACCTGACTTCCAAGGACTTGCGCAAGGACTATGAAGGCGTGATGGCCCTTACCGACGAGGACATCCGCAACATTGAGCAAGGCGTGGCCAACTACAACAATTGGAAGCATCCTGGACTGCGCGCAAGGTTGTCGTCCACCTTGTTTGAATATGGCCTTTATCGAAAATACGACAACCCCAACGGCGGCTCGCTCTCGCAGCGCATCGAGTTCACGAGGGCTTCGTTCCATATTATCAAACAGCACCCGTGGTTCGGCGTGGGTACTGGCGATGTGCCTCAGGCATTCAGTCAGGCTTACGATGAAATCCACTCTCCGCTGAAGGAGGAGTTTCGTTTTCGTGCTCACAATCAGTATCTTGCCATTGCCGTAGCCTTTGGCTTGGTGGGATTGGCGTTTTTCCTTGTTGTGCTGCTCTATCCTTATTTCTCATTCAAGAAACACCGCAATTATCTGTACACGGTCTTTCTTTGCATCATCTTGCTTTCCATGTTCCCTGAAGATACATTGGAAACCCAGGCGGGTGCTTCGCTGTTTGCGTTTTTTGAAGCGTTGTTGCTGGTGGCTCCGTCATGCGGGTCGTCATTTCCCAACCATCACCTTTCCAACGAAGCCCTCAGCAGTCTTGATGAAATACATCCCCTCTGAAAATCCGCTTAAATCAATCTGATTTGTGCCTTTTTTCAAAGGATATGTCGCCATAACGCGGCCTTGGAGGTCGATTAGCTCGGCACTTGAGTCGGTTTCAAGTTCGATGGTGCATTGTCCAGTGGTAGGATTGGGCCACAAAGTAAGCCAAGAGGTTTTGGGTTCGTTAATACCGTCATTGCCGCCGTTGCCTTCGGTGAAAAACTTGTGGATTTCATTAAAATAGCTGATGTCGTATTGGTTCTCATTGAGATACCAGGTGTGGTTGCCTCCTATGACCTTGATGTGCTGCAATTCGGCATCGCCTTCGTAGGTATAACGCACAAATCGCAGCCCGTCATTGTGCAGGTCGGGAAGAGTGTCGATGATGGGTTCATCTGTGCAATGGTTGGCGTTTTTCCAGTAGTTGAGGATGGCTTCCACGCTCAAACCGAGGTTGCCCCCGAAATATTGCGAGTTGCCATTGTAGCCTACCACGGGGTCGGAGGTGCCGTGAATGTGAAGCATCCTGACGGGAGCTACAGCCGTGTAAGAAGCCATAGTGTGCGTTATAAGTCCGCTGACCGGTGCACAAGCCGTGATGCGGTCGCCGTGCTCAATGGCCATACGGTGCGTCATGAAACCGCCCATTGAGAAACCGGTGAAAAAGACGCTGTCCAAGTCGATGGGATAGTGCACGGCCAACGTGTCAAGAAGAGCCATCAGGAAGCCTGAGTCGTCGATGCTGCTGTTCGACAGTGCGGCGTTCCACATGGTGTAGCCAGATTGTGCGAGGGCCTGTGGCACCACCATCACCCAGCCGAACCGGTCGGCGATTTGTTGGAAATGGAACTCGTTGTCCAAGTGGGTGATGTTGTCGCCCAAGCCATGCAGGAAATACACGACGGGCATGGCTTCTTTGTTTTGCGTGGGGGTCTTCACCAAATATTCGCGCTGACCGCCTTGCCATTCAAAATATTGAATCTGAGCCTGTACTGATGTCACCAAAGCCAAGAGCATCAGCATTAAAAAGCATTTCTTTACCATAAATGATTTTGTTTTAATTGTTTTCGATTGCAAAAGTAGGACTTTTTTTGTTATTTTGCCGTCAAATCAATACAATATGAAAAACATTCTACTTTTTATCCTCGCCATCCTGTTTGGCGAAACCGCCTTCGGGCAACATGCACTCACTTATCATAGCTACGCCAAAGACGTGAAGGACGGCGACACGACCTATATCAGCGTTATAGAAAATCATGGCTGCTTGAAGATCAACAACTTAGGCAATGAGGTAAAGAACCCCATCCCAGGTTATGTCGAAAGCGTCACATACGTCAGCTATGGTGAAGACTCGGTTTATACCGTGCTGCAATATCCTGACGCAAGCTATTATAGTGCATACGCCTTCACGGATAACGACGTCAGTTTCAGCGAGGAAGGCAAGGAGAAAGTGCTGGGCTACCCTTGCACGAAATACAAGACCAGTATCAACTCCAACACCATCGAGGTATGGATGACCGACAAACTCGGTTTTGAGGCTACTCCCATGCCGGGATTAGGTCGACTGAACGGCGTGATGGTGCGCTGCATGAGGAACGGCATCTACGTCACCGACCTGAAAACGGTGAAGAAAAGCAAAGTCAAGGGAAACCTCATCCCCGAAGAAAAAGTCGAGAGAAAGACTTCCCGCGAGCTAAGCCAACTGCGCAAGGACAAACTTGTGATGCGCATCCCTGTGTTCAAGGACGAACAAATCCATTTCGCTGACTATGAACCTTTTGAGGGCGAAATTCCCTTCGACACCACTATCCATTTCAGTCACGGCACGTTGATTGTTAAGCGGATGAACCTGCCGCAACTGCCCGAGCATTACCAGCTTTTCGCCGAGCTTCACCAACATTCCAACGGTGACGCTTACGACCGCACGGCTTCTGTCTTTGTGATTCCTACGGAGAAGGCCAAGAGTTTCCGCGACGGCTTGACGCAAGGCATTGAGTCCCTGCCAGTTTTCGTTGGTCACGATGGCAAAGAATATCAAGGCATCAAGGCTGAAGACGACTACTTGCCCATCGTCGAGCTGGTGCGTTTCTTCACCTCGTTTGGTGCAGGCCATTTCAACGATAAGGTGCAAATTGACGGCCTGAAATGGACAGAGGAAAACTATTACAAACAGGAAGTCAGTGAGTTGCGCGACCGTCTGCAAGGCGATGTGCTCATCGGGGCTTTCATCGGCAACTACGACAAGGGCGGACATAAAGTTTCCTTGGACCTTCTTGCCTATCCTGGCGACTATGAATGGGAAGATACGCCCTGCCGCCAACATTCTGTACCGTTGTTCAACACCTGCAACGTGATGGAAATGTCGGGACAGAACTACGGTCGGCTGTTTGCCACCGATAGCCTTGAGGTGACGTTTGATATTCCCGAAGGCGTTGAAAACGTGCGTCTCCGCTATATCAGCACGGGTCACGGAGGCTGGGGCGGTGGCGATGAGTTCAACCCCAAGGAGAACGCCATCTTTATTGACGGCATAAAGACGTTCACCCACACGCCTTGGCGCTGCGACTGTGCCACCTTCCGCGATCAAAATCCCGTTTCGGGCAACTTCTGGAATGGTGTCTCTTCGTCCGACTACTCCCGCTCGGGCTGGTGCCCCGGAACTGCCACCAACCCAGTTTATTTCGACCTCAACCATCTGAAACCAGGCAAACACACCCTGCGTATCGCTATTCCGCAAGGTCAAGACGAAGGCGGCAGTTTCAGCCATTGGATGGTGTCGGGCGTGTTGTTGTATCAAAACAGGCCGAAATCTGACTATTGAAACTAACAATATCCACCCTCTTTTGCATCCCATGAGCAATTTTCTCTTATCTTTGCGCGTTGAAAGAAAAACGAATTTGGTATGTCAGAGAATATAGTAATCATACCCACCTACAAGGAGAAGGAAAACATCGAGAACATCATCCGCTATGTATTCAATCTGCCGATGGCCTTTGATATCCTCATCATCGACGACAACAGCCCCGACGGCACCGCCGACATTGTGAAAACACTGATGACGGAGTTCAGCGACCGTTTGTTCATGATTCAAAGGGCGGGGAAGCTCGGTCTTGGAACAGCCTACATCACGGGCTTCAAGTGGGCCTTGGAGCGTGATTATCAATATGTTTTCGAGATGGATGCCGACTTCTCGCACAATCCTGACGACTTGGCTCGCCTCCACGATGCCTGCGCCAATGGTGCCGACCTTGCAGTGGGCTCGCGCTACAAGACAGGCGTCAATGTGGTGAATTGGCCTATGGGACGTGTGTTGATGTCGTACTACGCTTCGGCTTACGTGCGTTTTGTCACGGGGATGAAGGTGCGCGACACGACGGCGGGCTTTGTGTGCTATACGCGCAAAGTGTTGGAAACCATCGACTTAGACAGAATCAAATTCGTGGGCTATGCCTTCCAAATTGAGATGAAATATACCGCTTGGAAACTCGGCTTCAAGATTGAGGAGGTGCCCATCATCTTCACCGACCGCCGCGAAGGACAGTCGAAGATGAGCAAGGGCATTTTCAAGGAGGCCGTGTTTGGTGTCATCAATTTGCGCTGGAGAGGCATGACTGGACAAATCAAACCGAGGAAAGCAAAATGAATTACTACATAAAAAATGCGACACTTGTCAACGAAGGCCAGACTTTTGTGGCAAGTGTTTTTGTTTCTAATGGACTGATTTCCAAAATTATCAAGGAAGGAGAACCTTTTGATGCAGGCTCGGCTGCCGTTATCGAGGCCAAGGGAAAGTATTTGATTCCGGGCATCATTGACGAGCACGTGCACTTCCGTGAACCAGGCCTGACCCAGAAGGCTGACATTTATACTGAAAGCCGCGCAGCCGTGGCGGGTGGTGTGACCTCGTTTATGGATATGCCGAATACGGTTCCGCAAACCACCACGCAAGACCTTCTGCAACAGAAATTTGATCTTGCTGCCGAGAAATCGTTGGCCAACTATTCTTTCTATCTCGGTGCCACCAACGACAACCTTTCTGAAATCATCAAAACCGACCCGAAGCGCGTTTGCGGCATCAAGTTGTTCATGGGCAGCAGCACGGGCAATATGTTGGTGGATAAAAACGAGGTTCTGGTCCGCTTGTTTAGGGAATCGCCCTGCCTGATTGCCGCACATTGCGAGGATGAGGGCATCATCCATGCCAACACCGTGCGTTGCAAGGACTTGGCGGCCAAGGGTGAGGTCATTGCCGATGCAAGCATTCATCCTTTTGTGCGCACAAGCGAGGCTTGTTACCGTTCTTCATCAAAAGCCGTCGATATGGCCGAAAAGTTTGGTGGAAGGCTTCATGTGTTGCATATCTCCACCAAGTCGGAATTGTCTTTGTTCAAAAACAACATTTCGTTGAAAGACAAAAAGATAACCGCTGAAACTTGCCCGCATTACCTATGGTTCGATGAACACGACTATGAGGACAAGTGCTTTGCCATCAAGTGCAATCCGGCCATCAAGTCGCACCGCGACAAGGAGGCTTTGTTAGCTGCATTGAAAACGGGCTTGATCGACACCATCGGCACCGACCATGCTCCGCATCTGCGCGAGGAAAAGTTCACGGGCGACTACTTCACTAACAAGTCGGGTTTCCCTTCTGTCCAGCACGGCTTCGACATCATGACGGAGGTGATGCGCGGCGGCTGGCTCTCTTTGCCTGAGTTGGTGCAGCTTATGTGCCATAATCCGGCCGTTTTGTATCAAATCGACAAACGGGGTTTCCTTCGCGAAGGTTATCACGCTGATTTGGCACTCGTTGACCTCGACACATTGAAGCCAATTTCCAACGCCAAAGAATACACCAAATGCGGTTGGACGCCTTACGACGGTTTGGAGGTGCATTCACGAGTGACGCACACTTTCGTGAACGGCAACCTGGTGTTTGACAATGGCCAGTTTTATGAGGAAACTAAAGGTGAAAGACTGATATTCAACAGGTAACAAAGCTATTCAATCGACATGAAAAAGATATTCATACTGACAACCGTTCTGTTTATCCTTGCTTCCTGCTCGTCGCAACTGACTGAGAAAGTGGAGGTGCGTTATCCTAATGAACAGCCCCAAACGGTCATAAAGCTAAACAAATCAGGCGTTTGTGTATATAAGACGGAGTATTACAACTCAGGCCAAGTGAGGATGGAAGGCCCGATGAATGGTGACAAGATGGAGGGCGAATGGACGGCCTATTTCCCTGATGGGCGGGTGCAGAGTCACGGCTACTTCAAGGACGGGAAACGCACAGGTGCAGCCACGGTCTATTGGATGAACGGCAACCTGCGCGAAGAAGGCTTCTATACCGAAGGCCGTCACAGCGGACGCTGGAAGTGGTACGACGAACAAGGCAACCTGCTCCGCGAAGAGAATTACGGAGAGTAATAGCTTGGTTGAGAAATTGGTTTTATAACGTTTTGATTTTTAGCGAAATAGAATTTTTTCAAAAAAGAATCTAAAGTTTTGTTGGGATGTTGCAATAATTCTTTATAGTTTTGCAACAAATTGGAACAACACAATCCAGAAGCATCGCTAAACAATCAACTTTAACACTAACTAAATCAATTTCATTATGAAAAAGAATGTCTTATTATTGGGCGGAATGTTTCTTGCCATGACAGCGCTGTTATTCAGCTGCAACAAACCTGAGGGCGGTGGTAGCACAGGTTCTTCAGGCGTCCAGAAGTATTTGGATGTCCAGGACGGAACCTTGGTCAAGAAGGACAAACCTTTCTCGACCGCCGAGTTTGGCCTCACCGTCAACATGAACTCAATCATTATCCCTGGCGGTACCGTCATCCCTGATGTGTATTCGCCTGTTTCGCCGAGTAGAATGTACATCGGCGTTGAGGATGTCTCCGGTTACTATGAAGTGGTGCCCGAGGCCTCCAACAGTCACTACAGCTGCGTCATCATCATCAACCAAGACCTCGATTTGGGAGATAATGAGTCCTTCATCATTTGGGGTGCTTTGACCGATGCCGATGGCGACATCAGCGAGACTTGGGAGAAGGAAGTGAGCATTCGCAATGTGGGTACTGGCCAACTGCAAATTAGCCTCTCCTTCAACAATGACAAGGACGTTGACTTGCACCTCATCGAGCCGGGCGACAATGGCGAACACATCTACTACGGCAACCGCACCAGTGACAATGGTGGCGAGCTTGACCTTGACTCCAACGCCGGTTGCGGCATCGACGGCATCAACAACGAGAACATCACTTACGGCGAGGATGCTTACATTGCTCCTGGTGTCTATGAAGTGTATGTTGACATGTACAGCAACTGCGATCCTTCCATTGCCACGGATTATGTTGTGACCGTCACTTATAATGGCCGCCTGATTGGTACTACTACAGGCACCAATCCTGCGAGAGGTACCTTCCCGGTGGACGAACCGAGCAACCATGCCAATCTCGACAACCTCACTCCCGTGATGACCTTTACCATCGGAAACAAGGGTCAGATGAAGACCAAGAGCTTCCCGAAGACTCCTCACAGTGAGATGGATCTTGAAAAGATGAGCATGGAGGAATAACCTCTGCAAATCAAACACTTAAAAAGCAGGCTTCGGCCTGCTTTTTTTATTTCTTCCAACTGAATAAGTTCATGCCGAAGGTGAACTCGGCATAGTCGATGACCGCGCTGTGTACTTTCATAAATGAGCCGACGAACATGTTGCGGTTTTCGCCCAAGTAATACTTGAATCCAAGACGACCGTAGAAAGTGCGGTAGCAGGGTGGCAAATAAGTGTCCTCGAAGTTGCTTTCCGACGACTCAGGCAACCCCCAGGTTTTCTTTTGGTCGGTGCCATAGTAGATGCCGTGCCAAAGGTAATAGGCCCCGCCAAGGCAGAATGCGAAACGGTTGTAGTTGATTTCGAACATCACCGAAGGCGCGAGGTGCAGGCCACGGGCGAAGCTGTATTCCATCAGTGGGATGGCATCGTCGCCGATGAAGTACTCGTGCCCGTCGGCGTACATCTGATGGGCTTTCTCATACATGCGCTTGGTCTCGCCCGTCCAGCCGAAATCCAATGCAATGTCGTAGCTGAACTTGGGATGAAACTGACGGTGCAGCCCGATTTGGATGACGTCGGCAAAGTAATATGGTCGTTCAGCGGGCAGGTCGCTGACCATAGTGCCGTCGGCGGTCTGGTAGCTGCGCATCCATTCGTTGGTTTGCAGGATTCCGACCGACTCGGTTGCGAAGATAGCGGTGGATTTCTGGAACTTTGGGCGAGGCTTTTCTTTGGAGACGAGTTCGGGCCTGCCGTTGGGATGGTAGCGCACGCCCATCACCCAACTAAACACGTTGATGCCGCAATTAGGCAGTCTGATGGCGGCATTCGAGGAATGCGAGAACTGGTAACGCAGCGTGACGTCGAAATTGTCTTCAATCATGAAAGTCGGGCCGGCATCTAATGCAAGGTGGACGTTGGCAACCGAGCCGATGAACTCGTCGCCATGTCTGGTCCAAAACGAGAGGCCGCCCATAAGGTCATAGTCAAACGACCAGTATTTGCCTTGATAAAGATGCCCATTGATAAAACCGCCTAACGAATAGCAATCGCCCAAGGCGCGCCAAGTCTCGCGCTCGTAACCATTCTTGTCGCGGTCCACAAACAGGATGCTGTCCACATTGTTCTTCTCGAAGCGCAGGAAAGCGCCGTAGGAAAGGTGGTTGAAGTCGGTTTCCCAAGTGTTTCGTCCGTCGGTCTGACGCCCCATGCGGAGGTCGATGCCGTATTGTGGCAAGACTTTCATGTAGGCATGACGCTCCTCGAAGGGGAAATACTTGCCGTAGCGGAAGTTGGCTTCATAGAAAGTGCGGTTGTCGCGAAAGAGGGACTGCCTTTGCGCCGAAGCGGAAAAGGGATGGAATGATAGAATCAACAACGCAAGTGTAGCGCATAGTTGGCGAAGTGTGAATCCGCCTTGGATGTTTTGGTTTATGGTCATTTGGTTTCAATAAAAATCCCTAACCTGAAAATCAACAAGTTAGGGGGTTAAACTGTTGCCCAACCAGGATTCGAACCTAGACTAACTGATCCAGAGTCAGTTGTGCTGCCATTACACCATTGGGCACCTGAAATCGGCTGCAAAAATACGGTTTTTTTGAATTGCGTGACCGATTTCTGGAATTTTTTTCGAATTTTTTATTCGGTTTTGGTCAGGCTGCCGCCAATGGTGGTATCGAGCTCGAGGTCACCTGAGATGAGGAAAAGGTTGATTTCGCCACTGCCTTTGCAGTCGCCGCTGAGTATCAACTCGTTGCCTTCAAGTGTGCCAGTGATGTTGTAGGTAAGGTTGATTTCAGGACTGAAAGTCATGCCGTTGTAAGGAACATCCATGCTAAAAACATCGTCGATGGCCTCAAAGGTGACGGTGTTGCCGCTGACGGTGCCAGTGACGTTTTGCACCTGTTCGTCGATGCTACACGTACCGACCACCTCATACATCGTGTTGCCCGGCTGCAAATCGAGGACAACGTCCACGGCATGGTCGGAGAGTTGGTTCTCAAACATGTTTTGTCCGTTCGATATAAGGGCGATGGAGCCATTCAGCAACGCTTTGCCTTCATAATGTCCGACGAATTTGGCATTGGGTTTCTCGTTGCAGACGACATCAATGCTCAACGAAGCGGTGTGCCCTGCTGCATCGGTGACTTTGCCTGTAATGGTCACGGTGCCAGTCACATCAATGGTGAGATGGAAAGTGCTGGTGTAAGTGTCTTGTTCTCCAATGGATTGGGGATAAGAGCTGATGAGGTTCCCGTTTTGTGTGACGGTGGCCTCAATGCTGGTCAGCTTCTCGCCTGTGAGCACGAAGCCTACCAAGACATCGTCATTGGCATAGACTTGGGCGCCTTCGGTCAGGTAGCCTTCGGTCTGGATAAGGGTGATGGTGGGTTGTACGCTTTTCTTGCAGCTTGCCAGCAGTGCTATGACGACGAGACAAGCCAATGTTAATGTTGATTTTCTCATTTTGTTATTTGAATTAAAAGGTTATTGTTTTCCAAGTTTTCCGTTCACGGTGCCGGTCGCGTTGATGGGATACACTCCTCCCGCAATGTTGACGGTTCCAGTACCAGAGAAGTTGCCGCTGAGGTTGAGGCTGTCGCCCTCGGCAGGTGTGGCCACAAATTCGACGTCGCCTGTGACGTTGAAGTCGGGTTTGTCAAGGATAAGGTGAACCATGTCGAAGTCGGCCTTCTCAGCCGATGCGATGCCAGTGGTCTGGTAAAGCTCGTTGTCAATGATTACCGAAGCGTTGATGCTGTTGTCGGCATCCCCCTTGGTGATGGTCATGGCGATGCTGTCGAAGGGGAACTGCATAGGCACGTTGACGTTGACGGTATCGATGGTGCCTTGAATGGCGAGAACCATGTTGCCCAAGTAGTTGCCGACATATTTCTCACTAAACTCGACAGGTTGAGGTTCGGGCTCTGGCGTAGGGACGGGCTTTTTCTTGCAAGCTGTCACCGCAGCAACGATGCAGCACAATGCGATAATGAATGATTTTTTCATGTTGACAGTGTTTTTAAGTGTTCAAACGAGTATTATATCGGTGCAAAAATAAGGCCAAAATCGTTTCCAACAGCAAAAAAAATGGAGAAAAAACGCTTAAGGCAAATGGATGGTGAAAGAAAATACTTAGAATTGTTGTCAATTATATCAAAAAGTAATATCTTTGCCGAAATTTTTAAGCAATGATTGATGGTTCTGTTTTGGAACAGGGAAATGAGGTATGCTACAATACTCGAAAATCTCGCCTTTACAACAAGACGAGGAAAGGCGTGTTGTCTCATGTCCGTAAAGGCGTGTATGTACCATCGTATCTGACCGACAAGTTTAGGATAGCATGTAATGCGGTTGAAAATGGATGTCTGGTTTATCACTCGGCTTTGGAATACTACACACTTCATACACAGTCATTTAATTGGGTTTATATCCATAGTACAACACCGTTTAGGACGTTTATCCATTTGAACGAGACCTATATTTACAAGCCGGTTAATTGCCTGATAAATCCGAATCTTGACTTTGCCAACGAGAACTATCCCATTCGAGTGACGTCATTAAGCCAGACTATTATTGACTGCATTAGGCATATCGATCTCGCTGGTGGCTTGGAGGAGTTGATGAATGCTTTGGATTGGCTTGGAATTGGCAAACTTGATGAAACTGAAATGATTCAATGCCTTGATGCAGCCCCATCGAAGAGTGTTTACCAACGGGTTGGGTATTTGCTCTCACTATATCAGGAACAACTTGGATTGTCGGATGCTTTCTTTGATCATTGTAAAAATCAAATCGGCAATAACGTCAGCTATCTCACCCCAGATGAAAACTGCGACACTTACGATAAAAAATGGAAAATTTGTGTGCCAAAAGTAGAACAAAAAGAATATGGAACCTATTGAATTGACGAGAAAACAAGTCGCTGCAATAGCTGAGGAGCACAGTTTCACGGCGACCAATGTGGAAAAAGTACTCAGGCTCTGTAGCATCCTTGATGATTTAAGCACAATTGAATTTTTTCAGGGGAAATTGGCACTGAAGGGTGGCACAGCCATCAATTTGGTTTTGATTCCAGGACTGCCACGACTGTCAGTGGATTTGGACTTGGATTTGGCAATTGACTGCTCCAAAGAACAGATGCTCCAATTAAGGCATCAATTGGACGAGAGTCTTTCAGCTTATTGCATCGAACATGGCTATGCCTTGGGTAAACGGGAGAGTTATTCCTTGTGTTCTTATGAGCTGTTGTATGATACTGTGACGGGCAGTCGTGATAAAATCAAACTCGACATCAATTATTTGGCTCGTTGTCATGTGTTTGAGCCTGTGGCATCATCCATCAAACACCCTTTTTTCAAAGATACTAATATTAAGGTGTTTCATCTTCAAGCCGTTGAAATTTTCGGGGGCAAGATAAGTGCTTTTTTTGAGCGGACAAAACCAAGAGACTTGTATGACCTTTATTCATTATCACAATCCAATTTGATGACGAATGTAGAGGAAAGAAAGCTTTTGAGAAAATGTGCCGTTTTCTACTCTACGATTGGCAATGATAGTTTGGAGAATTGGCTTGGGCGAGATGTTGACCAACTAACCCAAATGAATTTCAGCAAAATCAGGTCTCAACTTCTACCCATGTTGCGCATCAATGCGGGTGCATATCCCAAAACGAAGATCGAGGATGCTGTTGCTGCTTTTTTGAAAGACGTAATGCAACTTGACGATGCTGACAAAGAGTTTATTGCAAAATACAAGTCTGGTGAATATTGCCCTGAATTGTTGTTTGGAACACAAATGAAACATTTGGAGCATCATCCTGTGGCAATGGCGACTTTGAGCAAAAACAGATGAAACTAACGATGTCAGTTTGATCCGAACACCACATTAAAAGCCCTCTCTAACCTCGGCACTATCGGCGAGAAATGGGTGCCTTCAACCAGCTCAAACAATACTGAGGCGTGGCTTTTTCCTTTCAAGAAGTTGGCTGCGGCAAGGGTTTTCTCTTCAACCCTCGCCATCCGATTATCCTTGGCATTCTTCTCTTTTTCACCAAGTAACATGCAAACTTTTTTGATTTTGGCAGATGGAGTATTCTCTTTCATCCAATCCGTGAAACCATCGTACCAAAGTGAACCCGATATGCTGATAATGTTGGTGAAAGCATCGGTGTTGAAAGCTGACCATATCGCAAACAGACCCGACAACGAAACGCCTAATATTGTTCTTTCTGCGTTTTTAATAGCCTGTCGCTCTTCTGTCTCAGGAATAATCGCATTTGTCAGCTTGTTGAGGAATCCATCCGCATGACCTCCAAATGGTTTCGCTTTCTTGAACACGCCCTCCGCTGGCCAAGGTGTGAGGTCATCATTCCAATCGACATCCTCTATTACGACTATTGAAACGCCGTGCTTCTCCGACAGCACCCCCAAGCCCGCAGTCAAATCCTCTTTGATTCCTTGGGGCAGAATCATATAGCAAATCTTGTTGGTGGTCGTGTGGATTTCCATTGCTTCGATGATTATTCCTTTTCAAATGATTATTCCAGTTTTTGCAGTTGTTCTTCAAGAAACTCCGCTGCATCGGCCACGCATCCGGTACACTCACGCAACACGACTTTTGTACCGACACCCTTCAGCAGCTTGCATTGGGTTGCGCCATTCTTTTCTTGGAACTGTGTCATGATTTGTCTCATACAGGTCCTCGATTTTGCCCTGTCCTTTGTGGCCAATCCCAATACGATGCCCGCCCCGACAAGTGCGCCGCAGGTTCCTTCCATGTTGCCCATCCCTCCGCCGAAGGCATTGGCCACGTTCTTTGCTGTTTCTTCGTCAAAGCCGATAAGGTCGGCGTATGTGCTGACGATGGCTTGTGCGCAGTTATGTGTTCCGCATTGTAGTTTTTCGGATGCTATGTGTTTTCTTGTTTCCATGTGGTGATATGTTCGTTGATGCAAAAATACGAAAAAGTTGATTTTTAGAGGATAAAAAGGACAAAAAGAAAAACCTGCTGAAAATCAGCAGGCTGTCTCAAAATTTTGTGGAGATTACCGGACTCGAACCGGCCACCTTCAGATTGCGAACCTGACGCTCTACCAGATGAGCTAAATCCCCTTAGCGGCGGCAAAAGTACAAAAAAATCGCTTGTGCGGGTACTCCGATTAGAAATAAATTACAATTCACACAAAACAGATATGAAATATGGTGAAAAAGTGTATTTTTGCCGACCTAATTATAATTTTAGCCTTATGAACATTGAAGAATATATCGTCTTTAGGGTCAATGCTTTGCTACAGGCCCATGATGCTCGGATTGTGATGCGCCTCGAAGGTGGCATGAGCAATTACACATACGTTGTAGAAAGTCAAGGAAAGAAATACACCTACCGTGTGCCAGGCAAGTTCGCCGAAAGGTTTGTTAACCGTGAAGAGGAATGGGCCAACATCCAGGAGGTGAACCGTTTAGGCCTGAACAATGTGACCACCTACGTGGAAATCCGTTCAGGCGAGAAGTTGGCCGAGTATGTGGAAGGCACCATCATGAGCACCACTGACGTGGTTTCATACAACGCCATGTCGGTGGCCGCACTGAAGAAAATCCACAACAGCGACTTGAAATTCAACGATTACAATGCTTTCGGGCGTATCGAGACCTATCAGGATTACTGTAAAGAGACGGGTTACGTCTTCCCGCAGGAATATCTCGATTTGCGCAAGAAGTTGGATGCCATCCGTGCCGTCCATGCCAATGTTCCGAAGGTTCCCTGCCATTGCGACTACCAGCCCACCAACCTCGTCATCAACGGCGATAAGCTGTACGTGTTGGATTGGGAGTTTGCCGGCATGAACGACCCCTTCTACGACATCGCTTGCTATGGCAACGCGGGCTTCGACAAGGCACTTTCATTGCTTGAGGCATACGTGGGTCGCAAGCCCAACAAGGAAGAGTTGCAGCGTCTCTATTTCCACCGCGCCTTCCAGTGCCTGCAATGGTACAACGTGGCCATCTTCAAAGACCGCATCGGCTTGAGCAAAGACCTCAACATGGACTTCAATGCCGTCGCGCTGTTCTTCTTCAACATGGCGAAGGACCTGCTTGAGAACTACGAGAAATTATGAATTAAGAATTAAGAATGATGAATTATTCTACATTCTTCATTCTGCATTCATCATTCTGCATTCTACATTCTTCATTCTGCATTAATATAGAAAATCGGATGCAGTGAAGTTGCCATAGTCGCCGTCCAATCCCAATTCGGCTTTGGCTTCGTCGGAGAGCATGTCGATGCTCCAGACGGGGTCGAAGGTGAGCTCGACGTCGACGTTCTTCACTCCCATGATGGCTTGCACGCGGCTGCGCACCTCAGCGGGCAGGGTCTCGGCTACGGGACAGTTGGGTGCCGTCACCGTCATTACGATTTTTACATTACCTTCTTCATCGACGTCGATGCCGTAAATCAGGTGCAGCGTCCAGATGTCAACGGGGATTTCGGGGTCGTATATGGTTTTCAGGACCGAGATGACGGTCTCTTTCAGGGTGTTGGTCTCTTCTGTGTTCATGCTTGTTCCTCCTTCAGTTTGAACGCTTCCGCATAAAGTAGCATTTGTTTTAGCATCGCCAACAGGCCATTGGAGCGAGTAGGCGAGAGGTGTTCCTTTAGCCCGATTTCGTCCAAGAACGTGAGGTCGGCGGCGAGGATGTCGTCAGGGGTCTGGCCCGAAAACACCTTTATTAATAAGTTGACGATGCCTTTGGTGATGACCGCGTCGCTGTCGGCGGTGTAGTATACCTTGCCGTCTTTCAGCTCGGCATGAAGCCACACCCGCGACTGGCAGCCGTTGATCAGATGCTGCTCGTTGCGGTATTGGTCATCGATGATGGGACATTCCTTGCCCATTTCGATGAGCATGGCATAGCGGTCCATCCAGTCGTCGAACATCGAGAAATCTTCTACGATGCTATTTTGTATCTCGTTGATTGTCATTTGATTATTATTAAGCCATTTGTGTGTAATCGCGGGCCAGACCGCCTTGCGAGGTTTCCTTGTAAAGCGAAGGAATGTCTTTGCCGGTTTCTTTCATGGTTTCCACCACCTTGTCGAAGGAAACGCGGTGGCGTCCATCGGAGAAGGTGGAATAGATGTTGGAGTCTAAGGCGCGGGCGGCGGCGTAGGCGTTGCGCTCGATGCAGGGAATTTGAACGAGTCCGCACACGGGGTCGCAGGTCATGCCCAAGTGGTGTTCTAAAGCCATCTCGGCGGCATACTCAATCTGTGCCGGACTGCCTCCAAACAGTTGGTTGGCGGCAGCGGCGGCCATAGCACAAGCCACGCCCACCTCGCCTTGACAGCCCACCTCGGCACCTGAGATGGAGGCGTTGGTGCGCACGATGTTGCCCACCAAACCCGCCGTCACCAAGGCACGAAGAATGCGTTGCTCAGTGAATTCGTAACTCTTTGAGAGATGGTACAATACGGCGGGCATCACACCGCACGACCCGCAGGTCGGCGCAGTGACGATTTGTCCGCCTGAGGCGTTCTCTTCGGAGACGGCCAAAGCGTAGCTGTAAACCAAGCCACGGCTTTTCAGTGTGTGTGTATAGCCCGAGGCCTTGATGTGATATGCGGCGGCTTTGCGGCTCAGGTTGAGCGGTCCGGGCAACACGCCCTCGGCTTGCAGGCCACGCTCCACGGCGGCTTGCATCACATGCCAGACTTCCCGCATATAGTCCTCGATTTCAGTAGAGTTCTCGTATTCGTAGACGTATTCCCAATAGGTGCGTCCGCGTTGTTCGCACCAGTTGAGGATATCGGTCATCTTTGAGAGGGGATAGATGTCGGGCTGCTCGCTTTGTTTGCCTTCCTCGGCCAAGTTGCCTCCACCGATGCTGTAGACTTTCCATTCTCCGAGAAGTTGTTTTTGGCTGTCGAAAGCCTTGAACAACATGCCGTTGGGATGAAATGACGGGATAATGTCAGGTTGCCAGACGATTTCGGTTGGGGCTTGCAGTGCATTGAGGATGGCCCAGTCGGTCATGTGGCCTTTGCCCGTGGCGGCGAGGCTGCCATAGAGTGTCACCTCAAAAGCGGCGGCGTTGGGATAACGCTCGTTGAAGGTTTTGGCGGCTTTTTGCGGTCCCATCGTGTGGCTGCTCGACGGGCCGATGCCGATTTTGTAGATATCTTTGATGGTTTTCATGGCTGCAAAAGTAAGGATTTACACGGCATGAAGAGAAGTTGAGAAGAAAAAATGAAAAATTTTCGCGAAAAAGTTTTTCGGATTGAAAAAAGTTGTATTTTTGCAGCCGCAAACGAAGGGGCATTAGCTCAGTTGGCTAGAGCGCTTGCATGGCATGCAAGAGGTCATCGGTTCGATTCCGTTATGCTCCACAAAAAAAGAGGTTCCAGCGATGGAGCCTCTTTTTCGTTTTCATAACAACCTGATTTTTATTGTTTCTTCAATTCCTCCAAAGCCCGTTGAAGCACTTCATCCATAGGCGAGTAAATCGGATAGAAGCCTTCGTCGTCGAAGAGGTTGCGGGCGATGTAGGCCTTCAACAAAGTATTGGCTTCGTGTCGGGCCACTTGCTTTTGTACGTCTGTGCCTTTGATGCCTTTGTTTTCGGCTTGCTTCACCAATTCGTTGAACATCGCATCAGTCACATGGAATGACTTGCTGAAAGATTCAACGGTCTTGTAACGCCCAAGTTCTTGACGGTGGCGGTCAGTGTAATCGAAGGCATATTGGTAGAGCAGTCCGAGGTTGACGATGCGGTTGAAATAATACTCTGTGCTGTCGTCGACAAGCGGCACGTAGATGTCGGGCATGATGCCACCACCGCCGTAGACGGTTTTGCCTTTAGGCGTTGTAAATTTCAGCGAATCGGCAAAATGGATGCTGTCTTCGCTGAAAAGCTCGCCGTTTTCATAACGCTCAAACGACTCGAAAAGGTATTTCTCGCGGTTGCCGTCGAAAGGCTTCTGGATGCAACGGCCTGTTGGGGTATAGTATCGTGCCACAGTGAGGCGGATGGCGGAGTTGTCGCTGAGCATGATTTGTTCCTGCACGAGACCCTTGCCAAATGAGCGTCGCCCGATGATGGTGCCTCGGTCGTTGTCCTGCAAGGCTCCAGCCACAATCTCGCTTGCACTGGCCGACTCGCTGTCAATGAGCACCACAACGGGGATGTCGTCCACCATGCCGCGTTTTTGCGCTTTCATCTCTTGTCGCGGACGGTTGCGGCCTTCGGTGTATACAATCATGCTGCCACGGGGCAGGAACTCGTCGGCTACCTCAACGGCGGCTTTCAGGTAGCCACCCGTGTTGCCGCGAAGGTCGAAGATGAGCCGTTTCATGCCCTGCGCCTTCAGCTTTCTGATGCCACGTTTGAACTCATCGTAGGTGGTGGCGGAAAACTTGCTGAGCTTCAGATAACCAATCTCATTGTCAAGCATATAGGCAATGTCGACGCTGTAGGTTGGGATGACGTCGCGGGTGATGGTGTAGTCCAACAGCCCATCCACGCCACGGCGGAAAACACCGACTTTCACCTTGGTGCCTTTGGGTCCTTTCAGCATCCGCATCACGTCCTCGTTTTTAATCTTTGTGTTAGCTACAAGCGAATCGTCGATGCGCACGAAACGGTCACCAGCCATGATGCCCACCTTTTCGGACGGGCCGCCTTTGATGACGCTGACCACAGCGATAGTGTCGTTCTCGATGCGAAATTGCACTCCGATGCCTTCAAAGCTACCCAACAACGGGTCGTTGACGGTGTTGAACTCCTCCAACGAGACATACATACTGTGCGGGTCAAGCTCTTCAAGCATCAAGGCAACGGCTTCGTCTTCAAGCTGTTGGCTGTTGACGGTGTCGACATAGTGTTGTTTCACATACCACATCACCTCGTCAAACTTGCTAAATTCAGCTTCGGGCGTCTCCTTTTTCAGTTGACCACCGGTCTTGTTGATGAACAAACCGATACAAATTCCTGCCGCAAGCAGGAGGAACAGGTGAAATCCGTTGCTTCTGTTGTTCTCCATTGAAAAGTCAATCAGAATGTTGCGCTCGACAGCTCAAGGTTGCGGTCCATCCTGCGGAATAAGCCTTGCAGTACCGTTCCAGGGCCGACTTCGATGACTGCACGGACGCCTGTGGCCAAAATATTGCTCATGGTTTGCGTCCAAAGCACCGGCGAGGTAAGCTGGGAGATGAGGTTCTTCTTGATGATTTCGGGGTCGTTGACCGACTGTCCGGTGACGTTCTGGTATATCGGGCAGATGCCTTGGTTGAAAACGGTTCCCTTGATGGCTTCGGCCAATTCAACGCGGGCAGGTTCCATCAGTGGGCTGTGGAAAGCGCCGCCCACGCTCAATGGCAACACACGCTTGGCACCAGCTTCCTTCAGTTTTTCGGAGGCAGCAGCCACACCTTCCACCGTGCCAGAGATGACCAACTGGCCGGGGCAATTGTAATTGGCGGGCACTACTACCGTGTCCTTGATGGAATTGCAGACACCCTCAATCGCCGCATCTTCGAGGCCGACGACGGCAGCCATAGTGCCAGGCTGTGCTTCGCAGGCTTTCTGCATGGCCATGGCGCGCTTGCTCACCAAACGCAGACCATCTTCGAAGCCCAACACCTTGTTTGCGACCAAGGCCGAGAACTCGCCCAACGAGTGGCCAGCCACCATAGTAGGATCGAAGTCCTCCAACAGGGTGGCAAGGATGACCGAATGGAGGAAGATGGCGGGCTGTGTCACTTTGGTCTGACGCAAGTCCTCGTCGGTGCCTTCAAACATGATGTCAGTGATTTTGAACTTCAGGATGTTGTTGGCTTTCTTGAACATGTCCTTGGCTTTCGGCGACTTGTCGTACAAGTCTTTGCCCATGCCCACAAATTGTGCCCCTTGTCCAGGGAAAACGTATGCTTTAATCATGCTGTATATTTGCTTTCAAAAAATCAAAAAATTCAAGTTTCAATGCAAGTTGGAGCCGATGAGTTGGAGAAATTCTGCCCTTGTGGTCTCGCGCTCGAAGGCTCCGATAAAATCACTGGTGGTGGTCACGGCACTCTGTTTCTGCACGCCTCGCATCGACATGCAGAGGTGCCGTGCCTCGATAACGACGGCTACGCCCAAAGGGTGCAGGGCATCGTTGATGGCGTTCTTGATTTGCGTCGTCAGGCGTTCCTGCACCTGAAGGCGGCGCGAATAGGCCTCCACCACACGGGCTATCTTGCTCAGCCCTGTGATGTAGCCGTTGGGGATATAGCCCACATGTGCCTTGCCGACAAAAGGAATAAGGTGGTGCTCGCAAAGCGAATACACCTCAATGTCCTTCACGATGACCATCTGACGGTAGTCTTCCTTGAACTTGGCCGAGAGCAGGATCTCCATCGGGTCTTCTTGGTAGCCATGCGTGAGAAACTGCATCGACCGCGCCATGCGATAGGGCGTTTTCAGCAAGCCTTCACGCTCTGGGTCTTCGCCCAAAAGCTCAATGATGGCCTTGTAATGCTCCTGTAGTTTGGCTAACGTCTCAGGGTCGTATTCTTCGGTAAGTCTGTAGCCGAAATGCTTCAGCTTTTCGTCCGTCATTGTTAGCCTAATTTTTGTTTGGGCATGGCAACGGTGGATTGCTGTCCCATGACACATTTGCCGATGAATTGTGCACCGACTTCGATGAGAAGCTGTTTCGTGGTGAGGTCGGCCTCAACTCTTGCGGTGGCTTTCAAAGAGGTGAGTTCCTCGGTCAAGATGATGCCTTTCACGTTGCCGGCTATTTCGGATTGCTTGCAGGTGATGTCGCCTTCAAGGGTGCCGGTCTGACCTATGGTCACTTTGCCGTTCGACTTGATGGAGCCTATAAGATTGCCATCGATGCGCATGTCTCCGTTTGCCTCGATGTCGCCCTTGATCACGGTTCCCGTGCCAATGAGATTGCGTACTGGTGATTCCATGACTTTCATATTTTTCTTGTTACTTGTTGTTGGATTCTAAGAATTGCAGGTATTCTTCCATGTCTTTCGACTGGTAGAAGATTGGATAGTTGATGCCCGAAATGGGCTTGATGGTGTAGTTCTGCTCGCTGATGCCGCCAAAGACGTAATCGTTGAGGAACATGGATGTGATGTAGTTCTCGGCTTGCTGCTGGTTCTCGAAGTTGCCGATGGTGATGAGAGTGCGGTCGTCGTCGAGGATGACGCTGCGGACGTTGAAGCTGCGAATGCGATATTCACGCTTGTTGAAGTCGCTGATGCGGACCTTCAAAGGTTCAACCTTGACTTGCCTCGTATTACAAACAATCATCACGAAATGTTCGCCTTCAGGTTTGTTGATGTAGGGCGAGGCTTTCTTCACCTCTGGTTCTTCGCCACCATCTTTGCCGTTCTCGTTCAGCACAAGGCCGAGCTTGTATTCGTTGTTGATGTGCTCCAGCACTTGCTGGGCGTAGGGAGTGATGCTGTGACTTGGGTATTTGTGCACAAGGCGATACAGCTCAAAGGCCATCGTGTCAATCGCCACCAAACGTCCGCTGGCCACCGCATGGAGGAAGGCAAAACGTGGCATCATGGCTGTGTCGGCCTCATAGAGTTGCATGGCGCGCTCAGCGTTCATCTTCACGCGGTAGTATTGACCTTGCTCCAAAGCTTCGTAGGTCTTGGCGTAGAAATCAGACGACTCCTTCTCTTGCTTTTGCAGGTTCTTGAAATAGTCGGGGTCGTTGATGAATTGTGCATAGCTCGAAGTGGGATATTTGTCGAAAATCTTATTCTTGTAAATCAAGGAGTTGTCTTCGTCTCCAAGGTCTTTGTACATCTTGTACAAGGCATACCAGCAGGGCAGTTCCTTCTTGTTGTTGGGATAGCGGGTGTCCAATTGGGTGTACGACTCAATGGAACGCGGCAAGTCGTTGAGGCGGTCCATGTAGAGGAAACCGAGGTTGTAGAGTCCGTCGGCAATGAGGGAGTCGCAAACTTCTTTTTGTTCCGGCTCAAAGGGCAGGTCGCGCAGGTAATAGCCACGGTCGTGCTCGGTGAAGGAGGCGTTGATCGAGTCTTGTTTGGCCTTGGCGTTTTTGGCCTCGGTCATTTCTTCGTTGTCATCCTCGCCGTTTAAGAAGGCACTCATGCTCTGCTTGTCGCTGATGCGCCAGTTGTCTTCGTTGCGGCGCATACCCCATTTGCGATTAAACTCGGTGTAGCCTTTCGTCAAGGCGGTTTGGTTGTAGAAATACCATGCTGAGCCGCTGCTGTTCGAGGTGGGTTCGGAGGTCTTGGGGGCATCTCCGGTGGCGGCACCCATCAGGGCAAGTTGTTCCTCGTATTCGCGTTGTGCCTGCTCCCGTTCCTCTTGCTCGATGAGTCGGGCGATAATGCCGTCAATCAGTATGTTGCGTTGGGTTGAATCCATGGCGGCCACGCGCAACAAACTGTCTTGGTCGCGGACGACGCTGGCATACATTACTAATTCGTTCAAGGTCTGCGAGATGTTGAGGATGCTGTCGTAGCCTGGGTATTCGCGGTTCATGCTGTTGACAGCGGTGTCGTAATAGGCTTGCGAAAGCTCGTACTCGTTGCGGTCGAAAAACATGGTGGCGGCTCTAAGCGACGACTGTGTGCGTTGGATGTTGTTGTCCTTGAAGGCGGCCACTGACTTGCGGAGGTAACGCAGGGCTTTGCTCTCGTCGCCTTCGCGCAAGGCGAGCTCGGCCATGGCGTAGTAGATACGGTCGCAATAGTCCTCGTTGTTGGGGTCGCGAAGCATCTTGTTCAGCATCTTGTACATCGCCTCTGCATTGTCGGCTGAGCCCATCTTGGCCATGTTCATCCGCGATTCAAAAGCCATTTCGTAAACGGGGTTGCGCTTGATGACTTTCTTGAATTGGGCTATGGCGCGGTTGGAGTCGCCTTGCCGCATGTAGATTTGTCCCATGATGAACATTGCCCTTGTGCGAGTGTCGCGGTCCTTGTTGAAAACGAGGCCGTTTTGGAGGTATTTCATCGCGCTGTTGTAGTCCTTCACGGCGATGTAGTAGTCGGCAATGGTGAAGTCCATGTTGTACATCAGTTCCTTGGGGAGCTTGGGAATACCGGCGGTTTTGGCTTGCAGTTGCTCGATGGTGGCAATGGCGCGGGGATATTGCTCAGTCTGGATGTAGGTCTTGATGAGCCAGAGGTTGGCGACGTAGGCAATGTCGTTGTAGTTGAATTCTGTGGCCACAAAGTCGAAGGTGCGGCGGGCGGGGATGTAGTCGTGCTTGTAGAAATGCGCCTTGCCCATGACCAAATAGGCATCGTCGATCCATTTGACGCGCTCGCGGCTGTTGAATTTCATGGAGTGTTTCTGTACGCAGATGGAGGTCTTCTCCAAGGCACGGTCCATCTTCGAGTTCAACGACATGCCGTCTTGCTGGGTGCCGTAGTTGTAGACGCGCAAAACCTGCGAGTAATCGTCTTTTACGGTGGTTTTCAGCTGTTGGTCGCCTTCTTTTAGGCTTTGGTCTCCGTTCCAAAACACGTTGTAATGGCTGGTCAAGTTATGGAACATGCGTCTCGTCAGCGTGTTCTTTTTGGTCGAACATCCGCTGAACGCCAGCAGTGCCATTGCGCAAAATAATATGAGGTATGAATTTCTTCGCACTGGGTTGTCTTTTTTTCAATAACTCCGTTTTGCCGTGATTATTTCATTTGGTCATACCATTTGCCGGCTACGATGAGGAGTTGGTCATCGGTGGGGTTGCGCAAAACCGTCTTGAGTTGCATGGCCACGCTGTCGGTAGCTTGCTTGAAGGCGTCCACGAGCAGGCGGTCGTAGTCGGCCTGACGGCTTTTCTCGATGGCCGTACGCTGCTGTTCGAAAAAGCGGAGGGTCTTTGCCGAAATGTCTTCATAGCCAAGCGAAGCCTCGTCGTGGCCAATGTATTGCGACAGACTCTGCATGTACCTTATGCTGTCTTCCGACCAGTCCACGGCGATAGGCTCGGAGAGCGACTTCAGCTCGTATTTTTTGCAAAGGTTTGGCAATTCGTTCTTCATCTTCTCCAATTCTCGGTTGCATTCTACCACACGACGTTCGGCGCGTTCTTTCCCCACGTTTACCCTGATTTTCGGGATGTAGATGGCGGCCAAAACCGCAACCAAGGCCACAGCCGCAACAGCGACGATGATTTTCACGATGGGATGCCCCTTGGTGATGGCAGTGCGCACCTCCGAAATGCTGTCGTAACGTTGCTCTTTCGAGAATTGGGTGCAGTGGGTGGCCACGGCGTTGAACTGTTTCGAAATGTTGCGCTCGCCAATGAATTCCATGATTTTTCCCAACGAGAACACGTCGGCGCGCGAGTCGTAGTCCTCGCCCTTGATGATTTCGGGGGCTACGAAAGCCATCTCTTTGATGAGCAGCTCGCGGTCGGCATCTTGTTCGGTTTTGGGCACACCAAGGTCGATGAGCTTGGCACGGCAGTCATTCGCCGTTACGATGATGTTTTCGGGCTTCAAGTTGCAGTGTACTACTTGGTTGCGGTGCATGTACGAAAGCGCGTCACACACATCGATGAGCACGTTTTTCACCTGTTTTTCCGACAAGGTGCCCACGCGCACGTGTTCGGCCAACGACTTGCCTTCGATGTATTCGAACACGATGCAGTCGCCCAAGCCTTCAATGTTGACAAAATCGATGGCCTTGCGGATGGATCGGTGGTCCAACAAACTGGTGATGTCATATTCCTCATGGAGCATGGCGTGGCACTTGGGATCGTTGGCGTAACGTTCTTTCAAAGCCTTGACAATCACTTTCCTGCCGTTGTATTGGGCAGTGAAAACGCGGCTGTTGCCATAGCGCGACTCATAAAGCGGCTTGAGGTTGGCAAACTCGGCCGATGAAATACTGGAAACGTTGTTTTCTGACATTCTTCAAATGGTATTTAACTCAGTTGAGTCTTGCGATTTGGGCGCAAATATAGTGCTTTTTTCCTTACCATGAAGAAAGTTGTCAAATTTCGTGCATGATTTCAGCGATGATGGCTCTTGAATATGCGTTGGCTACTTCGGCGATGAAACGTCCAAAATCGACGCGGGCATTATGGTCGGCGGTGTCGCTGATGGTGCGGATGACCGTGAACGGTACGTTGAACTCCAAGCAGACCTGTGCCACGGCTGCACCTTCCATCTCAACGCATTGTATATCAGGTAATAAAGATAGAATCTCGTTGCGTTTTTCTACGCTATTAATGAATTGGTCGCCGCTGGCGATGTCGCCGAAATGAAGGGTAGGGGCGAGGCTGAATTCTTCGGTTGCTTCCTTGCCGACAATCTCTTCAACACCTTTCATTAATAGTTGTTCGATGGCGTGTTCTGCCAAGGCGGTTAGGTCAGGGTCGGTGTTCACGTAAACGCGGTTGAGCAACGGGAGCTCGAAGCGCGAAATGATGGGCCGTGCGTCGAGGTCGTGTTGCACCAAGCGTTTGGCCACCACGATGTCGCCAATTCTCAGCTCGTCGGCCAAGGCTCCTGCGGTTCCAATGAAAATCAAGTCGGTAACGGCGAATTCTTGTATCATTAATGTGGCGGTGATGGAGGCGGCCACCTTGCCCCACTTGGAAAAAGCGACCACGCAGCGCACGTTGTTGATCTTGCCAACGACAAATTCACGGTTGGCGATTTTGACGATGGTCTTTTCCGTCAGTATCGCTTTCACCTCGTCGATTTCTTGTGCCATTGCGCCTAATATTCCTATGTTTCTGGTCATGATTTAAAGTTTTATCATCCAATGAGATAATTTATCAAGTTTTTCGGTTTTTCGGGCGCAAAAATACCATTTTTTCAGTTTTTCCATT
Source organism: uncultured Bacteroidia bacterium (assembly GCA_902782455.1). Taxonomy (GTDB): domain Bacteria; phylum Bacteroidota; class Bacteroidia; order Bacteroidales; family F082; genus Limimorpha. The sequence goes on along the minus strand of CACZNA010000005.1, from coordinate 16,494 downwards.
CCATTATTCAAATTATTTGTTATCTTTGCGCAATTTTTCTAAAATGGCCTATTATGGGTCAGTGGTTTTTGCAGTATGTACCAGTTAAGATTACTTCTATTAAAACTAAGGAAAAAGAGAAAGAAGAAGAAAAAGAGGAAACATATCCAAATGAGTACCGTGTTGGGAATTGTATTTGGGGTTGTTACTCTTTTGGCGGTGTATCTCTATTTCGATGACAATGCGTACAGAAGGTATAGCAGGGCAGAAATGGCATTGGATTCGAAGGAAACAGACTTAGAGGCAGCTTCAAATAAAATGTTAGGCGGTCAAGGTCCACGTGTTGAAGCCATCGGACGCCAGACGTCACCTGCTCAAGATACTTTGATACGTAAGCTTAATGAACAAATGGGACATTCGCTTGATTTGTACACAATCGAATGAGCCTTCATAGTGGCGATTTCAAATTTTTGCGACAATTCGGCCACGCATTTTCCAAATTTTCAATAGAAATTTCTACCTTTGCAAAAATTTAACTACGTTGAATCTAACGATTTCCACTGATGAAGAAAATCTGTATTTTTTGCGGTAGCAGCATGGGCTTCGACCCGATTTATCGGGAAAAGGCCGCAGAATTGGGCCGCGTTTTGGCCGATCATGGCTGCGAACTGCTTTACGGCGGCGGTAGCGTGGGTCTGATGAAAATCATTGCCGACGTGATGATGCAACGCCACTGCGTGGTGACCGGCACCATCACCCAACACTTGTTGGACATGCGCGTAGGTCATCCCGAAATCGACAAACTGATTGTGGTGGAGACAATGGCCGAGCGCAAGAAAATCCTTGAGGACATGGCCGACGGCTTCATCGCCATGCCAGGTGGTATTGGCACGATGGACGAGTTCTTCGAGACCTTCGTGCTCAGTCAGTTGCGCGTTTTCGACAAACCCGTCGCACTCTTCAATGTGAACGGCTATTACGACGACATCATCCGCTTCATGGAACGCGCCACCCGCGAGGGCTTCGTCCGCGAGGAACACGCCAAGAACCTGATTGTCAGCAATGACCCAGAGGAACTGCTGGCGAAAATGGCGCAATTCAAGCCCGCCGATGTCACCAAATGGGTGAGCGAGATTAAAGGACAAGTTCAATGACAACGAAAAAATAGTCCCGTAGGGACGACATATCATTAAACAGGCGACGACAGTCCCTGCAAAAACACATAAACCATGATAATAATAGGAATCACAGGCACCCTCGGTGCGGGCAAAGGCACCATAGTAGATTATCTCGTTAAGGAGAAAGGCTTTGTGCATTATTCGGTGCGGGCTTATATCGCCGAAGAATGTCAGCGCCGTGGCCTTGAGATGAACCGCGATACATTGACATTCGTGGGCAACGACCTTCGTGCCGCTCACAGCCCAAGCTATATCACCGACCAACTTTTTGAACGTGCCAAGGCAGAAGGCAAAAATGCAGTCATTGAGAGTGTGCGCACCCCGGGCGAGATTCATTCCCTGCGCGAGAAGGGCGAGTTTTACCTCTTTGCTGTTGATGCTGACCGTCGCATTCGTTACGACCGCATTTACCAGCGTGGCTCTGAGACCGACCATATTGATTTTGAGACTTTTGTGGCCAATGAGGAACGCGAGATGACCGCCACCGACCCCAACAAACAAAACCTTGGCGCCTGTATCAAGGAGGCTGATTTTGTGTTGAAAAACGATGGCAGTGTCCCCGAACTGCATGAGCAGGTGGAGAAGGCTTTGCGCCAACTGCATGTGCGCCCTTCGTGGGATGATTATTTCCTTAACCTCGCCGACACCGTGTCGGAACGCGCCACCTGCAACCGTGGTCGTAGTGGGTGCGTCATCGTGAAGGACAAGCAAATCTTGGTCACGGGGTATGTCGGCTCACCGCGTGGACTGCCGCATTGCGACGATGTGGGGCACCTGTTCCGCAAGACTATCCACGAGGATGGCAGCGTCACGCAGCATTGTGTACGCACCGTTCATGCTGAGCAAAACGCTATTTGTCAAGCCGCCCGACGTGGCATCGCCTTGGATGGCAGTACACTCTATTGCCGCATGACACCTTGCCGTACTTGCGCCATGCTGATTATTAATTGTGGTATCGTGCGCGTAGTGTGTGAACGCCGTTACCATGACGGTGCTGAAACCGAGGAAATGTTCCGTCAAGTGGGCATCCAGTTGGAATACAAATACGATGAGGTGCAGCAGTATGAAGGCCAGCGTTGCGACAAATCACAACTTATATAATCCGTTCATTAACGAAACGCCACTCGCCTGGTTTTAGTTCGCCAAGCGAAATATTGCCAATCTTTACACGAATGAGTCGGAGCGTGGGGAATCCGACGGCAGCCGTCATGTGACGCACTTGTCGGTTCTTGCCTTCGATGAGGGTGAGTCGAATCCAGCTGGTCGGGATGTTGGCGCGGTAGCGTATGGGTGGCACCCTTTCCCAAAGATTTTCAGGAGGTTCGATGATTTGTGCCTGACAGGGTTTGGTGCGGTATCCTTTGATGGTCACGCCTTTTTTCAATTGGTTGACGGCCTCTTGTGTGACTTGCCCGTCCACTTGAGCCAAATAAGTGCGTGGATGCTCGTATTTTGGGTCAAGCAGTTTCTTGATGAGTTTTCCGTCATCGGTAAGGAGCAAGGCTCCCTCGCTGTCGTGGTCAAGACGGCCAGCAGCATAAACGCCGGCTGGGAACCCAAATTCATCTAATGCCCGATGACCTGCTTCGGGGGTAAACTGGCTAAGTACGCCAAAAGGCTTGTTGAACAGAATCACCATTGTTTGTGATTAAATCGAAGGCAAAAATACGCTTTTCTTGCATTGCCGAAAGCCAGACGGATTGTTTTTATCGGAAACAATTGTGCTTTGAAAGATAAAATCCGTATTTTTGCCACTTTGAAAACCATGAGGAAAGTAGTAACCAATTCGGATATCAAGAAGGCTCTCGGGCTAAAGGGCTTTTTCGGCACGTGTGTGGCGGGAATGGCTTATGGATTCCTCGGCCTCAGCAAAATCAATCGCCTTTTTGACGGAGCTGCTGATTATCAAGGAAGTGAGTTTGCTGATCATCTCTTGCAAAACATGAACATCACCTTCGACATGGACGAGACACAACTGTCCAACATCCCGAAGGAAGGCGGTTTCGTGGTGGTTTGCAACCATCCTTTTGGTGGCATTGAGGGCGTGATGCTCTATAGCCTCATTGCCAAAGTGCGCCCTGATTTCAAGTTGATGGCCAATTTCATCCTGTCGCATATCCCTAACCTCAAGGAAGCATTTTTCTCGGTTAATCCTTTCGAGTCGAATCCTGAGTGGAAGAGCAGCGTGGGTGGCATTAAGGGCGCCATCCAACACATCGCGGCAGGCAATGGCTTGGGCGTGTTTCCGGCAGGGGAAGTGTCGCGCTATCATGGTCACGATTTTCCGGAGGATTTGCCTTGGAGTACGTCCATCGCTCGAATCATCAAGAACGCCAACGTGCCCATCATTCCTTTGTATTGGGAAGGCCGCAATTCGCGTTGGTTCTATTTTGTCGACAAGATCCATACCATGTTGGGCACGGCTCGCCTGACCCATGAGTTGGCCAACAAGCATGACAAATGCATACCCATCCAAATCGGGAAACCGATTCTTCCCGCTGAAATCGCTGAATACGAGAATCCTAAGGACTTGGCGGCTTATCTTAGGGCTCGTACATACGCGCTTGAGGCCAATATCCCTGAAAAAAAGGAGGAAAAGAAAGCAGTGGCACAAGAACCGCTTGTTGGGCCTGCATCCACCGCCGACTTGAAAGCTGAATTGGCTGCGATTCGTGAGAAGTCGTTCCTCTATGCAGTATCTGATTATGAGTTCTATTTGGCTGATTATGATGATATTCCAAATCTTATGCACGAAATTGCTCGTCTGCGCGAGGAAACGTTTCGGGCTATCGGCGAAGGCACTGGCAAAAGCCTCGATAAGGATGAGTTTGATTTGCATTTCAAGCATCTGATTCTTTGGGATACGGTCAAGGAAAAAATCGTTGGCTGCTATCGGCTCGGTGTGGGCAGCGAGATTATCCCGAAGTTTGGCATCAAGGGCTTTTATGTCAGCACTTTGGTGCATATCGACGAGGCTTTCACCGACAAATTGAGACACACCATCGAACTCGGACGTTCCTTCGTAGCCCTTGATTATCAGAAGGAAGTGCTTCCTTTGATGCTGCTTTTGCGCGGACTCTCCGACGTGGTGGTGCGCTATCCCGAAATCAAGCATTTCATCGGCCCGGTGAGCATCAGTTCGTGGTATCCGAGGTTCTACCAAAGCCTGATTGCGCATTATGTGTCGGAGAAGCATCCTGTCGACGACAACATGATTGGTCTGGTTTCGCCCAAAACGCCCTTCACCCCCGACTATCTCAAGGTGGATGTTGACGTGTTGTTGCGTCAAAATATGGGTAGCATCGACAAGTTCGACAAGTTCCTCTTCCGTCTCAGCAACGGCCTTTACCGTATGCCGACGCTTTACAAGAAATACCTGAAACTGAACGCCAAGTTCCTCTGTTTCAATGTCGACCCCGATTTCAACAACACTTTGGACAGCCTGCTTTTCCTCACATTCACCGATTTCCCCGAAGACGAAGTAATGCCACTCTTCCGCGACAGCAGCGACGAAGAGAAGGAAATTGTCAGGAAACGTTTCGGGTATATTTGATTTTCACGCAGTTTTTTTCACGCAGAATACGCTGAATCCGCAGAACCTGCTAGACGCAAATTTAGCGTCGCATTGCGCTTCCCATCATTGACTTCGTCGAATTTGCGATTTCTTCGATTTCTGCGTGCGATAATCGTTATTCTTCCGAATCTTCTTCCTCAATGGTTTGCGCGAAGAAAGTGAAATTCACCTTGCCATAATGCCGCTGTTCCATGAAGTGCGGATGCTCCTCAAAGTGCTGATACTTATCGTGTTCGAGCACGAACATGCCGCCTGCGCGCAAAAGGTTGTTGTCGAAAATGAGTTGCACCAATTGATTGTAATGCTCGCAGTCGTAGGGTGGGTCGGCAAAGATGAGGTCGTATTGCATCTTGTGCTTGTCCAAGAAACGGTAGACATCGGAGCGAACAACGAGCAACTCCTTCATATCGAGCTTGTTGGCCGTCTCGCGCATGAACTTCACACAGCCGAAATCCTGATCAACGGCTACCACTTTGGGGCAGCCTCTTGAGACCAATTCGTAAGAGATGTTGCCCGTTCCGGCAAATAGGTCCAAGGCCTCGGTCTCCTCAAGGTCGAAGTGATTGTCGATGATGTTGAACAGGCTCTCCTTGGCCATGTCGGTGGTGGGGCGCACGGGCAGATTGGTCGGTGCCATGATTTGCCGGCGTTGGTATCTTCCTCTGATGATTCTCATCTGATTGCTTGATAATGAATGTGATAATACTGATACGGTACTTCCGCCAAAGCCTCGCCGACTTTTAGCTCAACGGGCTTTTCCACAAATAATATGTCTTTCATGTATTGTTCGCATAGCTCGATTATCTCTGATGAAGGCAATATCAACCCTGAGAAACAGACGGATGTGTCGTGTCCCGACAGGCCGTATTGTTCCATCGCGAAGAGCAGGAAATAAGCGAAGTCGTCTTTGGTGTTGAACCTGAAATTGTTGAAAAACAACAATTTGTCTTTCATTACGGTCATGTCGAAATCGCGGTTGCGCACGTTGACGTGTACTGCGGCTTTCTCGCTCTTTGGCAGGCTCTCAAGAAATAGCGAACTTGAATGCGTGACTTTGGCTTCGGGCCATTTGGATTTTATCTTGGCTTGCAAGGCATGTGAAAAGGCAAACACGTTGACGGCTTTGTGTTTCGTCAGAGTGTCGGCTTGTATGGCAAGGTCTTTCGTCGGGTTGAAGCAGAAACCCAATAGTTTGTCGTTGTTGTCAGGGTTGTAGAGTGCTTCTGGAACGAGGACATTGGTGCGCTCGTCGATGATGCAGACCACGGAATGTAGTTTCTTGTTGGTCAGGCCTTTGGCATCAAGGGCTTTCTCCAAGGCATGGAACAGGTCGTTGCTATCGGAAAGCAAGTCCGACATGTAGTATTCCAAACCGATGATTCGATGGTGGATGGTGTCGAAAAGGGCAAACGAAAGACCACCCAAGGCGAGTTGGATGGTCAATCGGTATTGTGCTGACTTCTCGACATCAAAATCCGAATCGAAGTTGGAGATGTAAGGATTCAATGATGTCGCCATGTATGCGATGATTAGAGTTTCTCCCAGTTGCCGTCGGTTGAGGCTTCTTCCATCGATCCGACTTTCATGCCGGCGTAGCGGTTGATGCTCTCCTTTTCGGCCTTGGCGTTGTCGCGGCGTTGGTTCCATTCCTTTTCGGTGAAGGCTGCACCTGGTTTGCCGAGGTAAACCTCGTATGGCGTGCGGGCCTCGAAGACGGGAATCTCAATGCCGTTACGGGTGATGGCGCCGGCCTCAAGTTCATATTTCTGCTGCGGGTCGCTGAAAGGCACGTATCTTATTTCGTTGATATTGAAATGCTCTCTTTTGCCCCTGAGGGAGTCCATGACTTTCACGTAGCCGATGGTGTCGTTGATGGTGCGGGTGAAAGTGGTGTCGGTCGGGTCGGGGATGATGTTCACGATCGGGATTTCAGCAACCTGACAGAATTGGATTAACGTGTCGAAACTGTTGGTGTACTTGTTGTTGGCGTTTTTGTAAAGAACTTCGGCATTGCGAATGTCGATGAGGCGCTCAACAACTTTGGCTTCACGCATTTTTTGTTCTTTGTTGAACTTGATGGGAGCTTGGATGCTCTTGATGACTTGCAGTGCCAGAATCACGATGATAGCGAACAGCACGACGTTGATGATGATGGATAATCCTTTTTTCATTTTCGTATGGTTTTTTCTGATTATTATTGCATAATTCGGATTGGCGGCAAAGTTAGGACTTTTTTTTATATGAATGGCAAACTTTTTTTGAAAGAATTAAAAATGAATTTTGTGGAAGTTTAAGTATTTGTCGTCCAAATATTTGCGGATTTTGTCGGCGAGGACGATAAAGACTTGAAGCTCGTTTTTCTCCAACCACAGGGTTGCGTCGTCGTCGCGATTGACGGCTTTTGCGAAGGCCAAATTGACTTCGAAATGGTTTTTGATGAGCCATTCCTCGGCTTTTGGTTCCTTGTCAATGGAGCTGTCGATGGCCGCAAGTTGTGGGAAACCGTGATTCATCAGCCAGTCCTTGGCCTTGGTGTCGCCTTGGATGGTCTGGCTCAGCGCACCCAACTCGGGGTAGCCGTTGCGCATCAGCCATTCGAAGAATTCATCGCCTTCGGGTTCAAAAGTGCAGCCGAAGGCCATTAGTATTTTTATAGGGTAGCGGGTCATAATGCCGCAAAAGTACACAATATTCCTGGATTGCGTTGTCAATATTTTATCTCAATCCCAATGCTCCTAAATTTTTCCGTTGTAACGGCCTTGTTGTATTCGGGCAAGAGGTTCGTGAAAACGCGGAAGCCGTGGATGAAGCCAATCAGGTTGGTGTTGATGCTTAGGCCGACTTCCAGTTTCCAAGGGTTGAAAAGCGATGTTGCCTTTTCCAATTGCCATTCTTTATAGTTGTCGTCGGGACCGAGGGTGCGTAACAAACCGTGTAGGCGACGCCCAAAGAACACATCGAGGGAAAGACTGCTTTTCCATGGTTCAGCAAAATGGAAGAAAAGCTCGACAGGAACGCCAAGATAGCCGTTGGCCAATTCATTCTTCTGGATAGGTGTCTGCCCATCAATGCTTTCCAACCCGTTTTCGTTGAGCTTCAATTGGTGTGCCATATAATAGCGGTTGAAGTTGTATAGTAGTCCTGTCATTAAAGACCAACGGTCGCTAAACCGAAACTGTGTGGACAACCCAAGATTGAAGGAAAGTATGCCATTGTTGGTAAACGGGCTGCTGAAATCGACGGGGGTTTGGTGCTTTCTAAAGCCTATTCCGGCACCAAAGGCGAGAGAGGCATCCCAAACTTTATAACGTTCTTTTGTAACGGGTTGGCCATCAATGATTTCTGTTTTGATGACTTTTGGGTTCTTCTTTTCGTAAAATCTGGCAGGTCTTTCGTATTCTTTGACAAGGATTTCTCCTTCCAATAGGCTCGTTCCGTATTGGAACTCAGCATTATAAAGCTCAATAGTCGGTTTTCCGCTTCCTTGGATGGTGTCGATGGTCAGTTGGCTTTCGTTGCTCATATTGATGTATGGCTCTCCGTTGGAAACCAAGTGATGGATAGTCGTTTCCGACTTTTTCCCCAAATAAATCTCGTAATTGGTGTGTTTTTCTGGGATTACGAGATGATCTATCACAGCTTTGGCTTCGTTGTACAATACAATGATTTGGAAGTTGAGCGGCCCTTCCAGTTCTAAAATGGAGCCTTGTGGAAGCATGTTGTTTTTAAGGATGGTCAGCGTGTCGCCCGTAAGATTGCAGGCTTGCACCTCGCTTGCAATTCCGGCATACTGTTCTGGCACTACGACGGCGAGGCGGTAGTCATTAGTGTTGCGGTGCATAAGCTGCACGTTCCAGCCTTTGTCGATGCGCAAAAGGCGGATGGGTTGGTCGAAAGTCTGTTCGATGGCAACTTCTTCTTGGGCAAAGCCTAACACCGTCAGGCAAATCAGCAATAATGATAAAGTGATGCGTTTCATTTTGTATAAGTTTTAATTGGTTGATTTTCAAGGTTGATTTCCATAGCCAACATGCCGTTTTTCATATTCGGGTCTTGCGGCTGGCCAAAAATTGTCCTATCCTCGAGAACGGGTTGTTTAGCCGAATTTATTTCAGGTTGCTTGTCCATTTTGCCATAACCCACCAAACTTTCGCTTTTGATGACCCTGCGTTTAGTAACTTGGCTTTCCAAAGCCAACGATTCTTGTGGCAATTCGTTTAGGGTTGTTGTGGGTTTAGTTTCAACAGAATCAACTGTTTCCGTTTCCTCAACTTGAGCTAAGACAGGTGCTTTCTCGGTTTCGATTCGAGTCGTTTCAAAAAGCTTTTCCTTTTTTGTCTTTGGCTTCGTAACCTTGATAGGTGTTTTCTCGGCAATTGGCTCTTGAACCAAGACTGGCTCTTGGGCGGGTGCGATTTCCTCGCTGATTTCCACCGCCACTGTATCAGTAGGTAGCGTTTCTTTGGCAAGCCATTGTTCTTTGTTATCGATTTGGTTTTCAGTTGGTTTCAGAATCAGCCAAAGCAAGAGGCACGCAGCCGCAGCACCCATAGCCCACCAAAGCAGAGTAAATTTGCGCTGCTTTTGAGGTAGGATGGTCGTTTTTTCTTCCTCGGCCAAATGGTCTATTAAGTCGCTGAGTTGTTGCTGTCGCCGCGTGTTTTTGCCGTGTTCGTCCAGTGTGTCAAGCAGTTGCCTGAGTTCGTCGTTTATTTCGTTTTCTTCTTTCATCGTTATTCTATTTTGAGTTTTTCGATTGCGTTTCTGAGTGCTTTGTAGGCCCGCGAAAGGGTGGCGTAGAGGTGCGTGCTGCTCATCCCCGTCGCTTGCTCGATTTCAGCGTTGCTCATTCCTTGCTCGTATTTCATCAGGATGGCGTCGCGTTGGCGTTTTGGCAGGCGGTCAACGAGCTGTCGCGTCAATTGGTAGCGTTCTTCCAAGTCGTCCTTGGGGGGCTCGGTCGTCATTAGGCTTGCCTCGTCGATGGGCTGCAAGGGTTGCCGCTTCCTGAGCAGGTCGATGCACCGCCTTTTGACGATGGTCAGGCTGAGTTTTTCCAGAGCCTCGCTGCCTTTTATCGTTGCGTGTTGCTCCCAAAGCGCAATGACGGTTTCCTGCACGGCATCCGATGCGCTGTCAGGGTCGCCAACGATTAGCTCGGCGGTTCGTTGCAATCTGGGCTGCAATCGCAGGATGTCTCGTTTGAACTCCTCAAGGGTCATTTTTGGCTTTCGTTTGTAATCATATCGCATAAAAACGCGAAATCTTACACTTTCAAGAAAAAATTCCTACCTTTGCACAAACATTCGAAAGCAAATGAAAACCAAACAAGAGATAGTTGAAAACTGGCTGCCGCGCTATACTGGCCTGCCGTTGGAGAAGTTCGGGAAGTACATACTGCTGACCAATTTCCAGAATTATGTTGACCGTTTCGCCGAATGGCAGGGCGTGGAGGTGGTTGGCCGCGACAAATCAATGCCCTGTGCCACCGACGGCGAAATCACCATCATTAATTTCAGCATGGGCAGTGCCAACGCTGCTACGATTATGGACTTGTTGGTTGCCGTGAAACCCAAAGCTGTATTGTTTCTTGGCAAGTGCGGAGGTATCAAGAGAATCAACAGGGTTGGCGACTTGATTTTGCCCATCGCCGCTATCCGTGGCGAGGGTACTTCAAACGACTATTTCCCGCCTGAAGTGCCTGCGCTGCCGGCATTCAGCCTCGAAAAAGCCATCTCCACCACCATCCGCGACTATGGCCGCGACTATTGGACGGGCACGGTCTATACCACTAACCGTCGCGTTTGGGAACACGACGACAATTTCAAGGACTACCTCCGCAAAATCCGCTGCATGGCGGTCGATATGGAAACAGCCACCATTTTCATGGTCGGGTTCCACAACGAAATCCCGACGGGCGCGTTGCTTTTGGTGTCCGACAACCCCATGGTGCCCGAAGGTGTCAAGACCGAGGAGAGCGACAAGCACGTCAGCAAGAACTTTGTCGGCGAGCATCTGCGCATTGGCATCGACTCGCTACGGCAACTTATTAATAATGGTATCACCGTCAAGCACTTGAAGTTCTGATGACTTACGAACAGATTCTTTCCGAAATCCACAAGAAGAACTTCGCGCCCATCTATTTCCTGACGGGCGATGAGCCGTATTTCATTGACATGATTTCGGACACCATCGAAAACGAAGCCTTAGACGAGGCCGACCGCGCTTTCAACCAAATCGTGCTGTATGGCCGCGACGTGGATGTGGAGACCATCGCCAACCACGCCCGCAGCTTCCCGATGATGGGTGAACGAATGGTGGTCATCGTTAAGGAAGCGCAAGACGTGAAGAACTTGGAGAATTTCGAGGCCTATCTCGACACCATTCCCGAGACCACGCTGCTCGTTTTCGTCTATAAATACAAGAAGTTCGACAAGCGCAAGACCTTGGCCAAGAAGATTGACAAGAAAGGCGTTTGGTTCGAGTCGAAGAAACTGTACGACAGCAACATACCCAGCTGGATTCAGAATTACCTGAAGGCTGACGGCTATAGCATCACGCCGAAGGCAACGCAGATGTTGGCCGATTTCCTCGGCACCGACCTCCACAAAATCGCCAATGAACTGAAGAAACTCACCATCGCCCTGCCCAAAAACAAGAGCATCGACGATGCCGACGTGGAGCGCAACATCGGCATCTCGAAGGACTTCAATGTATTCGAGTTGCAGAACGCCATCGGCAGCCGCGACGTGCTGAAAGCCAACCGTATTGTGAACTATTTCGGCGACAACGGCAAGGACAATCCGCTGTTGGTCACGGCGATAACGCTTTATGGCTATTTCACGAAGATTCTCAAACTGCATTTTGCCACCGACAAGTCGCAGGGCGCGTTGGCGAGCGCGTTGGGTGTGAATCCTTATTTCGTCAAAGATTACCAGTTGGCCGCCCGCAACTATCCTCCCGGAGCCTGCATCCGCTGCATTTCCATCCTCCGCGAGTTCGATATGAAGTCGAAAGGTTATGATAGTGGCGAGGTGAGCGAGAAGGATTTGTATCGGGAAATGATTTTTAAACTAATGCATTGTTGAATCGGCCTTCGACGGGCTTAGGGACCTTAAAATACACAAAATGAGAATAGTTGCACAACGAGTAACTCACGCATCCGTCACGATCGGCGGCAAAGTGAAATCGGAAATCGGCTTGGGGATGATGGTTTTGCTCGGCATCGAGGAGGCCGACACGCAAGAGGATGTGGAATGGCTTTGCCAGAAACTCACCAAACTCCGCATTTTCGACGATGGCAACGATTCCATGAACTTAGACATCAACCAAGTGGAAGGTTCGTTCCTCGTGGTGAGCCAGTTCACCCTTCATGCCTTGACCAAGAAAGGCAACCGCCCGAGTTTCATCCGCGCCGCCCGTCCCGAACAGGCCATTCCGCTGTATGAGATGTTTCTAAAACGTTTGGCCGAAATCTCAGGCCGAGAGGTTCAAAGTGGCGAATTTGGCGCGATGATGGCCGTAGAACTGCTGAATGATGGGCCAGTGACGATAATAATGGACTCTAAAAAGCGCGAATAATTATTGGTTTTTATCAAATTTAAAAATTTATCTATTTGATAAACAGTTAAATGATAGAAATTTTCACTATCTATTTTGTATATTACAAAAAAGATAGTAATTTTGCATCGTAAATAGATAGTAAAAGGAACCGTTATGGAAAACCCATTTGCACTTGTGCCATACGTGTCGAAAGACCTTTTTTGTGACCGTGAGCAAGAAACCAAAACCATTTTGGAATACCTTCTCAACGGCTCCAATGTGACCTTGATTTCGCCCCGACGCTACGGAAAAACAGGCTTGATTTACCGTGTTTTTGATGAAATAAAAGAGAAAAAAATCGATGTAAATACTTGCTATGCTGATATTTACGCCACTGAAAAAGTGGAGGATTTCATCAAGACGCTTTCGGAGGCTGTCATAACGACTTTGGACAAGAAAAAAGGAGCTAAGGCCTTTCTTCATTTTTTGGGTAGCCTGCGCCCGATGTTGAGTTATAATCCCCTGACGGGCAATCCCGAACTGACGATGACCTTCCTCTCCGACTACGAGAAGCGGCACACTCTTGTATCCATCTTTGAGTTTCTTGAGAAATTGGACAAAAAGACCATTGTGGCCATTGATGAATTTCAGCAAGTGAGGCGATACGGCAACAACATGGAAGCCTTGCTGCGCTCCTACATACAGCCGTTGCGGAATGTGCAATTTGTCTTTTGCGGAAGCAAGAAACACCTTATGGCAGAGATGTTTACAGATGCCCGCAGCCCGTTTTATGAGAGCACACGCTGCCTTTATCTTGAAAAGATAGACAGAGAGGTCTATGCAGATTTTATCGTTAGGATGTTCGCAAAAGGAAAGAAAAACATCACCGACGAGGCGGTCGACTTCATCCTTGATTGGACCAAAGTACACACTTTTTACACGCAATCGCTTTGCAATCATGTGTTTCTGAAAAGTGGGAAAAATGTTGGTCTGCAAGATGCTTTGGCATCTGCCCATCAAATTCTCGTCGAAAATGAGCAAACCTTCTTCCAATGGCGTGACCTGCTGACCCCGTTGCAATGGAACTATCTGAAGGCTGTGGCCAAAGAGCAATCCGTTGACAAACCGTTTGCGACAGGATTTATCCAAAAATATAACATCGGCACCTCGGCCAATTCCAACAGAATATTAGATGCGCTGATAGACAAGGAACTTATCTTGGCCACCTCAACGGAAGAAGGCGTTTCATATAGCGTTTATAATGTGTTCCTTTCGCGTTGGTTGGAGGGACAGTGAAGTTTTCCATGAGATTTCAAAAGATTTGCCTATTTTTGCACTCTAATAAATCTTTAAATCTTGAATTTTGAATCTTTGAATCTGAAATCATGGACGGCAAAAGATTAGAAAAAGTAAACAAACTGATACAAAAGGAATTAGGTGATATTTTCCAGAAGGAACTGAAGCCAAAAGTGCCGATGCTGATGATTACGGTGACCCATGTGAGGGTCACGTCTGACCTCGGTTATGCCAATGTGTATCTGAGCGTTTTCGGCGTGGACGACAAGAAAAAGGTGGTCGAGGAAGTGGGCCAAAACGGTAGAGCCATACGTGGCTTGCTCGGCAACCGCATCCGTCACCAGATGCGCGTCGTGCCCGAACTGCGCTTCTTCGAGGACGACTCGCTCGACTATATCGAAAACATCGACAACCTGCTGCATCCCGAAAAGTGAGACTGCCGCTGTTCATAGCAAACCGTTACCTCCTGGCCAAAAAGAGCCACAACCTCATCAATATCATCACATGGATTTCCATTTTGGGTATTAGTGTGGGCTCGTTTGCGCTTATTGTGGTGCTGTCAGCCTTCAACGGCTTGGAGAAGGTGATTTCCTCGATGAACAACCGCCTCACACCCGACCTGCAAATCGCCGCCGTGAAGGGCAAAACCATCGACTTGACGGCATTTCCTTTGGGACAACTCAAAGAAATCCAGGGCGTTGAGTTGGTGATTCCCACGATTACCGAAGACGCGCTTTTCCGCGCCAACGACAAACAACACATCGGGCAGGTGAAAGGTGTCGGCATTGAATATCAAGACATTAACCGACTAAACGAAATCATCTACGGCAATGACGGCCTGCAACTTGCCGACGAGGACGAGCATAGTTTCGCCGTTCCGGGCGCAGGTGTGGCGTGGTATCTCGGCATCAATGCCTACAATCCATACGCCATGCTGCGCGTGTATGTGCCCAAACGCGGCAACGCCTCCATGATGAGCCTCGAAAACAGTTTCAACTCCGACGTGCTGAACGTGCGCAGCGTGTTCTCCACCGAGCAAGAACAAGATGAAAAACTCGTACTTGTGCCTTTCGACTGGCTCTCCGAACTGCTTGAGTATGAGGATAAAGCCTCGAATGTGGAGCTTTTCGTCGCCCGGAACGCCGATATTAATAAGGTGAAGAAATCAGTCGCTGCCATTGTTGGAGAAGACTTCACCGTGAAAAACCAACAAGAACAGCAGGAAACGCTTTACCGAATCATGCGCTCCGAGAAATGGGCGGTCTATGTCATCCTTACTTTCATTCTGGTTTTGGCCACCTTCAATGTGGTCGGCTCGCTCTCGATGCTGATGATTGACAAGCGCAAGGACACGGAAATCCTGAAATCCATGGGAGCCGACAACCGATTGATACAGAAAATTTTCCTCAATGAAGGCCTGCTAATTTCCGTGGCGGGAGGCATCATCGGTTTGCTGTTGGGTATCATTTTGGTGCTGTTGCAACAACAGTTCGGCTTCGTGAAGTTCGGCACAGGGGGCAATTATGTAGTGGATGCCTATCCCGTGCTGTTGAAATTAAAAGACGTGCTGCTGATTTTCGTCACCATCCTCGCGGTGGGCTGCACTTCGGCCTTCCTCACGGTGCGCCATGCCATGCGGAAAGAGGTCAAAATATAAGGTTTTGTCCGCCTCAAGAACTATATTTTTCATCCACCAAAATTGTAAAACCTGTTTTTTTGTCCGATTGATTTTCAGTTATTTATGTTTTTTCTACGGAAAAATGCTTGTAAAAACCGAAAAGAAGGCTGTAATTTTGGCAATCGCTTTTTACCTTGCGCTACTTTTGCGCCAAAATTTGGTTTTATGCAACAAACGAACATTTTATTCCGTAATTTTGCCCTTATGAAAATAAGTCATTTGATTTTTGGTAGTCTGTTGTTGGCCTTGACCGCCTGCAACCCGTCACAACGCGAGGCGAAGCAGTTGCTCCGCCAAGCCGAATCTGTTTTGGAAACCTATCCTGAAAGTGCCTTGCATTTAATTGATAGTGCAATGCACATGGAAGTCTATTTCACCGAAGCCCAACGCATGGAGATGGCCTTGCTGCAAGGCCGCGCCATCTACGGCGACGACCGCGATGCCACCGACCCTACTGCATCAAACGGCAACTTCTTGTTAGATAAGGTAATGAACCATACCTACACCTCACCAGACCTTGACCGCGCTCCTGCCTATTTTGCCAAAAAAGGTCAACCCCAGAAGGCGGCTTTGGCCGCGCTTTACAAAGGTTACGACTTGCAGACGAGTGCAGGTGACAGTCTGACCATTGCTCGCGCCTTTTTCCAGATGGGACGGCATTTGCACTGGATGGATAAATACAAGGAAGCCGCCGCTGCCTTGGATTCCGCCGACCGCTATTTTGGCAACCGTTTGTATGAGAGAGCTTTCGTACAGAATATGATGGGCGTGAACCAATGTTTTTTGAATGATTTCGACAATGCCACACTCGCTTTTGCCCAAAGCATTGATTTTGCAACAGAAAGCGGCAACGACGATGCTGTGTGGCGGGCTTTGTTCAACTCAGGTATAATGTTGGGCGGCAAGCATTTCGACAATAGAGATGCGGGATTGGAAGTGTTGAGGCTGTTGGAGACTGAAGACACGGGGTTGAAATTGGCAACCAAGGCATACGGCATAAAAAATTTGTTTTTTGATCATAATGTCAGACACGATATTAAGCCATTAAGCGACGATTCGACTGGTTATTATCTCCGAATTTGGGCAAGGGCAAAGTCGCTCAGTCAAAAGTATAAATTTAGTGGTGATGACTTGTTTTCTTGTTATGGCCGTCAACATGATCTTGTCCCTGTTTTTTTGTCGCATCGGATTATATCCGACGAAACATACTATGGTGCGAAATTTGGCGTGGTGCGAAATTATAGCCG
>CACZNA010000004.1:0-78452 GCA_902782455.1 uncultured Bacteroidia bacterium | reverse complement strand
ACGTAATGAATTATTCGATTGATACTTTGAAGCAAATGATTATTGATGACGATCCTTTCATTGAGTTTTTTAGTGCCACCGACAACTACAATCTTTATGGCAACAATAGCAGCAATCCGATGGGCATCGATACGGCCTACATCAACCAACTTATCAAGGAAGGCGATTTGAAAAAGGAATTCAAGAAGGTGAAGTGAAGCCTCTGTCGGTCGGATTTGCAAATCCATCGGAACTTAAGATTGTTCTTCCGAAAATTTTTGTACTTTTGACGCATCCAAATAGCAATCGTCTAACAATTAAAACATCAATTACTATGAAGAAAGTTTTACTATTCACAGCTGCCCTGTGCTTTATGATTTCGGCACAGGCACAAACCAAAACGAACAAATCGGCTGAAAATCAGTTGAAATCAAGGATTAAAACCGTTGAGCAACTCAATCGGGGAACAGCTGTCTACACGCAAAAACTCGACAGTATAATTATGTCTTATCAAATGCTTTCCATTCCCATTGTTTTTGAGTACGACAACCAATTCAACACAAAGAAAGTTGTCATGTCGGGCTTTGGCATAAGCACGATCATGGAACACTCCTACGACAGCCAGAACCGTCGCATAAGCACCGTCAACACCTATGAGGATGGAAGTAAGGATAAGGTTGAATATACCTACAACAACCAGAGCCTAGTAGAAAAAGCCACCCAATACGAGTTTGAAGAAGGTGTGTGGATAGAAGACGGACTTAACGTTTTCGAGTATGATGCCAACGGCAATATGGTGCTTGTCACTGTATTTGATCGCGAAGACAATGTTTGGGAAAAAGATGAGAAAACCGAATTCACCTACCAAAATGGCAAATTGGTTAGAGAATTGCAGTATGATTGGCTTTTGGGCGAATGGATTGAAGACCAAAGCATTGAATACAACTATGATGCTCAAGGCGACCTCGTTGAAACTATTGAGTTCGATTTGGTTGACCTTGCATGGCTGAAGGATAACCGCATGGAATACACCTACGATGCCAACCATAACTGCACCAGCCAGGCGGAATACGATTTCAACAATATCCTCGGCGATTGGGAAATTGAAAACAAGATGACTTTAACATACGACTTGTCGGTACCGAGCAACACAATTGCCGGCCTCGACTTTTTTGACGATGCAGCCATTACCATGAATAACAAGCCGTTGACCATCGAAGAAACTACATACGATGATGAAATGGCACCCATCTTCTACACCTTGTATTATTCCGAAACCACTGGAATGGGCGAACACAATGGAAGCCAAATCGCCCTTTGGCCCAATCCCGCTTCGGAAATCTTGAGCCTCAATGCCAAAGGCTTGCAGCAAGTGGAAATCTTCAGCATGGACGGCAGACAGGTGATGCACCTTGAAGACGGCATTGAAACCATCGATGTAAGTGCCTTGTCCAGAGGCTGTTACCTGCTGAATGCCACCTTCGCTGACGGAAGCAAGGCTGTGCGGAAGTTTGTGAAGGAATGATTTTTTCTCACGCGGAATTCGCAGAACCATGGGAATGTAAAAAGTCGGGAGAGTGCTTTGCTTTCCCGACTTTTTTATAGCCTATTTGGATTTTATGTCAAAAAAATTATTACTTTTGCATAATTATTTCTACATAAAACCATGATGAATCCATTTGTAACCAAAGGATACGTTTCGGCTAAATATTTCTGCGACAGGGAAAAAGAGAGCCAACAACTGCTACGCGAACTTGAAAACGGCAACGATGTCGCCTTGGTCGCGACCCGCAAAATCGGCAAGTCGGGGCTGATACATCACTGCTTTGATGCTTTCGACCTAAAGAAAGACTACAACCTGTTTTTCATAGATTTCTACTCGGTGGGCACATTGCGCGAGATGGTTTTTATGATGAGCCGTGCCATCGTCAATGCCCTTGCACCCAAAGGCGCCGTGTGGCTGCAACAATTCAGTGCAGCAGTCAGGTCGATGTCTTTTGTGATGACCACCGACTTGGCGGGACTTCCCAAACTCAACATCCAGTTGGGCGACATCCGTGAGCCACAAGTCTCGTTGGAGGAAATCTTCCATTACCTCGAACATTCCGAACGGCCAAACATCGTCGCCATCGACGAGTTCCAGCAAATCGCCAAATTCCCTGAAAAGAATGTGGAGGCCTTGTTGCGTACCTACATTCAGCAATGCCACCGAACCAAGTTCATCTTTGCGGGCAGCCAGCGTCATCTGATGGGCGACATCTTCACCAGCGCGGCGCATCCCTTCTACCAAAGCGCATCGGTGATGCATCTTGGCCCAATCGACAAGGAAAAATACCGCGCTTTCGCCTGCCATCATTTTGCCAATGCGAACAAAACATTGGAACCCAATGTGATAGATGAATTGTACAACCGTTTCGATGGCATCACTTGGTACATGCAGAAAACGCTAAACACCCTGTTTCTGTTGCCCAGCAAAACCCAACGCTACGGCATTAACGAAATGGAGGAGGCCATCCAAAATATCATCGACACTAACGATTTTACATACGCCGAAAAAATGTTCCAATTGCCTGAAAAACAGAAGGAACTGCTATTAGCCATCTCTCAAGAGGGCAAGGCTAGCAAAATTACATCGGTCAATTTCGTGAAACGGCACAAGATTTACTCGACCAGCACCGTGCAATCGGCTTGCAATGGTCTGTTAGACAAGGAATTGATTACCGAAGAAGTTGGACAATACTTTGTTTACGACAAGTTTTTTGGCCTTTGGTTGCGGCAGAATTATTGATGTTTCACGCAGAACGCGCAGAACTTTGGGAATTTGATTGCTAATCCTTTGCAAAAAGATCAAGATACTCTTTCCCTTCAGGGGGAATGGGCAAATCTTCTTCGGAAACCATAGTGAAGACGTAAACCAATTCCTTCTCGGTCTTGGACTCCCTTATATACTGCCTCTTCAACTTCGGAACCATTCCTGAAAGTCCCAAGGTTTCTGCCATTTTCCGCTTGACGGTTTTCTCAGGGGTTTCGCCGAACGCCACATGCCACCAGTAAAGCCTTGTGGTCTCGCCCTTACCATTAATAACATGCAGATGCGCGACAGGATGCAGCATCTTGTTTCCTTTGTGCAACTCCACATACATCGCCCGTCCCACAATGTTGCCTCGTTCATTGACGATGGGCAAAAACTCAATGTCGTTCACTTCAGGCTCAAATCGGCGAGGTTCATCAGTTTGGGGAGACAAGCCAGCATCTTTGACCTCTAAGAGCGGCTGTGTCTGCTCAAACGTCTCGGGTTTTTCTTCGATGATTCTTCGGGGGCGACTTTCCGTTGTTGTCGAGATTTTGATGGGCGGGTCATTGACAATCTGCGTGAGTTCCATCGGCTCAAACGACACTTCCTCCACCTTTATCCTATCCGAGCCTTTCAATTCGATAATGTCGCCTGCCTTCTTTCCAATCAATGCCTTGGCAATGGGTGAGATAAAGGAGATGAGGCCTTTGTTCACATCGGCTTCATCCACGCCCACAATCCGCACCACACGCCCGTTGTAGCGCACCCACGCCCCAAAGCTCACCGTGTCTTTTTTGGACTTGGACAGGTCGACTTCAACAGCGTTATTAATTCGGTCAACGAGCAGCTTTATCGTTGCGTCGATGAAATTGACCGTGATGTAGTCGTCGCCTGCCTTGATGCGCTCAGACTGAAGGGCTTTCAGCTCCTCTTTGAGTGCTTCAAGCCCTTCTTTCGTGACATAGTTGGGCACGCCTTGAGGCAGATACGCCCTCATCGGCACCCTTGGAATTTCTTCTTGATCGCCTTCTTTTATGAAACCTCTGCTCATAATGGGACTTGGGACTTAGGACTTAGGACTTGGGACTTAGGACTTAGAGCTTAAGACTTGGGACTTGAAAACCGTCTTCCGTCCTCAGTCTTCCGTCCTCCGTCCTCAGTCTTTCGTCTTCCGTCAATCATCTCATTTAATCACCAACTCGTCAATAATATTCTGGCACTTTCCGACCTTCTCGATGCACCACAACAGGTAGCGGGCGTCCATGCAGATGGTGCGCTGTACCTTTTGCTCGAAGCTGAGGTCGCCGCTCATGGCTTCCCAGTTGCCATCGAAAGCCAAACCGATGAGGTTGCCCTCGCCGTCGATGACGGGACTGCCCGAGTTGCCGCCCGTGATGTCGTTGGTGGTGATGAAGTTGACGACCAACTCACCCTTTTCATTGGCATAACGGCCATAATCCCTGTTGTTTGCAAGGTCGCGCACATCCTGCGGGATGTCGAACTCCCAATTGCCGGGCACGTATTTGGCCATCACGCCGTCCATGGTGGTGTAGTAGTTGTAATTGACGGCATCGGCGGCCTTGTAAGGCTCCACGGTGCCGTAGGTGAGGCGCATGGTGAAGTTGGCATCGGGATAGAAGTTGCGGTCGCTCTGCATTTCCATCAAGCCCTTCATGTAGAGGCGCTCGCCCTTGTTGCCGAGGTTTTGGGCTTCCTCATAGCGGGCATACAAAGTTTGGTACGAGTCGATGATGTTCATGGAAAGGGCGAAAATCGGGTCTTTGTCAAGGGCTTTGGGTTTGCTGATCCATTTTTCCACACGAGCCTTGTCGGTGAAAATGGATTTCTCAAAGACTTTAGCAACATAGGTACTGAAATCGCCGTTGTTTGCGTCGCCAATTCGGGTGATTTCGCTCGGGCGAAGGTCGGCGGGAATGTTCTTGTAGAACAAAGCCAGCAGCGCGGCGGTCACATCTTGGTCAAGGGGCATGGAATAGTCTTTGAAGAAGGTGTTCACACTTTCTTGCATCTTTTCGGCAGCGGCCTTGATGTCGGCTTTGTCGGCCTTGTCCTCAAACATCTTGTTGATGCGCATGAACCTACGGCTGAATGAGATAGCCTCGCCGCCGTTCCAACCCGCCTCGCGGTGATAGACGAAAGACTTTTGGATTTCGTCCAAAATCTGCCACTTCTGCTTGATGCCCTTGAAGATGTCGCCATATTCGGCCTTGCGCTTCGGGTCTGCGCCGACCCATCTTGCGAAGTCTTCCTCTTGGGCTTGACGGCGTTCATACACATGGTTGCGCTTGAGTTGCTTCACCTGACCGATGTAATATTTCCAGTAGTTCGACACGCTGGCCTGCTTGGAGGCGTACATGATGAACACCTCTTGGTCGGCATCCATGTGCTTGCGGTAGTTGTCGAGCTTGGTCGTGCGGCAGTCGATGATGGCCGGGCCTTCCTCCTCGATGACGTTCTTCACGGTGTAGGAAGTCGAGTAACGGTCAGTCGAGCCGGGATAGCCGAGAATCATGGCATAGTCGCCGGGCTTCACGCCACCTAAGTTAATGGGCAGGAACCACTTCGACTTCATCGGGATGTTGTCGGCACTGTACTCGGCGGGACTACCATCAGGGGCGGTATAAACGCGGAAAATGTTGAAATCACCCTTGTGGCGCGGCCAAGTCCAGTTGTCGGTATCGGCACCATATTTGCCGATGCCCCAAGGCGGACAGCACACGAGGCGCACGTCCTTGTATTCGTCGTACTCGAATAAGATGTACTGGTTGCCGCTGTAGAACGGCACAATCTCGATGCTCACATTACGGTCGCCTTTGCGGTCTTTCTCAAGTTGGCGGGCGTTCTTGGCGATGAGTTCTTCACGCTCGGCCTCGGATGTTTCGGCAGTAATGCCTTTCAGCACAGCTTCCGTCACATCTTCCACCTTATTTAAAAATAAGACGGACAGGCCTGCGTTGGGCAACTCTTCGCTTTTGCTCTTGGCCCAGAAGCCGTTGGTAAGGTAGTCGTGCTCAATCGACGAGAGTTTTTGGACGAAACTCAGGCCACAGTGGTGGTTGGTGAGCAACAGGCCTTCGGGAGAGATGATTTCGCCCGTGCAGCCGCCACCGAATTGCACGATGGCATCCTTGATGCTCGGCTGGTTGAAGCTGAAGATTTGTTCCGCCGTGAGCTTGCAGCCCATGGCTTGCATTTCGGCCAGGTTTTGGCCATTCAGCGAATAAGGCAGCCACATGCCTTCATCGGCGCGGGCCACTGTCATTGTCAGCACTACGGCTGCGATTAATGAGAATAGTTTTTTCATTGTGATATAAATTTAATTGTTTGATTCTGTGGAATCATCTTGTACCAACTTCCCAATGTAATCTATAAAAATCTGTGCTTGTATTGTGAGGTCATCGGTCATTTCCTTGTCGCAATAGATAAAATCATCATAATCACCGCTTTGTCTTTTTTCATAAAGCGTTGAAAGAATTTTGCCAATCGAAACGGGCACCAATCCTTTTGACACAAAATGCAGTCCAAGCATGGCTTTAACTCCCGCATGTGACTTGGCTTCGATTTTATGTTTCAAAAGCAAGGCTTCCGTAGCATAATAACATGCATAATATAACCTATTCACCGCTGCGTTATAAAACTCTTTTTCTGTCATTACTGCGGCTTCTTCCATCGTAGCATACGCCCTTTCAAGGCGATAATCGACCAAGGCTTTTCTGCTTTCGTTATCCAATCCGCTCATAGTCTTACTCCTTCTTTCATTACATTAAGGTAAAACGGCGTGACCAACGGGCGATTTTCCCATTGTTTTTTCAACATCACAATTGGGCTAATCGCAACACCCGTTTGAAGTTCCAATTCGTAAAGAGGTGTAGTAACAGCATCTTCTTGAGCCAAAGTGAGTTTGTCGCCATCGATAAGGATAAGCAGGTCAATGTCGCTGTCTGACCTTGCCTCACCACGAGCTTCGCTGCCATACAAAATGACCTCAGCTGTGGGAAACAATCGCCGCATAATCATTTGTATTTGTGCCACTATGTCTTTTCTACTCATGATGCTTTCTTTTTCTGACTGCAATATTACAAAGAAAATCCGAATCCTATACAATATGCTTCAGTAAAAGCAACAAAAAACCCCACCAACTGGGGATGTTGGTGGGGAAAAACAATATAAAGATTATGAAAAAAATCCGATGTTGTCTTTTGTTTTGCCGTTTGACGCTGCAAATATAGGAAAAAATTCCGATACGCAACGTTTTTTCCAAATTTTTTACTGCTTGGCAGCCATGACCAGCTGACCTCTGTAGTACAGGTCGCCGTCCACGTAGTAAGCACGGTGCATGACGTGCATGGTTCCGGTGACGGGATCGATGGTCACGTTGGGAGTTTCAGCCTTGTAATGTGTTCTTCTCTTTGCGCCTCTGGTGTGAGACTGTCTTCTTTTAGGATGTGCCATTTTACTTTTACTTTATTAAGTTAGTAATCAGTTATTTGTTATCTTCTAATTTTATGTCTTTCAATGCGGCCCAACGCGGGTCGATGGTTTCTTCGTCGGATTCAGATGCCTCTTCTTTCGAGAGCAGGGCAATCACTTCGGGGTTGCACTGGCCTTCGGGATGGACGCGGTGCATCGGAACGGCGAGGGTGATGTATTCGTAAATCAGCGTACTGACGTCGAAATCGTGTGTGTTGGCTTCTACAACAGCCACGTCGTCCGACTCCTCGGCGTTTTCCGTACCCAACTTGATGAAGAACTCACGCTCGTCCTCAATGGGTTGGTCGAATTCGTCGGCGCAACGGTCGCAAGCCACACGAACCGTCCCGTTGATGCCGAAACGGAGCGTCAACATGGTCTCCTGTCGGTCGACATCAAGGCTTACGGCTACCTTACCTTGCTGTATTTCAGAATATTCCTTGTCAGCGAAGAAATCGTCATTGATTTCAAACTGGTAGGAATGGCTGCCCAAGGCAAGACCGCTCACGGGAATCAGAAATTCGCTTTTCTTTTCCATTGCGCCTAAAAAATCGGGCTGCAAAAGTACAAAATTTATGAATATGTTGCCCCTTTGAATTAATTTTTCTTTTTATGAGTCGTTCAACAGGCCTTTACGTTGTGTTCCTGCATGAATTTTCGGATGGCTTCGGCATGTCGTCCACGGATGATGGCGTGGTGGTTGCCGATGGAATGTTGGAGCAAATATGGCTTCAAGTTGATGTCCAAGGTGATTTGCGTACGACAGAAATGTTCGCTAAAGGACGTTTCGATGGCTTTTCCTTCGGTAACGAAATAACGGTCCAACTTCGGGCCGCCCCATTTAAACAAGGTGTAGTCGGTCAGTGGAAGCAAACCCTGGATGGCCACACCGATGCCCGACTCGAAATGTGAGCGGACGATAGTTTCGTCGCACATCGAGAGCGGGATGGTGCAATGCGCAAGCATGGAACTATTGTCGGTGAGTTGCGACGGATTGGCCATGAAAGCCACCTCGCCACAAATCCGTTTGGCAAGTAGCATGGTAAGTAAAGTTTGCATGTCGCCTTCACAGCCTGCCACAATGCCTTCGTCGTTGAGCATGGCTAAAGCCAAACAACTCGTCGTTCCGCAAGCTTTCACGATGTCGAAGCAGCGGATAGTGAAGGCATCCAAGCGTTCTTCCTGACAGATTTTCTTGATGGCGAGATAGGCTTTGGCAGCCTCCACCATGTCGGTGCCAGTCGGTTCCTTGACGGTTTTGGCGCGTTTTGTCATATCTTGTGCGACCGTGGCGGCCTCATCTTGCGCCACGGACTTGATGCCTTCGATGAGGCGTTGCAAATCAATGTTAACGGTCTCGATGCCATAATGTTGGCACAGAAAATCACGGTCGACGCTGCTGGCGATAAGCCAATCGGAGGGTTGGCCGAACAAACCGATTCGTCCCCGTAGTAGAGACGCACGGCCGTGCGTCTCTACGATGGCCGAAACAATTTCATCATTCGTCCCATGCAAAATGCGCCCCTCCATGCCGTTGTTGCCCAACCAGGTCAATATTTCCAAGGCGGCGGCCAAGGAATTGTTGCGCCCGTCGGCAATCATTGTGACGGTTTTCGGTCGCGATGGGGCGCACATCATTTCCACGTCGATGGCCGACCAGATGCGTTTGAACAGGTTTTCCACGCCGCCAGTGGCGATCATAAATGCATCGGGCAACGTTTGTAGAGACGCACGGCCGTGCGTCTCTATGGATTCATCACCGATGATATGAATTTCTGCACGGCATTCGTTTTCTATCCTTTGCAGCAATTCGGCGTATTCGTTACGAACAAATTCGTCGGTTTGGAACGAGGAACGTAGAATGAGAATGTTCATTGTGATTTGAATTATTAATTGTGAATGCTGAATAGAGCGAAGCCCAGCATCGCTTTGCGCTATTCAGCATTCATAATTCCGCATTCCGCATTAAAAATTAGTGTTTCACCACAAATTGCAGTGTTGTATTACCGGCCTTCACGACATACAAGCCGTTCTCATAACCGGCTGTGTTGATGCGGAGTTCGCTACCGTTGGCCTCGAATTCGTCCATCTTCTGGCCGAGGGCGTTATAGACACGCACCGTGCCGAGGCTTTCGCCGCTAAGGGTTACGAAGTCATTGGCGGGGTTCGGATAAACTGTAATATATTGGCTGTCGTTCTGGTTCACGCCGTCTTCACAATCATGTTGTTCATACGCTTCTGCATTCATTGCATCAATGATGTAATCCAGCGTGGGCGGATAGATGTCACGATTTGCAAAAGTGTGGTCGGGGCGGATGAGCATGATGGTGGGGTAGTAGCCCACGGGGATGGCTTGGGCGATGTCGTTGCCGCCACCGTCGCGGCTGATGGTGGGATATTTCACGCCGAATTGGTCTGCCCAGGCTTGGCAAGCCTCGTCGTAGGCATTCGGGCAGATTTCCATGAAGAAAACATCGTGCGCGTTGCAGCCGTAGAGGCGGTAGGCTTCGGTCATGTCGGGCATGGGTTGCTCGCTGTACGGGTCGCCGGTGAGGAAGAAATTAATCAGCACGGCTTGGCCTGCGTCAAGGATGTCGTAAAGATGGATGGTGTTGCCCTCGATGTCGGTGGCGGTGAAGTCGGGCATGATGTCGCTTCCGCCGCCGGGCGTGGTGGTGACAGGCTCGATTACGACTTCGCCAAGGTTGCCGTCAATGTCGGCGGGCACAGCGTAGATGTTGTATTCAGTGTCGGGTGTCAGGTCGCCAAAGGTGTTGGAGATGACTCCCGAGCCGGGCATACCGAAGTTCCAGAGGTATTCGGGCAAATCGAGGCCGGCAATGCCCATCCATTCCTCAATTTCGGCTTCGGTAGCCATCATATAACCGTAGGAGGCGCAATCCTCGTTGGGTGTGAAGGTGGCCGTCACCTCGGTTTCCATCACTTGGTCAACCGTGATGCTCACTTGCGGGTTGTAGCTCGGCGTGTTGCAGTCGTGCTGTTGCAGGCCTAAGCCTTCCAAGGCTGTGACGACCGTTTGGGCGTTGTTGATGGGCCACAGGTCGTTGATGACGATGGAGCGGTCGGGGGCGATAACGATGAGCGTGGGATAGGCACCGATTTGATATTGGCTGCAAATGGTGGTGCCACCGGCCTGTCCGCTGATGGTGGGGTACTCCACGCCGTAGGTGTTCACCCAATTGAGGCAGGCAGCATCGCTGTCGCCCGTGGCGATTTCCATGTAGAACACATCGTGCATGTTGCAGCCCATCAAGTAGTAGGATTCCACCACTTTCGGGGTTGCCTGCTGGCAGGGGCCGCAGGTGGTGAAGAAGAAGTCGATGAGCACATACTGGCCGCCGTCGAGGATGTCGAACAGGTGGACTTCAGTGCCGTGAACGTCAGTAGCTGTGAAGTCGACGGCTGTTGTGAGCGGACATTGCGCTTTCAGGCCAAAACCGATGGCCAGCGCGAGGAAAAGGGTAAATACTTTTTTCATATACATTAAATTAATTAGGTTTGAATGGGGCAAAAATAATAAGAAATTCGGAATGCAGAATGCGGAATGCAGAATATTTTCATCCGATAGGCTAATTCTGCATTCCTAATTCCGCATTAATTATCGCGGTAGTCCTTTTTCTTAGTCAACTTCAAATCCTTCAAAGCGGCGGATTTCACGTTGATGGTGAAGTTCCAGCTCTTGTAGCTGCCGATGGGAATCCAGTTGAAGCGCATCTCCCAGCAGTGGAGGTCGCGGTAAACGCTGACGTTGGTGTACGACAAGCCGTGGTTGGTGAAGTCCCAGCCTGTCGAGAAGGTGAACTTCCACTTGGGCGTGAGGCTGATGTCGCCGTTGAGGTTCAGGGTCTGCACCACGCGGTTGGTGGCAATGCCGAGGAAGGCGGCGTAGGCCATGTTGGTGGTATAGGTGAAGTTGTAGCTCAAGGTGAGCGACCAAGGCGTGTTCCAGTCGACGTAGGCATTGGGATTGCCCATGATTTCCAAAAGTTCGCCTTCGGTGACGTTCTCCGACTGTTGCGCCCGCTGGAGGAGGTCGTCGCCAAGCTCGTTTGGTTTTTTCGTCTTGTTCTTTCCTGTCAGCTTGTCCAACTCGTTTTGGTTGAACGAATAGCTTAGGCTGAAGTTCCACGAAGAGCTGTTTTTATGGAAAAGGCGACCGTTTTCGATGAGTTCGAATTTGTTGATGCGTCGGCCCAACGAGTCGGCGGCGTAGGGATCCCATGAGCTGTTGTAGCTGATGTTCAGTTTCTTGAACAGCGTGGTGCGACCGCTTATCGAAATGGGGGAGAAGTTGAGGGAGTCCTTGGTGATGTCGTAGTTTCCCGAAATTGACAACGACTCAAAGATGGGTATTTTCTTCACGCCCGTGATGGTGTCGCTCTTCGATGGCACTTTGATTTCCAAGTTGTTGTTGATGTTGTAGGTGAGCAGTCCCTGCTGGGTTTGCGAAGGCGTTCCGTAGAGTGCTCGGTCGAATTTGTTGTAGGTCTGCACTTTGCCGTCGCCGTCGGTGTAAGAGCCGTAAACGCCCCATCTCGGGTCGCCGAAGTTGGGGCGGTAGGTGAAGCCAATCTCAGGGGTGATGACGTGCCTGATGGCTCGGATGGGACCCCCGCTGAAGTACTTCATGCCGTAGAGCTTGGTGGTGATTTTGGTGGTCGCGTTGAAGTCCACCAAATTGTAGAAACCAAGTAGGGTGTCGATTTGCAGGTGCCCTGTCGAGTCGGTGTCGTGAATCCATTGCTGCTCGGTGTGCCGGAAATACATGTAGTCGTTCAATCCCACGGAATTGGTCCACGAGAAGTGCTTCAGCAGCTTGATGGTCGCGCTGATGGGCATGGTGTGCTTGACGCCCATTTGGGCATGGTTGCGCATAAAGCCGCGTGCCCAGCTGCCGAAGTCGTCGGTGAAGCCGTTGAACAGCACCGTGTCGACGTCGTTGATGTAAACCTTCCCGTTCATCGTGTAGCCCATGCTGAGGCTTTGGTACCAGCGTTTCTTGCCCGCCTTGCCCACTTTTTTCAGAGGATAGAAAGTGTTGACCGTCAGCGTAACTTCAGGCAACGAGGCGGTCATCTGTCGCGTCAGCGTGTTTTGGCTGTGGCTGGCGTTGAGGGTGAGGTAGACTTTGCTGGCGAAGTTGGTCTGGTAGCTGATGCTCGACTGGAAGGTGTTGCTCAGTTGGTCGGTGGTGGTTTGGGCGTTGTATTTGTTGAAGTTGGAACTCACGATGTTGACATTGGCCGAGAAGTTGCGGCGCGGGTGGGCCTTGGTGTCTTGCCTGTGCGTCCACTGTATCTTGAAGTCATTACTCTCCTGATAATCGGCGGCGCCTTTGGTGCCTATCTTGTTGACGGCGAAGCTCAAAGCCATCGAGCCGCTGTGCTTGTAGCGGCGGTTGTAGCGGAAAGTCGGCTTGATGCCCCACGAGCCACGGGTGTAGATGTCGCCCAGCACTTGCAGGTCGTAATAGTCGCTGATGGCCCAGTAATAGCCGCCGTTTTCGAGGTAGAAGCCACGGTTGGCCGACTCGCCGTAGGTGGGGATGATGAGTCCCGACTTTTTGCCTTTCGTGTTGGGAATCATGGCGAAAGGCAGCGCGAGCGGCAATGGCACGTCGGCGATGGTCATGTAGATGGGGCCGGTGACGATTTTGTCGTCGGGGATGACTTTGGCCTTGGTGAACTTGAATTGGTAATGTGGGTGCTCTTTCAGGTTGCAGGTGGTGTAGCCGCCCGAGCGTATGTTGATGGTGTTGTCGTCCATGCGTTTCACGCGCTCGCCATGCAGGTAGCCGCCTTGTTCCTCAGTCCAAACCTTGGTGATGATGCCCTTCTTGGTCTTGAAATTGTAGAGCATTTCCCCGGCCTCAAAAGTTGACTCGCCTTGCTTGAAAATGGGCCGTCCTTGCAGTTTGCCTAACGAATCGACGACACCGTAAGCTCGGCAGGTGGTGGTTTCAAGGTCGAATTCCAAGCAGGCCGCTGTCAAGTTGATGTCTTCGTATTTGGCTTCGGCGTTGCCGTAATAATAGATTTTCTTTTGGTTCATGTCGCGATACGACGAGTCGGAAGCGGAACAAACCACCTGGGTTTCGATGGCCGAATCGGAGCGTCGTGGCGTGATTTTATTAATACGAGTCGTTTTGTGTGTCAAAGTGTCGTAACCAAGCGAGTCAAGTGTCGGGATGGTGTCTAAGGCCACGGCCAAACTGTCAAGTGAGGCGATGCTGTCGACAACAAACTGGGCCGTGGTATCCGTGGCAATCGTGTCGAACACCATCGTAATCGTGTCGGTGATGCGGGGCTTCGCTATGGCGGCACTGTCAATCCCTGTTGGCTCAATTCCGTGTGTATCTTTCTCAATATGAGCCATTTGTTTGCAACCGAAAAAAGCCAAGGCCACAACTGCCAGCAAGCAAAATGCTGCTGTTGAAAAATATTTTCTATATGACTTGCGTTTGGTCAAAACAAAAACGTTTACTTTTGTGCGGTCGAAAAACGCTGCAAAGATAAATAAATGAACTTGATATGATACAACGAAAGATTTTCGGATTTGGTGTTTTGGCCTTGTTTTTTCTGATGCCACAATTTATTATGGCTCAAAAAGGCGAGAAAATCCAGACCATTGTCATCGATGCCGGGCACGGCGGTAAGGATTGCGGTGCATTGGGCAAAAGGAGCATGGAAAAGACTATCAACCTGGCAGTTGCGCTCAAGTTGGGCAACTATATCAAAGAGAACTTGCCCGATGTGAACGTGATTTACACCCGCCAAGAGGATGTGTTTGTCGAATTGAGCGAAAGGGCGGCCATCGCCAATCGCAACAATGCCGACGTGTTCATCTCCATACACTGCAACTCCACCGAGGGCTTCACCACGGTGAGCGGTGCGGAGACCTACGTCATGGGTGAATCGAAAAACGAGGCCAACCTGAAGGTGGCAAAGATGGAGAACGCGGCGATCTTGTTGGAAGACAACACCGATGCCTACGACAACTTCGACCCTAACAGCACCGAGGCATACATCCTGTTTTCGCTTTCGCAAAGCCTTTACCAGAAGCAGAGCCTGCAATTGGCCGACAAGGTGCAGAAGCAGTTTGACACCAAGGCCGACCGCCACGACCGAGGTGTGCAGCAGGCAGGCTTTTTGGTGCTTTGGAAGACCTCCATGCCGAGCATTCTGGTCGAATTGGGCTTTATTAATAATGAAAAGGAGGAGCAGTTTCTCGCGTCCGAAAAAGGTCAGAAACTGATGGCTTTGTCCTTGTATCAGGCTTTCGCGGAATTCAAGCAGGAATATGAGGCCGACAACCAATTGGCCAACAATCCCCCTGAGGTAAGCAAGCCTAAGGACCAACCCAAAGCCCCCAAGGAGCAGGCTGTTGAGAAACCGAAAGAGGAGAAACCCGCCGTGGCACAAGGAGAGAGCAGGGAAAAGGACATTTATTTCTCCGTGCAGTTTGCAGCGGTGAAGAAGAAGGTGTCGCTTAAGGACCCGACTTTCAAGAAAATCAAGAAAGTAAGCATGTACAGGTCGAAAAACATGTATTGTTACATTTCAGGGCGTTTTTCTACTGTAGCACAAGCCGAGGCACGAAAAGCAGAGCTTTCAGCCGCAGGTTATCCTGATGCCTTCATTGTCGCCTTCATCAACGGCGAGCGCGTCAGCGTGAAGCAGGCTGAGGCGGAGTTGAAGAAAAAGAAATAAGTTGATATAACAAATTGTAAGCCAGTACTTTAATATCATCCTCTAAGCGATAAAAAGATTTTTTTTTCCAAAATAGCTGCGGTAAAAAGAAAATTCTCTATTTTTGCACGCTAAATCCGAAACCATACCCCGCCGTGAGGTGAGGGGCGCGGAAGAGGATATGTTTTTTTCCTTTTATCTTACGCGAAATGAATGCGTTACATTACTACAACCCGACTACGACAAGTCCCAATCCCGAACCTGCCCCAGCCGAGCTGCACGCAATGCAAGGCATAAGGCAACACCAGCCTGACCCACACAAGCTGTCCGCCCATGTCGGTGGTCAGCCGAATCTGTGTGTCAGGCAATGAGCTTAGCCGAAACTCCACGCGATAAACAATAAGTCAGAAATAAATAAAAAAGAAGATGAAATACACTACAACGAAAAATTACAGAAACAGAATGAAGCAATTCTTGGTGCTTGCCTTGATGGTTTTTTGGGGAGGGGCAGCAATGGGACAAAGCTTAGCCTTCAGAATAGGCGGCGGAACAGGAAACTCCTATAACCCCAATGTTACCAAGGTTGAAATGGTTTTGGAGAATGAAGATGCCAACACGTTCAAAATCAAAACTTTGACTATTACTCCAAACAACCAATATTTCTATAACACGAATGGTATCCAAATACAATCAGGCAATTACTATAACCAAATAGGTGCCATTACGCTTGAAAAGGAAGGCGTGGAAGTGATAGTGAAATTCGAGAACAAGAAGACTATTTTTTTGGATGGTCTTGTACAGATTCATAAGGGCTCGCTCACATTCAAATATGGAGATTCTTTCACTTTCACTCATACTGACTCCAACCCTACATTGAAAGTTCAAAACCGTAAGACCAACCATATCATACGAGTAGGTGAAAGCAACCAATCTGCTGGAGCTAGTAATGCTAATTATAATATTGGTACTAATATAACAAATGCAGATTATTGTAAGTTCATCATCGAGGGGAGAAACAAGGGGGCAAATTCGAATGAGAATGTGCCCTTAGTGTATGATTTCACGAACAACTTTGTGTTTGATTTCGGTGGTCCGGAATTGACAGGTCAAAACATCAATGACTCCACTAATTGGGCTCCAACGGTGAAAACAGGAGCCACTGGCGTAATACACAAAGGTGCTGGAGTTAGGGTTCGTCATGGCACGATAGAACTTACAAATGTCACCATGCGCCGTTTCTGCACCGAATTTGGCAGCCAAGTGGGTCTGTTGCAGGCTTTTGCCAATCAGCCTGACATAAGTGCCAAGATGATAGTCAAGCACTGCAAATTCACCCAAAATGCCTCGAAAAATGGCTGCGCCGTGCTGAAGATGCAGGGAATGAAACCTACCAACAATGCCTTAAAACAGGTTATAATGGAAGATTGCCTTGTGGAAGACAACTATGACATTGATTTCACTGGCCATACGCTCAATAATGGCAATATCGCTAATTTTTTGAATAGTGAGTTTTCCATCCCTGAAGAAAGCGACTTTTGCATCCGTTCCGTAGGAAACAGCCGCTTCAAGTGCAGCATCAAGAACTGCAATGTCAACCATAATTACGGCGGTGGTATACGTTGGCACACAGGTTCCATTTCGGACCCATTGGAACTCGAAAACTGCCTCATTGAGCATAATTTTTCCACCGTCCAAGGCGGCGGTGTCTGTGTGAAGGCTCCTTGCAGCATTAAGAATTGCACCATCCAGTATAACAGAGCGAAGAGAGACGGTGGCGGCATCTATCTCACCTCCTATACCGAACACCATAGCGCAAGAATTATTTATGGTGACTGGGCTCCGGAGAACGGTATCCTGAGATTGGATCCCAACACGATTGTTCGAGGAAATACTACCCTTGCAAACGGGGGCGGCATTGCCATTGCAGCGGCATTGATGTCGGCGGCGACGATTGGATACGAGAATAATGGAACTCCAATAAATGGAGAAATATCCTATTACTATTATCATGCCGGAGCGAATAATCCTCCAGGACCTAACGATCAATTCAAGATGCAGTTCATCCAAAACGGCGGCAAAGTGTATAACAACATAGCCTACGGTGATTATGGAGGCGGTGTATACATCACACGACCCAACACTTGCTCTTTCTACAAGACCGAATGCTCGCTCGACTATGGAGAAATCACTAATAACAAAGTAATCAATGACTCGGGTGGCGGCTCTGGCGGCGGCGTGGCCATCGTGGCTGTTCCAGGCTATGTCAATCCTTCAGGAACATCTGATGCTGTTGTTCCACAGGATGTTACCGTTGACATTAGCGAGCCCAGCCAAGAAACAAAATGTATGCTGATCCAGAATAATGAGGCCAGCAAAGATGGCGGAGGCGTGTATGTGTCTGCCGAACCAGTCCAATACCAACATAATGGCGCGAGGTCAAACACGAGCACCACAGTATACGACTATTCCGACATCGACAACAACAGTGCAGGACACGACGGAGGAGGTCTCTATGTGCTGCAAGGCACTGTTAGGGTTACCAAAGAGGGTACTGGAGCCAACGCAAAGTCGCCGACCATACAAAAAAACACAGCCACTTCCGGTAATGGAGGCGGTGTGTACCTCAATACGGGCAACATCGACATGAAAGGCGCCACCATTGGCGGCGATGAAACGGCTAGGGGAAACAAAGCCGGTGATTCAGGTGGCGGCATCTATGTGAACACGGGTACGGTCACCATGCTGAGCTCCAAAGTTTCATACAACCAAGCCAATGGCACCAATGGCGATGGCGGAGGCATCTATGTCAACTCAGGCGACGTGCTCATCAACCACAAGCAACAATCGACAGGCACGCCTTCACAGATTAACTACAACTCAGCATACCGCCATGGCGGCGGCATCTATGACTTGGACGGAAAAGTGGTGGTGTTTGGCGAATTTGACGGCAACAACACCTATCGTGTGGAAATCTCCAACAACACTACAAATACTGGCAACGGTGGCGGCATCTACTGCATGGGCGACAATACCACATCAGAATACGACATCCGCATGCGTCGTGTCGAACTTGTTGAAAACAGTTCAGGAAACCACGGTGGTGGCATATATCTGCA
Source organism: uncultured Bacteroidia bacterium (assembly GCA_902782455.1). Taxonomy (GTDB): domain Bacteria; phylum Bacteroidota; class Bacteroidia; order Bacteroidales; family F082; genus Limimorpha. The sequence goes on along the minus strand of CACZNA010000004.1, from coordinate 60,363 downwards.
ACAAGGAAAAATCTCCATCATCAACGGACAACTGCTCAATAACACAGCTGGCGGCGGCGGCGGCGGTGTTTACACCCAAATCGGCAACATCGACATCAACCCCACGGGCGAGGAACGCCAACCCTCGAAAATCAATGGCAATAAAGCCAAGAAGAATGGCGGTGGCCTCAACACCAAGGAAGGCTTCATCACCGTGCGCGGCAAGAGCAAAAACGACCGCATCGAAATCAAAGGCAATGTGGCTGGCAATGACAACGGCAATGGCAGCGGCGGCGGCGCCTTCTGCATGGGCAGCTCTGCCGAAGCGGAATACATCACTATGAGCCATGTCGACCTCGCTGATAATGAAGCAAATGGCAGCGGTGAAGAAACTGAAGGCGGTAGCACAATTAATTTAGGTTGCGGCGGCGGTATTTATTTGCAGCAAGGCATCATCACCGTCACCGACGTGGCCATCCAAAGCAACAAGGCCGAACATAACGGCGGCGGCATCAACAACCACAGTGGCAACATTGACGTGAACGGCTGTCTCATCGGCGGCGCCGAGGGCAAAGGCAACCAAGCTGGCAACAGCGGCGGCGGCATCTACACCAACCAAGGCGACATCGACATTGAGGACTATGTGGAAACAGAAAACGGCATCCAGCGAATTGAGTCGAAAATCACCCACAATAGTGCTGGAATGAACGGTGGCGGTGTTGATACCCGCATGGGTACCATTTGGGTGAACAAAAAGGAGATGGACGACCAAATCGAGATTGCATATAACACAGCCAAGAAAGGTGGTGGCTTGTATGCCAACTCGGGCACCATCATCACTTACAACGCCCTCATCCACGACAACACGGCCACGGAGAACGGCGGAGGTCTCAACAACCATGCCGGCGACATCATCCTGCATGGCGGCAGCCTTTCCAACAACAGTGCCCTCAACGGCCATGGCGGCGGTGCCTATACCTTCGTGGGCGACATCGACCTGTTCCAGTTCCCTTCGACCAAACTCAACGATGTTACCCTCAACGACGGTACTAAGGTATTCAACAACATAGCCTTGAAAAACGGCGGTGCCTTCAACAACCATACGGGCCGTGTGGACGTGCGCCACGCCACCATCTTCAACAATACTTCCTCGCAAGGCAATGGCGGCGGCATCTTCTGCGAAGGCCCTCACGCCAGCAACAACCGTGGCTTGGGCTACACCATCCGTCTGCTTTGCTCTGACATGGTGCAGAACAAGACCCGTGGACAAGACGGCACCCAAGCCGACCCTACGGGACGTGGTGGTGGCATCTACCTGAAATACGGCGACATCTACGCCCACTACTCCAACATCCGCGACAACGAAGCCAACATCAACGGCGGCGGCATCGACAACCATCAAGGCAGTATTCTCCTATACGGCTGCGATGTGATTGGCAACCGTGCCGTGGAACTCGACGGCGGCGGCATCTATACTTTTGAAGGCGACATCACCACTGGCCCCAGCACCAAAAGGGAACTACCCATGGGCGCGAAAATCACCGTCATCGAAAACAACAGAGCCTTCCGCAACGGCGGCGGCATCAACAACCAAAAGGGCAACATCGACCTCAACGGCGACCGCATCGCCAGCAACCATGCCCTCAATGGCGACGGCGGTGGCGTTTACATCGCCAATGGCAACATCACCTTGAACGGCGGTAAGATCGAGTACAACAGCGCTACGCTGGGCAACGGCGGCGGCGTGTACAGCGGTGGTGGCGTGTTCGACATCCACGAGCGCGAAGAAAACCCCAACCCCATCGTTCTTATTGTTGATGCGGAAGTGAACAGGGACCCCGACGCAAACGGACAAAATGCCATTATTCATTATCACCTTGTGGACCAAGGCAAATACTCAGATATTAATAATGTGCAGCACGGCATCGTTTGGGGCGAAAATTCGCCCAGCACTGAAGTTGTCTATGGCTCGACTGAAGGCTATACTTATAAACAAGGTGAACCTGCTTGCCAAAGAATCGTCATTCCAAGTTCGATGCTTGCAGACGACAAGACCTATCAAGCGAAAGCCTTCTTCCGTTACGATGTCACTGAAAACGGATCGACTGTCACCAAGACGGGCTATAGTGAAGTGTTTGAGTTTGTTACCTATTCCGCCAATCCTTTGGTGGTTTCGGGAGCGGTGAGTAATATCACCAGCACCAGCGCACAGGGCAGCGGAAAAATCATGGACCCGGGCACATCGCCCATCACCGCGAGAGGCGTGAAGATTTGGAGAGATAAGCTTGATGGAGAGACGTCAGCCCCGGAACCAATATTCATCCCTTCGTCAATCACCACCAACTTCTTCACCGTCGACAACCTTAGAGACCCCGCCAACGGCGCAACCCAACTTCTTCCCAACCAAAAATACTATGCTTGCGCCTACGCCACCAACAGCAGTGGCACATCGGAAGGCAACCAGGTTGAGTTCACCACGCTGAAGAACACACCTAACATGGGAAACAATCCTGTAATTGTATCGCATTATATCGAAAATGATAGCATTATTATAACGGCTACTTTCACTATGCCTGAAGGAACTGTATTCGGCAATGGGGAAGGCCAAATTAAAGGTTTTGGCTTCGTTTGGAGCACCGATGACGATCCAGAGCTCATTTCTGACCACACCACCCCTGGAACACTTGGAAGTGACAATCTCACCTTCACTGCCTCGTATCGTGGTGCACGCCAAAACATCTGCGCTTATGTTCGTGCCTATGCCACCTATGTCGAAAACAACGTGACGAGTGCTTCGGATATTACCGACTACAGCATAACCACGCCTACACCGCACTACACACCTTATCTTAATGGTTCCCCCGTGGTGCGTGCTTTCAGGATTACGGGCATCACCCAAAACTCGGCTACCATCCACTGCGAGATTTACAGCGGATATGAAAACACGACAGGCTATGGCGTCCATTTGGAAAACACGGATACATACATTTCATCCAATAACTACTCGAATGGCATATACACGGTGGATTTGAGTGGCTTAACCCCTGGCACCACCTACTACCTGAAAGCCTATGCTTCCTATGTCGAAAACAATGTCACCAAGTATTCATACGGCAACGGCTACAACTTCACTGCATTGCCTATCACCCTGCCTAACGTGGAGGTATCGGAAATCAGGTATTATTTAGAGCCTTACGTTACACCTGAGGATGTCTCATACAACAAGGTGGACGTGGTTTGCAGAATAGTAAGCGATGGCGGCGAGCCAATCGGTAATAATGCCTATGGTATTAATTATGGTGATTTCCAACTCAACGCACAAAACGAATTGGTGCCCGTGGCTGCCAGTAACTCTCCCATTATACCAAATGTAGAATTGACAAACAATGAATTCATCATCACACTTGAAAATTTGACCGCACACAAGGATTATTGGGTAAATGCATTTGCCACCAATTCCTCTGGTACTCACACCACGCAGAATGTGAATTTCTCTACCGAGTATGACAAGCCTTCAGTTACACTGACTTCCATTGATGATGTGACTTTCACCATTGTTGACCAAAGCCAAAACGACTATATCCTTAAGGCACAAGGCAATTTCAGCGTCACTCCACATTCTAATGCCGTTTCGGATCAAGTGAACACCTACGGTGTGTGCTGGAGCGTTTTGCACGAACCTTCTCGGAGCAAGTCCGTTGTGTCAAACACTGATTTCAAGGATTGCGATACGCCTGCACCTCCAATTTCGGGGAATACGGCTGTTGCTTGCAGCACATACATGACGCAAACACATGCCAATACGAAATACTATGTGAGAGCATACGCCAGTACCGCCGCTGCCAATGATGACCCTACTAATGGAGTTTACTCCCTTGCCGATGTTGTCTACACCGACGAGTCGAGTTTCATCACCCTGCCAGTCATGTACACCACCGGAGAAACTGCCATTGTTCACGACGGTGCAACGCTCGCTGGCAGAATCGGCAGCCGCGACTCGGAAGGCTATCTTGTGCATGACCCCAACAACACAGCCCCCAACGGTTTATACGGCGTGTGCTGGGGCACATCCGCAAACCCGATAAGAGGACAAGGCGGTGCCACCAACTATGTGGAGCAAACCATCAACAACCCCAATGCCAACACGTTTGACTTCAGCCTGATGGCAACAGGGTTTGAGAGAAACACCACTTACCATTATCGTGCCTATTCCATCAACAGCGAAGGCAATATCGCTTACGGTGCCGATGACACGTTCACCACAAGGGAACACAGTGTGACTTTGGTGGCCAATCCCACCGCTGGTGGCGCAGTAAGCGGAAGTTATGCAAACCTTGAGAGCGACCAGTACACTGCCGTTGCCACTCCCAACGTGGGATACACCTTCACAAATTGGACTGAGGGTAGTAACGTAGTATCCACCAACACCTCTTACTCCTTCAATGTCACTACCGACCGTACTTTGCAGGCCAACTTCACGATTAACACCTATACGATTGCGGTCGCTGCCAATCCAGAAGGCTATGGCACGGTGACAGGAGGTGGCACTTACAACTACGGCACGGAGGTTACCTTGACAGCCACACCTAACACTGGCTATGATTTCGTCAACTGGACGCTGAACGGTGAGGCAGTATCAGGTGAAGACCAGTATACTATCACTGTAACAGACAACGCCAATTATGTGGCTAATTTCGAAGTCACCAATTATACGATTTCCGCAATTGCCAATCCAGAGGAGGGTGGCACTGTTACGGGCAGCGGCACATATACCTATGGTACTAATGTCACTGTGACCGCCACGGCCAATACAGGCTACACGTTTACGAATTGGACGGAAGGCGGAACGGAGGTTTCCACGTCTGCTTCCTATACCTTTACAGCCAATAGCGACCGCAATCTGGTGGCCAACTTTGGCCGAGGAGGAACCACCTCGGGGCCGCGCGACATCTATCCCGCCCCCGCCCGCGAGCCTTGGGACTGGGATGAGGAGTTTGACAACCGCGACGGCGAGCCAACTGTGACCACAGGAGAGAATATGGCTTCCGCCATGTCTGGGGCTGTATTGGACCTTACAGTCAATGGCACCGTGACCGATGCAGGTTCTGCCCAACTCACCGCTGCGGGCGTTTGGTACAGCACTGTTGGCCCCGATTATGATGCCACAAACAACGCGGGTAGCTTTGTTTCGGCAGCTTCAATACCTGAAATTAATACTGCATTTTACGTTAGCCTTAGCGTTGAAACAGACAAGACCTTTTACATCCGTGCCTATGCCACCAACAATGGCGGAACAACATACGGTTTCGGCGAAGTTCGTACCTTTATTTACGAAAACCCTACTGTAACTACCCTCACTTTGACCAACACTACTGCTACGGGAGCCACGGTTACCGGCTCTATTCTGAGTCAAGGCTCCGATGAACTTACCGCTGCGGGTATTTGGTACAGCAAGGTCGGGGATACCTATAATGCCTCAACCAACCTAGGCGTATTTGTTCCAATTAATCCTTTGCCAGCTGTGGGTGAGCAATTCAGCAAGGACTTGGACTTGTCTTCCCTGAACTTGGCAGACAATGAAACCTGTTATATCCGAGCTTATGCTTCCAACAACTTCAACCTTACTTTTGGTTTTGGCAATGTCCAAACTTTCACCAATAGTTCTTATATAACATACGAATGCCTACCCTCCGTCAATCACAACAATGCCAAAAACGGCGGCGGCATCTATATCGCCAGTGGTGGCAAAATCAGGTTCTCTAGCGGCAACATCAACTTGAATGAGGCAAAGGACATTGAGGGAGTAGGTGGTAACGGCGGTGGCATCTACCTTGAAGAAGGCTCCATCATGCACATGAAGGGAAGCTGTGAGGTGAACGGCAACCACACGCCCGACTTTAAGTTGACTCCAGCAAGCAATGGTACGGACAAGGATATAATCGTTGGCGGTGGTGCCGGCATCTATCTCGACGGCAAACTGTATATAGGCGACAACATCGATGACCCCTTGGGTACCCACCACCTCTTTGTGAACCGCAACTATGCCATGACGAGTTTCTCAGAAGCAGAATACGAACAGGGCAATTACGATCTACAATACTACCTCCGAAACAATGTGTTTTTGCCCTATCCCACCAACAAGGAAAACGAAAAATACTTTGATGCTTATAAGGACTATACTACCAATCAAGGCTTGAACCCCGAGGACGGTAGCACAGCCAACAACAGTCTGACTCGCGTCATAGCACTGCTGTCCGATATTTCCAATGAAGGGGATAACGTGTATTCGAGCCTCGGCTTTAGTGTGACCAAGGGTAAGATACCAGTCGTAACCACCTCAAAAAAGAAAGCGGAGGCATTCACTTTTGAGAATTTCGGCGTATATAAGTATGCCAGCGATACAAAAAGCACTGAGGAATGGATGAACGCCATTACCGACAATATGAATTCAGCTTCGTCGAATGCCTCCATCTTCGACGATGCACGCGCTTACATTGCCATCCATGCCCGTGAAGACGATGACCCGTTCAGGTTCGATTTCATCTACCTTTGGGACTGTTGGACCACGCCTGTCGTGAAATACGACCCCGCCCTTTATGACATGTACGGACACCCACTCGCTGTACAAGACGACAGCCATTACACTGTAGAAACCATTACGACTGATACTGGAACGAAAAAACTTTGGCACATTAAGGACGAAAAAGGCTTGGCTTGGTTCTCGGCCCATGTGAATAGGCTGAACGGCACAAGAGATCAATATTCTGACGACAGTTATGCGGAGCTTGAGGCCGTCTTGGAAGCCGACCTCGACATGACCGAATACCTTTGGGTGCCCATTGGTTCGGTGCGCGAAAGACAGACTGGTGTCAACACCATCTTTAGGGATATTGATGACACGAATCCTCAAAACGCTGACGACAATTTAGGTTTTAGAGGTAAATTCAATGGTCAAGGCCATCTCATTACTGGCCTCGACTGCCGCTATATCTCTGGTATGCAGAAATACGGATTGTTTGGCAACCTTGAAGAAGGAGCTGTGGTGGAGAACACTTTTGTGGACGCATCCTCGTTCAGGACGAATGATCATTCAAAGCATTACCATATAGGCGGAATTGCTGGCCTTATGGAGGATGGTTCCACGGTTAGAGCCAGCGAGGCACGTTTTGTCGTTGACCTTGCGAGAGCCAATAAAGCCACCTCGTATGTGGGAGGCCTTGCCGGTCAAGTCAAAGGCACTGCTACACAACCTGCAATCATCCATTCTTCCATGGCCATGCCAGAAATAAAGGGTACGGTCAGACACATTGGCGGTCTTGTGGGTTATTTAGGTGCCTCCGACACTCTCGTCAACAGTTTCAGTAACCCGAAGTTCCCCGACATTAGTTATGACAACAACGATACGATTTGGACCAGTTGTACTTATAATGAAGAAACACAAGCATGGGTTCCATCATCTCCAGATGCGGTTAAAGACACTGTCATTTATTTTGGCGGCCTCGTGGGTGTGAACAACGGCTTAGTTGAGAACTGCTATAGTCGTTTGCAAGGCGGCGAGCCCAAAAACAGTTCCAATCAGAGCATCTTCGGCTGGTTGGCTGGAACGAATAACACTAACGCTAACATCAAGTATTGCTATGCATTTGAAGATAGCATCACTGCTGGAGGGTACTATAAGAGGGCTGGTGGTAATCCATTTGGCCATGGCACTTATACTGCCACTATACGCTACAGCGACAAGTACGGCTTCAAGCACCGCGACCATCAGATGACCCCTGTTGTTGAAAATGATGCCATTTATATCACTGAAAAGACCTACGACACTTTGATTGGTGGCTTGCAGCACTCCCTCAACGATTGGGTGAAAACTTCAACAAACGGATGGAGCGCGACAAACAACACCAACTCCAAGGGTTACGCCGTTTGGACGCGCACTATGGCCAGTCCCATCAACGACGACTATCCCATCCCCATGCTTGACACAATGAACAAAACTGAAAAAAAGACGTTCAACAGCGTAGGTTCGAAGGACGGCATCTATATGCTGTATGAGGACAATGTCAACGATATGTGGGCCGCCACAGGCAAGAATTTCAAAGCCTGCAATACCGATGGCTCGGTTGCCGCCATGTACTTGTATGATGTGCAGCCGGGAGACGTTCCTGCTGATGTCGAAATTACCGGCAACGTCAATGTGCCGCTCCATATCCACGAGGACATAGGCATCACACAACCTGTTGGTGCTGAATTGACTGCCCGCGCTGGAGTGACCATCAAGAATGCCAGAAAAGGCGACAGCGACTTCACCAACGACCCCAACTGGCACTTGTTCTCCTCGGCGATAAAGAATGTTCCTATTGGGATAGAGTACCGTACATGGACAGATAAACAATACGTTGATACAATTGTATGGAAAAATGGAAATCGAGTACAACATCACTTCCATGCACATGAAATTTGGATTGATAGAACTATATGGGATCCGCCGGTAACCAGATGGTATCAGTCTGACAATACTTCGCCGTCACCGACGGGGCAAGACGGAAGTTACAGACCGGACAAAATAGGCTACTTCCCCACCAATACGCCGTATGGTAGATGGAGAACCACGAGCATTGCGAACAGCCAAGGCGTGGCCGGCTTCTTCGACCTGTACGAGTACAACGAGTATTACTTCCACTGGATTAACTATAAGCGCGAGGGTACAGACACCATTCAAGACCACTGGCACTGGGATGTGGATTATGGAACCGATCGGCATTACAGGATTGGCTACAACAAGGCTGGCGACGATAGGTATTTCAACGATGTGACTATGCCAGCCGGCAAGGGCTACCTGATGGCGCTTTCCTCAGAATCGATGATGATGGCCGACGGCATACTGAACACGGGCGATATCTCCGTCAAGGTGACCAATACGCCCATAGGCGAAAATCTGCCTCCCAACGGTCACGGCTCTTATAACTATACTGTGGATTGGCGCACTCTCAACATGATAGGCAACCCTTACCAGAGTTACTTGGATTTCGACAAGTTTGCTGAGGACTCTGAAAATAAGACAAAATTAGACAGGCTTGAATACGCTGTTGCCGATGACAGTCAGGGTCCTGAGGTGGAATACCGATATATTTATTATGTGAAAGGCCAATCGGACAATCCCTATTATTCGGCAAGCCGATACATCCATCCACACCAAGGCTTCTTTGTGAAAGCTGCCAGTACAGGAAATCTCACATTCACGGATAATATGCGCGTGGCTGGAAAGACCATAATCAATGGTGTCAACTCACCATACCGAGGCAATGTGAACTATCCTTTGGTGAACCTGCTTTGTTTCGATGAGGACGGCAAACGCGACCTGACGACGGTTGAGGTGAACCGTCCCGAGTTTGGCGGCGGCCACAAGATGGAGAAGCTGCACGAGAGCAAGGGCTTGATTTATGCCCACCTTGAGAACGAGAGTTTCCAGACGCTGTTCACGCCCGTCGGCATCAATGTGGTGCCTGTGCGCTTCGTGCCCAACGAGGACGGCGTGTTCACCCTGAATTGGAACATCCGCCACGGCGAGTTCAGCTACCTCCACCTCATCGACAACATCGCAGGCGTGGACGTCGATTGCCTGACCAACGACGAGTATAAGTTTGAGAGCAAGACGACCGACTACAAGTCGCGCTTCAAACTTGTGTTCAGGTGCGAAGGCGGCGAAGAGCCTGACGACCCCGAAGAACCCGAAGACCCAGAGGGAGAGGACGACGATGTTCATCATTTCGCCTTCTTTTTCGAAGACGAGCTGATTGTCAACGGAGAGGGCCTGTTGCAGGTGTTTGACATACAAGGCCGTTGTCTTTTGGAGACGGAAGCCATTGGCCAACAAAGCAGTCATTGGCTTCCGAGAGTGGCCAAAGGCGTGTACCTGCTGCGCTTGACGAGCAACAAGAAAGTGAAGATACAAAAAATGGTCATCTAAAGAGAAAGGATAAGGCAATGAAAAAAAGAAGCATCATCAAATTGGTTCTTATGGTTTTGGCATTTGGAATGATGGGTGTCAACCAAGCAAAGGCGCAAATTTTCATCACGGAGGAGGAGGAATATGCCAATTTACGTTGTCACGATGAAAATCTCCCTAATGGATTCATCATCCCAGACTTTCCCAACCATAACGAGACATGGGACGTGTTCACGCCACTCGGCGATGGCCTATTGCTCCTCGGCTGCCTCGGTGGAGCCTACTTGTTAGGCAAACGTAAACGAAAAGACGATGAATAAGTCGACTTCATGATAGCAAAAAGGTCAGAATCCGATTGGGTTCTGACCTTTTTCTTGTTTGAGGGGCAATAATACAGCAGTTTATTCCACCACCACCAAATAATAGTTCTTCTTGCCCTTTTGAACAAGGATGTACTTGCCATCAATCAAGTCGTCGAGGGTCATTACTTTGTCCAAAGTGACTTTTTCCTTGTTGATGCTCACGCCGTTGGCTTGGGTCATCTTGCGGGCCTCGCCCTTGGAGGGGAAGATATGTGTATTGACCGCCATGAAGTCGACAATCGGGATGCCAGCTTCAAGCTCAGTGCGGGAGAGGTGCTCCTGAGGCACACCGTCGAAGACATCCAAGAAGGTCTGCTCGTCGAGTTTCTCCAAACCATCTTTGGTCGACTTGCCGAAAAGGATATTAGAGGCTTCGATGGCGGCATCCAAGGCTTCTTGCGAGTGTACCATCACGGTAACCTCTTGGGCAAGGCGCTTCTGAAGCACACGGAGACCTGGGTCTTTCTTGTGCTCCTCAACGAGAGCATCGATGGTCTCTTTATCTAATGAAGTGAAAATCTTGATATATTTCTCGGCATCCTCATCGCTGACGTTGAGCCAGAATTGGTAGAACTTGTATGGAGAAGTGCGCTTGGGGTCGAGCCACACATTGCCGCTCTCGGTCTTGCCAAACTTCTTGCCGTCGGCCTTGGTGATGAGCGGGCAGGTGAGGGCGAAGGCCTCGTTTTCAAAGCCCAAAGTACGGCGAATCAATTCCGTGCCGGTGGTGATGTTGCCCCATTGGTCGTTGCCGCCCAATTGGAGTTTGCAGTTCTTGTGCTGGTAGAGCCAGAGGAAGTCGTAGCCTTGCAGCAGTTGGTAGGTGAACTCGGTGAAGCTCAGGCCGTCGCGGGCGGTGCCGTTGAGACGTTGTTGCACACTGTCCTTGGCCATCATGTAGTTCACGGTGATGTGCTTGCCCACCTCACGCGCGAAATCTAGGAAGGTGAAGTCTTTCATCCAGTCGTAGTTGTTCACCATCTCGGCGGCATTCGGCTCTTTCGACTCGAAATCGAGGAACTTGGCCACTTGCTTTTTGATGCACTCTTGGTTGTGGTATAAAGTCTCGGCGTTGAGCAGATTGCGTTCCTGGCTCTTGCCCGAAGGGTCGCCGATCATACCAGTGGCACCGCCCACAAGGATGATGGGCTTGTGACCGCAGCGTTGCAGGTGGCGCAGCATCATAATGCCGCACAGGTGACCGATATGCAGTGAGTCGGCGGTTGGGTCGGTGCCGAGGTAGGCCGTCACCATTTCTTTCTGGAGGAGTTCTTCCGTTCCTGGCATTATCTGTGCCAGCATTCCGCGCCAGCGGAGTTCTTCAACAAAATTCTTCATCGTTGCTTCAGTTTTGAGGCGCAAAAATACGGGAAAAACGGGGAATAAACAGACTATTCACCGAAAAATGTTCGAAAAATCTCTGACATCATCTATAGCGGCAGACGTAGACAGACTATTACAGGACGATGGTCGGATGCCGAAGGCTCGTCCATCACATCATATTCCAACGTTGTTGCCGGTCGTTCTTTGAATGACGCAATATAATCAAGACATTCCTGTGGTTTGTCGGCAGGGAAGGTGGCTGTTGTACCTGAATTGAGGGTAAAATACTCTGTCATCCCATTCATCAGTTTCGAGTCAAGGGTGTCATTCCAGTCGCCGGCAAGGATGAAAGGCTTCTGCCAACGCTGTGCCTCGGCCACGATGAGCGGGACAGAGGCCAATCGATGCACCTCTTTTAAATCAAGGTGGGTACAAGCTATTACATAATTTTGCAATTCCGCAACCAACAACACACGAGGCTCCTCGCCAGGCAAGGGAATGCGTTTTGTGCTCAAAGGACGTTCACGGGTAAGGATGCCCACGCCGTACTTGCCTCCGTCGAAGTCGATGGCACTCCCGAAAACAGGATAATACGATGTGCGATTGGCCAACTCACCCAATTGGTCATGCTGTTTGCTTCGTGCCGTCATGCTGTCCAACTCCTGAAGTGCCACTATATCAGGCTGTTGTTTCCGTATCACCTCGGCGGTGCGGTCGTAGTCAACTTTCTTATCCATACCGGCGCAATGTTGTACATTATAACTCATTATTAGTACCTGACGTGACCTCTCAAAAAAACGAAACCTGCACCGCATATTCTCCAAAACATTCCCACCATATAGCCATGAATCAGCAAAGTGGAGGTTGCCCTTGGGGAACATCTTCTCATAAGCGGGGACAAAAACCATTTGGGGGTCAAGGTCGGGACAAACGGTGGTGTGGTTATAAAGCCATGTCCTTGTCGGGCAGGGCACGATGAGAACGCTGTCGCGGGCTTTGTTGTATTTGGCCATGCCTAATTGAAACTCGAATGGAATAGTGTCGGTCGACATCGTCCAAGTTGTGGGGTTGACGCCCACCACATCGCCGCGTGAGACCATGCCGATGGCCGTAGTATCGGTCACGGAGTTGAAGATGACCAAACCTTGCATAAGGCTGTCCGTAGCGGGCTTCAAGGCCTCTGGATACTCGGCCAATTCTTTCGCAGAAACATGATAACCAATGCAATAGGCAGCCACCATCTGCTTTCGTTGCTCCTTGGTCATGCCACGTTTCAGCAGCTCGATAAGTACTTGCGAGCCTTGGCTGTGACCCATCAGGAAGAAGGGACGACCGTGGTTGTAATGTGCCATATAGTATTGAAAAGCATCGTAGACATCTTTTGCCGCAATTTGGGCTAATGAGTCCAACACATGGTCAGGCTGCTGATAAGCCTCAAAAATCATTTGGCGGTAATAGGGCGCGTAGAAGTTGTATTCACCGTAAAGCATCTTGTTAAAACGTTGGTTGCCATTGGCTTCCTCACGTACATTGGGCGAAGTAATGTCGGCAAACCACGAGGAGCCATTGTCCTTATAGGAAATGGTTGACACGGTTGGATACACATAGAACACGTCAGCGGTGTGGCTTTCGTCGCCGCAGCTATACCAATAGGTGGTATCGGCATAGTCGATAGTTGATTCAACTGTTTTGGGATGGTGCTTGCAAGAGAAGGTTGAGGCCATCATTAATGCCATCAAAAGGGCAAAAAAAGACTTGTTTTTCATTGGAGTGATGATTTTTGTGCTGACAAAAATAGTAAAAGTTAGATTTTTTGTCGCAGACTCAATAAAATTTCGCAACTTTGCAGCGGAATAGGGAATGCGGAATGTAGAATGTAGAATGTAGAATGCGTCCCGCGTCTTGAAGTCCCGTGTCAATAACAACGATTCAACAATTCAACAAATAAACAATTCAACACCAATGAAAAGAGACGAAAAAATCTTTGATCTGATTCGCCAAGAGAAAGAGCGTCAGATGCACGGAATCGAACTCATCGCTTCGGAAAACTTTGTTAGTGAACAAGTTCTGGAGGCCATGGGTTCTGTCATGACCAACAAATACGCCGAGGGTTATCCCGGCAAGCGTTACTACGGCGGCTGCCAAATCGTTGACCAGAGCGAGCAAATCGCCATCGACCGCGCCTGCCAACTGTTCAATGCCACTTTCGCCAATGTGCAACCCCACTCGGGCGCACAGGCCAACATGGCTGTGATGCAAGCCCTGCTTGAACCCGGCGACACCTTCATGGGCCTCGACCTCTCGCACGGCGGTCACCTTTCACACGGCAGCCCGGTCAACGCTTCGGGTATGCTCTACAAGCCCGTCGCCTACCACGTTGCCAAGGAAACTGGTCGCGTCGACTACGATGAGATGGAGAAGATTGCCCTCGAGTGCAAGCCCAAACTCATCATCGCTGGTGCCTCAGCCTACAGCCGCGACTGGGACTACAAGCGTATGCGCGCCATCGCCGACCAAGTGGGTGCTGTCCTCATGGCCGACGTCAGCCACCCTGCTGGCCTCATCGCCAAAGGTTTGCTCAACGACCCGTTGGAGTACTGCCACATCATCACCACCACGACCCACAAGACCTTGCGTGGACCTCGCGGCGGCATGATCCTCATCCGTCACGACTTCGAAGACCCGCGTGGCCGCAAGACCCCGAAGGGCGAAGTGAAGATGATGTCAGCTTTGATTAACAGCGCCGTGTTCCCGGGCATCCAAGGCGGCCCGCTTGAGCATGTCATTGCCTCCAAGGCCGTTGCTTTTGGCGAAGCCCTCAGCGACGAGTACAAGGAATACATCCTCCAGGTGAAGAAGAACGCCAGCGTGATGGCTGATGCCTTTGTCAACAAAGGTTACCAAGTCATCAGCGGTGGCACCGACAACCACTCAATGCTCATCGACCTGCGCGGCAAGTTCCCGGAAATTACCGGTAAGATGGTCGAAAACACCCTCGTCTTGGCCGACATCACCGTCAACAAGAACATGGTGCCCTTCGACAGCCGCTCGCCCTTCCTGACCTCCGGTCTGCGCGTCGGCACGCCCGCCATCACCACCCGTGGCCTGAAAGAAGACAAGATGCCGCTCATCGTCGACATGATTGATGATGTCATTGCCGACATCAACCCCGAAACCAAGACCGCTTCGGAGGCCAAGATTGCCGCCGTCCGCGCCGAGGTGAACAAGATGATGAAGGACTACCCGCTGTTTGCTTGGTAAGTCATCGTCGAATGCCTTTTAGTAATGGTCGCTCCTCAAGGGGGCGGCCATTACTTAATTAGCTCAATATTAACATAAAATCGTAAAATCATGGACATTACCAACATCTTAGGTGCTTTGACGGGCAACGATGCCGTCGGCACAATCGCAGAAAAATTCAACCTCGACTCGAAGCAAGTGTCTTCGGTCATCACTAATGCTTTGCCGTCCATCATGGGCGCGATGCAACAGAACGCCTCCACCGAAGGCGGCGCGGCTGCCTTGGCCAAGGCCTTGGGCGACCATGCCGGCAACGCGGGCAACATCATCAGCAATCTGAAGGGGGCCGACCTCACCGACGGCTCCAAGATTCTGGGCCACATCTTCGGCGGTAACCTCTCCAATGTGTTGGGCGGCATCTCTCAAAAGACCGGTGTGGCTTCCAATGCAGTGAGCAACATCCTCGCCTCCATTGCCCCGAGCATCCTCGCCCTCTTGGGCAAGCAGAACGGCAATTCCGGCGCGGCTGGCCTTGCGGGTTTGCTGGGTGGCCTCCTCGGTGGCGGTCAGCAAAGCGGCGGCCTCGGCAGCATCCTCGGCGCAGCCATGAAGGACAAGGACGGCGACGGCAAGCCCGACATTTTGGGCGGCTTGGGAAGCCTGTTCGGGAAGTAATAAACCCTATTTGAAAAGAAGATTTTCCACACATTATGAAAAGCGATTCATCATGCAAAAAAGCAGTATGTGCTGTCCTATCCGTTCTTTTCCTGAGCGTCATGGGGACAACGCATCTGAACGCACAAGAAGTTTTCCCCGTAGGGAGTTTTTATTACCAAATCAATGATGACGGTGTTTCCGTAACGATTATGAGCCATATTGACGGCCCTTCAGCGACTGGTGAGATAAGCATCCCGACAAGCATCAGTTATAATGGGAACAACTATGCCGTGAACAGGATTGGGAAAAACGCTTTCATATCGTGCGGAAGCCTGACCGGTCTCTTGACCATTCCCAATTCGGTGACCTATCTCGGTGAAAACGCTTTCTTGGGTTGCAGCGGATTGACTGAATTAGACCTTGGCAACTCCGTGGACACCATAGCATCCGCAGCATTTTATGGCTGCAAAGGTCTTACTGGCTCGCTGACTATTCCCAATTCGGTGAAGGTCATGGAGACGGCTTCATTCTATGGTTGCAAGGGTTTTACCGGCTCGCTGACTATCGGAAACGGTTTGGAACGCATCGAAAAGGCGGCGTTTTATAGGTGTAGCGGTTTTTCCAGTTTGGATCTTGGCGATGCGGTGACATCCATTGGCGTTTCTGCCTTTTGGGGGTGCACAGGTTTCACCGGTTCACTGACCATCCCTAATTCCGTGACCAGTATTGAACCAAATGCTTTCAACAATTGCAGCGGTTTCACTGATACGCTGACTCTTGGAAGCGCATTGGAAAGCATTGGTGGAATGGCATTCTATCAATGCAGTGGTTTCACTGAAGTCGTTTCCTTGTCAACGGTACCGCCAGTGTTTTCATTCGATGAGGTGTTTGAGGGATTCACCTGCACAACGCTCACCGTACCTTGCCAATGCATCCCTGCCTACCAAAACTCGGATTGGAATGGCTATTTCACCACAATCGTCGATGATTGCAACTCTGTACCAGAACTTGATGAACATTCAGCAACCGTCTATCCCAATCCGACTAGTGGGACAATCCAAATTGAGGCTGAAAACATCGAAGCCATCAGCATTTACAATATGTTGGGTGAAAGGTTGTTTGAGACTTCAGCAAGTGGCAACGATGTTGTCTATGATTTCAGTCCTTATGAAGCAGGTGTTTATATCGTCAGAATCCAAACAAAGAAAGGGCTTTTGACAAAACGGGTTTTGGTAAAAGGCAAATGAAAAAAGGCGGTCACATCAGCGACCGCCTTTTGTTTTATTCCACAATTGTCATCTCCTCAATCAAGTGCCCTGCACCAGCAAACTTGTCGATGATGAAGAGCACATAGCGAATGTCGACGCTGATGTTGCGGCAGATGTCGGGGTCGTAGATGAGGTCGCTCATTGTGCCTTCCCAGCAACGGTCGAAGTTGAGGCCCAAGAGTTGACCTTCGGCGTTCAGAATCGGGCTACCCGAGTTGCCGCCAGTGGTATGTACGCTCGCAGTGAAGGCAACGTGCATCTTGCCGTCCTTGTCGGCGTAGCGGCCATAGTCCTTATTATTAAAGAGTTCCTTCAGGCGCGGCTCCACCACATAATCGTAAATGTCGGGGTTTTCCTTCTCCATGATGCCTTCAAGTGTGGTGAAATGCTTGTAGGTTTTTCCGTCTTGCGGCTTGAAGCCTTCCACTTTGCCGTAGGTGACGCGCAGCGTGAAGTTGGCGTCGGGGAAGAGGCGTTTGTCGGGCTGCATGTCCATTTGGCCTTTCATGTAGATACGTTGCAGGCGGTCGATGTTGGTGTTGATTTCCGAAATGTGGTCGTAAACCTCGTTGCGGTAGAACCCGATGAGGCTTTGATACACCTTCAAGGCGGGGTCGTTGGCCAATTTCTTGGCTTTGTTGGCCTTAAAGTTGTCCAAGAAACCATTCACTTTGGCCTCGTCGGTAAACATCGACTTGTTAAACAGGTTGTCGACATAACTGTCCACATCCTTGATTTCGTTGAGGAAAGCCGGACGGAAATCGGCGGATTGGGCCTTCAAGTATTCGTTGAGCAACATGGCGGCCACTTCGCGGTCGATGGGTTCGTAATAGTCTTTGAAGAAATTGGCGGAAGCCGTCTTCAACGAAGCAATCATCTTGTCGATTTCCTCTTGCGGCGTGTCTTTGGTCACTTCGGAGAGGCGGGCGAAACGTCCGGAAAAGTTGATGAGTTCGATGCGCAGTCCGGCCTCGGCCAAATAGGTGTAAGCCAACTCGTAAGGCTTCAAATCAAAATAGTTTTTCTTGAAGTCTTTCAGCAGGTCGATGTACATGTAGCGGTTGCGTGCGCCCAAGGCCCATTCCTGGAAGCGGGTCTCAAACTCGTTTTTCTTCTCCACGCCGTGGAAATGGTTGATGCCCTCGGTCACGCCCATCCATTTCTTCCAGCCGTTGCCGATGTTGGCGTGTTTGGCGGCATATTGGATGCGCACCTTGGGGTCTTGCTCCTGATATTTGTTGTAGATGTCGAGCACCTTGCCGCGCAAGTCAACCCTGATGGGGTCGATGAGGTTGGCCTCTTGGTCGACGGCCACGGCGGGCAGGTATTCGTTGGTGTGGGCGGGATAGCCGAACACGAAGGCGAAGTCGCCTTCCTCGGCACCTTTCAGGGAAATTTCGAGGTGCTTGGCGGGCTTGTAAGGCACATTGTCCTTGCTGTAGTCGGCGGGGCGACCGTCTTTGTCGGCATAAACGCGAAACACGCTGAAGTCGCCCGTATGGCGCGGCCAAACCCAGTTGTCGGTGTCGCCGCCAAACTTGCCGATGTTGCTCGGCGGACAACCCACGAGGCGCACATCGGTGTAAACCTCGTTGAGCATGAGATAATACTCATTGCCCAAGAAGAAAGGCTCGATTCTGACCTTGTATTGGGTCTCTTTCTCGATCTGTGCCTTGATTTTCTTCATGTTTTCGTCAATCTTGGCCTTACGCTCGTCTTCGGGCGTGTCGATGGTGATGCCTTCCAACACTTGGGCGGTCACGTCGCGCATCTCGCGGAGGAAAATGACGCTGAGGCCAGGGCAAGGCAGTTCCTCGCCACGGTTCATGGCCCAGAAGCCGTTGGTGAGGTAGTCGTGCTCAACGGAACTGTGTTTTTGGATGTAGCCGTAGCCGCAGTGGTGGTTGGTAAGCAGCAGGCCTTGGTCGCTGACGATTTCGCCTGTGCAGCCTCCGCCAAAGAGCACGATGGCGTCTTTCAGGCTACTGTGGTTGATGCTGTAGATGTCTTCAGCGGTGATTTTCATGCCCATTTCCTGCATTTCCTTCTCGTTGTATTGCAGCAACATGGGAATCCACATGCCCTCGCCGGCCTTCGCTATGCCGACCGAAAGCGTGAGGATGAGGGTGATAAGTAATGATAAACGTTTCATTTGGATGTTGAATTGTTGATTGTTTAATTGTTGAATTGTTGGGGGCAAAGTTATAGTTTTTCCCAATTATTCTTCTAATAATTCATAATCGCCTTGTATTTCCAAAGCAGGTTTGTCGGAGGCGTTCAAAGGAGAAATGACTGTCTGGCCAATTTGTTTTTCAAGGTTTTTGCGGGCTGTGTGGGCGATTTTTCCACCTTCGTTGGCCACACTTTTGTTCTCGGCAAAGGTTTTTGGCTCGCGTGCTTTCGAAATTGCCGTTGTGGAAACTTCGGCCAACATATTCAGAACCAGTTCGATGTTGGTCATATTATCGCGCAGGTTTTCTTTCTTCAAACCTTTGAGTTGCTTGTATTCCTTCACGGTGAGGCCGCTCCAAGCCTTGGTCATTTCGTTGGTGAGTATTGCGTAATCCTTTTCCTCTTCAATGCCACGCGCCTTCCATTCGTCTGTCAGTTCCTTGCGCATCTCGATGCTTTGCAGGCGTTGGTTAATCCAACCTTCGGTGTAGCCTTTGGCACGGTAATAGTCGGCACCGCGAAGGATGGCCTTTTCGGGGTCGGCGATTTCTTCAAGCCGTTGGTTACCCACTTCGGCCAACCATAGTTTGAAAGGCTCCGCTTTGGGCGAAGGGATGGATTGGATAATTCTTAGCAACTGGCGGGTGTTTGCCACATCGGTCAATCGCATTTTTCCGTCTGTTGAAACCATTTTCAACTGCTTACAATTTGTAAGCAGTTCGTCAGCACCTTCTTGTTTCAGACGTTTTTTGAGAACTGCCCAATAAGTACTAGCGTTTCGAGGGGATACTTGTTCGGTCAATACCCCAACTACATCTACCACCGAGAAGTACCATTCTTCGCTTTCGGCATCCCAATGGGTTCTAACTTGCTTTTGTTCAAAGAGTTTTATCTTGTCCGTCATATTGTTGAATTGTTGGGGGCAAAAATAATCAATTCTTTGATACGTTCAAAGCTTCCATGTTTTTGTTTCGTTTTGACGGCAGGGGTGGAATGCAATGGAACCCCTGCCTAATTTCCGTCGTCCTACGGGACTTGACTTACTTTTTCAACACGCTCTTCCGATACCAAGGCCATTTCATTAACTGCCAGAACACAAATGGCTGCAGCGCGTAGGAAATCATGATGGTTGAGGCCATTCCGATGAGGGTGATGAGGCCAATGGAACGAATGGCGGGATGCACGGCAAAGAGCAATGACGACACCACCATAACCAAGATAACGGCTGAGAAGAAAATGGCCACCTTGTGCCAGGTGAGCAGGTCTTTGTTGCCTGTTCGCGCCTCCGCGAGCAAGCCCTCCATGATGAAAATGCTGTAATCGACGCCTACGCCGAAGATGAAGGTTGAGATGATGATGTTGATGAGGTTGAACTCCAATCCCAGAAGTGCCATGTAGCCTTGCACCATGAACCAGCTGAGCACCATCGGGATGAAGGAAAGCAAGGCCGTGATGAGGTTGCGGAACGAAACCAAGAGGATAATCAGCACGAAAAGCGACGAAATCCAGACGGCGATGTTGAAGTCGTCGTGGATAATCTCCACCATGCTTTTGCAGTAGTAGAACGGCTCAAGGACAAAAGTTTTTGGGTTGGTGACCAAGACATCTGTCACAATGTCTTTTTCGTCGAAGGTCATGGAGACATCGGTGAACACCATGTATTGGTTGTCGGCATTACATTCAATGAAGTTGCCCAAGAGGTTTTCGGGCACCACGCCACTTTCCAATAATGAAGCAGGCTCGTATTCGGCGTTGAGCAGGTCCTTGAATTCGTAGAACATCATCGGGTCGAGGCCAAACTCCAATGCGCCCTTGTCAACTTGTCGGATGGCTTCGTTCTTTCGTTCTTCAGTCCAATAGGCGTTCCAGGCTGCAATGCGCTGCTCTTGGTCGGCCATGGTGATGAAAAGCTTGGGAATCATATCGGTATAACTGTGGACAAGACCTTTTTGCTTCAAATCTTCCAAAGCAATCATCAGCGACTTGTCGGCTTCCAAGGCTTCGTCGATGTCGGTGCTGACGGTAGCGAAATACAGGTGGAAGAAACCGTCGTTGTTTTTCGTGTTGTAAAGGCTTTCGGCCTCCACCTCTGCGGGCGAGTTGTAGTCGAGGTTGCGCAAGTCGCTGTCAAACTTCACTTTATGTGAGAAAATGATGCCTATGACGAGGATGACCACAATCAAGGCAAGGAACCACGGCTTGCGGTCGAAAGGCAGGTTGTTGAGGCGCGAGATGCGGCGGAAGGTTGTATTGTGGCTGTCGGCCTTGATGGCAGGCAGGAAATGCGGCAGGAAAATAAGGGAGAACAGAGTGCTTCCCAACAGGGCAAAAGAGGCAAACAGACCGAAATCGCGGAGCAGGTCGCTTTCGGTGAAGAGCAGGCTACAGAAAGCGCCTACTGTGGTGATGCAGCCCAAAAACACGGGAGTCGACTCATCGCGAAGCAGTTTCTCAGGGTCACCGACAAAGAAATGATGGATGAGCACATGCAGGCAGTAGCTGATGGCCACGCCGAGCACGATGGCACCCAAACCCAAAGCCATGAGCGACATGCCACCTTTGATCCAGTAAATACAGGCCAGCGAAAAAGCGGTGCCGTACAAGATGGGTAGCAACAATTTCCAGATGAACGGGAAGCTGCGGAAGCAGAATCCGATGAGTATTAAAATGAGTATCAATGAGATACCTACTGTAACCACAAGGTCGGAACGGATACGGCTTGCATTCGACACGCTACCGATGGGGTCGCCATGTGCATGTACTTTCACATCGGGATGCGAGGCCGCAAACTCTTTTTGGGCGCGCTTGAGCATTCGGCTGAATTCTGTGGACGACCACGAGTCTAAGGAGCGGAACGCTGGCGCAAGGTAAGCGATGGCCACCGTACTGTCGGGACAAAAAAGATGCCCGTCGATAATGTTGTAGCCGCTCATGGCGCTATACAGCACGTCGCCAAGTACCACACTGCGCAGGTTGAGCGGATCGTAGGCGATGGCTTGGGTGAGGTCGCCCGTCTCGTCTTCCATCATCTGCTCGTAGTTGACCCACATTTGCGTCCGAATCACATCGGGTTCCATCATTTTCTCAAAGTCATCGTAAGCAGAAGTGTCGATGAAAGAGGGGATATGTGTAAGCACGAAATCCAAGGCATTGATGGCCACCTCAGGCTCCATCTTATACAACACATTGGAAATGAAATGAGTAGACGAATCCTTTTCAAAAAGCAATTCTATGAATTCATCGGTGCGAGCGCCCAAAACCTCAGGAGAAACCCGTTCACCCGCCGATTCGACTTGGATATAGATTTTGTCTTTCAATTCGATGGAACCGAAGGCCAATTGGCTCTCAACACTTGATGAGGGGAGCAATTTGGAGATGTCCTCTTCGTAATGGAGTCGAAGGCCGAAAAAGAGAAAGACCACTGATGTAATCGCTAAAACTATGTACATCAATGTTTTGTGCTTGCTGAAATAATGGTATAACGGGAGAAATATCTTATGCATAACAAGTAAAATATAAAAGTGCAAAAGTACCAAATTTTTGTACAGGCAGGACGCTTTTTCTCAATTTTATGTTGTTCGCGCCATGAACCACAACCCCAGCAACATCATTTTGATGACAACTCATTTTGCAACTCAGTTGCAAAACTTTTGTCGCATTTTTGCAGCCGAAATTCAACTGGGAAATAAAAACTGTAAGATATGTCACATCATCACGAACACGAATGCTGCTCAGGCGAGCATCATCATGACCACGAAGGCTGTGGAGAGCATCATCACCATCATCATGAAGGTGGTTTAAAGCCACAAATCGTCAAACTTGCCGTCACGGTGGTTTTGCTAATCGCGGCGGTCGTCATCGAAAAACGCTGCAACTTAACCACTTGGCAGCTGCTCCTCATTTATTTGATTCCTTATTTGCTCGTCGGCTTCGACACATTGAAGGAAGCCGCCGAGGGATTGGCACATGGCGAGGCTTTCAACGAACATTTCCTCATGTCAATTGCCACCATTGGAGCGCTTTGCATTGGTTTCTTGCCAGGGGCCGAAACCCAGTTCCCCGAAGCGGTCTTCGTCATGCTGTTTTTCCAAATCGGTGAGCTTTTTGAAGGTTACGCCGAAGGCAAAAGTCGCGAGAGTATCGCCCATCTGATGGACATTCGCCCCGATGTGGCCAATGTGGAGCGTAATGGTCGGATCGAAAATGTCAGTCCCGAAGCGGTGGAAGTGGGAGAAATCATCCTCGTCCGTCCCGGCGAGAAAGTGCCGTTGGATGGCATCATCATTGAAGGCAATACGTCTTTGAACACTGTTGCCTTGACGGGTGAAAGTCTGCCCAGCGATGTGGCTGAAGGCGACGAGGTCATTTCAGGTTGCATCAATCTTTCGGGTGTCATCAAGGTGCGAACAACGAAAAGTTTCGGTGAGAGTACGGTGTCGAAAATCATCAATTTGGTGGAAAATGCCACAGAAAACAAGTCAAAGAGTGAGACTTTCATCTCAAAGTTTGCGCGTGTCTATACGCCTGTTGTGGTTTTTGCGGCCATCGCTTTGGCATTGCTGCCGCCTTTGTTCTCGGGCAATTTCAGTGGAGCCTTTTCCACTTGGCTTTATCGTGCCTTGATGTTCCTTGTGGTGTCGTGTCCTTGTGCCTTGGTCATCAGTGTGCCGCTCACTTTCTTTGGTGGCATCGGTGGCGCGTCCCGCAAAGGCATTCTCGTGAAAGGTTCCAATTACATGGACGTGTTGGCCAAGGTTGGCACAGTGGTTTTCGACAAGACAGGCACCTTAACCCACGGACAGTTTTCGGTTACAGCAGTGCATCCAGAGCAATGCGACGAGCGACATTTGCTGCATCTTGCCGCCCACGTGGAACATTACTCTACACATCCCATTGGAGCTGCCTTGCGTGATGCTTTTCCCGATGAGGCCACCGACGGCTGCAAACTGAGTGAGGTGGAAGAAATTGCTGGACAGGGTATTCGAGCTAAGGTGGAGAGCTGGACGGTGTGTGTGGGCAACACAAAGATGATGGAAGCTATTGGCGCAAAATGGCATGACTGTCATCACGTTGGGACGATTATTCATGTTGCCATCGATGGGGAATATGCTGGTCATATTGTTATTAATGACAAGGTGAAAGACGACAGTGCCGAGGCCATTGCCGAACTGAAATCCCTTGGCGTGACTCGCACTGTGATGCTCACTGGCGACCGTAAGGAAGTGGGCGAGGACGTAGCACAGAAATTGGGCTTGAGTGAATATCATGCCGAGTTGCTGCCCGCTGACAAAGTGAGTTATATAGATGAATTGCTCAACTCTCAGCCCTCAACTCTAAACTCTCAACTCGCTTTCGTTGGCGATGGCATCAATGATGCGCCTGTGTTGGCTCGTGCCGACGTAGGTATCGCGATGGGCGGACTTGGCAGCGATGCCGCCATCGAAGCCGCCGACGTAGTGCTGATGGACGACAAACCCTCAAAGGTTGCCCTTGCCATCAAGATTGCCCGAAGAACATTGCGCATTGCAAAGCAAAATGTTTGGTTTGCAATAGGCGTGAAAGTCGTGGTATTGGTCTTGGCCACTTTCGGCATTGCCACCATGTGGATGGCCGTCTTTGCCGATGTTGGTGTCACAGTGTTAGCCGTTTTGAACGCTATGCGTGCGTTGAGAAATTAGGTTTGGCGCAAATCCTTAATTTGACTCATCCTGAAGCAACTGTCTCAGGCCACGTGGTGCCCGCGTTGACCAATAATCAATGTTGCGTAAAGAATGGAGGTCGGAGCCAGCAAGATTGTAATAGCCTTTCTTTAGGAGCCATTGAGCTTTGTCTTTGGCTTCAGGTCCATAGGCTCCTGCGAGAGAAGAGAGGTTCAACTGGAAGAGGATGCCGTCGTCTTTTAATTCAGTATATCGCTCCTTGTGCATATATACATAACGTTCGGGATGGGCCAACACAGGGAAAATCCCCTTTTGCTTGATACGATGAAAAATCCTATCCATATCCATCGGGGGGGTGAAATATGAGGTTTCCACCAAAATTCGGTTGCCCTCTGGACCTAATGTCAACAAATCGCCATGCTCTAATCGTTCCTCAAAGAGCGCATCCATCATATATTCTGCCGCAAGATGCAATTTGATTGGGCCTTGATATGCCTCGCAAAGCTCAGAAAATCGTGCACTCAGTCCTTCTGTTGTATTAGGGATATCCTCCATGACGTGAGGAGTACACCATACTTCCTTAATGCCAAGTTGCTCATAACGTTCCAGAACCTGCAACGAAACTTCCATTTTCTTCACGCCATCATCTACTCCAGGCAAAATATGGGAGTGATGGTCTGTGATGCTGGTAAGTAAAGATGAGATTTTAGGAAAAAGCATAACGAGTTAGTTTCCAAAAATGTTATTCCTCATCATCGTGATAATACCCGGCTTTGCCGTTTTCGCCGTATGCACTATGGTAGCCGTATTTGCCTCCGTATTTGTAACCGTAGCCATAACGATAACCATAGCGGTAGCCGTAACGATAACCATAACCATAGCTTCCATCGTTGCCAGTGGTACCGTTAAGAACCATGCACATGTTTTTGTACTTGTTTTGCTGGTAAATGTTCTCGAGTTCGGGAAGCATGTTGCGTTCCAGCAGGCCTGCACGAACCACGAAAATGGTGCGGTCCACGTACTTATTGATAATTTGCGGGTCAGCCACAATGTCGATAGGAGGACAGTCGATGAGCACATAATCGTATTCCTTGCCAAAACGTTCAATCAGTTCACCGAATCGTGCATCCTCAAGCAATTCAGTAGGATTGGGAGGGATGGTACCTACAGGCAGATAACTCAGTGTAGGATATTCATTACTGTGGATGATGAGTTGATTTATGTCTTCCTCCTGACGGGCAAGGTAGTTGGTAATACCTTTCTTTGGTGAGAAAATAAAGGCCGACAAAGAGGCGTGGCGCAAGTCACCGTCGATAACCAAAACTTTCTTTTCCTTTATAGACAAAGCAATGGCTGAATTGATAGCGATGAATGACTTGCCCGAACCAGGATTGAACGAGGTGAACATGAAAATATTGGAAGCGTCCTCTCTACTCATGAATTCCAAATTGGTGCGGAACACACGGAATGCCTCATTGATGACATTACGGCTGCTCTTTTTCACCACTACGCCGCCTGCAAAGCCTTCCTTGGTTTCTTTGTCTTTTTGTTCTTCTTGCTTCTTCTTGGCATCTTTCTTCTTTTTCTTCTGATTAGCCTGACTGTAAGCCTGAGGTATTTCACCCACAAATGGCAATGAAAGGTTTTCCAAGTCCTTGCGACCGCGTATTGTCGTGTTCAATTGCTCTTTAAGGAAAAGGATAATAGCAGGGATGGCCAAACCAATAAATAACGCAATCAACCTGATCATGGATGCCCTTGGTTTGGTAGGAAACACAGGACCGTTCGGTTGTTCGATGACCCTTGTGTTATATGCTGTGAAAGCCTGAGACAATTGATTCTCCTCACGCTTTTGGAGGAGGAAGAGATAAAGGGATTCTTTTACCTTCTGCTGGCGTTCCACCGAAAGCAGATACTTGGCTTGACCAGGATTGGCGGCAAGTTGCTTGTTGATTTTGTATTTTGAACCTTGGAGGCTGGTCAACTGCTCATTTAAAGTCGCCAATTGATTGTCTATACTAGCGATAATAGCTTGACGTAAAGCCGAGAGATTTTCATCCAAGTCGAGAACCAAAGGATTTTGTTCACTACTATTGGCCACCAAACTGTTACGGCGAAGCATCGTAGAGTTATAAGTGCTAATTTGATTTTCAATACTATGATTGTTGATTCCCGAAACTACGGGTAGCACTTGATCCTTTACAATTTCACCAGCCAACATGTTTTTAATGTAACGGGCAATAGATATTTGATTGTTGATTTCCTGAATGCGGCTGGTAGTAGCGGAATTTTCAGTCAGATAAATTCTAGAAACTGCATTGACATCAGGAAGTAGGTTCTCACTTTTGTATGTTGAAATGTCGCTATCTACATCACCTAACTCTTGCTCAATCAAATGCAGACGGTCATCAATAAACATTGAAGTGCTTATCATAATTTGGTTTTTGTCCTTTACCCAGTTGTCGTTGTAAACGGCAATGAGCATGTTGAGGAAATCGTCAGCTCTTTTTTTTGAGATGTCATTAATGGAAAGGGACATGACATCAGCGTTTTTTGCTATCAAGGAAATGGTCAACCTGCTAGCATATCTTCTTGAAGCACTTTCAATGCTGGAGCGACTCACATGAATGGGGTCGTATTCTTTCCCTTTTTCAAAATAATCTGTCGGTTGCACACAAATAAGGCCAATAGGTGAGTTGACAGTATCACCCAATTTAGCTGTAACCTGACCTGAAACATTCTCTCTATCAAGAACAAACTCTGAAAGTGTCACTTTGTTATCGTTGATATCCAAGTCGAATGAAGCAGTAGTATTTTCAGATATACCTATCAAGTTCACGTTTACGGGCAAGGTTCTGTCATAAAGCAATACTGGATGGAAACGCCCATCTGTGGTATAGTTCAAATCCAAGTGCAGGCGTTGCACTACTTCCTTGATGTTGTCAATAGAATTGATGGTAAGCAATTCGTTATTGATTTTCACGCCATTTGATAATAATCCCATATCCGTAAAATCGCTAACATCGACAGCCGATCTGCCTTTTTCGTCAGATTTCACCAATAGTTTGGCAGAACGCGTATAGACGGGTGTTGTCTTTTTTAGATATAAAGTTGCTAAAACCAAAGCTAAAATTACAGAGATAAGAAACCAATACCATCTTGATAAGCAATGATAAAAAATGGCTTTCAAATCAATGGTTTGTTCATTTTGTTCAGCAGTCTGATTTGTCGAAGTTGTTTTGTTTTCTTGCATGATTTTGGATAATTGATTTGATTATTCTATTTGGAATTTAGCATCAGTTTGACCATCTTACCATAAGCACAGAAACTGTCGTGGCAACAGATGCGAGTAACGAGACAACAGAAATCCAGAAGGAAGCAGATTGAACCGTATTGGCATTGACAGTTGATTGGTTGGCTCGTTTTTTGTTTGGCTCAACGTAAATATAATCATTTTGATGAATGTAGTAAGCAGGGGAGTGTTGTACAGCCTCGAAAGAGCGCATATCAACAGTGTAAGCCATGAGGTTACCATTAGAATCAGGACGCAGCACAAGCACGTTGTCGCGTTTACCGTCAATACTCAAATCGCCCGCCATTGAAAGGGCATCCAAGAGCGTAATATGGTCACGGTTTATTCTGTAAGACCCTGGTGATCTTACCTCGCCCATCACAGAAAACTGAAGGTTGATAAACTCAACTGTCACCACAGGATCGTTGACCAAATTGCGATTAATCAATTCGGACTTGATATGGAATGCCAATTCGTCGCGAGTTTTTCCAGCAGCTTCTACTAATCCCAAAACAGGGAAGTCAATGGTGCCATCGGCCTTGATGATATAGCCAGAAGCACCATGGACAGTATTACTTTGGGATTCCGAACCTAATGTTCGTGCAGTGTAAGGTAGGTTGAAAAGAGAAGTTAGTTCAGGCACCTTACTATTGACGATAATGGAAATCTTGTCTTCAGGGCGCAGGCGGATTTCTGGCGTAGGTTGTTCTTCTGTGCCTGTAACTATTTGATGGTCTTGAATATCTTGGAAATAGGTAATCCTCTTGGAAACGTCGCAAGATGAAAACAGAAGCATTAGGGATAAAATGAAAAAGCTGTTTCTTATCAAGATGAAGTTTTTTTGGGTCGGAGGGACCTTGTCATGATTATTATCGTTCATAATGGTTTGGTTTGTTATCCTGTAGGTTGACATAATAAATCTCTTTAGTTCAACAAGTTACGGTTGTTTAAATTCTGCATTTTCGGTTCAAAGGTACGACTTATTTTTCAATCCGCAATAATTTTTTTTCAAATATAGTCGAAAAAATGGTAAAAGAAGAATGTAGGTTCGGTAAAAGCCTTTATATTTGCATGGCAATAATTGATTAAAGTAGTGAAAAACATCAAACTAACAAACTATGCTGCAAAAAGGAACTAAAGCCCCTTATTTTGAAGGGCTTGACGAGAATGGAAATCTCGTAAAACTCAGCGATTTCGTTGGTAAGAAACTCGTGCTTTATTTCTATCCAAAAGACAGTACCCCAGGTTGCACTGCCGAAGCATGTGACTTGCGTGACAATTACGAACGTTTCCTCTCCTTGGGCTACAATGTCGTTGGTGTCAGTCGCGACAGTGCTGCATCGCACCAGCGGTTCATCGCCAAATACAACCTGCCTTTCCATCTTATCGCTGATACCGATTTGACCATTCTGAAAGCTTACGAGGCTTGGGGTGAAAAGAAGATGTACGGTAAGGTCACAGAAGGTACGTTGCGCACCACTTATGTCATAGATGAAACGGGCACCATCATCGACGCCATCGGAAAGGTGGATACCAAGAACCACACAGCACAGATTTTGTAATTCAGTTGAAAGCATGATGATGGCGCAGCAAACTTTTGTCAATCAAAAACTTGAATTTGTTGAGGAACTGGTACTTTACACCGACTCGCACATTTTCCTTACTGGAAAAGCGGGTACAGGCAAGACTACTTTTCTGAAAAACTTGCCGCTGAAGACTTACAAGCGCATGGCAGTGGTGGCACCAACGGGTGTGGCTGCTCTGAATGCGGGCGGACAAACCATCCATTCGTTTTTCCAACTGCCTTTTGGACCATTGCCACCTGGTACCAACACCATCACAGCGCAGCTCCATAAGATGAAGAAACGCAAACTCAACCTTATGCGCAGCCTCGACTTACTCATCATTGACGAAATCAGTATGGTGCGCGCCGATGTTTTGGATGCTGTCGATGCCGTGTTACGTCGTGTGCGTCGCTCACAGAAGCCTTTCGGTGGACTGCAACTCCTCATGATTGGCGACGTGCATCAGCTTGCTCCTGTCGCCAAACAGGAAGAATGGGAAATATTGTCACCTTATTATGACACGCCTTATTTCTTTGGTAGTCAAGTGTTAAAGCAGGTGCCATACATCTGTGTTGAATTGGAGCACATCTATCGTCAGCATGACGATGACTTTATCACTTTATTGAACAAAGTGCGCGACAATCGCATGGACAGGGAATGTCTTAACATCTTGAACCATCGTTTTTTGCCCAATTTCAGGCCAAATGATAGTGAAGGCTACGTCACCTTGACCACCCACAATTACCAAGCCGACAGAATCAATGAATCCAAACTTGAAGCTATCAAGGAAAAGCCACTGATTTTCAATGCGGTAATTCGTGGTGTTTTTCCGGAAAACACTTATCCAACCAAGGAGGAACTGACACTGAAAATCGGGGCGCAGGTGATGTTTGTGAAAAACGACCCAAGTCCAGAAAAGGCTTTCTACAACGGCAAAATCGGGCGACTGATTGGTTACGATGAAGAGGAAAAGACGCTTTCGGTGCTTTGCGGCAACGAGCATATCACTGTGGAACCGCTCAAGTGGCAGAACATGGAATACGCCATCAATCCCGACAACAACGAAATCAAGGAAAACGAAATCGGCAGTTTTACGCAAATGCCGCTGCGATTGGCTTGGGCTGTCACCATTCACAAGAGCCAAGGTCTTACTTTCGACAAGGTCATTGTTGATGCGGGACAAGCCTTTGCCCACGGGCAGGTTTATGTTGCTTTGAGCCGTTGCACTTCTTTGGAGGGTTTAGTGCTGAAAACCCGCATTGGCTCGGAGGCATTGGTCAACGATTATTCGGTGAACCGCTTTGTCGAGCAAATTCCCGATAAGGAGCCTTCGCAGGAAAAGGTCGACAAGTTGCGCCACGAATACGAGTTGGAAACCATGCTCGAACTTGTTGATTTCACGGGTGTTTACAACGATTTCGTGAAGTTGGTGAAGGTGATTTATGGCAACGATACGCTCTTTGAAAGCACTATGATTCAAGACCTTTCGCAGCGTCGCAACCGCATCCACGAGGAGTTGTGCCAAGTCGGCATCAAGTTTGAAAGCCAAATACGGAAACTTCATGCCGAATCGCCTTCTTGCGAGCAGAATCCCGCTTTGCAGGAGCGTCTCAAGAAAGGGGTGGCTTACTTCGACGAACACCTGAAAGATATTGTTGCTGGCTTGTTCAATTTGCCTTTTAAGACTGATAACCAAGCTGTGAACGAGCAGATTACAGAGGCTTTGCAGCAAGTCAAGGAAACCGTTTTTCTGAAAAGCAGCTGCTTGGAGGCTTGCAAAGATGGTTTCAGTGTGCGCGAATACCAAAAAACCAAGTCGGTGAAGGTGCTTGAGGTTGAAAAGGGTGAGAAGAAAAAAGTGGACATTAAAGACGACACGATGGACAAGAACCCACTTTACACTGCTTTGTCTGCTTGGCGTTTGCAAAAGGCCAAAGAGTTGGAAGTGCCTGCTTATACCATCGCTCACAACAAGACACTCAAAGCCATTGCGAAAGCCCAACCTGTCACTTTGAAGGAACTCAAAGATGTAAAAGGCATGGGAACAAAGAATGTGGCTCGATACGGTGCTGAAATATTGGATGTTGTGTTGAAACTCATCGGGCAAGAATCCGAATCCATCGACAATTAAGCTCTGAAATCACTCTTCTCTTGGATTTTCCGTTTTTCACTATTTTTGCATTGAAAAAAGTTTGAAACATGTCTGAATCTTTGGAATTTGATGCTGTCATCTTGCAAAACGAAGGTATGGATGCCGCATATATTGAAGTGCCTTTCGACATTAAGGCGTTGTTTGGCAAAGGTCGTTTACTGGTTCACGCCACTTTTGACGGTGTGCCCTACGATGGTCAAATCGTAAAAATGGGAACACCTTGCTTCATCATCGGGCTGAGAAAAGACATCCGCAAGCAAATCGGCAAAAGTTTTGGCGACATGGTTCACGTTACTTTTTGTGAAAGAGCATAAAAACAAATCCCGAATCGTTTGCAGGCGGTTCGGGATTCTTGTTCAAATCGTTTTCTTGTAAGCCCGTCGGCGCATGAAGGGCACCGTCTTGTAGTCGCCGAAGAGCGACTGCACCTTGTAGTTCTCTTCGAGTTGTGGGTTCATGATGATTTTGTCGATGCCACGACGGATGCAGTTCTCGTGCAGGTACTTGAACAGCAACAACGGCACACCTTTCTGTTGGTATTGCGGACTGACGCCGATAATCAGGGCCTCAAGTGTGTCGTTCTTTTTCAAGGCTTTGAGGATGCGGATGAAGCCGAAGGGGAATAGGCGACCGTTAGATTTCTTCACCGCCTTCGAGAGCGAGGGCACGCAAAACAGGAATCCGATGGGCTTGTCTTCGTCGTTGACGGCTACCGCCACAAAGTCCTTGTCCAAAATGGGTACGTAAGTGTCCAAATAGTTGGCTATCTGCTTGTCGGTCAGCGGCGAGAAGCCCATCAGCGGAGCAAAGGCCTCGTTATACATGTGGAAAATCTCCATGCCGTATTGCTTGCACATCTGCTTCATGCTCTTGGGCTGCACCACATGAACACCATAACGCTCCTCGATGAGATGGGCGAACTTGTAGGTGGGCGGCATCTCGCGGTCGAGTTTAAGCACCCTTTGTGTCCAGTCGACGTCTTTCTCGAAGCCTAACTGTTCAAGCATCGTACCGTAGTAGGGGTAGTTGTAGAGGCAGGTGAAAGGGCTGAGGTTCTCGTAGCCTTCGATGAGCAGACCTTCCTTGTCCATGTCGGTGAAGCCCCAGGGACCGCGCATCTCGGTGCGTCTGCGTTCCTTGCCCCAGGCCGCTACGGTGTCGATTAGGGCGCGCAGCACAGCCTCGTCTTCGATGAAGTCGAGCCAGCCAAACCTGACGATGCCTTGCAGGTCGTCGGCCTTGTGGTTGATGATGGCGGCCACGCGGCCTACTATCTCCTTGCCGCGATAAGCCAAAAAACAATCGGCCTCGCAGAAGTCGTAGGCACCGTTCTTTTCAGGGTTGAAGGTGTCGAATTCGTCGCCTTCGAGGGCAGGTACCCAGTTGGCGCAGTCTTTATAAAGCTTGAGGGGAAAAGCCACAAACTGCTTTAGCTGGCTGTGGCTTTCCACCTTGACGATTTGTATTGACATAAATTATCGTGTTGCGTTTGCACTGATGTGATCGAGCACCTCGCCCACGGTGCTGAACTTCGGGTTGCCTTCAAACTTGAACCCGAACTTGTTCTCGATGGCGAGGCTGAGCAGCAGGATGGTTAGTGAGTCGAGACCCACGTCGCGCACAAGCTGCGAATTGTCGTTGATGTTGCTGAAATCGGCGGCAGGCTTGATCTGCTTCAGGATTTCTTTCATTTCTTCGAATAAGGCTTCTCTTTGCATGGCTCTATTTTATTGGTTGCGTGATACTTTCATGGCACCAGTACGCTTGAAGTCCTCGCGGCGCACGGTGACTTTGCTGACTTGGTGGGTGGTGGGCATTGTGGCGTTGACCTTGTCGACGAGCTTGTTGAAGTAGGCTTCAACTTCGTCCCACGACTCGTTGCCGAACTCTTCCATACGGGGCAGAATTTCGATGGCGATGACGGCACGTCCGTCCACTTCCTCTTCTTTGACGAGGCAGTCGCGGAGTTTCTGGTCTTTATAGAAAGGCTCTTCGATGCTCTCAGGGCTGACGTTTTCGCCGTTGCTGAGGATGATGAGGTTCTTGATACGACCCACGATGTACATGTAGCCGTCTTCGTCGAAGCGCACTAAGTCGCCGGTCTTCACCCATCCGTCTTCGGTGAGGGTCTCGGCAGTCTTTTCAGGCTCGCCGTAATAGCCGAGGAAGACGTTGTCGCCACGGAACCACAGCTCGCCGTCGACCACCTTCAGCTCCTGCTCGGGATAGGACTTACCCACTGAGGTGGGTCTTTCCTTCACGTCGATGTTGCCGGTGGTGAGGTTGGCACCTTCGGTCATACCATAGCCAGCAAACAGGCTGATACCCAGCTCGTCAAACTCGCGGATGAGTTTCGGAGGCACGTTGGCTGCGCCAGAAATGATGAATTTGAGGTTGCCGCCCAAGAAAGGCTTGCCGTACATCTTGACGAGGCCCATAAGGATTTCGCAGATGCCAGGCACGGCCACGAGGCAGGTCGGCTTGATGACGGGGAACTTGGAGATGGTCTCTTTGGCGTTGGAGACGGAATACCATTCACCACCTTCGAACAGCACCGACAAGGTGCCGCGAATCAGGCCAAACACGTGGCTGAGTGGCAGCACATTGGCATAGCGATGGCAGGCCAACTGTTGTCCTGGGGCGTAAACTCCGTTTAAGGCGCCGCGCATCAGGGCACGGTGGGGCAGGATGGCACCCTTTGGGGTTCCCGTAGTGCCACCAGTGAAGAAGATAGCGGCAGGGTCGTTCTTGTCGACAGTAGCTACTGGTGCTGGTTGGTCGGCGCAGTCGGCGATGGCAATAACGGGGCAGGGGACACCCTTGATGGTTTCGGCGAAGTCGCTGCCATAGGCCAGCACCTTCACGCCAAACTTCATGCAGCAACCCACAACGGCTTGCTGGGGCAACTGTGAGGGCAGGTTGATGGCGACATAACCCGCTGAGGTGACGGCGAGAAACATCTCCACTGCCTCTATCGTTGAGTTGTCAAGGATGGCAACTTTGTCTCCTTTTTGCAAACCCATGCCGTTGAGCAGGGCGCGCTTGCGAGCGATTACGTCGCAAACTTCCTTATAACTGAGGTGGCGCACCGTGTCGGACAAACAGGGCAAATCGGACCATTTTTGTTCAATCCAGGTGACGAATTCAGGGATAGTCGGGATGAACTTCAACTGCGCGAGTTCTTCGGCAGGAAGCATGTTGGGGAAATAGGTGTTGTTGATCATAATTGTTTATGTTGTTTGGTTTGTTTCTGCGAATAACCCAAAAAAGCCAAAGCGTTTCCACTTTGGCTTTATCATTAGGATGGCTTCATGCCGTTGGTTATTCAGGATTTTCAACTGAAGACTCGGCGGCGGGAGTTTCCATGCTTGCAGCTTCCGTGGCGGGAGCGGCGGGAATGGTATTCTCAATCTGCTGACGCATCTCGGTATCGAACACAGCACCATTCTTGATGCTCTTTGGGAGCGTGATGCTCGACAAGAGGCACAATCCTACCAGAATACCGCCCATCCACCAAGTGGCTTTTTCAAGGAAGTCGGTCGTCTGGCGAACGCCCATCATCTGGTTGGCACCACCGAAATTGGACACCAAACCACCACCTTTTGAGTTCTGAACCAGAACTATCAGACTTAATAATACACTGACAATCAGGATTAAAATTACAAATAACGTGTACATTTTTATTGATTTAATGTTTGACTATTCTGTTTTATCCTTTCGATTTGGGCTGCAAAATAACGACTTTTTTCTGGATATTTCAAATTTAATTTTTCATAAATTGAAATTGCCTTGTCCAAATAGCCTTGTTTTTCATAAATCTGCGCCAAAGTTTCGCTGACGATATTCTCTTGGTCGGTGATGCTGTTTTGCGCCACTGAGATGGGGTTGTAGAATTCGGCTTTGGGACGTGTAATGCTCGGATTTTCAAGTATAAACTTATCTATCAGTTCCTTACGAGAGAGCTTCTTTGGTGCAGGCTTGTCTTTTTCCTTACGTTGTTTTTCCGCCTCAAGTTCTTTCAACCGATTGGCAATGATGGCTTTCAACTCGTCCAACGATTTCCGTTTTTCTTCCAACAGTGCCATTTCGGCGGATAGCTCCTCGTGGCTCCCGCTGAGGTTGATTTCGGGGATGACGAACACCTTTTCGCGAATGATGTTGCCATTGTCTTCTTCTTTCTCAATGGCTTCCATTGAGCTGAAAACGTTGTCGGTAGGAACAAACTCATCGGGTAAGGTCGTGGTTTCAGGTTCGCTCTCGAAACGGTGACGGGCTATCAGCGTGAAAAGTCGCAATTTGTCACGGTTGGGCATGATGGCAGCAGCATGGCGAAGATGGCCTTCATATCTTGCGTCATTGGTGTTTTGGTAGGCAATGGCCAAAAGAGCCTGTCCGACAGCAAAATACGGATAATCGCCAACAAGTTGCTCAATGTCTTGAACAACTTTGCCTTTCATCAGCTCTGGCATTTTGATGTATCCTATGAGTTGCTTGCCGTCCATAATTACCAGTTTACCAATGCCTTATTGAATATGTCTTCTACTAATTGCTCGACAATGGTTGCGGTGAGCGATTCTTGCACCGAACTCAGCTCTTGGTCGCTGGGGTAGTCCTCGTAGCGCGAAAAACTCTGCTCAAAATCCTTCGTTTCGTCGATGCGGTTGCTGAATCTTACTTTCACAGTGATGGTGAGTCGGTTCATGGCGGCGGTCTGTCCTGCGGTGATGGCAACGGGCGTGGTTCTGTAGTCGGTGATTTCGCCTTCAAAGGCAAGGTCACCGCCCGATTCAATCACATTCAGGGTGGTTTGGTTGGTCATCGCATCGCGCAGGGCTTCGGTTAAATTATTGCTCAACAATGGATTAACGAGTTGAGCGTGGTTGGGGAAATAGTCCACAGAAACGGTCTTGGCCTCTGCGGGAATGGAAGCTCCCGTGAAGGAATAAACGCCGCAACTGTGGCAAATGAGAGCCAAAGCCAATGCAAAAACCGCTATTTTCGCCTTGATTCTCATAGGTTGATGCCGTATTCGTTGATTTTGCGATACAAGGTGCGCTCACTAATGCCCAAAGCCTTGGCCGCGTCCTTTCGCTTACCGCGATGGGCTTCCAAAGCCTTGATAATCATTTCTTTCTCATGATGTTCAAGTGAGAGGGTTTCGGGCGTTGAGCTATTGGTCATTGAGCTTGTCGAAATGACCCCATAGTGCGAAGTTTCCTCGGCTGGAATGAACTCGGCATATTCCTGCTCACTGACCTCTGGCTCGTCGTGGCTTACCCGCGTAACTACCGTGTCGCCAATTTGTGTGACCGAATTGGGTTGCACGTATGTCGGCTCCATCGGGCGACCGCTGCTCATATTATTGACTTGCGCACGCAGTTCAGCAATGTCTTTTTTCATGTCAAACAGTACGCGATAAAGTAGGTCGCGCTCCGACATGCCTTCGGGTGTGTCCTCACGAGGTAGCAATACGGGTAAATTGTTTATCACCCTGTTAGGCAGATACTTGGCCAAGGTCTCAGTCGTGATGTTGCGGTCGGTTTCCATGATGGAAATCTGCTCCGTGACGTTTTTCAGTTGGCGCACGTTGCCGTCCCAACGGTAGTTTTCCAACATTTTCACGGCCTCGGGCGTCAAAGTGATGGCTGGGATGTGGTTGCGCTCGGCAAAGTCGGCGGCAAACTTCCTGAACAAGAGGGGAATGTCGGCCTTCCTTTCGCGCAAGGCGGGAATGTGAATCGGGATGGTGTTCAACCTATAATAAAGGTCTTCGCGGAAACGCCCTCGCTCGATGGCTACGGGCAAATCGACATTGGTGGCAGCCACAATTCTGACATCGGTTTTCATCACCTTGTTGCCACCCACGCGGATGAACTCGCCGTTTTCGAGCACACGCAACAATCTCGCTTGGGTGGAAAGGGGCAGCTCGCCGACCTCATCCAAAAACAAAGTGCCTTTGTCGGCAATCTCAAAGTAGCCTTTGCGCTCATTGACGGCACCCGTGAAGGAGCCTTTTTCGTGTCCAAACAGCTCAGAGTCAATGGTTCCCTCGGGAATGGCGCCGCAGTTCACGGCAAAGTATTGGCCATGCTTGCGGGTGCTGTTTTGGTGGATGATCTTCGGAAACACGTCCTTACCTGTGCCGCTCTCGCCCGTGATGAGCACGGTGAGGTCGGTGGCGGCCACCTGCGCCGCTATGCCGATGGCGCGATCCAATTCGGGGTCGGTACCGATGATGCCGAAGGTGCGTTTTATTGCTTGTACGTCCATGGTTTCTTTAATTCGGAATTCGGAATGCTGAATTCGGAATATCGCAATGCGACGCTGGGCTTTGCCCTATTCCGCATTCATAATTCCGCATTTCGCATTTATCTTAATACTCCTCCCAATTCCTTCTCCATCGCGCCTTGGATTTTTCCCATCGTCTTCTCAATCACCTTGTCGGTGAGGGTGGTGGTGGGCGACATCAGCACAAAGCTCATGGCGTATTGTTTCTTGCCTGCCGGAATCTTCTCACCTTCGTAAACGTCGAATAGGCTCATGGATTGCAAAATCTTGTTCTCCGCGCCCATGGCGACTTTCTTCACCGCGTCGAAGGTGACGTTCTTGTCGAAAATCATGGCGAGGTCGCGGCGCACGGCGGGGAACTTCGACAGCGGCTCGAAATGCACTTCCTTGGCCTTGGCCAAGCATTGCATCATCAGCGTCCAGTTGAAGGTGGCATAAAACACATCTTTCTTCAGATCGAAGTGCTTCAAGGTCTTCTTGCTGAGTTTGCC
This sequence comes from uncultured Bacteroidia bacterium, assembly GCA_902782455.1. Classification (GTDB taxonomy): domain Bacteria; phylum Bacteroidota; class Bacteroidia; order Bacteroidales; family F082; genus Limimorpha. The sequence continues at coordinate 21,968 of CACZNA010000004.1, read as the reverse complement.
AAGGGTGACAATCTCCTTACCATCAACGCAATAGGTGGTTGCGTAGTCGAAATGCGGCAGGTTGGCTTCTTTGGCTTCCAAGGCATTGAAATCGAACTTGAAATGGTTGAGCACGCCCATGACGTATTCTTTCAGGTCGAAGTAATCGATGGCCTTGGCTGGGGTGTTCCACAACTCGGCTTGCTTGTTGCCAGTGAGGAAAAGGTCGAGGCAGGTGTGCTCGCTGTAGGGTTTCAACGGCTGTTTTTCGTCGCCAACTTTCGTTCCGTCAAAGAAATAGACATTGCCGAACTCGAAGAACTTCATGTCGCTGACCTTGCGGTTTTGGTTGAAGGCGATGCTCTCCAATCCGCCCCACATTAGGGTTTGGCGCATGACATTGAGGTCGCTGCTCAAAGGGTTGAGAATCTTGACGTTATGCTCTTGCTCAAAGGCGGGGAAAGCCTCGCTGTAGGCGGACTTGGTGAGCGAGTTGTTCATAATCTCGTAGAAGCCGTTGGCGACGAGCATGTCGCTGATTTTCTGCTGCATCTTGTCGGCATCGGGTTTGGCGGCGCGACTGATGGAGGCATGGACACGACTCGGGATTTCGATGTTGTCGTAGCCGTAGATGCGCAAGATTTCCTCGACCACGTCGGCGGGACGGGTCACATCGACCTTGCTGGTGTGAACATCCACCATAACATGCTTGTCGTCTTGTTCGACAACTTGACATTCAAGGCTTTTCAATATATTGACGGCTTGTGTCGGGTCGATGACCTTGCCAGCCATTTTGTTCAAATAGTCGAACTTCAAGTCCACGAGGGCAGGGGCAAAGTCGCCGTTTTTCACGTCCTTGATTTCAGAGGAAATCGTTCCGCCGGCCAACTCCTTTATTAATAAGGCGGCGCGTTTCAGGGCGTAAAGGGTGATGTTCGGGTCGGCACCGCGCTCGTAGCGGAACGAGGCATCGGTTTGCAGTCCGTGATATTTGGCCGTCTTGCGGATGCTGGTGGGGTTGAAGTAGGCACTTTCGAGGAAGATGTTAGTCGTTTTCATCATCACGCCCGACTTTTGTCCGCCAAACACACCGCCGATGCACATAGGTTCTTCGGCGTTGCAAATCATCAGGTTACGGCTGTTGAGCTTGCGCTCCACGCCGTCCAAGGTGACGAAAGGCGTGCCTTCGGGCAGGCATTTCACCACGACCTTTTTGCCCGTGACTTTGTCGGCATCGAAGGCATGAAGCGGCTGCCCGACTTCCATCAACACGAAGTTGGTGATGTCCACAATGTTGTTGATGCTGCGGATGCCCACGGCGGCAAGACGATTCTTGAGCCAAGCCGGCGATTCGCCGACTTTCACGCCGCTGATGGTCACGCCCGAATAGCGCGGACAGGCCTGCGTGTCTTCAACGACCACTTCGATGTCCAAGTCGTGGTTTTCCACCTTGAAGTCCTCGACAGAGGGGCGGATGAGGTGGTATTTCGTGGTGTTCTCGCGCTGGTTGAGGGCGGCCACGAGGTCGCGGGCCGAGCCAATGTGCGAGGTGGCGTCGCTGCGGTTGGCGGTGAGGCCGATTTCAATCGTATAGTCCTCTTCCACGGGGAAATAGAACGATGCTGGTTTGCCCACTTCGTAATCATCAGGCAGCACCATAATTCCTTCGTGCGAGGTGCCAAGTTGCAGTTCGTCCTCGGCGCAAATCATTCCTTCGCTCACTTCGCCGCGAATCTTGCCCTTCTTGATGGTGATGTGTTCGTCGCCAATCCAAAGCTCGGTGTTGATGGTGGCCACGAGCACCTTTTGTCCGGCAGCCACGTTGGGCGCGCCGCACACGATGTGCAGCGGTTCCTCGCCGCCCACATCCACGGTGGTGATGTGCAGGTGGTCGGAGTTGGGGTGGTCGATGCAGGTAAGCACCTTACCCACGACGACACCTTTCAGCGCGCCTTTCACCGACTCAAAACGCTCCAAGTCTTCCACTTCGAGGCCCGTGGAGGTCAATATCTCGCTGACTTTCTCAGCCGAATAATCGCAGTTGATGTATTGTTTCAACCAGTTATAGGAAATCTTCATTGTCGTAGATTTTTATTGAGCGGCAAAAATACGAAATTCTGACAAAATGTCACGAAAATATTTTATCTCTTGAAAAAGATTCACTTGCGTTCTGCGAAAAATGTTGTACTTTTGCCACCGTAAATTAAAGATATAAACAATTCAAAACATCAATTGAGAATGCGGAATGCTTTTGTGGTAATATCAAGTTTTGCTTGATGGATTCGAGCATTCTAAATATTTGAATACCAATTTAATCAAGCAATATGTCAATTTCTGACTTGAAAACCCTGAAACGATTGTTAAAATCAGACCTAAGTGCTCTGCCAGTAGTAAAAGTGTCTCTGCTGGGTGATACAGCAACGCAGTTTCTCGCTACGGCCATCCGAGGAATCGGCGTAGAGCGAGGCTATAATATTGACCTTTACGAGGCAGAATACGATCAGGTGGAAAGGCAACTGCTCGACCCGACGAGTGACCTTTATGAGTTCAATGCGGACTTCATAGTATTGTTTCAAAGTACGCACAAACTTGGTGAACATCACGCGATGCTTGGTACGGAACGACAGGCAACCTTGGCTGAAGATAGGTTGAAGTTTGTGGCCTCTGTCTGTTTCAATCCAGCTCTTGACGGTAAGAAAATCATTTGCTTCAACTATCCTGAAATAGATGATACTGTATTTGGTAGCTATGCTAACCGAGTGCCGCAATCACTGACGTGGCAGGTGAGACGACTGAATTGCGGATTGATGGATTTGTCACAACAATACCCGAATCTCTTCATCTGTGACATTGCCGCTCTCCAAAACAAGTTGGGACGTAATGCAATGTTTGCCGCCAATGTATATACAAGTACAGAGATGGTGTTGAGCATTGATATATTGCCCTATGTAGCAAGCCGAGTGATGGACATCATCTGTGCCGTGAAAGGACAGTTCAAGAAATGTCTCATTTTGGACCTTGACAACACGGTGTGGGGTGGTGTGATAGGCGATGACGGCCTTGAAGGCATCCAGTTAGGACACGGATTAGGTATTGGCAAAGCTTTCACTGAGTTCCAGATGTGGGTCAAGAAATTGAAGCAACGTGGTATTATCATTTGCGTAGCCTCGAAGAACAATGAAGAGACCGCAAAGGAACCTTTTGAGAAGCATCCTGACATGGTGCTCAAGCTGGACGACATTGCTGTGTTCCAAGCCAATTGGGAGACCAAAGTCGACAATATACGTACCATTCAAAGCATTTTGAACATCAGCTTTGATAGCATGGTGTTCTTGGATGACAACCCCTTCGAACGGAATATTGTACGCGAAAACATCAAAGGCATCACTGTGCCCGAGTTGCCCGAAGACCCTGCTGATTACTTGGAATACCTTTATGGACTGAATCTATTTGAAACTGCCAGCTACAGTTCTGCCGACAAAGACCGTACGAAGCAATATCAAGTGGAGGCTCAACGCGTGTCGCTGAGCAAGACCTTCACCAATGAAGCTGACTTCCTCAAATCATTGGATATGGTTTCTGTCGTTAGCGGTTTCACCAAATTCAATACACCCCGTGTCGCACAACTTACCCAAAGGAGCAACCAATTTAATTTGCGTACCGTTCGTTACACTGATGCCGACATCGAATCATTCGCATCGGATACAAATGTGATTGACCTGAGCTTCACCTTACAGGATAAGTTTGGAGACAATGGCTTGATCGCTGTCATCATCATGAAGCCACAGGACAAAGAAACACTCTTTGTGGATACTTGGTTGATGAGTTGTAGGGTATTGAAACGTGGCGTAGAGAATTTCACTTTGAACACCATGGTGGAGATTGCCAAGTCAAAGGGATACAAGCGAATTATAGGAGAATACCTGCCAACGCCTAAGAATGGCATGGTGGCATTGCATTATCCAGAACTTGGTTTCACGCCGATAGAGGGCAGCCCGACCGCCCAATGGGTACTTGATTTGGAGAACTATCAGACCCGAGAGTGTTTTATTATTGCTAATGAATAAGTTATGACAATAGCAGAATTAGCAGAACAGACAGGGAAAACAGAGCACACTTATCAGGTGAGTCCTGAAGTGTATCATGCGTTCCAGTTATGCAGTGGCGACTTCAACCCGTTACACACCGACGTGGCATTTGCCCAAAGCAAAGGCTTTAACGATTGCGTAATGTACGGCAACATCTTGAATGCCTTTATCAGCCACTTTGTAGGGATGTTGCTTCCAACAAAGGAGGTGATGATTCAGAGCCAGGACATCAGCTTCCACAAGCCCGTGTTCATGAATGACCAAGTTTCCCTTGAAGCCATGGTGGATACAGTCTCCGAGGCTGTCGGCATTATTGAGTATAAATTGAAATTCAGGCGCATAAGTGATGGCGTCAAGCCAGAACTTGTCGCCAAAGGCCATGTGCAGATAGGATTATTGAAATGATCGACAAAGAGTTAACAATTCAATTGGAGCAGCTTGCCAAGAAGATACGGGTGGATATCATACGCACTGGATATTTGGCAGGCAAGAATGGTGCCCACTTTGGAGGCAGCCTCTCCCCTGTGGAGATATTGGCAGTGCTGTATTCCTGCTTTGTCTCTTTCGACAAAAACGACATGGAGCATCGTGACAGGGTTATCCTGAGCAAGGGTCACGCCGCTTTGGCACATTACTGCACATTGTATGAATGTGGAATCATGACCAAAGCAGACCTCGACTCTTTTGAGCAGAACGGTAGTGACATAGTAGCCCATGCCAAACGGAACTTATCGAGAGGGTTGGATTTCTCTGGAGGCAGCCTAAGTCTTGGCACCTCATATTCCGTTGGCGTTGCCCATGCCTGCAAGCGCAAAGGTCTTAACAACCAAATATACACCCTCATCGGAGACGGTGAAATGAATGAAGGTCTGATCTGGGAAGCACTGATGTTTGCTGGACACAACCGTCTTGACAATCTCACCATCATCATAGACCACAACCACCTTCAGGCCGATGGCACTATTGAGGAAGTGATGAACACCGCCCCGCTTGAAGACAAACTGAAAGCTTTTGGGTTCGATGTTATTCAGGTAGATGGGCATTCTGTGAGTGAGCTATACGACGCTTTTAGTCAACGACCCAATGGCCGTCCAATGGCCATCATTGCCGAAACTGTAAAGGGCAAAGGCGTTTCGTTTATCGAAAACAAAGCCAAATGGCATCACAGCAGCCTAAACGATGCCCGTTACCTGAAGGCATTAAAAGATTTAGGAGAGGAGGTAGAGAATGACTAATATGAATGTTCAACAATATGCTGGCTCCGGACAGGCTGCGGCCATATTTGGCATGTACTTGCCTGACCATATCGAGGAGTATCCCAATGTACAAGTGCTCTCCGCTGACATGTCGGTGGCAGCCAGCCTTGACCGTTTTATTTATCAAAGCCCCGAAAAATTCACCGAATTAGGCATAGCTGAGCAAAATCTTGTAGGAATATCTGCTGGCATGGCCTCAGAAGGCTATACATGTGTGGCCGTTGCCCAAGCCGCCTTCATTACTATGCGAGCCTACGAGATGGACCGCCAGTATTTAGGCTATATGCAAAACAAGGTTATCCTTGTCGGTTTGAATTCGGGCTTCTATCTCCAATATTTTGGCAACACTCACTACTGCATAGAAGACCTGGCCATCATGCGCCAGATTCCTGGAATGATGGTCTTGTCTCCCGCAGATGCGGGCGAAGCCGTCATGGCCTTTGAGGCTGCATTGAATTGCCCTGGTCCGGTTTACATCCGACTTACAGGAGGTTCACAGGCTCCTACAGTTTATCCTGAGACTTGCCCATTTACCATAGGCAAAAACAATATACTCCGTGAAGGTCAGGATGTCTGTCTTTTTACTACTGGTGCTTGTACGGGCTACTCCATCCAAGCCGCCGAAATCCTGTCTCAACAAGGCATAGAAACACGGCTTGTGGATGTCCATTCCTTGAAACCATTTGATACCGAGTCTGTTAGAGAAGCCAAAAACTATAAGTTAATCGTTTCGGCTGAAGAGCATAATTTCGTTGGCGGTCTTGGCACTGCCATCGCAGACGTTTTGGCTGAGGAGGGTGGCTATCCCCCACTCATGAAATTGGGTGTCAAGGATCGTTTCTCCAAGCCCGGTGATTATGATTATCTGATGCATCAGCACAGGCTCTCGCCCGAATTGATTGCTGAAGACATCAAAAACAAATTACAATCGTTATAAATGAATAAGAATCAAAATATTAAATAGTTATGGAAAGATCTGAAATCTACGAAAAGCTCAACGAAATCTTTTGTGATGTTCTGGACTTAGACGAAGTGCATCTCACTGATGCATCCGTTGCCGACGACATTGAAGAATGGGACTCCTTGAGCCATATCCAATTGATTGTGGCTATTGAAAAAGCCTTTGGAATTAAGTTCACTTCTCTTGAGATCATGAAGTGGAACAATGTGGGCGAGATGGTGAATTCGATCATTGCCAAAAAGCAATAACCAATGGTTATCAACTCTTTTAGTTTTTTAGCCTTTTTTGCAGTAGTCTTCTTGGTTTATTTCTTGCCGTGGATGCGACAGTGTCATACACGGCAGAACCTATGGCTATTGCTTGCCAGTTATTTTTTCTATGGCTTTGTGGATTGGAAGATGCTTCCAGTCCTTTTGGCCATTACGATGGCGTTTTGGTTTCTGGGCGGATTCATCCGCAAATCTATTGACCGTGGCAATGCGAAAGCAGCATCTCGTTCTACCACACTAGGTGTCTTATTAGGCATAGGGCTCTTGTTCTATTTCAAGTACCTGAACTTCTTTGCTGGTTCTTTCGCTAAACTACTTAATGCCATTGGACTACATGTTAGTTGGTCCACGCTGAACATTGTCCTTCCTGTTGGCGTGAGCTTTTTCACTTTCAAGCTCATCAGCTATGTGATAGAAATCCATCGCGAGAAGATACAACCCAGCGAGAACTTTCTGGAGTTCGCCACCTATATTGCCTTCTTCCCCACCATCATGGCAGGTCCTATCGACCGCCCCGGAAAGTTCCTTCCCCAATTGCGCCAAGCCCACCAGTTCAACTATAACTTGGCCATGGACGGTTGCCAACAGATATTATGGGGTATCTTCACCAAGATGGTCATAGCCGACAGTATTGCAGCAATCACTCATGACGCATGGTCTATTTATACTGAAAAGAGTTCTTGGTACCTTATTTATGCCATCTTGTTATCGCCAATACAAGTCTATGCCGATTTTGACGGATACTCCAACATGGCCATTGGCGTGGGCAAGATTTTGGGTTTCAACATCACCAAGAACTTTGACCATCCGTTGTTGGCACGTAATGTGTCGGAATACTGGCGCCGTTGGCATCTCTCCCTAACAGGTTGGATTACGGACTATGTGTTCATGCCGCTCAATGTCAGATTCCGCAATTGGGGTAATTTGGGAATCTTCCTCGCCATCAGCATTAACCTTTTGGTGATTGGTATGTGGCACGGGGCGAATTGGACCTATGTCTTGTTCGGTGTTTACCACAGTCTGCTTTTCTTACCGCTCATACTTACCGGGAAGTTTGGAAAGAACAAAAAACTCAAACCAGGTCGATGGGGTTGTGTACAATTTAAGGACTTATTAGGGATGATTGGAACCCATCTCCTGATGGCTCTTGGTCATATTATCATCTTTTCTGCAGGAGTACCGTCAATTATCCGGCTTTTCAAATGCATGATAAATGGAGATTGGTCTTTCGTCAATCCTTTGTCATTGCTTTCTTGGTATTCTATCTTATCTATTGTGGTACTATTGGTCTTGGAATGGTTTACAAGAAACAAAGAATTTGCCATACAACGTGTGTCTAAAGATTACACGAGCAAGACCTTTAGGATCGTGTTCCTCGACATGTTGCTGGCTTTGGCCATTGTAATATTTAGCGCGAGTGCTAACGCAGAGTTTGTTTATTTCCAATTCTAATTCAATGCCTATGAAAAGGTTTATCAAACTATTTTGTTTTTTCTGGCTGTTTCTTATCCTTGCGATTGGTTGTATCCGTATAGCTTGGATTTTTGTGACACCACATATCATGGAAAGGGATGTGCTTGATAAGGATATACATACGGTTGTTCTTGGGGGGTCAGTAGGGAGGACTGCTTGGAATGATAGCATTATTTTTGGCTCAAAGAATCTTTGTGGTGCTGCCATGACTTTTGGAGGAGCATTGAATAATCTGAAATGGGCAACCGAATATAATGAGAACAAACCTGACACTGTTATACTTTCTACTGGTTTAGTCTCGATGGTCTATTTTTATGACAAAGTAGATGTGCCAGATGCATTATTAGAAAGAAATGAAGAGAAAAGAAATCTACTAAACTATTCTGTGTTTTTCGACAATTATAAACATTATATTGAGTATTGGAAATACATACTTGTTTCTTTTCCATACAAGAACTTTGATGCATACAAATGTGTTGATGGCGGTTTTAATACCCAAAATCTTAATGAAATAAACAATCCACGTGCTTATAATCAAATCAATACTGCAATTGAACGTGCAAAAGAATACGACGGCCAAAATGTATTATCCAAGGAATACATCAGGACACATTTCACTTATCAAATCAACAATCTTCATAAGATAAAGGAGTATTGTGATGCCCATCAACAGACGCTTATTATCTTGAACACCCCAATGTACAAGATTTTAGATATGGCGAGTGACAAGGGCTATCGGCAGTTGATATGTTCGGAATTGGGGGATAGTACACTTGTAGCAGATTATAGTCGTTTCAAGGTTCCTGATTCAACATATTTTAGAGATCCAGAGCATTTAAATATTAAAGGGGCTCAGTATTTCGGTGAGCATATTGCAAGAGAAGGATTACATTTGCAATATGCGATAGATTATTGTAAATAGATTTTGGCTGTTCAGAAAAACAAACTTTTGGGTGTTGTTGAGCAATACAACCCCAAATTTTTAAATTTTTTCATCAAAAATTTATCGTAATTCGATAACTATTAGTAATTTTGCAGTGTCATGACACTCAAAAAGCGGACTGAAAAGCCCAAAAACAAAGTAAAATAAACTAATTATCAATCAATTACGAAAGGAACTATAAAAATGAAAGACAAAACAATGAAAAGAATCCGTGTTTGCTGTTATGTTGCCATTGGCTTATGCGTCGCTTGGGGACTTCTTTGGTTCGGCAATCTGATTCTTTCTGCATTTGGAGTGAGCGACTATCCATTACAGTGGTTCGACTGGACGGAACACAGAGCCTACAAAACCACTATCTTCGCCGTTTATTCGCTGAGCATTGCGGCGATGATTGTCATGTGTGTCAAAATGGTGCTGAATGTACTGAAAGGCCTGAATGAGAACACTGTATTTCCCAAAAGCAACGTAAAACTTCTTTTCTGGTTTGTGCTGGTGGACTTTATTTATCTGTTGGTATTCAATAACTTGAGGGTTCTTGGAAGCGACCAACCCACGTTCATGATTCAGCATAATAACTTTGTTATACCCTTCTTCCTGCTCTTCTTCGCCTTCATGTACAAAGTGGCCGCCGATGCGGTGGAGGAAAACAATTTAACCGTCTGATCATGTCACAAAACCTACAAAACTTGCAAAACCATTTTTTTTGGTATAGGGAAGCCTGCCAACCGGCTGGCTTCCGGCGGCGCACGGTTGTGCAGCCGCCACTTCAGTTATTTGAAGTTTTGCCTTGTTTTGATGGTTTTGTGATGAAAAACAAAACGTTATGATTATCCTAAACTTAGACGTAATGCTGGCCAAGCGCAAGATGCGATCCAACGATTTGGCCCAAAGAATAGGCCTCACCCAAGCCAACCTCTCCATATTGAAAACAGGCAAGGCTAAGGCCATCCGCCTCAGCACCTTAGATGCCATCTGCCGCGAACTGCAATGCACGCCGGGGGATATTCTGGAATATAGAAACGATGAAAATGCTTGAGCCATAAAAAGATGCAGATGGGTTTTGTTGTTTGGGCTTCTGCTGACCTTCACGGGCTGCAACACCTTGATGCCCATGCTCTTCGTCTTCCGCGAAATCAACGGCTACGACGCTGAGCAATGCGAGAAATCTCGTTCTGAAATCAGGACGGTTTACAGGAATTTGAAGCGGTTCGGCCCTTCGACAGGCTCAAGGGTCGAGATTTATCTCATCAACATTGACATCACTATGACGAAAAGTTTGAATGGCGAGTTGTAGTTTTTTCCTATTTTTGTGGGTTCAATTCTAAACAAATATACATGAATACTCCCATTCCCAACCGTCTTTTCGTCCGCAACAGGGCGAATCTTGCAGCGCAATTGCCAACTAAGTCCGTTGCCATTTTCACCGCCAACGAGCCTATGCCGCGCAATGGCGACGAGTTTTATCCTTTTCGACAACAGTCTGATTTCTTTTATCTTACGGGTATCAACGAGGAGAATGCCTACCTCATCATCGCGCCCGACTATCCTGATGAAACGATGCGCGAAATCCTTTTCATCGAGCCTTACGACGAGGTGAAAGCCACTTGGCAGGGCGAGGTGCTTGACGCGAAACAAGCCACCGAATTGTCGGGCATCAAGACCATCAAGGGCAGCGACGCCTTCTGGATGACTTTGAACGACATTGTTTTTTCGGGCTACGGCGACACGATTTTCCTCAACAGCTATGAATACCCGAAATATGAATGTGCTGTGGAGACCATACAAAAACGCTTTGTCCAGCAAGTCAAGGCCATGTACCCGATGCACAACTATGGCCGTACTGCACCGATACTCAACGCCTTGCGCATGGTGAAGTCGGAGGACGAAATCGCTGTCACGCAAAGGGCCTGCAACATTACCGCGAAGGCTTTCCGCCGCTGTATGGAGACCGTGAAGCCTGGCATGTACGAATATGAGGTTCAGGCCGAAATCGAGTACATCTTCAAGCAAAACAATGCCACTGGTCATGCCTACGCGCCCATCATTGCGGGCGGCAAGAACGGTTGTTGCCTGCATTACTCGAAAAACCAAAGCCTCTTGAACGATGGCGACCTGCTGCTCTTCGACATCGGCTGCGAGCTGAAGAACTATTCTTCCGACTTGAGCCGCACGATTCCGATTAATGGAAAATTTACTGACAGACAGAAAGATTGCTACAACGCTGTGCTTCGCGTGATGAAGGAAATCACCAAGCTTTACAGGCCTGGAGGCACCATCAACGAGATTAACCAGACCACTTACAAGCTGATGGAGCAGGAGATGATCAAATTGGGACTCTTCACCGCCGAGGACGTGAAAAACCAAGACCCCGACAAGCCTCGCTACAAAAAATACCTGATGCACGGCATGTCGCACCACATCGGCCTTGATGTCCACGACAGCATCGACAAGTTCAAACCTTTCGCTCCTGGCATGATACTCACCTGTGAACCAGGAATCTACATCCGCGAGGAAGGCATCGGTATCCGCATTGAGAACGACCTGCTCATCACCGATGGTGAGCCAATTAATCTGTTTGAGGGACTGCCTACCGAAATCGAGGAAATTGAGGCAATGATGCGGAGATAAGCCATTGCATTCAAAAAAATTGGATTTTCTTTCTCCATTTATAGCGAGGTGGCGGAAAAATCCCTATTTTTGACCACTTTTTCAAATAATGATTTACAAATGAAACGTTACTTGTTAATAATGATTGCCTTGGCTGGTGGCTTGAGCCTGTTGCAAGCCCGCCCCGTCGACGTGGAGCGCGCCAAGGTTGCAGGACAACAGTTTGTCCGTGCACATTTCAACAGCGAAACAAAGTCCGATGCATTGGAGTTGGTCTATACGGGTCTCACCTCCCGCAGCGAAGCCTGCTTCTATGCCTTCAATGTGGGGCAAGAGGGCTTCGTCATCGTGTCGGCTGACGACCGTTTTCGTCCTATCGTGGGCTATTCCGACGAAGGCACTTTTGCGACGGAAAACCCATCACCTGAGCTGATGTTCTATCTCGACAGAATCATTGAGGCTCGCACGAATCGCAACGCTGTCATCGTCGACAACACTGCCGAGGAATGGCAAAGCGTGATGTCGACCGGTCGTCTGCTCTCGCGCAATGGTGGCCGTGGCGTCGACTACCTCTGCACTACCAAGTGGAACCAAGACTCGCCCTACAACCTTTATGCTCCCGATGCCACCAGTGGTCCTGGAGGCCGTTGCTATGCAGGTTGCGTGGCTACTGCGATGAGCCAGGTGATGAAGTTTTGGGACCACCCGCAGCAAGGCACGGGCAGCCACTCCTATTATTGCTACGGCTACGGAAACCAATCGGCCAACTTCGGGCAAACCACCTATCGATGGGATTTGATGCCCGACCGCCTCGGTGGAGCCTCCCAAGAGGAAATCGAGGCTGTGGCCTTGTTAATGTATCATTGCGGCGTGTCCGTCGACATGAACTTCTCGCCTACCGGCAGTGGCGCCAACTCATGGGATGTGCCTTACGCCATCAGGCATTATTTCTCCTATTCCAACCAATGCAGCCTCAAGAGCCGCGACGAATACTCGCTTACCAACTGGCAAAACATGCTTAAAGAGCAGTTTGAACTCGGTTGGCCGGTTTACTATTCGGGATTCAGCAACGATGGCGGACATGCTTTCGTTTGCGACGGCTACACAGACGACGACCTGTTCCATTTCAACTGGGGCTGGGGCGGTAGCAGCGACGGCTGGTTCGTCATCGACGAAATCGACTATGCAGGCTGGGCTCAGGCAGTCTTCAACTATGTGCCTTCTGATGTCTATAACTACATGCCTCAGGAGCCTACCAATTTTGAGGTCGTGTCACATGGCAGTTTCGACTATTCGGCTACGCTCACCTGGACCAATCCGACACACAACATCCATAATGAAGCATTGACTTCCATCGACCAGATTGTTGTGACCCGCGACGGAGAAATCATTTATACCGAAGACAATGTGGCACCTGGTGCTACCATGAGTTTCACGGATTCGTTTATTCCTACGGTTGTGCGTTATGGAGTTTATGCCGTCGTTCATAATGCGAAAGGCAAACCGATTGTCGAGGAAGGTGTCATCCTCGGTCCCTCTTGTGTGTGGCGCCTCGACATGACCTCCGACAACAGCGACGGCTGGAACAATGGTTACATTTCTTTCGTCAACGATGCAGGTGTGGAGGTGACCCGTATTACGGCTTATTCCACTTCCTATAGCAGCAACGTCGAGTTACCTTTAGGGCGCGTGGGCATGTATTGGAACAAGCCTTCCACTGCTATCGAAAAAATCGGTTTCGAACTTAAGGACGGGGCGGGCAACGTTGTGGTCAGCTTTGATGGCAGCTCCAACGACCTGAATAAAGGCTTGTTTTACATCATTAATAATAGTTGCGGTGATGGGATTAACCATAATGCTCCGAAGAACCTTATCGCCACGCGCAATGGGGCAGAGGTGCGTATTGCTTGGGAGGCTGCCGAGGGTCAGGTACAACATTATTATGTCTATCGCGACAATGTGTTGGTTGCTGTGGCCGAAGGCACTGAATATGTTGATGCTGAGTCGGTTGGATTCCATACCTACTATGTCACGGCCATCAACGAGAACGGCGAGTCTGACCCCTCGAATATCGACAATGTGTATGACGATGGCCTTTGCGAGAGTCCGGTCAACCTGCGTTACGAAATGACAACGCCTTCCAGAGTGAAGGTCTCGTGGGACGCTCCACAGGACGAGAACCTGACGGGTTATATACTGTATCGCCGTTCGAAAGGGGAGGAGTTCAAACGTATCAAGCTGTTGAACAAGACTTTTCATACCGACAATCTGACTTCGGTGGAGGACGAACGCTACGAATATGCTGTCACCGCTTTTTATCAGTCCACCGATTGTGAGTCAGGCTATGCCACGTCGGAAGCTAATCCCGCGATGCGTTTCATCGAGGTCAACAAGAGCATCGTGCCGCATCACCTCGATTTCCTCATCCACGAGGGTCATGTCGTTTTGCAATGGGAAGACGCTACCATGGCTGAATGGTTCAAAATCTATCGCAACGGAGAACATATCGGCAATTCTACTGGCACCGATTTTGTTGATTATGAAGCCAATGCCGAACACAACTATCGTTACACGGTGACGGGTTGTAATGGCTTTGTGGAGTCGAGCCATAGCAATGAGGTGTTTGTTGACTGGACCACAGGCCTCAACGAAGTTGCCAACGAGAAAGAGACTCTCCTCTATCCCAACCCGACTTCAGGGATGGTGTTTGTTGAATCCTATGGTCTGCAAAGTGTCGAAGTCTTCAACCTTGTCGGTCAGATGGTCATCCAACAAACGACCACCGACGGTCATGCCACTGTCGATATGACTTCATTACCTGAAGGAACCTATTTCGTGAAGCTGATTGGCGAGCGAAACGAGGTGAAAAAAGTTGTCAAAATACAATAAACCAATACGATATGAATAAACTGATGAAATTGGCAGTCGTTGCGCTGCTGTTCGGCACGGGTACCACGCTGGTGGCCCAAGAAGCTGAAGAAGAGAAACCTATCTATCAAATCACAGAAACTGTCACTGTGAGGCACACGCCCGTCGACAACCAAGGCAGCTCGGGCACATGCTGGTGCTTTGCCGGCATTGGCTTTGTCGAAGCGGAAATCCTTCGCATGTACGGCAAGGAGTTCAACCTGTCGGAGATGTTTGTTGTCCGCAATGCTTGGACTGAGAAAGTGGCGAAATTTGTCCGTATGCACGGCAACAACACCCTCAGCCAAGGCGGTGAGGTGTGCGATGTTCTTTATATGATTGACAAATACGGCATGATGCCCGAATCCGACTACAGCGGCAAGGTCATTGGTGAGGAACGCCATGTACACGGCGAGATGAATGAGGTCATTTCTTCGGTGGCCCGCGCTATCATCAAAAATAACAACAAGAAAATCTCCCCTGCTGGCCCCAAGGCAGTGCAAGGCGTTTTGGATGCCTATTTGGGCGAAGCACCGGGAGAGTTCACCGTTGATGGCAAGAAATACACGCCCAAGTCGTTTGCCGAAGCCTATCGCATCGACCCCGCCAACTACATTGAAATCTGCTCCTTCACTACTGAGGAATACAACAAGCCCTGCATGGTGGAAATCCCCGACAACTGGACCTGGACTCCCGCCTACAATATGCCCTTAGACAAACTGATGGAAGCCGTCGACTATGCCCTGGAGCATGGCTTCACCCTCGGTTGGGCGCAGGATGTCAGCAATCCAGGCTTTTCTCGTAAGGAAGGCGTCGGCATTGTTCCTAAAGACCCCCAAGACGAAAACCTCTGGAAAGAAATCGTTGCCGAGAAGATAGTCACCGATGAAATCCACCAAACCGCCTATGACAACTGGGATGCGGGCGACGACCACAGTATGCTCGTGGTGGGTATCGCCAAAGACCAAAACGGCAACAAATACTACAAAATCAAGAACTCGTGGGGTGATGCTGGCCCATATAAAGGCTATTGGTACTGCTCCGAGCAATATTTGCGCCAATACACCATCTTCTTCACGCTCCACAAGGACGGCCTTTCGAGAGCCATGAGAAAAGAATTGGGAATTTGACAAAGTTTTGCTATTTTTGCAGCCGAATAACTTTCTGTCATGCCTGTCATATACGAATATTTGGGGATTGTGATCAGTTTTTGGTCAAAGGAACACGAGCCGATACATATACACGCTCGTTACAATGATGCTACAGTAAAAGTGACACTGTTTGTGAAAGAAGACAAAGTTTACCGCGTATCATACAAATCGGACGGAGGAAAGTTCCCCGAAGCCAAAATGCGTCAATTAAAGGAATTCGTGTCGGTCTACAAGCAGGCACTTCTGTATGCTTGGCAACAGTTTTTTGACAATCAAGTGCAGATCAAAACCATCAAAATTACTAAAAAGATTAGGTGAGAATGATAGAGATTACAAAAGCGGAATATGTATCTGCCTATAAGATACACTTTGTTTTCAGCGACGGACAGCAACGCCTCGCCGACTTCTATCCTTTTCTTTCCACCAGCACCCATCGCCTAATTAATAAGTTCTTGGATTTGAACTTGTTCAAGCAGTTTTATTTTGAAAATTGGGCTGTGCGTTGGGGAGATAATGAGTGCGACCTGAATCCGATGGAAATTTATTACGGCGAGTTTGAAGCCGCCGACAGCCCTTACAAGGAGGACATCAAGGCCGTTGTCAAGGCAAGAAAACTCAAGGAAATCGACGAGCGAATGAAACGCCGCATCGCCCGCGCTAAGAAAGACGTACAACGCGAAAAGAAATTGGTAATGACAGAATAAAATGAACCTTAAATTTTGAATCTTGAATCTTAAATCTTAAATCATTAAACAACAACAAAATGAAATTCAAACACTTACTTACAGCAACCGCTTTGATGCTCAGCGTCAGCGTCGTTGCTCAGCCAGAGGCTAAAAAAGACGAAGCCAAGGAAGAAGGCTTCAAGTTCACCACCATTAAGGAACTTCCCGTCACCTCAGTGAAAGACCAAAACCAAGCTGGTACCTGCTGGTGCTACAGCTCATTGGCTTTCTTCGAGGCCGAACTGCTCCGCATGGGCAAGCCCGAGTATGATTTCTCGGAAATGTACATTGTTTACAAGACCTATCTCGACCGCGCTGAGGCTGCTGTCCGTACCCACGGCGACGTGTCCTTCTCGCAAGGCGGTTCCTTCGGCGACGTGCTGTATGCCATCAAGCATTATGGCCTCGTTCCCGATGAATTGATGCCCGCTGGTGCCATGCACGGCGATTCTTTGTCAAACTTCACCGAACTCTCCGCTGTCACCGACCCGTATGTAGCTGGTGTCATCAAGAGCCGCAAAATCCAGATGGACAAGGACGGCAATCCGTTGTGGAAGAAGGGCTTGGCTGGCATTTATGATGCCTACCTTGGCGTTCCCCCGACCGAGTTCACCTACCAAGGCAAGAAGTATACACCCATGACTTTCGCCGAGTCGACTGGCCTCAACATCTATGAGCCTTTCGTCATCGAAGTGCAGGACAACTGGCGCTGGGGTCAGGCTTGGAACCTCCCCATCGACGAGTTCATGCAAGTGATGGACAACGCCATTGACAAGGGATATCCGATTGCTTGGGGCAGCGACGTCAGCGAAGCTGGCTGGCTCCGTGGCCCGATGGCTGGTATCGCAGTCCTTCCCGACCTCGAAGCCAAAGGTCGTGACTTGCAAGGCAGCGACATGGCCCACTGGCTCGGCATGAGTGCCGCCGACCGCAAGAAGGAAGCCCAAAATAGCCCCACCCCGCAGAAGTGGGTCACGCAGAAAGAGCGCCAAATCGCCTACGACAACTACGAGACTGGCGACGACCACGGTATGCTCATCTACGGCACCGCCAAAGACCAAATCGGCAACGAATACTTCATCGTGAAGAACAGCTGGGGCGACGCTGGCCAGTACAATGGCGTTTGGTACGTCAGCAAGGCTTTCGTCCGCTACAAGACCTTGAACATCGTTGTCCACAAGGATGCCCTTCCGAAAGACATTGCCAAGAAGTTGGGTATTAAGTAAAACAATCAATTTCAAGCACAACAAAGGGGGAAAGCTGTCACGGCTTTCCCTTTTTTGTTATCCCCGTTGACCATCTTGTTTAGTGTGACATTTTTTTCGAAAAATTTTCCATTTTTTCTTTGCAATTAACATTTTTTCTACTTTTGCCTTTGGTAAATTCTCCTTCATTTAATTATAACTAAAATCAATTCACAATGAAAAAGACTGTATTATTGATGGCCGCCCTCATGTTGGGTTCAATGGCCTTCGCTCAGACTGAGAAGACGCAAGCCGTCGACCAGTATGGCAACACAGTGGACGTCAAGACGTTGGAGACTTCGAGCCGCGACGGTATCTTGGTGTTCGAATCAAAGGAAAAAGACTTCAAGTTCTGGTTTGACACCAGGGTGCAAGTCGATTTCGGTGCCTATTTTGGGCAGCAGGTATGGGCTGATCCCATCGGTAACGGTGCCAGCATCCGCCGCGCACGCTTTGCCGTCAAGACGCAAATCACCCGCGATTGGTATGGTGAGGTCGATATGGAATTGGCCAACGGCTCTTTCGAGCTGAAAGACGCTCTCGTCCGCTACAACGGCCTGAAAAACTTCCAATTCAGCATCGGTAGCATGAAGCCTGATTTCTCGATTTCGCGCAACACTTCCTCGCGTTACACCGAGTTCATGGAACGCCCGATGGTGGTCAACGCTTTTGCGCCCAGCCGTCATCTTGGTATCTTCGCCAAGTACACCAACAAGTATTTCTTCGGCAGTGCCAGCATCCTGTTCCAAGAGATTGAAGGCCAAGAGACCCGCGACTTTGTGGAGGCCAACAACAAGGACTACGGCATGGATGAAGGCCTTTCCTACGTGGGTAAGATTGTAGTGCGCCCCGTCAATGAGGCCGACTATGGCATTCACATTGGCGGTGCCATCATGTACGATACCCCCAAGACCTCTGATGAGACGGGCGTTTATAGTGCCACCCGCTTCAGCTGCCGCAATTCCACCAACATCAGCCGCAAGAAGTACATCGACACCGATGACATCAAGAACACCGACCACAACCTTATCGCTACGGCTGAGTTGGCTGGTCACGTGCAAGGACTTCGTTTCGAAAGCGCTTGGATGTCGGATTGGACTTATATGAAACCTGAAGTCGGCATCGACAAGCCCTATCATTTCCAAGGCTGGTATGTCGAAACCGGCTACCTCTTTTTTGGTGGCAAGCAGAACTACGACTCCGATGGTGCCAAGTTCAACCGTGTACGCCTGGGTCAATCCTGGGGCGACATGGAACTGGCTCTCAAGTATGAGTTCTTGGACTTGAACGACTTTGAAGGCCGTCCGACCGAGAATGCTATCTTTGGCGGTTCCGCTGAGCTTTTCGGCGCTGCCCTCAATTTCTACCTCGGCAAGAACGTGAAGATTGCCCTCAACTACCAGTATGTCAACAACGACCGCTATGCCAACGGCAAGGGCAAGCTCTATGTGGGCCTCGATGCCGATGGCAACCCGACTAAGGACTTCACCAAGGTCGTGGCCAAAGACGGTCAGGCTGGCGTGAACTACCACATGTTGCTGGCCCGTTTCCAAGTTGCTTTCTAAACCAATACAATGTCTAACTTTTTAAAATTGAGAATAATATGAAAAAGATAATGTTTGTGGCTTTGGCCCTTTTGATGGGTCTTGCTTCTTGTGTCAAGGATAAACAATATCCGGGCATCACCATTTCCAATGTTACTTACAATCCTACAGCTGTCCAAGCGGATGATGATGTTACAGTGACTGCAACGATTACCTGCTTCAAGGAATTTACCGCTAATCTTGTCTATAATTATACTGATGAGAATGGTAATTATCTTGATGGTGGGAGTCCTATCAGTGTGGCAATGATAGGCGGTAGCGAGAAAGATTCGTTTGTCGCGACGATTCCCCATTTGCCCAATGGCACGAAAGTCTCTTTCTGGATTGAAGCCACCAATGATGAGGCTGTGGCAACTTCTCCCATCATGGAATATGAAGTGGGTGCTGTTGCCATCGACTACAGTGTGCTCCGCCTCAACGAACTCAACGGCAACGACAAGTTCATTGAAATCTACAACGCTGGTGCCGATGCCATCAACCTGAATGGCGTTTACATTGAGAAAGATGGTACTCAAAATTGGTTGGCCGACAACACGGTGAAAATCGAGGCCGGTGGTTATGTGCTGCTTTACAGCGAAGACGTTACAATAGAAGGGGCCGCCCAAGCCGGCTATTCCGAGAGCCTCACTTTCCACAGCGGCCTCTCCGCCAAGAAGAACGTCCGCATCCAGCTCTTCACGCCTGCTGGCGTTTCCATCGACGATTTCAATTTGGTTGACATTGACCAGAACGACCCTGCCTACATTCCCGCTCCGGGCTCCTACAGCCGCAATGCCGATGGCAACTGGTACTATGCCGATGCCACTCCGGGTGCAGCAAATGTTGAAGGTACGGTGGCTCTTCTCGGTCTCGAAGGTGGCGTGACCCCCGAGCCTCCAACTCCCGAAGAACCCGACTACACCAACATCGTCCTCAACGAACTGAATGGTACCGACAAGTTCATCGAAATCTACAACATGGGCGATATGGACCTGTCTTTGGAAGGCATGTACATCATGAAGGACGACTACGTTGCCGGTGCCACTTGGACTGGTGATGCTACTGTGATTGCTCCCGCCCACGGCTATGTCTTGCTGTATAGCGAAGACGTGCAGATTGATATGCCCGAATATCCCGAAAACTTGATTTTCCACAGCGGCATTTCTTCGAAGAAGACCGTCCGCATCACTCTCTTCATGCCTGATGGCACTGTGAGAGATGAGTTCACGAGAGGCACTACGGGCGAATGGGGTCAAACCATTTCCGATGTGAAGCCCCAATCCTTCGCCCGCACTCCCGATGGCGGCGACTGGAAGCTGGCCGATGCCACACCTGGCGCAGCTAACCCCGCCACTGGCGAAGACATTCCGCAGGAATAAATTGGCTATTAGCTATTAGCCATTAGCTATTGCCAACCGTGACGCTGGCTAATAGCTAACGGCTAAAAGCTAACAGCCCAAAAATCTTTGAATCTTAAATCTTTAAATCTTAAATCCCCAATACGGCGAAGTGTCGAAGCCGAGATTTGAGTTCCGCTCCTTCGGACAGTGCTTCTGCGAGGCCCACAAACGCATGGCCCGCCTGTCGATGCCCGTCCCCGAAAAGGTTTGGGAGCGCCTCAGCGACGAGATTTATATCATCTCCCGCAAAAACGACATCAACAACACCAAGATTCGCGACGGCAAGATGGACATCAAGACCTTTGTGCAGAGCGTCGATGGCCTCGAACAATGGAATCCCCTGATGAAAGGTGAATTTCCCATCAGCCGCGAGGTGCTTGAGAAGGAAGTGTTTACCGCTTTCATGGTCGAAATGCCCAAACTGACGAAAGACACTTATACCTACGATGAGTTCATCGCCATGGTGAAGGCCAACCCCGACCTGGCTGCCGTGCGTGTCCACAAACGCCGCTTCGGCTACATGGTCAACGACACTATCTGCGAGTTTGGCGAGGTGCTCATCAATGGCGCAAAGGTGGTGACCATCAACTCCGAGTCGACCGAGATCGAAGACATCAAGAAGACCATCAAGGACTGTGGTTTGGAGGGTGTCGAAAACATTAACTATTTACAGGCTATCAAGCGCGTCATCGGTATGTCCGATAAGCCGCTTGCAAATGAATAAACGATTATGGCACAAGAGATTGAAAAAAAGTTTTTGGTAAAGGGTGACTTCAAGGCCGAGGCTTTCAAGGCCACGCGCATCACCCAAGGCTATCTCAGCAGCGTGCCCGAGCGTACCGTCCGTGTGCGTGTGAAGGGCGACAAGGGCTTCATCACCATCAAGGGCATCGGCAACGCCTCTGGCGCCGCCCGCTTCGAGTGGGAGAAGGAGATTCCCGTCGAGGAGGTGCAGCAACTCCTTGAAATCTGCGAACCCGGCGTGATCGACAAGACCCGCTATCTCGTCAAGAACACCGATGGCAAGCACACTTGGGAAGTCGACGAGTTCTATGGCGACAACGACGGCCTCATCGTCGCCGAAGTGGAGCTCACCGACGAAAACGAACCCTTCGACAAGCCCGCATGGCTCGGCGAAGAGGTCACCGGCGACCTCAAGTATTTCAACTCCATGTTGATGAAGAATCCGTATAAGAACTGGAAATAATACGTGACGCTTGCCGTCATTGCGAGGAGGAACGACGAAGCAATCAAGAGAAAGCTTAGACTCTGGATTGCTTCGTTCCTCGCAAAGAACTGTGTTAATATGCAAGTGATTTTTGAACTTTTTTTTCGCTGACGTGGTTTTCGTCAAAAGGTCGGCCACTTTTTAGTATGGCGAA
>CACZNA010000003.1:0-97518 GCA_902782455.1 uncultured Bacteroidia bacterium | reverse complement strand
CCCTTGTTCATGATTTAGGTTCATCGTCTTGCCGTCAACGAGGATGAGGTGAATGTCACCGTTGATCGTTAAGTCGGTGAAGCTGACATCGCTGTCCACCACATACCATGTTTCTTGGCCTGCTGTGCCGAGTTCGGTTTCCGTGCCGGTAAGGGTGGTGTAGGCTACGCAGTACCGTTGCTGACCGTTCTCGTCCAAATAGGGGACTGCGTTCTCACTGTAGGGATACAGCGTCTTCCCGCCGATGGGGTAGGCTCCGTTCACTTTGGCAATGGTGCCGCTGTAGGTTTGGCCCTCCTCGTCGATGAAGGCCTTGCCATCGGCGATGGAGAGAGTACCGTAAGTATCGTATTTGTTCACATAGATGAAGTCGGTAGGGTTGGTCCAGCCGAGGGTGATGTGGTCGCTGGAGTCTTGGGCAAAGATGCCGTAAGTATTTCCAGTGGCCGTCACTTGGCCGCCGTTGATGGTAACAGAGCCTATAGTATAGATGCCGAAGTTTCCAGTGGCCGTCACTTGGCCGCCGTTGATGGTAACAGAGCCGTTTGAGTTAAAAATGCCGTTTTGGGTTCCCGAGGCTGTCACCGTGCCACTTGCAATGGTGATGTCGCCATTCTGGGCATAGATGCCATAGTTTCCTGTAGCGGTCACGTTGCTGTTGTCGATGGTGATGTTGCCGCCATTCTCGGATAGGATACCATAAAAACTTGTTCCTGTGGCCGTCACTGTGGCGTTCTTAATCGTCACATTACCGCCATTGTTGTTGTATTGAGCGTGTATGCCCATTGTTCCCGAGGTTGTCACCTTGCCACCTGCAATGGTGATGTCGCCTCCATAAATAATATAACAGGCAAATCTATCGCTCGTCACATTCAGTTCGCCACTCTGGCCGGTCTGTCCGTAAACAAAGAGGGAGTAATTGTTTCCGCTGGTGCTTTGGATTCCATTATTGTAGCCTGTCACGGTGACGTTCATCACGGCGTTGTCGGCCAAGATGATGTGGGTGTCGCCTGCGAGATCAATCGTGTTGGTGTAGCTCACCGTGCCCTGCACGATATACCATCCCGATAGCGCGGTGGGCATGTTGTCGGCATCGATGACCACGGCAGTGTGTGTTGCCCCTGTGCCATCGAGATCGATGTAGTCGTAGGTAGGGGGAGCGACATTGGTGAGCTTCTGGCCGCCTATGGCCTGCCGCTCTTCGTCGGTCAGCGTGCCGGTATATTTGTTGGCTCCAGCGTAGAGCGTCTGTCCGTCGGCAATCTTTACGGTGCCGTAGTAGCTCAAGGTTAAGTAACTGGTACACGTTGCCTTGATAAAATCGGTGGCGGCGGTGCAGCCGAGGGTGATGACGCTGGCCTGGATTGCTTGATAGTGAGCAGTGACCGTCAACTGGCTGTTGTCAACAGCGAAATTTGAACAAGAAAAACCAGTGCTATTTGACGAAATGACCGGTGATGGTGAGGTCCTTGACTTCGAATGAACGCGATTGGGGATAGATGGTGAGTGTTCCGGTGTTGCCGCTTTGTGCATAGAGGGACAAATTGTTTTCATCACCGTAGAATCCCACATTTTCTTGAAATGATGTACCCGACACAGGGTTGTCACTGGTGCCGATGTTCATGGCTGCGCCGTCGCAGAGGATGATGTGGGTGTTGCCCAAAAGCTGAATGCCATGGGAGTAGTTGAGGGTGCCTTGCACGACACACCATGTTTCTTGGCCTGAAGTGCCGAGGGTGGTTTCCGTGCCTTCGAGGGGATAGTAATAGGTACAGGTCTGCGCAACGCCATTCTCATCGATATAGCTGACGGGAGGAATGGTGCAGTTGGCAGTGATGACGACATCCACCTCTGCATTGGGCATGGTGAGGGTATAGTTGTTTCCGCTAACGTTCAAGGAGGCTCCGTCGGTTACGCTATAGCCCGTGAAGTTAAAGCTCGCAGGCACTGTGTTGCTGATGGTGAGTGCAACCGACTCTCCGCTGCCAGCGTAGAGCACATTATTATATTTAATGCCTATGCCATAACTGGTGATGCCGGAAGTGGCATACGCGGTGGCTGTTCCGGCATTGGCCGCGGTGACGAAATTGCCCGCCGTGATGCTGTGGGCCTGCTTGCCTTGCCCAGTATAGTGGGTTCCATCGTTGAAGTCGGTGGTGTAGTAACAGTTGGTGATGGTGGCAGCATGGTCGGAGTGCTCACGGCTGAAGGTGGCACTGTTACCGTTGGCCATCGTCTCACCCTCGCCGAGGGGTGCGGGGTCAACGAGACAGTTAGTGATGGTGACGTTTTTGCTGTCACCCTTCCAGCCGATGAATCCGCCGTTGCTATCGCCTTGGCCGTTGATTTGTAGCAGTTTGCCGTTAAAGACACAGCCTGTGAAGTTGATTTCATGGCCGCTGGCACGACTCCAACTCACAAAACCGCTGTTGTTGCCGCCCGCGCTATGGATGACGGTGCTGCTGAGGCAGTCGTTGAAGTTGACGGTGTGCTCGCAGAGGCCCACGAAGCCGCCCGCGCCGCCAGTCGAGGTTATTTCAACATTGCTCGTGCAGTGCTCAATAGTGACGTTGCCAAAGAGGTGGCCGATGAGGCCGCCGACATTATGTGCCTCGCTGCCCGTGTAGGCTTCGTAGATGTGGCCGCTGATGTTCAGGTTGCGGAAGGTGGGCGAGGTGCTCCAAGTGATTTCACCGAAGGGTGCTACATACTGTGCATCAACGGGGTTGCTGGCAGTGCCGTAGTCGAGGGTCAGCGTGTGCCCTTGGCCGTCGAAAGTGCCACGGAAGTAGGGGTCGCCAGTGCTCGCCATGCGGGGGACGGTGATGTCCGCGCCGAGTTTCACGGTCTTGCCGTTGAACGACTCGCCGCCTGCGATGGCATCGCAGAAGAGGCCCCAGCCTGCGGCACTGAAGATGGTGTACTCATTGTCGTCGGTCTGCGAAAAGTCATCGAAAATACCAATATCGTCAATACCGACCTTTTTTTGGACGTTATAGCCTGAGGCTGCATCTATCATGATGGCTAAGTAGGTGTTTGAGGTTTCTGGCACGGTAAACATATATTCTTGCCAACCATTGGTCAATGTCTGTTCGGCAATTTGTGCGAAGGTGTTGGCATCGGCCGGGTTGCTCATCGTACCTATCTTGAAGGTGCAGGTGCCGCCGTTGGAGAGGTAACCATATGCCCACAAGGTGATATGCTTGCCTGCCAAGCCGCTCATCTCGGGCAGGATGGCGTATTGGGGTTGCGGGTCATATTGAGCATATTGAGATAGAGAATATGACTCGAAATAAAGAAAATTGTGGCCAGAATGTCCGCTGGTGTAATTGGCGCCATAGACGACGGGGTAGCCCTTGTAGGAGTTATGCGTACAGGTGTTGATGTAGTTCCAACATTCGGGCAGGTTGTTGGTGCTGCCGGACGTTGTGCCAGTGTAACTGTCGAAGTTCTCGGTCCACGGGTAGGTGGTGATGGGGTTACATTCTCTTGTTTGTGCGTTGGCTGCCCACGGCAGCATCACGAGCAGCGTCATGGCCGCCCGCATGAGGTTGTGTTTGATTAATCTTTTGATTTTCATAGTGTTATGTTATTATATTATTGTTGTCTGTTCGTGTCCCCCCCGACTGCGCTGCGCTTGTCGAGGGTTACTATAGTATCGTCCCTTCGGGACGAGCCCACCCGCCCGAAAAAAGAACCTGCAAAAGTAGGGAAAAGATTTGGTTGTCAGGGACAAAAAGACATTTTTTTTGCCGAAATGCTTGCGGAATGGGAAAAAGGTTGTATTTTTGCGGCGTGAAAGATGAGGCAGACCACCGGGAGTATCGAACCCACAGGACGCTTGTTTTTCATCGATAAAGGATTGAGGCAGACCACCGGAAGTATCCAATCCACAGGACGCTCACCTTTAAATACTTACGACCGCTACTTTTAGGCAGCGGTCGTTTGTATTTTAGACGTGATGGAATGAAGTCTTATCGTCTTTCTAAGTTTGTTCTCCATGATGTTCAGATACATCACTCTGCCATCAATGATGAGTTTATAGTAGTAATACCAAACTTCCTTTTTCCCTCTCTTTGTGTCCTTGTCAGTTTTGACATAGATGGCGTTTTTGAACAACTGTGGTAATAAACTTATATCGCTGATATACAATACACCTTTTGCCCGATGCAAGGCATCCGACACAAGGTGTTCTATATCTTGTTCCGTTACTCGAAACTTAATCTTTTTCCCGCTGCTTTCGGGAATGATGTGTTGCTGGGAAAGCAGTTGGGAACTTCTCGCCTTTACACGGTCTTCGATTTCAGTCTGCGTCAGGTTGGCATAACGCCAGTCGGGGTTGTAAGTGTCACTCATATCAACTATTAGGGTTTTCGTGGACAAAAATACGAAAAAACACATAATCCTTCCGTTCAAGCAAACCTCTTCTCCATCCGAAGCACGTTCTTCCCGTCGAGGCACTCATAGAGGGTTAAGCAGGTGTCGTCCCTCCGGGACGATGCCACCTCGCCCGAAAAAAGAACCTGCAAAAGTAGGGAAAAAATTGGTTGTCAGGGACAAAAAGACATTTTTTTTGCCGAAATGCTTGCTGAATGGGGAAAAGGTTGTATTTTTGCAGCGTCAATCCAAGAGATTGGCTATCCGGTAAGTTGCCGCGTGGGAGTAAGACCGTATCGCCCCTGCTCCAAATTAAAAAGGCCATCTTCAGGGATGGCTTTTTTGATACCTACCCATAGCGTTTTCTAAAGTCGATAATGAACGATTTCTGTAAGGCAAACTTGCGTTTTATGGTAAACACCTGTTTCCCCTTGAAAATCAGCACTTCGACCGCCTTGGGGTTGATGTGAAAGTAAGACTTGATTTCAGCGGCCAATCGGCCTCCGTTATAGCGCGTGTTCATGTTCAGAAGCACATGGTTAGTCTGCCCGATTGATTCCAAGAGTCTGTTTCCCACAGAGGTTTTGCCTTGAATTGTTTTCAAGTCGTACATTTTGTAGATGCCATGTTGCTCGAAAATGAAATCTGCCGTACGGATTCCTTTCGGATTTGGCAAAACATAGACCCTATACCCTAATTCGACGGCTTTGCGGGCTGCGGTTATGAGGTTGTCATAGTCTTCGCTGCTTTCTCCACCAGTTGTAAAGATGTTAGGTTCGTCTTGCAAAGGATGAAACTCACTGCGGGCAGCTATTGATTTAAGTTGTATAACGAATTCCGCTCCAACAAGCACATGAAGTTTGGCCAATTCTGTTGCGATATCACTCATAATTGAGCGCAAAAGTAGGGAAAAGATTTGGTTGTCAGGGACAAGAAGACATTTTTTTGCCGAAAGGCTTGCGGAATGGGAAAAAGGTTGTATTGTCAATCGTGCATATTCTGGGCGTGGCAAGCATCCACCACGGTAATGGTATCACCTTCGATGGTGTATGCGTAATACCATTTATCAGTGTTAGCCATATAATAACCTTCCCATCGACGGATGGTAGGCTGGCGGCGCAATAAGGTTCGCTCTATGGCATAAATGTAGAAGATGGCATCCCGCACATTGCGCTCCATATCTTCATACGATTAGGCGTGACGGTACTTCAGGGAAACATTCCTATAAAATGTCCTAATTTTCCTGACGGCCCGCTTGGTATATCGATACTTATACGGCATCCTTCATAAAATATTCGGATTGGACATCGCTCATCACCAGTTCGTAGGCTTCTTCTGGTGTATAGAAGTCTTTCTCGTCGGGCGACGGAATGTATTGGCTGTCTTCAAAGAGAGATTTGTCGCTGTAATCAATTATTTTATTACCCTGCATACCTATTGTTATTTTGGGAAATCGGTGCAAATATACAAATAATGCAACAAAGATATTGTGATTATTCGCAAAAAGTATAAAAAAAACCGAATTTCAGACAACATTTCCTCTCACCGGAACCGCTTCTCCATCCTAAGCACGTTCTTCCCGTCGAGGCACTCATAGAGGGTCAAGCAGGTGTCGTCCCTTCGGGACGATGCCACCCGCCCGAAAAAAGAACCGGCAAAAGTAGGGAAAAGATTTGGTTGTCAGGGACAAAAAGACAATTTTTTTGCCGAAAAGCTTGCGGAAAGGGAAAAAGGTTGTATTTTTGCAGCGTCATAAATGACTAATCCGGTACTTTCCGAGTGGGGGTAAGCCCTTATCGACCCTGCCCCAATTTTAAAAGAGCCATCCGAAAGGACGGCTTTTTTATTGCATGTATTTTTGCCTGAACAGAAACATATAAAGTGGGTTCTCCGTGAAACGCCGCGTTACGGAAATAGCCTTCTTCCCTTTATAAATCAATACTTCCACGGCCAAAGGATTAGCATCGAAATAGTTCTTGATTTGACTGGCCATCAGTCGCGGGTTATAAGTGGTGCAGACATTCACAAGCACTCGATTGGTTTGATCAACAGATTCCACTAACCTGTTACCAAGCGAGACTTTGCCTGTTATTGTTTTCAAATCAAACAATTTATAGACACCCTTATTCTCAAAGATATAATCAGCGGTTTTGGTTCCTTTGGGATTGGGTAGGATATAGACTTTGTTACCATGAGCGACAGCTTTTCTGGCACCATCAAGAAGGAATGGCCAATCGTCACGATGGCTTGCTTCTGCGGCGAAAATATCCTTTTCGTTCTCAACAGGTTTAAATATGTTGAGATTGGTCAACAATTTTAACTGGCGAACAAATTCTACACCCCTTATGGAATGCAGCTTTGCCAATTCCAGTGCTATATCTAATTCAGACATATTAGTTTTTCATTAATAAATAGATAAACCTTCCGTTCAAGCAAACCTCTTCTCCATCCGAAGCACATTCTTCCCGTCAACGCGCTCGTAATTGATGCTGTCCATGAGGTTGCGGACGAGGAAAACGCCCAAGCCGCCTATGGGACGCTCGTCAACGGTGAGGGTGGTGTCGGCCTTGCTTACGCCGGTGGGGTCAAACTCCGCGCCCGAATCGCTGAGGATGAATCGTACCCGGCTCTCATCAGCCTCAATGGTTATGTTTATATTTCCCTCTGTACCATTCGGATAGGCATAATCAATCACATTGGTGACGGCTTCCTCGACGGCCAACTTGATTTGGTTGGCAAGCCCGGTTTCCATGTTCAAGGCAGCCGTGGCCGACTTCACAAACGCATTGAGTTTCGTGATTTCGCTCACCTTATTAATTAAAGTGAGGGTTTCGCTGAAGATGATAGGCTTCTCCTGCGGCGTGTATTGGATGGCAAGCAAGGTGAGGTCGTCGCTTTGCTCGGCACCGTCGACAAAACCATTCACCCGATTGGTCATTGTCCGAATGAGGTTTTCCGATGTATTGGATTCTTTCCCAATGCAATCCCGCAATCCCTTTTCAACACGCTTCAACCCGAATTGTTCGTGGCTTTCGTTCATTGCTTCGGTGAGGCCGTCGGTGTAAAGGAATAGGCTTTCTCCCGACTGCAACACGGTTTCCTGAATGGTGTAAACCATGTTGTCCATCACGCCCAAAGGCAGATGTGGCTTGGCAGGCAATGGCTTGGTTTCTTTGCCGATAACGAAGGGCTTGTCATGGCCGGCATTGCAATAGCGCAAGCGTCCCGTAGGCAAGTCGAGCACACCAATGAACATGGTGACGAACATGTTCTGCTCGTTGCGCTGGCAAGCGGTCTCGTTCAACGCTTGCATGATGCGGGCTGGATTGCTCTCATGCGCTGATATTGAACGGAATAGCGTGTGCATCACGGCCATCACCAAGGCGGCGGGGATGCCTTTTCCGCTCACGTCGCCGATGCAGAAAAAGAGTTTCTCGTCGCGGATGAAATGGTCGTAAAGGTCGCCACCAACCATTTTGGCAGGGTCGAGCGAACCGACAATGTTGCAGTCGTCGCGCAATGCGGCTTCTTCACTTTTGGGCAACATGTCCATTTGGATTTTCCGTGCGATATTCAACTCACTGTCAATGTGTTCACGCTCCAACGTGGCCTGTTGCAGCTTGGAAATGTTCTTGGCTGAACGCTGGATGATGAAGGCGAGAATCAGCAGACCGGCAAGGGTCAGCAACAGGTTTCTCCATTGCATTTTTATCAAAGGCTCATACACCTCGTCGTCGTAATTGATGACGGCGATGCTCCAAGGGCGGATGGACCTTGGGGTATAATAATACACCGATCCTTTGGCATGGTCTTCCCAATCGTCGAAGGAAATCACTGTGATACGCCCCGAAGCGGTTGTTGTGTGTTCTACGGTGCTGTCATTAATCAACCCCTTGATTTGCTCCACATCCTTGTGCTTTATCTCGCCAACAGGACTAAAAATCAACCTGCCTTTACCTGAAAACAAAAGGTTGTATGAGGAAGGGAACATGTGTCTGGAATTCAGCAATTTGCCAAGCCATTCTGTGCTCAAGTCGACACCGACAATGGCTGCCATGTCCCCGTATGCATCGTAAATTGGAAAAGTATAAGTGATGAGCGTCACATCCGGGTAGTCTTCGTCTTGATAGGGTTCACTCCAAAAAGAACTGTCGTTTTCAGCCGCTATAATGAAATCCGGATTTATGCTATAATCATGTTCCTCCGAAGCAAGTTGAAAGGTTTCAATCACCTCGCCGCGACGCAGGGTGTAAGGCTCGAAAAGACGGCCTTTTTCAGGATAGTAGTCGGGGACCATGGCAATGCAACAACCCGCAAAATGGGGATTTTGCTCCACGATGCGGCGCGTGACATCAAAGAGGGAATCAGGATAGGGGAGAAACTGCTCGAATTCCCAACTGCGGTTTCGTAACGCCAAACTCACATCCTCAAGCGAATGTCTGACATCTATAGCCTTGATGATCAATTCCATTTCGGCATTGCGCTCCAAGTTATTGCGGATTTGTTTGCGTGCAGAAAACTGCTGGATGCCTGAAATCAGCAACATGAGCACCGCCGCAGTGATGAGGATGGCAACGCTGGACCTGTTGCGGATACTTTTTGAGGTGTTGTTTTTTAACTTGCTCATAATTAATTATTTACCGATGCAAAAACGGGAAAAGATAGAACCGAGCACCTCGTCTGTAGTGATTTCGCCAGTAATCGTTCCAAGATAATGGATGGCTTCGCGTAAGTCTTGGGAAACCAAGTCGGTAGGGATGTTCATTTCAAGTCCTTGTTGAACTTGACCAAGGCTATCTGAAGCATGGAGCAAAGCCTCATAATGCCGCACATTGGTCACCAAAGTGGCGTCGGGATAGGAGAGGGGCTGACTGTGTTTCAAAGTGTTATACAAGTCATTCAAGCCAAACTTGTGCTTCGCCGAAAGGCAAATCACCATGATTTCATCGTTGTCCAAATCGGCGCGAAGTCGACCCAACAGGGCTTCGCCTTGGTCGTCGAGCGTGTCCACCTTATTAATACAAAGGATGAGTTGCTGGTGCTCAAGGTCGATTCTTTCAAGGATTTCGTGTGCGGCAAGAAGCAGATTTTCAGTGTCTTTCGTTGCGTCAAGCATCCCAATGACCACCGTGGCCTCGGCGATTTTCCTATAGGAACGCTCAATGCCGATTTTCTCGATGGTTTCTTCGGTCTCGCGCAGGCCTGCCGTGTCGATGAAGCGGAACAGTATTCCGTTGACATTCAACGTTTCCTCAATCGTGTCGCGGGTGGTGCCGGCAATGTCGCTAACAATGGCGCGGTCTTCGCCCAAAAGGGCGTTCAAGAGCGTACTTTTTCCAGTATTGGTCTGCCCAACGATGGCCACGGGTACACCATTCTTGATGGCATTGCCCAGTCGGAACGAATCCTTGAGCCTGTTGACTTTATCCAATGCCTCTTGAAGTAACGCTTTAAGTTGGCTACGGTCAGCAAACTCGACATCTTCTTCAGAGAAATCCAATTCCAATTCCATCAACGAGGTCATTTCCAATAACTTGGAACGCAGCACTTGAAGTTCTTTCGAGAAACCGCCACGCAATTGATTGATAGCCACGCGATGAGCGGCTTCGCTTTCTGAACTAATCAAGTCGGCGATGGCTTCGGCTTGGGCCAAGTCGAATTTCCCGTTGACGAAGGCGCGGCGCGTGAACTCGCCAGCCTCGGCCATGCGACAACCATTGGCGATTAGCACCTGCAACAATTTCTGTTGGACAAACACCGAGCCATGCACACTGATTTCTGCCGAATCTTCGCCTGTGAACGAATGGGGTGCTTTGAAAAAAGTCACCAAAACCTCATCCAACAGTTCACCTTTATTAATAAGGTGTCCATGATAGGCCTTGTGGGAAACGATTTTGCTGATTTCCAAAAACTTGCCACGATGATGGAACAAAGCAGCAACAATCGGGAAAGCCTTGGCACCCGAAACTCTGACCGTTGCAATCGCACCCATGCCATGCGGCGTGGCGATGGCGCAGATGGTGTCGCTATTGAGGATGTTGGTTTGCATTTAACATAATGTCAGAAGGGCAGGTCGTCCACGCTGTCGTCGCCCGCCGGTGGATAATAGTCCTGAGTGGGCGCGGCGGCAGGCGGAGTTTGGTGCATCATGGGTTGTTGCGCTGGTTGAGCGGGAGCCGCAACGGGTGTGGCAGGCGCAGCAGCAACGCCAACGGGGTCGAAACGCCACACACGCACGTCGGTGTACCATTTGCCGTTAAATTCGCGCGACGAAATCTCAATCTGAGCCTTGATGGTTTGTCCGGGCGCGAATTTCTGTGCCTCATCGATTTGGTTCGTCCAGCATATCAAGCAAACCGTGCGTGGGTATTGTTCTTCAGTTTCGATGATGAGTTCTTGTTTGCGCCACGGTCCGCGAGCGCTGGTGCCTTCTGTAAGGGTTCCGAGTCTGACGACTTTTCCTGTAATTTCCATTGTGTATGATTTAATGATTTAAAATTCAAAAATTTAAGATTCAAAGATTTAAGAATTTATGGACTTGTTCAGTACACCATAATTTCAGACCGCAAATTTAGTCATTTTCTTCAATAATTTACCATTATTTCAAATTTTCCCTTTTGCAAAATAATCTACATTATGTTAAATTATATAGATTGCCATTGATAATAAACCAACTCTTAACCCTCTCTTAACCCTTGCCTAATAAAACTACGTCAATAATAAACCAATTCTTGACTCCCCGCCTTTTACTGATACCAATATGGATGACGTAAAAGGCGGATTTTAATTGATTGGCTCAGAAAATATTCATAGCAATCACCGCGCAAGCCTCCGCGTCAGCCAAGGCATTGTGATGGTTCTTCTTGATGTCGTAACCGAAATGCAATGCGACTGTTTGCAACTTATGGTTCTCAATGTCAGGCACTAAAGCCTGTGAACCGAGATGCGTACAATAAAACTTGAACTTCGGGTATTTGATGTGATAATACTCATGCAAGGCTTTCAGCACACGCTCGTCAAACGAAATGCCGTGCGCCACCAATGGCAATCCTTTAAGCTTATAAGCCACTTTGTACCAGACCTGCGGAAACGCTTCAGCGTCTTTGGTGTCCTTAAACTTGATGCCATGCACCTTTGTCGTATAAAAATCGTAGCGATTGGGCACTGGACGCATCAAACTGTAGAACGAATCAACTATTTCGTCATTTCTCACGATGACCAAACCCATACTGCAAGCACTGGTCAATTCGCCATTGGCCGCCTCAAAATCAATGGCCGCAAAATCAGTCAAATGATACTTGGGTACATACGATGGCCACTCTGCATCAGCCCATTTGGCTCCATTAATTACCCTTTTGTTACAATCCCAAAACATAATGGCGCAAAATTACGGAATTTGTGTTGCGATTCGGAAAAATAATGCTATTTTTGCTCCGAAATGAATGTTTGACCCCTACCCTATCTGCATTGATAAAATTGTTTAACTAATTTAAAATCTGATTGTTATGGAATTAAAAGGTTCAAAAACCGAAGCTAATCTGATGGCTGCTTTCGCTGGCGAATCGCAAGCCCGCAACAAGTACACCTACTATGCCTCCAAAGCTCGCAAGGAAGGCTACAACCAAATCGCCGACCTCTTTGAGGAGACGGCCAACAACGAGAAGGAACACGCCAAGATTTGGTTCAAACTCCTTCATAATGACGACATTCCGGACACGATGACCAACCTCAAGGATGCCGCCGACGGCGAAAACTACGAGTGGACCGACATGTACGCAGGCATGGCCGAGACCGCCCGCGAGGAAGGTTTCACCAAGATTGCCAAACTGTTTGAGATGGTCGCGGCCATCGAGAAGGAACACGAGGAACGTTATCGTAAACTCCTGAAAAACATCGAGGACGGCATCGTCTTCTCACGCGAGGGCGACACCGTTTGGCAATGCGCCAACTGCGGCCACATCGTCATTGGAAAGAAGGCGCCGCAAATCTGCCCCGTGTGCAACCACCCGCAGGCTTTCTTCCAAATCAAGGCTGAGAATTATTAAATCCCGATTCTGAGACATGGAAAAGGCGCGACGATGTCGCGCCTTTTTTCATAATTTGACTCCAGCGAGGCTCTTTTCCGCCTCCTCAAAAAGTTGCCATTGTGCTCGTGTGCGCACCAGATTGTGATGCGGATACTTTATTTTATAATAGGTGTTGCCGTTGATGTAGTCCGTGAGGAAACGTACAGCTTGCATATAGGGGAATAGTGTGGCAGCGTATGGCAGGTTCTCCCTCTCGATGGGCAGCAAAAACGACTTGGTGCCCTCCAAATAACCCTTTGTGAAGGCCTCGAATATCTCCATGTTGAAATGGATGTTGTCCAAATCGGGGTCGTCTTCGGCACCTGTATTGGCCGCTGAGCGCAAGAAGTCGCCGTAATCAGAAAAGACAAAACTTGGCATAATAGTGTCCAAGTCGATGATGCACAATACATTACCGTCCTTGTCAAACAGCATGTTGTTTACCTTCGTGTCGCAATGGCAGATGCGTTTCGGCAACTTGCCCTCGCGATAAAGCCTCTCGCCTATACACATACGTTCTGACGCTTCCCTAATCTTCGCCACAAACTTCTGCACCTCAACCTCCCGCATTTGTCCGACTCTGTCCTCGGCAATGGCTTCCTCCATTTGTTTCAGACGGAACTCAATGTTGTGGAAGTCAGGGATAATCTCCCCTATCGGTGCCTCCAAATCCGTCAGCAATGACTCGAAATCACCGAAGGATCGGCCTGCGTAATAGGCATATTCAGGCGTGACGGCTTCGTATGTGTAGCTGCCGGCTATGAAGTCCATCACCCGCCAGTATTGTTCGTTTTCAACAACATACGTCTTTCCCGTATCGGCTTTCAGGAAATGCAGCACACGACGGTTGATGTCCTTGATGCCTTGGCTTTCATATTTCTGTCGAATGTGGTTGGTGACGGTCTCAATGTTGTTTTGCAGCATGTCAACGTCGGTAAAGACCGCATTGTTGATGCGCTGGAGCACATATTTCGGCTCGCCATGCACCATTATTTTATAGGTGTCGTTGATGAGTCCGTTGCCCAAAGGCGCAATGTTTTCGATGGTTTTCGGGTCGATGAAATGACCGGCAATATTGAAAAGTTCGTTCATGGGATGAAATCTTTAGATTCTACAAAGTAAAAATTTTTGCGAAAATAGTGTTTTTGTATTGATATTTCCTATTTTTGCCCACAAATCTTTTTTTCAACGTATTAAACTAATTCTCAAAGTATGAAAAACAAGTTTTTACACCTCATCGTTGGCCTGGTTTTACTGACTTTGGCCACCTCATGCAGCCAACAATCACAATCCCAGGAACAGGTGCGCATGGGAAATTACTCTATCGTTCACAACACCATTGTGTTTGACGAGCCGCAACGTATTGAAGGACAAAAGAGCGTCCTGCAATTTGCCGTCGACCCCATTGAAAATGTTCGCATCGGTTTCATCGGCCTCGGTATGCGTGGTCCTGATGCCGTCGACCGCATGACCTACATCGACGGCGTGACCGTTGTCGCATTGTGTGACATCGAGCCTGACCGCGTCGAGAAAGTCCAAACCGACATTCTCGAAGCCAAAGGCCTGCCTCGTGCTGCTGCCTACACGGGTCGCGAAGCCTGGCGCGAATTGTGTGAACGCGACGACATCGACCTCGTCTACATCTGCACCAACTGGCAGACCCATGTGGAGATGGCAGTCTACGCCATGCGACATGGCAAGCATGTGGCCGTTGAGGTGCCTGCCGCCACTTCCATTGAGGAGTGCTGGCAACTCGTCGACGTAGCCGAGCAAACCCAACGCCATTGCATGATGCTTGAAAACTGCTGCTACGACTTCTTTGAGCTGACCGCCCTCAACCTTGCCCAACAAGGCATACTCGGCGAACTCATCCACGGCGAAGGTGCCTACATCCACAATTTAGAACCTTTCTGGCACGATTACTATGAAAATTGGCGCCTTGAGTTCAACCAAAGCCATGTCGGTGACGTCTACCCCACCCACGGCCTCGGACCTCTCTGCCAAGCTTTCAACATTCACCGTGGCGACCGCATGAAGACCCTCGTGGCCATGGGAACACCGTCCTACAACGGAAAGAAAATCGCCAAGGAAATGATGGGCGTCGACGACTTCGCCAACGGCGATATGACCACCACAATGATTCAAACCGAAAAAGGCAAGACTTTGCTCATCGAGCATGATGTCTACACCTATCGTCCCTACAACCGTTTGTTCCAACTGACTGGTACTGAAGGCTTCGCCAACAAATACCCCGTGGAAGGCATCACCATCCTTGAGGACAAACTGCCAGCGGGCTTCCTTGATGCAGACCAGCATCTCAATCCTCATGCTTTTGTGCCTGCTGCGGTGCGCGACAAGATTTTGGCCGAATACCTCCACCCCATCGCGAAGGAAATCGAAGCCAAGGCGAAGGAAGTGGGTGGCCATGGCGGCATGGACTTCATCATGGACTACCGCCTGATTTACTGCCTGCAACATGGTTTGCCGCTTGACCAAGACGTGTACGATGCCGCCGAATGGTCATGCCTTGGCGAACTGACAGCAGCCTCCATCGCCAACGGTGGTATGCCCGTTGCCATGCCCGACTTCACGCGCGGCGACTGGAACAAGGTACAAGGTTATAAACACGCGCAATAAAGTTCTCCTTTCCCAAGCATAAAAAAAGAGCCTCGTTTTTGGCGAGGCTCTTTTTATTTGGGTTATTTGTACTTCGTGATTATTCGCCTTCCAAAGCCTTCAACTCTTCAGTCATGTTGAGTCGGACATACATTGACTTCAGAACTTGCTTGACTTCGGGAGTAGGCTGGGCTTCGTAAGCCTGTTTCACATACGGCAGACCAGTTTCAATCAGGGCGTTAGCCTCTTGAATCAGTTTGTCGTATTGTTCCATCTCAGCCTTCGAGAAACCAGTGATTTCGTCTGCCTGTTCCTTAATCTTGTTCGACATGTTGATGTAGAGAGCGCCAAGGTTGTAGATAGCATCGTAGTAGTCGGGCTTGGTGTTGATGGCTTGCATGTAGTAGTTGACAGCCTTGTCACCGTCATAGATGTCCTTGGTGTCGTCGCCGTAGATGGTGCCGAGGGCGAACATCAGCGTGTAGTCGTCGGGACGGGCCTCAAGCAGTTTCTCAAGGTCGGCAACGGCTTCGGTACCCTTGCCTTCCGAAAGCTTCAGGTTGACGTTCTCGCGGATAAGCATGTCGCTGTTGGGATACTTGGCGAGACCAGCGGCGATGACTTCAGCAGCCTTGTCTTTATCACCCTTGTTGATGTAGGCACTGGCAAGGTTGTAGTAGAGGTCCTCACCGTTGTAGCCGTCGTTTTGCAGTTCAGTGTAGTACTC
Source organism: uncultured Bacteroidia bacterium (assembly GCA_902782455.1). Taxonomy (GTDB): domain Bacteria; phylum Bacteroidota; class Bacteroidia; order Bacteroidales; family F082; genus Limimorpha. Next base: position 81,732 of record CACZNA010000003.1, on the reverse strand, counting down.
GATGGCTTGGTCAAAGTTCTTGTCCTTGATGCAGGCATAGGCGGCATACTTCATCATTTCGCTTGCCTCGGGGCTACCAAGCGACTTGGCAATGTCATAGGCTTTCTTCAGCGAAACGGCAGCCGTAGCATAGTCTTGCTTTTCAAAGGCAGCTGATCCGTCGTTGTAATAGGAGGTCATCACGGCACCAACACGTTGGTAGATGTCCTGTTTGTTTTCTTCGAAGAAATCCTTGTTTTCCATACACTTCATCAGCGATTCGAACACCTTCTCGCGGGCATCGGGGGCTTGGGCTATCAGCTTCTCGTCGCCCGACTGGATGACGTTTTGGTAGATGACGGCACGATAGAGCCATGCTTCAGCCTGCCAATCTGGCTTTTGGCCGAGGAATTGTTCGTGGTTGATGCACTTTTCAATGGATACCATGGCCTTGTCGTATTGGCCATTCTTGTTGTACATGAAAGCATCGGTTCTGTCTTTCTTTTGGGCCATCATTACGTTGGCTGTAAGGATGATGGCGAGCAAAATCATTACTTTTTTCATTTTTCCAATTATTTAAAGTTTGACAATTTCGTTTTGTTTTATCTCTATGCAATTATTGTTCCAAAGTGTTTTCTGTGGAATTTTCCACATCGTTGTTGGGTTCTTCGGTGCCCTCTACAGGCTCAACAGTCGGCTCAACAACCTCTGCGTCTTCGGGTTCGTCCTCATGGTCGACCTTGGTGACGGCTGCGATTTCGTCGGTGCCGCGCAGGTCGATGAGTTTCACGCCTTGGGTGGCACGACCCATCACACGCAACTTACTGACTGCCATTCTGATAACAATACCTGACTTGTTGATAATCATCAAGTCGTCGTTGTCGGTCACGCCTTTGATGGCAATGAGGTCGCCGGTCTTGTCGGTGATGTTCAAGGTCTTGACACCCTTCGCGCCACGGTTGGTGATGCGGTAGTCGTCGATGTCGGAGCGTTTGCCGAAGCCTTTCTCGGAGACCACCAAGACGGTCTGTTGCGGATCGTTGATGCAAACCATGCCAATGACTTCGTCTTCTGGCGAGCCTAATGTAATGGCTTTCACGCCTGTAGCGGTACGACCCATCGGGCGGACGGTCTGCTCGTTGAAGCGGACGGCCTTGCCCGAGCGCACGGCCATCAGCACCTCGTCGTTGCCACTGGTGAGGCAAGCCTCAAGCAGCTGGTCATCTTCGCGGATATTGACGGCAATGATGCCATTCTGACGGATGTTTTTATAGGCGGCCAAATTGGTTTTCTTGATGATGCCCTTCTTGGTGCAGAGGATGATGTAATTGTTTTCAAGATATTCCTCGTCGCTCATGCTCTTCACGTTGAGGTAGGCCATCACCTTATTGTCTTTGTCAAGCGGCAACAGGTTTTGGATGGCGCGGCCCTTGCTGTTCTTGCCCTCTTCAGGAATCTCGAAAGCCCTAAGTTTGTAGCACTTACCCTGTTCGGTGAAGAACAGCAGGTGGTTATGGTTGGTGGCTGTGAAGATGTGCTCGATAAAGTCGGTGTCGCGGGTAGCGGAGCCTTTCGAGCCTTTGCCGCCACGACTTTGCACACGGTATTCGGTCAAAGGAGTGCGCTTGATGTAACCGAGGTGCGAGATGGTGATGACCACGGCATCGTCGGCGATGATGTCCTCCATGCGGAACTCACCGGCGGCAGGCACAATCTGGGTGCGACGGGCATCGCCATATTTTTCCTTGATGACGGTCAGTTCGTCCTTGATAATCTGGAACTGCAATTCCTCATTTTGTAGAATTTCGTGGAAATGCTTGATGCGCTCGTGGATTTCGTCCAACTCATCCATGATTTTCTTGATCTCGAGGCCAGCCAACTGACCGAGGCGGTAGGCCACGATGGCGCTGGCTTGCGGGTCGTCGAAACCGAACTTGTCCATGATGGCTTGTTTGGCTTCGGGTGTGCCACCCTTACAGGCGCGGATGGTGGCGATGATTTCGTCGACGATGTCGATGGCACGGGCAAGACCTTCCAAGATATGGGCACGGTCTTCGGCTTTCTTCAGGTCGAAGCGGGTGCGACGCAGTACCACCTCGTGGCGATGGGCCACGAAATGCTCAATCAACTGCTTGAGATTCAAAGTATAGGGACGACCGTTTACCAAAGCCACATTGTTCACGTTGAACGAGCTTTGGAGCGGAGTCATCATATACAGCTTGTTCAGCACCACGTCGGGATTAGCATCACGTTTCAGCTCATACACCACACGGATGCCTTTGCGGTCGCTCTCGTCACGGATGTCGGCCAAACCGTCTAACTTCTTCTCATTGACGAGGTCGGCGGTCTTCTTGATCATCTCGGCCTTGTTGACCTGATAAGGAATGGAAGTGGCGATGATGCGCTCATGTCCGTTGTGTTCCTCGAAGTGGGTTTCGCCACGAAGGACGATACGTCCCCTACCCGTCTCAAACGCCTCACGCACACCTTCATAGCCGTAGATGACGCCAGCAGTCGGGAAATCGGGCGCCTTGATGTATTGCATCAATTCTTGCGTGGTGATTTCGCGGTTGTCGATATAGGCAATGATGCCGTCGACACACTCGCTGAGGTTATGGGGAGCCATGTTGGTGGCCATACCCACAGCGATGCCATTGGTGCCATTCACTAACAAGGTGGGAATTTGCGTAGGCAACACGGTAGGCTCCTGTAGAGAGTCGTCGAAGTTGTTCTGGAAGTCGACGGTGTCTTTGTCGAGGTCGTCGAGCATTTCTTCTGCAATTTTTTGAAGACGAGCCTCAGTGTAACGCATAGCGGCAGGGCTGTCGCCGTCGACCGAGCCAAAGTTGCCTTGGCCGTCGACCAAAGGATAGCGCAGTGACCAGCTCTGGGCCATACGCACCATGGCATCGTAGACTGACGAGTCGCCGTGCGGGTGGTACTTACCGAGCACCTCACCGACGATACGGGCCGACTTCTTGTAGCCGCTGCGCGAGGTGACGCCCAATTCCTTCATGCCGAACAGCACACGACGGTGCACCGGCTTGAGGCCGTCGCGCACGTCGGGCAAGGCACGTGAGATGATGACGGACATCGAATAGTCGATGTAAGCCGACTTCATCTGGTTCTCAAGATTGACCTTGATGATTTTTTCTCCAGTGTTCTCAGGAATGTTATCTTCCTGATTTTCAGGAGTGATGTTATTGTTTTCGTCCATTTTCTGGGTTTAGTTTTCGCTATTTTAAATAAGGGTGCAAAGATAAGGATTTTTTGGATAGGTTTGACAAAACGGCGCGAAAAACTTATTACACGAATTATCAGAAATGTATCACGAAATCGCAAATTGTCTCCGTCGAATCGGAGATTTCGACGAAGTCAATTATCAGAAATCAAATTTATGAACCAATTTGTGGCAAATTATTGAAAATTTGTGTTCCAAAAGAATGGAATAATCTTGAAAAGATGTAAATTTTCGCTTGCAATAATCTTGAAAAGATGTAATTTTGCAGTCTAAATAATCTTGAAAAGATGTAATTGTTGATATGAAACGAAAGATTTACAATGAGTTGCTTGATTGGAAAAACAAGCGCAACGGAACAACGGCTGTCATCATCGAAGGAGCGCGACGCATCGGAAAAAGTTACATCGTGGAGGAATTTGCCCGAAACGAATACGATTCTTACCTGCTCATCGACTTCAACAAGGCTGACAAAGTGGTCTGGGAATGGTTCGACAACTATCTTGAAGACTTAGACACGCTACTCATGAACCTGCAAATCCATTATGGTGTGCGCCTTACGCCTCGTAAGTCCGTCATCATTTTCGACGAGGTTCAATTGTGCCCTCGCGCCCGTTCCGCCATCAAATACCTTGTTGCCGACGGCCGGTTCGACTACATTGAGACTGGCTCGCTCGTCAGCATCAAGAAGAATGTCAAAGACATCCTCATTCCTTCCGAAGAGCAGGCTTTGCCCATGTATCCCATGGATTTCGAGGAGTTTTTGTGGGCGTTGGACGATGATCTGATGATGCCTTTCATCACGCAGTGTTTCCAAAAACGGAAACCACTCGGCGGACTACACCGCAAGGCGTTGGACTATTTCCGTACCTATATGATTGTTGGCGGTATGCCTCAAGCCATATTGAAATACATTGAAACACATGATTTTGAGGAAGTTGACCGAGTGAAAAGGTCGATTCTGCAAGTTTACAAGAACGACATTGCAAAATACGCCTCCAACGTGGAACACAAGGTGAAAAGCATTTTCGACGAGTTGCCCGCCCAATTGCAAAAACATGAGAAGAAGTTCCGTCTATCTGCTTTGGAACCTGGTGCCGCCTACCGTGATTATGACGACGCTTTCTTTTGGCTGTCGGATGCGGGCATTGTCAATATTTGCTATAATTGCACCGCACCCAACATCGGGTTGCGGCTCAATATGGAACGCAACACACTGAAATGCTACATGGCTGACACGGGACTGCTTTTTAGCCATGCCTTTGACGAAAAAGGTCGTGTACCGATTGAGATTTATCAGAAAATCATCCACGACAAATTGGAAATCAACGATGGAATGTTGGTGGAAAACATCGTTGCTCAGATGCTTACCGCAGCGGGGCACAAACTCTACTTCTACAGCAACTCGAGCCGCGAAAATGCCGAAGACCGCATGGAAATCGATTTCCTGACGGCCAAGTCGAAACTGACTTCAAGGCATAATATTACACCGATTGAAGTAAAGTCTTCGCAGCGATACACATTGTCATCAATTAACAAGTGTATCAACAAGTTCGGCAATTATTTGTCAACGCCTATCGTACTACATTCAGCCGACCTTAAACAAGAGAAAGGCATTGACTATTTGCCGCTTTATATGACTCCGTTGCTATAATTCCAAAAGTTTGTTTCCCGAATAATGGCGCGGCGCGTTTTTTGTTTGTACCTTTGCACCGCAAAAATCCTGAATGGGATGCTCTTGCGATTTTTTATTAAACAGTTGGAAATAAACGAATTAGAATTATATGGATGCAAAATTCTCGCCAAGGGTTCGTGACATTTTGTCACTCAGTCACGAGGAAGCGAAACGCCTTGGCAACGCATACGTGGGTTTGGAACATCTTTTTCTCGGCATGTTGAAGGACGGCGGCAGCGTGGCCATCAAAATGTTGGAAAACCTCAATCTCAACATCGAAGTCTTCACGAAAAAGTTGGAGGCTTCGGTGCGCACCTTTAATGCAACACCCAGCAACAACTTCGCCTTGCCCCTTACCAAGCAGGCCGAGCGTGTGCTGAAGTTTACCTATATCATCGCCAAGGAGTTTCATTCCGAGATGGTGCGCTCCGAACACCTCATGCTCGCCATCTTGCACGAAAAGAACAATATCATATCACAAAACCTTGAGTTTGAAGGAATTGACTATGACAATTTCAAAGCCGAGTTGATTCGCTACAATCAATCAATGGGTAATGAGTTGCCTTCTGACGAAAAACAGTCCGCAAGTAGTCTTTATGACGATGACAACACGGACGACATCATGGAAGAGGTGCCACCGCAACCCGAGAAACCCAAGAAAACCAGCAACATCAAAAGCAAAACCCCTGTTCTCGACAACTTTGGCCGTGATTTGACCAAGGCCGCCGAGGAGAACCGTTTAGACCCCATCGTGGGTCGTGAGCGCGAGTTGGAGCGCATCGCACAAATCCTAAGCCGACGCAAGAAGAACAACCCAATATTAATAGGTGAACCCGGTGTGGGCAAGTCGGCCATCGCTGAGGGTTTGGCTCTTCGCATCGTGCAACACCGTGTGCCTCGCACTTTGCTCGACAAGCGCGTTGTCATGCTCGACCTTGGCTCGGTGGTGGCTGGCACCAAATATCGCGGCCAGTTTGAGGAACGCATTAAAGGCATCTTGAATGAGCTTACCGCCAACCGCGACATCATCCTTTTCGTCGACGAGATTCACACACTTGTTGGTGCAGGCAATGCCAACGGTTCACTTGATGCCAGCAACATGTTCAAGCCTGCCCTGGCTCGTGGCGAGTTGCAATGCATTGGCTCCACCACCTTGGACGAATACCGCCAATATATCGAGAAAGACGGTGCCTTGGAACGCCGTTTCCAAAAGATTCTTGTCGAGCCGACCACACCAGAAGAGACCGTTGAGATTTTGAACAACATTAAGCCGAGATACGAGGACCATCATTTGGTGAAATACACTCCTGAGGCCATCGAAGCCTGCGTGAAACTCACCGACCGCTACCTTACCGACCGCCACCTGCCCGACAAGGCCATTGACGCCTTGGATGAAGCGGGTGCCCGTGTCCACATCAAGAACATTGATGTGCCGGCTGAGATTACCGAGTTGGAGAGCCGCCTCGAAGAGGTGCGCAAAGACAAGAAAGCTGCCATCAGCGAGCAGAAGTTTGAGGAAGCTGGCATGTACCGCAACGAAGAGGTGAAGATTCTTGCCCGCTTGGAAAAAGTCAAGCAGGAATGGGACAAGAACGTGGTGGCTCACCGTCAGGTGGTTAGCGAGCAGAACGTCGCTGAAGTTGTCGCCATGATGACTGGGGTACCGGTGCAGCGCATCGCCAAGAACGAAGGCGACCGCCTTATGAGCATGGAAAGCGAGTTGGCGGGTACTGTCATTGGTCAAGACGAGGCCATCAAGAAGGTGACCAAGGCCATCCGCCGCAACCGTGCCGGATTGAAAGACCCCGGCAAGCCCATCGGATCGTTCATTTTCCTTGGCCCGACGGGTGTTGGAAAAACCTATTTGGCCAAAGTGCTTGCGAAGTATCTCTTTGACTCTGAGGACGCTCTGATTCGCATCGACATGAGCGAATACATGGAGAAGTTTGCCGTGTCGCGCCTCGTGGGTGCGCCTCCCGGCTATGTGGGCTATGAGGAAGGCGGTCAGCTTACCGAGAAGGTGCGTCGCAAGCCCTACTCCATCATCCTGTTGGATGAGATTGAAAAGGCTCATCCCGATGTGTTCAACCTGCTCCTTCAAGTCCTTGACGACGGCCAACTAACTGACAGTCTGGGCCGTAAGGTCGACTTCAAGAACACCATTATTATCATGACCTCCAACATTGGCTCGCGCCAACTGAAGGACTTTGGACAAGGTGTTGGTTTCGGAACCCAAGCCAAGTTGAACTCAAAGAACGAATACTCACAGAGCGTTATCGACAACGCTTTGAAGCGCACCTTCGCCCCTGAATTCCTCAACCGCGTTGACGATGTGGTGATGTTCAACTCCTTGGATAAGAAGGACATCCACAAGATTATCGGCATCGAAATCCGACAAGTCGTGAAACGTGTAGAGGAGATGGGCTACAAGATTGAGCTTACCGATCAGGCTATGGACTTCATCGCTGAGAAGGGTTGGGACGAACAATATGGTGCCCGTCCGCTGAAACGCGCCGTCCAAAAATATGTGGAAGACGTGCTGGCCGAAGCCATCATTTCCGCCAATCTCCACATCGGCGACACCATCAGCATCAACTTGTCGGAAAACGGCGATGAAACCGTTGCCAACGTTATCCCCAACGAGCAAAAAGTACTCGAAGAAGCCCCAGTTGCATGAACTACGACTTCAAGAAACATATTGACAGTAAGATATTTAGGGTGATTGCCTACGCAAGCCATGAATTAGGCTACAAGAGCTACGTCATCGGTGGCTACGTGCGCGACATTTTGCTACACCGTCCGTCCAACGACATCGATGTGGTGACTGTGGGCAGCGGAATCACACTTGCCAAGAAGGTCGCTTCCCTCCTGCCCGGCCATAAGGAAGCCAAGTATTACGGTGCATTCGGCACGGCCATGATTAATTATCAAGGCATGGAAGTGGAATTTGTGGGTGCACGGAAAGAGTCCTACGACCGCAACAGCCGCAAGCCCGTGGTGGAAAACGGTACGTTGGAAGATGACATCAGCCGCCGCGACTTCACCATCAACGCCTTGGCACTCAGCCTCAACGCAGAGGACTTTGGCACACTCATTGACCTTTACAACGGCATGGCCGACATGGAGGAACTGCTCTTGCGCACCCCCTTAGACCCCGACATCACTTATTCCGACGACCCACTCCGCATGATGCGTGCCATCAGATTCGCATCACAATTAAGGTTTTACATCGAATCCGAGTCGTTTGAGTCCATCAAGCGCAACGTTGAGCGTATCAAGATTGTTTCGATGGAGCGCGTCACCGAGGAACTGAACAAAATCATCCTCTCGCCACGGCCTTCCATCGGGTTCAAGTTGCTGGATGAGAGCGGTTTGCTGAAACTCATCTTCCCACAACTCAGCCAATTGAAAGGCGTGGAAATTGTGCAAGGCAAAGGCCACAAGGACAACTTTTTGCACACGCTGCAAGTGCTTGACCAAGTGGCAGAAAAGAGCAACGACCTTTGGCTCCGTTGGGCTGCCTTGCTTCATGACATCGCCAAACCCCAGACCAAACGCTGGGAAGACGGCACAGGCTGGACTTTCCACGGGCATGAGTTCAAAGGTTCCAAGATGGTGCCTAAAATCTTCGCTGCCATGAAGTTGCCCTTGAACGAGAAGATGAAATATGTGCAGAAAATGGTGCTGCTCCACATGCGACCCATCGTGCTCGCCGAGGATGTGGTGACTGACTCCGCCGTGCGCCGACTTCTCTTTGAAGCAGGCGACGACATCGACGACCTTATGTTGCTCTGCCACGCCGACATCACCTCGAAGAATGAGGAGAAAATCAAGAAGTTCCACCACAATTTTGAGATTGTGCAGGAGAAACTGAAGGAAATCGAGGCCAAAGACCATCTGCGCAACTGGCAGCCTCCCGTCGATGGTTTTGCCATCATGGAAACTTTTGGCATTTCTGAAGGTCGCGAAGTCGGTATCATCAAAAACGCCATTCGCGAAGCCATTTTGGACGGGGTTATTGGCAACAACTTCGCTGAGGCATACACCTTTATGAAAGAAGAAGGCAAAAAGTTGGGACTCAGCGTGGTAAAGGAAATCCAAGAGCCGATTATTGTTGCTAACAATGGACCAGTACCAAACAAAATATGAATGCGGAATGATGAATGCGGAATGCGGAATAGGTGCGAAGCCCAGCGTCGCATTGCGTCATTCCGAATTAACTTCGTTGAATGCTTCGCATTTCAGCATTTTGCATTCCGAATTAAAAAAGACTCTCATCGTCATTGCTGGCCCAACCGCTTCGGGCAAGACTGCTTTTGCCATCAAAGTCGCAAAGGCACTGAACACTGTTATCCTTTCCGCCGACAGCCGTCAGTTCTACAAGGAAATGAGCATTGGCACGGCTGCCCCGACTGAGGAGGAATTGAGCCAAGTGCAGCATTATTTCGTGCATCATATCAGCATTGAGGACAAGTACGATGTGGCTGATTATGAGCGGGATGCACAGCAACTTTTGGACGAACTTTTCAAAACCCATGACTCAGTGGTGATGACTGGCGGTTCCGGCCTATTCATCGATGCGGTTTGCAACGGCATTGATGCCATGCCCGACGTGCAACCTGAAATCCGCCAAAAAGTTGAAAACCTGCTTCAAGAAGGTGGTCTGAGAGCCTTGCAAGATGAAGTCCAACGAATTGACCCAGAATATTTTGCCCTCGTTGACCAACAAAATCCCCGTCGTTTGCAAAGAGCCTTGGAAGTTTGTTATCAAACTGGCAAGACTTTCACCTCGTTTCGTAGCGGAAATGCCGTCCATCGCGATTTTGACATCAAGAAATACGCCCTGCTTTGGGAGCGCGAGGCACTCATCGAGCGCATCGACAAGCGTGTCGATATAATGATGGAGCAAGGTTTGCTCGAAGAAGCCAAATCGCTTTATCCCAAGCGTCATTTGAACGCACTCAACACGGTGGGCTACAAGGAGTTGTTCGCCTATTTCGATGGCGATTGCACCCTCGCCGAAGCCGTGGAACTCATCAAAATACACACAAGGCAATATGCCAAACGGCAGATGACTTGGTTGAGAAAGGACAAAGCGTATCAATGGGTTAATCAGCAAGAACCCGGAATTGTGCCCATATCGTGAAATTTGTGTACTTTTGCACCCGTTATGGAAAAGAAAAACACCAACAACGTCAAGATAAAGAACAAACGCGCCTCATTTGAGTATTTCCTCGTGGAAACGCTTACGGCGGGCATCGTCTTGACTGGCACCGAAATCAAGTCCATCAGAGAGGGCAAGGCCAGTTTAGCGGATTCGTATTGCAGTTTCAAGGATAACGAGCTGTTTGTCATTGGAATGCACATTGCCGAATATGCCCATGGCACCTACAACAACCACGACCCCAAACGCGACCGCAAACTGTTGCTTAATGCCCGAGAGCTGCGCAAACTGAAGAACAAAGTGCAGGAAAAAGGTTTCACCATCGTGCCAGTTACCTTATTTATTAATGAAAACGGGTTGGCCAAATTGGACATCGCCCTCGCCCGAGGCAAGCACTTCTACGACAAGCGCGAATCATTGAAAACCAAGGATTCCAAGCGCGAGTTGGAGCGCATGGATAGGTATTAATCGTTTATTTTCAAGCCTTTAGAAACAATAGCCCACACGGATTGAAATGGGTGAAGCATAAGGCGTTTCCATGCCGCCTGTGCCTGTTGTAAGCCTGCCCCAACTGAGGTTGTAAAGTACCATGAAATACATGAAACTTCCGTTGTAGGAATACTGCCTGATGCCGCCGCCGACAAAGACACTGTTGAACCATTTCTTCGCTACCGTCGTGTGGTTCCATCGGGAGATGCCATACATCATTTCATCCTCGACATGGACAAACAATCCCTTGTAAACCTGAAAGTTAGTATATGGAGCCACGCCAAAATAATGCGCGTAGGAACTGCCATAGTAGTTATCAAAATTGCAAGTCAAGTCGTAAATGCCACGCAAGCCCACTTCCCAAGGGTTGAAAATGCGGTAGCCAACCTGTGGGGCGATGGAAAAGTTGAGATACCTGCCGTACAATCCGCCGCCGATATTGCCTCCATAAACCATTTTCCCCTTCAAATCAGGCACATCGGAAAACATTTGCGCCGAAGCCTTGCCTGCAAAGCCAAAAAGCATCAAACAAAGGGATGCGATGATTCCATATCGTTTCATTTCTTGAGTGTTTTAAAGTCAACTAAAGCACGGCAAAGATAAAACAATTTCGCCATATCGCATGTGAAACTCTTGTTTTCAGCGATTTTTCCATACCTTTGCAAGCCAAAACAAAACGTCATGGTTGAAAAATACATTTCAATACTGAAGGACCTGAACCTCAAAATGGGTCTCAGCGAGGAGTTTTCAACAGGCATAGCCGAAACAGTTGCTGCATTGTCGCTTCTGCTGGTCAGCATCAGCTTTTTTTTCCTCATCAAGTTTGTCCTCAAAAAGACCATTTATAAAATCATTCAGCGTTCCAGCACCCAATACGACGACCTGCTCATCAAAAACAAGGTCATCGGGCGCATCTGCCTACTCATTCCCGCACTGATTATCAATGCCTTATTACCGACTATCCTACCCGACTTTCCCAACACGGTTGCTTTTCTGATGAAGATGGTCAGGATTTTCGAAATCGTCATTTTCGTCATGATTCTCATCTCCATCCTGACGACCTTGGAGGACATTTACAACACTCACGAGATGTCGAAGCTCAAGCCCTTAACTGGCTTGGTGCAGGTTACCAAGATTGTGCTGTATGTAATGGCAGGCTTAGTCATCATAGCTTTTATACTTGACACCAAGGTTAGCACCATTTTGATTGGCTTGGGCACGATGTCGGCGGTGACGATGCTTATTTTCCAAGATACCATCAAAGGCTTTGTGGGCAGTATCCAACTTTCGGCCAACGACATGCTCCGTATCGGCGACTGGATTGTGATGGGTCCCGCCGACGGCAACGTGCTGGAAATCAACCTGACCACCGTAAAAGTGCAGAATTGGGACAACACCATCACCACCATCCCGACTTATACTTTGGTATCGAGTCCATTCACCAACTGGCGCGGCATGTCGGAGTCGGGTGGACGGCGCATCGCCCGCACCATCAACGTCGACGTGAACACCATCCGTTATTGTACACCTGAGATGTTGGAGAAATACAAACATTATACTTTGATTAAAGACTACATCATCCAAAGGCAGGATGAAATCGTCGAATACAACAAGGCCAACCACATCGACACGAGCGAAATCATGAACGGACGCCAGCAGACCAACCTCGGTGTTTTTCGCGCCTACATTAAGGCATATATCAACAACAATCCTAAGCTCAACCACAATTTGACCATGATGGTACGCCAGATGCAGCCCACCGAGTTCGGGGTGCCGTTGCAAATCTACGCCTTTAGCAGCGACAAGCAATGGATCCACTATGAGGAAATCCAAAGCGACATTTTCGACCATATCATTTCGGCTGCACCAATGTTTGACCTTAAAATCTATCAGAAACACTAAGACGCGCAAACGCTTCATTGCGGGAGGAACGACGAAGCAATCCAGAGAAGGATGCTTGTTGTCTGGATTGCTTCGTTCATCGCAATGAAGAAATGCGATAGAAAACAGTGATAAAATAAAATGAACCCAGGAGCCATCTTTACAGAAAAGTACCTAAAACTGATGTTCAAGCAGTTGCGCGATGCCTCGCCCGAAGAAGTGCAGGAAGAATTGGAGCATTGCCGCCGCGAAAACCGCCGAACCGTGCGCATACCGCGCTATTTCAGGGGATTTTTCACCGAAGAGGAAAAATTTGTCGCCTCTACTGGATTTGAGATGCAGGTTTTCAGGCACAACCACCCTTCACGAAAACTTATCCTTTACCTCCACGGCGGCGCATACATCTATCCGCCCGTGTTTTTCCATTGGCGTTTTCTGCACGACCTTTGCCTGCGCACACATTATGACGCGCTGCTGCCCGTCTATCCCAAGTCGCCGGAATACACTTGCGCGTTTTCCGTGCAAACCGTGTTGGATTTCTACAAAAGCATCTCTGAATCAAGGCGATACGACGAGATTCACCTTGTAGGCGATTCGGCGGGGGCTTGCTTGTGTTTGGTGGTAGCCCAAGAAGCCCACAAAAACGGCTGGCAAAAGCCCTTGACCACTACCCTGCTCTCCCCATGCGTCGACCTAAGTCACAGTAAAGAACAGGAAATGAGGGCGTTGCAGGAGAAAGACCCCATGCTCCAACTCGACCGCGTCATCACCTTGAACGCCGTTTGGCAAGGCGATTTGCCCGCCCAGCATCCGTGGGTCAGCCCTGTTTTCGGTGACTTCAGCGGCGTCGACAACCTCAGCGTTTACTTCGGCACAAACGAAATCCTCCAGCCTGATTCGTTGTTCCTCAAGGAAACCTACGAAAAAGCCGGCAAAACAGGCATCTTCCGCGAATATGAAGGCATGTTCCACACCTTTGCCATGTTCCCGATTCCAGAGGGGTTTAGGGCAATTAGGGAGATGGTGAAGGAATTATTACACTAAAAAGTGTTGTTTTTGATAATTTTTCCACTTAAAAATGGTTATATTCAAAAACAATTCATATTTTTGCAGCGTGATTAAAGATGGCTTATGATTAAGACAAAACAAGAAGTTGAGCAGTTTCTTGGTCGGTTTGGCATCAAGTTCGATGTTTGGGGCATCTTCTATTTGGACCGGGACAAGAACGAAGAAGCCTTGAAAGCATTAGGCATTACCCCGAAGGCAAGGGATGAGATTGTGCGCCAATTGCAGTCTGATGACTATGTGGAAACCTTGCCCGCCGATTTCTTCGATGAGATGTGGGTGTTCGGGAGAGATATGGACGGCACTGAACTTTATATCAAGATTGCCATGGGACGACCAAACGACCGCACCATCTGTATTTCGTTCCATATTGCGGAACATCCTATTAATTATGCATTCAAAAAGGAGGTATAAAATGGAAAAGTACGTTGAGATAAAAAGTCCATTTACTGGTGGAAAAGTGAAGGAAGTCAGCACCGTTGAGAAACATGAGTTTAGGAAAGAGCGGTTTTCAGTCCATGTGCGCTATTATGTCTGCGAAGACACCGGCGAGCGGTTTACGACAACAGAGCAAGACGAACTCCTCTTCAATGAACTCTATTCACAATATCGAGTGAACCACGGCATCCCTTTTCCAGAGGAAGTCAAGGGCATTAGGCTGCGCTATGGTTTGAATTATCAACAAATCACCAAGATTCTCGGCTTCGGTGCCAACCAGTATGCACAATATGAAAAAGGCCAAATGCCTTCGGAATCCAACGGCAAGTTGCTTTCGGCGGCCATGAACCGCCAATTTATGCTTCATCTGTTGGAGGACAGCCGTGCCGAATTTGACGAGACCGAATATAACAAGGTGTATCAATCCATATTGGCCTCGGAAGCAAAGCCGGAAAACGAGGTGCAAAAAAAGCTCATCTATCGCGACATCCGTCGTTCCATTTACAACGGCTTTGGGCAATTATACGTCGGAAAGGTATCCGAGATGGTCAAGTTTTTCATTTGCAAAGAGAGCGGATTGTTTCCCACGAAACTCAACAAGGAGATGTTTTACGCGGATTTCCTTCACTACAAGTTGCACGGCCAGTCCATCAGTGGGCTTCAGTATCAGGCCATACTATACGGCCCTGTTCCCGTCCATTACGACACCGTCTACGACAACATTGAGGGCATCATCAAGGAGATTGTTGTGGCTCACGACATGGAAAGCACCAAGTTGAGCTGTGATTCGTGTAACACTAACGTTTTCAGCGAACAAGAATTAAAAACGCTTGGCGACGTGTTGGCCAAGATTAAGCCCATGAGCACCCAAGAGATAATAGACAAAAGCCATCAGGAAGATGCCTGGCTACGCTATCGCGACGGAAATCAGCTTATTCCTTATTCTGAGGCGTTTTCAATTCAACTTGTTTAATAAGTATTATCATGCAGAAATTCAATGACTTAATCAAAGAAGACCTCAAAGGCTGGAAGCCTTTCGACATCATCTGGTTAGTGCTGGTGAGCGTCATTATCACGGTGATGTCCATCTTGTTCAAATACGACAAAGCCAGCGACCAATTCTATTGGATTCACATTGTGGCGGCGGCTTGCGGCATCATCAACGTGGTTTTGGGCGGCAAGGGCAAACTCTCCAATTACCTCTTTGGCTTCATCCATTGCTGCTTGATGATTTATATCACACTGATTTCCAGACTCTATGCCGACTTTGGCGTGACCGTCTACAACTTTGTCATGCAGTTTGTGGGCTTCTTCACTTGGGCGAAAAACATGAACCACGAAACCCATGAGGTGATGAAAATTCACATACCGAACAAGTCGAGATTCATCAGTTTGGCTGTCATCATCGTGGGCACCATCGGCTTCGGCCTGTTGATGAAATATTTCACCAACGACATCGCGCCTTTTGCAGATTCGGCCAAAGCCGTGATGCAAGTCGTGGCCATGATTCTGATGGTCAAGATGTTCAGCGAGCAGTGGTGGCTTTGGATTGCCATCAACTGCGTCAGCATATTTATGTACATCAAGGCAGGCAACTTCCCTATCACTATGATGTATGCCGTTTATCTCATCAATTCCATCATCATGTGTGTGCGCTGGGAGAAGGAAGCCACTGCCAATGACAAACTATTAAGACAATAACACTATGAGACACCTTTGTTTTCTTTTCATGCTCTTGTTTGCCTTCATCTTTACAACAAAGGCGCAGACAACCCCGTTGGCGAAACATGTCGTTTTGATCGGCCTCGACGGTTGGGCCTCCCACGACTTTGAAAAAGCACACGACGTGCCCAACCTGCTAAGCCTGATGGAAGGGGGAAGTTATACGATGCACAAGCGTTCCGTCATCCCTTCAAGCTCGGGCGTCAATTGGGCGACCATGTTCATGGGAGCGGGACCGGAAGTGCATGGCCACACGACCTGGAACTCGAAAACGCCCGACGTTAGCCCAATGGCCACCAATGCCCACGGCATCTTCCCTACCATCTTTTCCCTTGTCCGCGAGCAATACCCTAATGCCGAAACAGGTTGCACCTACGAATGGGAAGGCATAAAGTATGTCATTGACACGCTGTCCATTAGCCATATAAAGGATTTCAAGGAAGACTGGCAGTCGGTGGAGCGCAACTGCGACCATATCGTACAGTATATCATAGACAAAAAGCCCATGCTGTTCATCCCCGTCTTCGACGGCATTGATGGCACCGGACACAGTAGCGGTTGGTACACCGAGAGCTATTACGACTATCTCGCCCGCATCGATGTTTGCGTGGGACGCATCATCCAAGCCCTCAAAGACGCCGGCATTTACGACGACACCATCATCATCGTCACGGGCGACCACGGCGGTCACGAGCAAGGCCACGGCACCTTGGCGATGGAAGACATGGAAAGTCCTTTTGTCGTATTTGGCAAGAACGTGAAATCCGGTTATTTGATTGAAGCGCCTGTGGTACAATACGATATTGCTGCCACCATCGCCTACATCCTTGGTTTGGATACGCCATCGGCGTGGCGCGGCAAGCCCGTTTTAAGCGTTTTCAAGCCATAACAGCAATTCAAAATGAAAGACAACCAGCAAAATACAAAACTCATCGGGGCGTTGGCTGTGGCCCTCTCCGCCATGCTTTGGGGCGTGGACGGCATCCTGCTCACCCCGCAACTCTACAACCTCAACACGGCCTTCGTGGTCTTCGTCATCCACCTCTGCCCATTCCTGCTGATGAACGTGTTCTTTTTCAGGGAATACCGCCATCTGAAGACCATGTCGCGCTCCGACTTGGTCTATTTCCTGCTCATCGCCTTGTTTGGCGGTGCCTTGGGCACTTTGGCCATCGTCAAGTCGCTGTTTTTGTTGCATTTCAACAGCCTGTCCGTCGTGGTTTTGCTCCAGAAACTGCAACCCGTCTTTGCCGTCATTTTGGCACGCATCATCCTGAAAGAACGAATCAAGAGACACTTTGCGCTTTGGGCCTGTGTCGCCCTCATTGGTGGCTATTTCCTCACCTTCGGCTGGTCGCTCCCCGACTTCAGCACCGAGGGCATCACCACGGTTTATGCGGCTTTGCTGTCGTTGTTGGCGGCTTTCTCCTTCGGTAGTTCGACGGTGTTTTCCAAGAAGATTTTGGGCAACTATTCCTTCGTCAGTTCCACCTTCTTCCGCTATGGCTTCACCACACTCATCATGCTCTTCATCGTGCTTTTTGCGGGCCATATCGCCGACTTCTCGCAAGTCACGCCGCGCAATTGGTTCTTCATCGCCCTCATTGGTCTGACTACGGGTTCGGGAGCCATCTTCCTGTATTACTACGGTTTGCGCCATGTGAAAGCCTCGCTGTCCACCTTCCTTGAACTGATGTACCCCATCACCGCCGTGGTGTTGGACTATTTCGTCAACGGGACAAAGTATTCCCCCGTGCAATGGGTGGCAGCATTCGTAATGTTATTTGCCATTGTGATGCTGAATGTAAGCGGCAACAAAACTGAATAGTTATTCCACTACTATCCGATGCACCTCTTGTTCGCCATCTCTGTTGGCGACCAAAGTATAAATTCCTTTCGCAAGATTTTGCGTAGGGATGACGAAATATTGCGTCGTGGCATTATCGGCATACACCAAACGGCCTGTCATATCATAAAGGCTCACGAAGGCTTCTCCCTCTACTGCAAAGCGGATGTTGATGCGCCCCTTTGCTGGATTGGGAAACACCTGAATGGCTTGGTTTTCAGTATCTTCCTCAACCTTCCAAGTGCCGCAATCGGCTAAAATCTCCATATCCAAATAATGGAAACGGTTTTCTAACCAATCCCTCATATAGGCCAACTGGCTCTCGTCGACGGTAAAGTCAGGCCAAGCTTCGTGCTCGCGGTCGTAGGCTTCGTTCTCAAGCAATTCATCATATTGGTTCTGAACCAATTGCATGATGTGTTCGGGATTGAGATAGGTGTTGCGCAACGCCTGATAACGCTCTTTTGCCTTGGCCACAAAACCATCGGTGGTGCAATCTTGCGTCAGGCGGTCGAAGAGGCCGTTGCTCATCAAACCGCCCGTTAAGTAGGTCGGTTCACCATCCGTGTCAAGGCCGAGAATAGCATCTAAGTCCCAAGGCAAATAGAAATAGGTTCCCGACTTCTTGTAACGCGCCAAGAAAATGTTTCGACCCATATTGTCCATCGCATTCAAAGCGTTGATAAACAGATAGTAATCGATTAGGTTATTTTTGTCGATTTGGGCTGAATACTGCGAATTGAACACATTGTCGGAGGCGTTCATCACAAAGTTGGTGAAACTGTAAAGGTGGCTCCAATCCATGATGGTGTCGCTCTCGTTGGGATAGACCCATTCATAGTTGTCCCACGTGTCTAAAGTGTTGTCGTAGTCGGGCAAGGCTTCGAAAGTGGGCGCACCTTCACCGTTTCCTTTGTAGAGCACACCGCGAATGTCGCCATTGTATTTGCGCAGGCCCAGTTGCTTGCGGTCCATGCGCTCGGTGAGGGTGTAAATGCCGAGATACTCGTCGTTGATGAACACATCGGCATATTTCATCCGAATGCCAGGCAAAGCCTCCGGCTCGCTTTCCAAATAAGGCAACGAGTACATCTCCATCCATAGTTCGTTGGCGATTTTGTTGCGCAGGCGAAGCGGCTGTGCAGTCATGGCCTCAAGGTTCCAGTCGTCGTCGCTGCGCAATCCGAGGAAGGTGGTGTCAGCCATCTCTGTCCCTGTCTCGTCGGCCCAAAGCTCGATGCGGTATGATTTCTTGGCGTATTGCTGCGACGAGGTGCCGCGAATCTTGAATCCCGCGTGCATTGTGATGACGGTGCCTTCAGTATCGACCACGTTGATGACACCATGCACGGCAGGCGAATTGACAATCTCGTTGTCGGTGGTGATGGTGATAAGCGGCATCTCCACAATATAATAGGTATATGTTTCGCCACGAAGGTTCATGGTTGTCTTGAAAGACTTCATGCCATCAGGGAGCTTGCCCGGGGCGACAATGATTTTCTTTTTATGGTCTATACCGTACCTGCCCTGAATGTCAGGCATTTCTTGTGCCATCAGCATCACTGACGCAAAAAACAAAACAAAAAGTAAAACTAATCTTTTCATAAAACAAAAATTATTCAAAATTAAACTGCAATCTCTTTTGACTTCGGGACTTCGTGACACGGGACTTCGGGTATTTGTTCGACTCGCAGTCCCGCAGTCTTGGAGTCTCGCAGTCTATATGTACACTAAATTTGCTCATTTACTTAAAAAACTGATTATCAATTAATTCTAACCACTTCGATAATTCCTTCGATGGCCTTGATTTTGTCCATGAGCTGTTCGAGGGCATCCACGTCGGCGATTTGCAGCACAATCTTGCCTTCAAAATAGCCTTCCTTGTCGCTGTTGAAGTTGATATTCTTCATGTTGACCTGCAAATCCTCCGACACCACCTTTGTGATTTTGCCCAACAGTCCTATCACATCGCGACCATAGATGCGGACAGTGACCTGCGAACCTTCGCCTTCCATGCCGTTCCACCTCACTTTGATGATACGGTAGCCATAGCGTTGTTGCAACCCCTTGGCATTCGGGCAGTTGACGCGATGGATGCTGAGTGTGCCCTCGTTGGTGACGAAGCCAAACACACGGTCGCCCGGTATGGGATTGCAGCATTTGGCCAATTTATAGGTCACGTTGCCAATATCCTCGCCTATGGTGAGCGAATCTTCCGCCTCCGCATTATACTCCTTTTTCAAGGATTCAACTTGCTCGTTCAGGTTCTTTTCCGATTTCTCAGTGCCTTCACCGAGTTTGGCCATGAGGAAATGTTTCACTGCGGCAATGTCGATTTTCTCGGTCGAAATCTGATGGTAGAGTTGCAGCGAATTCTCCAACTTGAACTCCTTGACCAGCATGTCGACGATGGTTTCGGAGAACGGCAACTTCCAGTTTTTCAGGCGGCGTTGTAACATTCCCTTGCCCATTTCCGACTCTTTCAGCTCCTGCTCTTTCAGGTAGCGGCGTATCTTGTTTTTGGCTTTCTCCGTCACCACCACGTTGAGCCAGTCGGCGCGGGGCGACTGTTTCTTGCTCGTGATGATTTGCACCTTGTCGCCGTTGGTCAGCGTGTGGCGGATGGGCACCATGCGACCGTTCACACGGGCACCGTTGCAGGTCTCGCCTACATGGGTATGCACCTCGTAGGCAAAGTCAAGCACAGTAGAGCCTACGGGCAGTTGCTTCAGGTCGCCTTCGGGCGTGAAAATGAATATCTTATCCGACTTATGAAGTTTCTTGTAAGAGGTTTCAAACGACACCATCAAAGGGTTTTCCAGCACCTGCCGCACGTGGAGCAGCCAGTCCTCATCGTTCTGCCGCTCGCCTTTGTAGAGGTAGTGGGCCGCTTGTCCCGTTTCCGCGATTTCATCCATGCGGGTGGTGCGAATCTGCACCTCAAACCACTGCTTGTCGTCATACTTCACCGTCGTGTGCAGCGACTCATAACCCGATGCCTTGGGCTTGGTTATCCAGTCGCGAAGGCGCTCAGGCATAGGCTCATAGAGGTTCGAAATCACAGAATAAGTGCTCCAGCAGCACTCTTGTTCGTCCTTCAAAGCACAATCGATGATGACGCGGGCAGCCATCAGGTCGAAAACCTCCTCGAAAGGCACGTTTTGCGCCCGCATCTTGGCATAAATCGACGGGATGGACTTCAAGCGCCACTTGATGCTGTACGAGAACTTGTATTTGTTGCCTTTCTTGGTGCGTTCGCGCTCATTATCAAGGCCTTCAATGATGGGTGCCAGAAAACGCTCGGCGGTGTGCCGACGGGCTTCCTGCGTGGCTTCAATCTTGGCCTTGATTTCCTGAAACATGTCAGGGTTCTCGTAAAGCATCAGCTTCTCTTCCAGCTCGGCTTTCAGCTTGTAGAGACCAAGCCGATGCAGGATGGGGATGTATATGTATTTGATTTCATGGAAGAAACGCGCCAGACGTTGGGGAGTGACGTCATTTTGATTCCTGACATCATACGTGCGATGCACCACCTTCAGCAGCACCGACCGCATGTCGTCGACGAGAGAGAGGAACATCACCTGAAAGTTGTCGGAGTTGTAGGCTACCTTGTCGGTGTCCAATCTCGCAAGCTGGCTGAAATCCTCCAAGACAACAGCCACCGTCTTGCCAAAAGCATCCTCCAACTCCTTTAAGCTCACGCCTGTCTTGTAGTCGATGCCATGCAGGAAAGAGGCCGTCACCGAAATATAGCCCAAGCCCACCTCCAACACAGCGATGCGCGCCATTTCAATAAGGTGGAACATATAGGCCTTGCCTGAGAGGAGATAACGTCCGTCGTATTTCTCCAAACAAAAGTGGTAGGCCTTGTCAATCAGGGCCAAATGTTCGGGCGCGTTGACGAAAGGGCTGATGTCGGCCAGCATCGTCTCGTAGGCCTTTTGGATGGATGCTATTTTTTGCGGTGTGTAGCTCATTCGATTTTTACGGTGAGATGCCGTTCCAACATGGCATCATAGTAGGGTTTCAGTTCGTCGAAGCTGCCGTGCTTGATGGCGCATTTGCCTTTGTAATGCGTAATCCAGGCGCAGGTTTCGGCCTGTTCGCGGCTGTGCTCGCACACTTCCATCAGCGTGCGGATGACATATTCAAAGGTGTTGACATCGTCGTTGATAAGAAGCAGACTCTTCTCATTTTCAACGAGTTCATCCTCCAAAACATCGACATCTTCCTGTTCCTTGTTCATAGTTCAGTTTTCATAAAAACGGGTAAAAGTACGGAATATTTTAAAAATTCGGTTCATCCTAAATAAAAATCCTTCAGATATTCGTGGTATTGATCCGTAAAACGTTTGTCTTTGTAGCGAATCAAAAAACTATCCTCTTGTATTTCAGAGGGTTTGATAAGCTGTAATTCCAAATTGACGCGATTAGGGGCTTCCCCTTCTGTTGGAATAATATTCAACTTTTTATGCAGAAACAAACCACTTTTTTCGGCCACTTTCAAGAACTCCATCGAAGCAGTGACAGGCAGCACCAAGGCAAAACGTCCATCAGGTTTCAATAGGCGGACAACCACGGCGCAAAGGGATTCGTAGGATAAGGTCACATCATTATGCCTCGCCCGACTTTTGCGCTCCGACTCGCATTTGGAAAAACGGTTGAAAAACGGCGGATTGGAGACAATCAAATCATATTGCTTATCCGTTTGGAAATCAACAATGTCCGAGCAATAGGCTTTCAACTTGTCGTGCCATTGCGATGCCGAAAAATTGATGGTCGCCTCTTCTATGGAAGCTTTGTCGATGTCGACTGCATCCACTTGAGCCACACCCTTTTGCGCCAACATCAAGGGCAGCAGACCGCATCCCGTTCCGATGTCGAGAACCACATCCGTAGGCTTCACCTCCACCCAACGACCGAGCAAAATGGCATCGGTGCCCACTTTCATCGTCGAGCGATGATGGTAGAGGCTGAAATGCTTGAAGTGGAAAGGACGTGCATCGGTCATTGCAAGTACATGTCTATCAGTCCTTCAGGAGCGGTTATCGTCAGCGTTTTCTTGTCGCGGTCGACCTTTTGAATCACTTGGTCGAGGATGGGCACCAAGATTTCCTTCTTGCCTTTCATCACTTGCAAAATGGCCTGCGTGGGGTATTCGAGCACCTCACTGATAGGGCCAAGTTCGCCTTTCTCAGTATCGACCACCGTAAAGCCCACTATTTCATGGAAATAGAACTGTTTGCCGCTGAGTTTCGGGAGCATTTCCATCGGCAAGTAAACCGTTTTCCCGACCAAGTTTTGCGCCATCTCAATCGTCTTGACATCTTGAATGTTCACATAGAACTTGTCGCCATTCGGCGTAATCTTCTCCACGAAAAACGGTGTCAGTACCTTGTTGATTTCGAGGAAGAAATGCTTCATATTGACGTATGACGAAGGGTCGTCGGCATCGATTTTGAGGGTCACTTCACCTTTCAGGCCATGCGTCTTGACGACCTTGCCCAAATAAAAACAATCTTCTTTTTTCATCTTTTTTTTGACTACGGGACTTCGGGACTGCGAGACTTTGGGACTTCGGGACTTCGGGGGCGTATCGGGGTACCGAAGCCTCGTAATCTCGCGTCTTTTTTAATTACGCGGCAAAGATAATAATTATTATTTTTGCCACTCAATTTAAAGTAATGCACGACTTTTTGGATTTGTTTTTGGATGTGCTGAGAAACAGCATCTTAATCACTGGGTTGGTGATCATCATGATGCTGATGATTGAGTATGTCAACATCCATTCGCATGGAAAATGGTTCACGAAGCTGCGCCAAAACCGCTTCGGGCAGGTCGTGTTGGGTGCGGGTTTGGGCATCATCCCGGGCTGCATGGGCGGTTTTGCTGCCGTGTCGATGTATTCGCACAAGTTGCTGAGTTTCGGCGC
Organism: uncultured Bacteroidia bacterium; assembly: GCA_902782455.1. Classification (GTDB taxonomy): domain Bacteria; phylum Bacteroidota; class Bacteroidia; order Bacteroidales; family F082; genus Limimorpha. Next base: position 58,304 of record CACZNA010000003.1, on the reverse strand, counting down.
GTTGGTTGCCATGATGATAGCCTCATCGGGCGACGAAGCCTTCATCATGCTCGCCATGATTCCCAAGCAAGCCTTACTGTTGATGGTAATCCTGTTTGTGGTGGCCGTCGGTGCTGGACTTTTGGTGGACAAATTCTCCAAACCACACTCCCACCACCACCATCACGAAGGCTGCGAAGAAGGCTATCAAATCCATGAGGAGGAAAGCAAAACCGTGGAGAAGTCCTCATTCCGCAACATGAAACACGCCAGCGCGGAGCGTATCGCCCTGTTGCTCGGCGTGATACTGTTCATTGTGGCCTTGGCCTTCGGCATGTTAGAGCATGAACACGAGGAAACCGCTCATACTCAACTGAATATCTTCAACGAGAAATGGATGAACCTCATTTTTGCCGTTGTGAGCCTGTTCGTGGTATGGTTCATCGCCACAGCAGGCGAGCACATCATCAAGGAACATCTCTGGGAGCATATCATCCGCAAGCACTTCCTGTGTATCTTCCTCTGGACTTTCGGAGCACTGCTCATCATCCAAGTCGGACTTCATTATTTCCACTTTGAACAGCTGATTACCAGCAACATCCCTTGGATGATTCTGTTGGCCGTCCTCATCGGAATCATCCCTGAATCGGGGCCGCATTTGTTGTTTGTCACCTTGTTTGCCACGGGCACGGTGCCGTTTTCGGTGCTGTTGGCAAGTTCGATTTCTCAGGACGGACATGCTTCGTTGCCACTGTTGGCCGAAAGCAAGCGCAGTTTCGTCAAGGCGAAAATCGTCAACATAATGGTCGCAGCCTTCATTGGTTATGTTTGTTATTTCATTGGTTTCTAAAACATTACAAAATGAACTCAAAATCACTTCGGTTCCTTCTTGCCATTACAATCATCCTCGGTGCCACCCAATTGTTTGGACAAAAGAAATGGGATTACGATTTTGGCTTGGGCACATCGCTTCACACGGGCAATGTGAACACATTCAACCTCAACAACAACGCTTCAATCAACCGCAACGACAGCCTTATTGCGCTCGATTTCCATTACAAGCTTCTCTACAGCTCGCTCATCGACAGGTATGACGTTGGACAACAATGGAAAGAGACGAATTTTGAAATCAATGGCGGAATTAAGCTGGATTATAAGCAATACGGGATGTTCTCACCGTTTCTTGCATTTGAGATGCTCATAAACAAGTATAAGGGATACGACCTCAAAATGAGTGGACTTGGCGGCTTTAAATACAGGGTTTACGTAAGACCTTCATATAGTGATCATTCCATAAGTATAGCTTTTGTATATGATTGGACAGATTTCACCGATGCCACTGTTTTACCAAACAACAACTACCGTATTTCCATCCGTCCAAAGTTCAAGCAGAGACTTACCGAGAATCTAACCTTGTTGAATCTCACCTTTTATCAGCCTTCCGTGCTCGATTTTCACGACTACATCATCAACACTTCGACGAAACTCCAGACGCAACTTTCGAAAATGCTGTTTCTCGACCTCGGGTTCACCTACGAATACCGCAGCCGTGTGCCTTCAGAGAACTACAAGCATCATGACATCATGTCGGAAGTCTCGCTTAGGCTGAAGTTTTAATACAGTTTTTGTACACCGTTTGAAAAAAAGCCGTATTTTTGCGCCCTGAAAAACAAAGGGGTGCCTTCCTTGTTTTGGCAAGATGAAAAGGCTGAGATCATACCCTCTAACCTGATCCGGATAATGCCGGCGTAGGGATTGGATATTTTCAAATTTCCCCTTCACATTTTGGTAAACTAAAAAACTGAAAAATGAAAAGATTTTCTTTTGGTATCGCTGCATTGTTCATTGCAGTCAGCATGAATGCCCAAAACAACGACACTTTACGTGTCGAAACACTTAATGAAGTGGTAGTCAGCGGCGTGCGTGTGCAGAAAAACGCGCCTTTTGCCGTCACCAACATCAAGAAGGCGGAACTGAACGACTTCTCGAAAACGGGTCAGGAGCTGCCCTTCCTGTTCGCCAAAACCCCTGGCATCATCGCGTGGAGCGAAAACGGTGTGGGCACTGGCACGAGTTACATGCGCATCCGTGGTGCTGGCGACTCGCGTATCAACGTCACCTTGGACGGCGTGTCGCTCAACTCGCCCGAAGACCAGTGCGTGTTTTGGGCCAACATGAATAGTTATGGCTCGCTGCTCAGATCGGTGCAAATCCAGCGCGGCGTGGGCACCTCCACCAACGGCGACGGTGCCTTCGGCGGAACGATAGCCTTGTCGACGGCAGCACCCTCTTTGGCACCAAGTGCCGAAATCACAGGTTCTTATGGTTCATTCAACACGCTCAATTTCGGCGCAAAAGCCTCAACAGGCCTGTTGTGGAACCACCTCATCATTGACGGTGCCTATCACCAGACCAATACCGACGGCTTCATCCACGGCACCCAAGGACGCAGCGGCAGCTATTACGGCGGCATCACCTACATCAACAAAAACTTCCAACTGCGCTACAAGAACATCGGCAATTTCGAAAACACAGGCCAGGCTTGGAACGGTGTGACGGCAGGCGACGACTATCTCAGCATCATGGACGGCATATACGGCGAACCGGGCGTAAAGACTTACGAAGACATGTATAAAGTTGGCCTCGGACAATACAACTCCCTTTACGAACATCTGGTGCACTCCGACCCTAACGACCTTTACAGCAGCTTCGTCATAGATGAAAACGGCAACTTCGTCACAGAGCGCTACAAACTCAACGACGGCAGCTATTGGGACCGCACCACCGACAATTTCTGGCAAAACCATAACCTCCTTTCGGCGGTTTGGGAAATCAACGAGCACTGGTCGACGACAGCCACGCTACACTATACCTACGGCTATGGCTATTATGAGGAGTTCCGCCCCGACAACAAGCTTTCGAAGTTCGGCATGACCTACACCTACCCTGATGGAAGCATCGTGAAAAGAACCGATTTTGTTCGGAAGAAAGGCCTCTCGCAGCACACCTTCGGCTTGGTTTGGAACGCCAATTACAAAGACGAGAGATGGGATGTTATCGGCGGTGTCTCGCTACAGGATTTCATGGGAAACCATTTCGGATACATCAGCTATATAGCCAACCAAGATGTTGCTGAAAAATACCTGCATAACGGCGACCACAAATACTATGACTCCGATGCCACCAAACTCGACGGCAGTGCCTTCGTCAAGGCGGCCTACACTTTCGGCAAGCACTGGACCGTTTTCTGCGATGTGCAGTTCCGCTATGTGGACTACAAGACCGACGGCATCAACGACAAGTTTTACGAAGAAAACAGCCAATACTACAACCAAGAGCTTAACATCCACGAGAAATACCCCTTCTTCAACCCCAAGGGCGGCATCTCCTTCAACAAGAATGGTCACCACGCCTACGCTTCGGTGGCATGGAGCCACCGCGAGCCGGAGCGCAACAACTTCACCGACAACGGCTCCTACCCTTTCCCGAAGCCAGAACAACTTCTTGACTATGAATGGGGTTACAACTATAACGGCAACATTTGGCAAGCCGGTGCCAACTTCTATTACATGGACTACACCAACCAATTCGTGCAAACTGGTGAAGTCAGCGACATCGGCGAGGCCCTGACCACCAACATCAAGGACTCCTATAGAATGGGCGTGGAGCTTCAGGCAGGCGTGAATGCCACAAAATGGCTGACCATCGAAGCCAACGTTGCCTTGAGCCAAAACAAAATCAAGGACTTCGACGAACATGTGGAGAACTGGGACGACTGGGAAGGCAATACCGACGCCAACGGTAATGCCTACGATGGTGATGGCTACGATGTCATCCATTACGACAACTCGACCTTGGCCTTCTCGCCTTCGACCATCCTCAATGGCTTCGTCACCTTCCATCACAAGGGCTTCGAGGCCGTTTGGCACACCAACTACGTTTCAAGGATGTATCTCGACAACACCGAGAACCTTGACCGCTCTTTGCCGGCCTTCTCCACGTCGAATGTGAGTCTTGGCTACACCCTCAATTTCAAAAAAGTCGTCAAGGAAGCCGTTTTCAAGGTGAACTTCAACAACATCTTCAACAAACGCTACGCCGCCAGCGGTTGGGTGTATTCAGCCATTTACGAAAGTGGCGGCCATCCCAACGACAATCGTTATTACCAAATCGGTTTCATCCCGATGGCAGGGTTCACCGTTATGGGGAATTTGACGGTTAGGTTTTAAGGATAAATAGGATTGCATGGTAGGGGCGCACCTATGTGTGCGCCCTAAACAACAACATACATGTCATCGTGTAGGGGCGCACCCACGTGTGCGCCCTATAAAAATGTACATCATAACAATAAGGACGTAGATGGTAATAAACAGGAGGGACACGTAATAATAAAGGGCGGACACATGGGTCCGCCCCTACGTTATTTCGCGCCTTTTCTGCGGTTGCATTCCCTACATCGCATCGCGCAATTCTCGATGACGGTTCTTCCCCCGTCTTTCCATGGGGTGATATGGTCGCCCTCCATAAATTCAAAATCGAATTCTCTGCCACAGTCAGGGCAAATATGGTTTTGTTTTTCCCAAACCGCCAATTTGATGTCTTCAGGGAATGCCCTCAAATCCAAATAATGTTCGTCTCCCGTCAAGACGTATGGGATAATGCCCGACGGTTTCTGTATCTCGCTGTCGCGCATCAATTCCGAGATTCGTTTTGCGAGCGCAGCCGTGTCTAAAGTCTCGGCACCGTATTTGTCATAAAGCCAAGCCCAGTCCAGGCCTTTCATGATTCTCTTGAACTTTTTCATGTCGAAGTTGGTGATGGCCCAGTTCAGCACGGTTTGGAAATACGTCCACAGGTTGTTGGCGTTGGGGTCGTGTTGGTGTGTGGCCATATATCCCACCACCGTCTGACGATGGCCTTGCCGCGTTTCGTGTTCGGCCATCCATTCCAAAGCCACTTTCAGGAAATCCTGACGGATGGGCGTTCCGTTGACGAGGTCTTTTCCCAACCGCGCCGCACCGCTATTGGTCTTGGAGAAATGCCGCTTGGCATCGCTGACGAAAGGCCCGGCAAAGATGGCATTGTTGATTTCCTGCTCGTTGAGCGGCTTTCCTGCAATGTTGATGGTCTTGAACCATTCCAATTTTTCCGACGCCTCGCCTTCGCAAACATAAATGGTCAGCGGATAGTTGAGGATGCGTTTCTGGATGTCTTCGGGCTGGTTGAAGAAGTTCTTAAAGTCATACGAGAACTTGCCCGCCACATATTCGCAGAGCGAGAGTGTGCGCTGCTGGCCGTCCATCACCTCGTATGGACATTCCGCATCTTCGCTACGTTTCACCCAATACATCACATTGAGCGGATAGCCTTGCAGCACGGTATGAATCACAGCCTGTTGTTCTTTCTCATTGTAAATGAACTCGCGCTGATAAGGCGGGCGAATGTCGAGCAATCCGTCATAGCCTCTAACGCCTTGTTCGTCGTTGTTCACATAGCCTTTGGTGATTTCACCTACGGTCACTTCTATTTGTTTAATTGTCATCATGGTTTTTGAGGGTGTTTGTTGCGGATTAGGATTCTGAAATAAGCTTTTTTTGGTTTTCCTTTACAAGTCATAACAAGATTTCGCATGTTAGCAGTATAATGACCCGTGCCACCGACTTTCCTATACTTCTCTAACCATTCTTTTCCTATTGGTTTAATTCCTAGAGATTCTGCAAAATCATTTGTTTCTGCTCCAATTATTTCAAATTGTTCAGGATTATATTTGTCGAGGAATGTAATAGGAACCCCCATAATTCCAGCATAATCAAAAGGAATGTCTGAAGTGCTACTGACATCTATCGCATCATAATTATCGTATGTTGGATACTCTTCAGGTGAATAGTGACAAATCAAATCCATTTCCTCATGACGTTTGTTGTGGTCAAGATTTGTAAACCATCTGCCCCCTTTTACTCTGATATATTTACGACCATCTGTATCGATACCACATCCAGAAGCAGATAATGGATAATCATCTGGCACATTAAACTTTCTGTCACCACTACTAATACTTGGGCCAAACCACAATTTGTTTTCTTTTATCAAAGGAAATACTTCTTTGTAACTCACTGCATTTACATTACCAATAATCACGAATTGTTTATCATACTCAATTAATTGACCAAGGTATTCCCTAAACAGCGAGAACGGTGGATTAGTCACCACAATATCAGCTTGTTTCAGCAGCTCAATACATTCTGGGTCGCGGAAATCGCCCGTTTTCAAAATCGAAAGCACATTCTTATCGTTTTGCAACAAGTAGCGCACATCAGAGAGGTCAACGGCACCGTCGCCATTCAAATCACGAACTTCTGTTATTTCCACCTTATAGGCAATCTTCGTCGGCTCGCTGTCGAAGCCGTCAAAATGCAGTAGCAGTTCATTTCCTTGCACGGGCGAGCCGTTATAGCATGTGCAAATCAGTTTCTTCAAACCTAATTGGTTGAAACGCAGGGCAAAATACTTGAAGAAATTGCTCTCGTAAGGGTCGTCGCAGTTGCAAAGCACCACCTTGTCACGGAAATGCGGCCAATAATGCTGCAATTCGCGTTCAATGTCAGTCAACTGCGTGTAGAACTCATCCTTTTTCGCCGTCTTGGCGGCATTCAGATTCTTGTTAGCCATACACTATGCGTTTTATGGCGTATTGCTTATCTTCGGAGGCAGGCTACAGGGCACAAAAAAGCATGAACGATATTCTCATCCATGCTTCAAAGGCCCTAGGAATAGCCTGCCAAACCGGACAAGTCACGCCCATGCTAACGCATAGGCGTTTGCGACTTATTCTTTCGGTTTGGACTTTCTTGAATTTCCTAGGTTCTTGAAGCAATTCCGAATAACAGCAAACGCTAATTAACCGAGTGCGGATTTCTCCCCGAACTCGCTGCAAATATACAAAAAAGGCTTCAACAACAAAACGCCTTGGTATTTTTCTTATTTTTGTCACGAAAAACCAACGAAGATCCCATGCCCCACTATAACCCAGAAATCCATCACCGCCATTCCATCCGCCTGAAAGGTTACGATTATGCCTCGGAAGGCCTGTATTTCGTCACCATTTGCACACAAAACCGCGAATGCCTGTTTGGTGAAATCAAGAACGACGAAATGATATTGAACGACGCAGGACGTATGGTGGAGAAATGGTATCGCAAAACGCATGACAAATTCCCCGACATCATTTGCCACGAAATGATAATCATGCCTAACCATTTCCATTGCATTTGGGAAAACGCAGGGGCATCCGTAGGGGCGGACCCATGTGTGCGCCCTGACCCATGTGTCCGCCCCAACCCATGTGTGCGTCCAATTGACATTAACGATTCCCAAATCGTAGGGGCGCACCCATGTGTGCGCCCTAATCCATGTGTCCGCCCTGTTGAACCAAACATCAAACCTGTTGTTGGTAATAATAATTGTGTTGTTGATGAGGACGCACACGCGAATGAGGGCGGACATTTTATTAAAGAGGGCGCACACACAGGTGCACCCCTACAGATGGACGATACGAATTTGGGCGGACACGTGGATCCGCCCCTACGGATGGATGATACGAATTTGGGCGCACACATGGGTGCGCCCCTACAGATGGACGATACGAATTTGGGCGCACACGTGGGTCCGCCCCTACGGATGGATGATACGAATTTGGGCGGACACGTGGGTCCGCCCCTACGACAATGGACGCAATTGTCAGCCGTGGTGCAATGGTTCAAAACCATGACCACCAACGAATACATTCGTGGTGTGAATGAATTGGGTTGGCCGCCATTCGACCGAAAATTGTGGCAACGCAATTATTACGAACACATCATCCGCGACGACGTGTCGATGCTAAACATTGCATATTATATCGAGAACAACCCCGCCCATTGGCAGGAAGACGATTTTTACCAACCGCCAAAAATGATTTAATCTCTTCCTTGTTCAATTCTGATTTTTCCTAATTTTGCAAAAATTTTCGCGCCGTGAAAAAAACAGCATTCATTATCATCATACTAACCATGTGGTTTTCAGGTTATTCACAACAAGATTGGTTCGGCTTCAACCGTTACAGAGCCGCCAATGACAGTATTATCGCCAATGACGCTTTCCCCGATGTTGTATTTATGGGCAACTCCATCACCGAAAATTGGGCGTATTTCCATCCTGATTTCTTCAGCGGAAACCATTTCTGCGGGAGAGGCATAAGCGGGCAAACCTCGGCGCAGATGCTGGTGCGTTTCACAGCCGACGTCATCGACCTCCGTCCCAAGGCGGTGGTCATCATGGCGGGCACCAACGATGTGGCGCACAACAACTACTGGGTGGCACCCAATAAGGTAGTCGACAATATCGTTGCCATGTGCGAACTTGCCCGCGCCAACAACATCATTCCCATCATCAGCTCCATCCCGCCCTGCTCGGAATTTCCTTGGAAAAAAGAAATCCAGCACCCTGGCCAAACCATCGTCGAAATCAACCAAAGCCTGAGAGCCTACGCCGAAGCCAACGAAATCGTTTATGTCGACTATCATTCCGCCCTCGCCGACGATAAGCTCGGCATTCCGAAGTCGCTGAGTGAAGATGGCTGCCACCCCAACCCCGACACCTATTATACAATGGAAGAGATAGTGCTGAAGGCGATACGCGAAGTGGTGAAATAACCGTCTAATGACAGCCCAAAACCCTAACATAGAACGCCGCCAAACCGCCCCTATCCTACTGATTTCCATTGGAATCGTGGCGGTAGGGCTGTTGCTTTTCGCGATGAACTTGTGCTTCGGTTCAGTGTCCATCCCGATGAAGGAGATTTGGGCGGCGGTCTTTGTTGGCGAAGGCTCCACCTACCGCGCCATTGTTTTGGATTACCGACTGCCGCAAGCCATCACTGCGCTTTTGGCTGGCATCGGGCTTTCAGTTTCAGGCCTTTTGATGCAAACCCTGTTCCGCAATCCCTTGGCCGACCCTTCCCTGTTGGGTATCAGTAGCGGGTCGAGCCTTGGAGTGGCTTTGGTCGTGTTGTTGGGCACGGCTACGGGACTGTCGGTCAGTACTTTGGCATTGTGGTCCACCTTTGGAATCACCGTTGCGGCTTTTTTGGGTGCCTTTGCGGTGCTTTTGCTTATCCTTGCCCTCAGTTCGCGGCTGAGGAGCATGGTAAGTCTTGTTTTAGTGGGCATTATGATTGCCTACATCGCGAGTTCGGTCACTGATATTTTGAAGTTCTTCAGCCAGAAGGAAGGGCTACATTCCTTCGTAATATGGGGCTTAGGAAGCTTCTCTAACGTGAGCAAGGCGCAACTGCCGTTTTTCGCGGCCACGGTAATAATGGGTACTATCGGCGCGTTTTTGCTCTTCAAGACCTTGAACCTCTTGCTGTTGGGTGAACGTTATGCCGAAAACCTTGGTGTGAACATCAAGCGGAGCAGTATGCTCATCATCTTGGTTTCAGGTTTCCTGACGGCCATCATCACGGCGTTTTGCGGACCTATAGCTTTTTTGGGATTGGCCGTACCGCACATCGCGCGTTTCCTGTTCCGCAGTAGCGACCACAAACTGCTCATCCCGGCCACGGCCTTCCTCGGAATGGACTTGGCCCTGTTCTGCAACCTCATCGCGCGGCTGCCCTCGTTTGAAGGCAACCTGCCCATCAACTCGGTCACGGCATTGATTGGTGCGCCTATCGTGCTGTGGGTCATCTTCCACCGGCAACGATTCAGTCAAAATTGATTTGTGATGATAAACTACGGATTCAACGGATTTTACAGATATTCGTCCCGAAATTTCAAGGACGCAAGCGTCCCATCCATACGGATTCCAACCAGTCATATCCAATCCGTACCAATCAGATGCTTGCATCCCAAATTCTCATCCAAGAAAATTCGTTTAATCCGCGCAATCCGTAGTTAAATAAATCCATGACCATGAGCGAAGTCCTCCAAACATATCACCTGTCCATCGGCTACAAAGGCCAAGCCCTGATGCCCGAAATCAACGTGAGCCTCAACGAAGGCGACATCGTGGCCTTGGCGGGTCCCAACGGCTCGGGCAAGACGACGCTGTTCAAGACGCTGTCGGCCAGCATAAAGCCCGTCGGCGGCGAGGTCAAGTTGTTTGGGAAAGACTTGCGCGACTACTCCCCCACCGAGCGCAGTTCATTGTTCAGCCTCGTGCTTACCGAAAAGCCCGACGACCTGTTTTTGAAGGTTTTCGACATCGTGGCCGCTGGTCGCTATCCCCACCTCGGTCTCTTAGCCAAACTGAAAGCCGACGATGAACAAATCATCTACGACAGCCTCGAAACCGTTGGCATCAGCCATTTAGTCAATCGCAATTTCGTTTCCTTGAGTGATGGCGAGCAACAAAAGGTGATGATTGCCAAGGCTTTAGTACAGGACACGCCCCTTATCTTCATGGACGAACCTGCCGCTTTCTTGGACTATCCGAGCAAGATCGAGTTGGTGAACATCATGCACAAACTCTCGCGCGAGAAGAAGAAAACCATCCTCTTCAGCAGCCACGACCTTGACCTTCTCCTCCGCCACGCCGACGTGATGTGGGTCGTTGCGCCCCAGCAGCCTTTGCGCCAAGGCACACCAAAAGAATTGGTCGAGCAAGGGATTATTGATGAATATTTCAAGCCGATTGTGGCCAAGGAGGAGTTTTATTGGATGAAATGAAAGACAACACAACAAAAATCACTTCCGCATTCCCGATGAGCCCGCTGATTGTCATCATCACGACGCTCTATAACTTGCTGATTTTTTCAATGGTTTATAATGCCTTTCAAAGCTCTATTATTGTTTTGGAAATCATTTCATTAGTATTTCTGATAAGCCCTTCATTCTTCATTCCACTACGTCTGGTCGTCACCGAAAAAAGCCTAAGAATCTGGCGGCCCATCGGCAAAGTGGAAATACCACTTGAGGACATCAAATCTTGCACAATCATTGAAGATAGTCGTAGTATTTTCGACAAAACCATCCGCACTTGCGGCAGCGGCGGATTGTATGGCTTCATCGGCCATTTCAAGCACGACAAATACGGGAAAATGAGGATGTTCGTCACGCACACCAAACAATGTTTCCTCATCCGAATGAAAGACGGGCGACACTTTGTCGTCAGTTCGCCGAAGCGGGAAGAGATTGTGGAGTTTATTAACGGCAGACTATAATATTGAATACTTACTTAAATTGAATACTTACTTAAACAAATATATTATTTTTTGCGGAATAAAAATAGTTTTACTATGAAAAACAGCATACTATCAGCAATAATTGCAAGTGCCATATTGGTTATGATGTCAGCTTGTTCAAATCAACAAAAACTAAGCATGGATTTATGGCGTGCAAGCGTAGAGAATAGTTGGGGGTTCATCAACAAACAAGGTGAATTCGTTATCAGTCCTCAATTCTATTTTGCCAATAATTTTAGTGAAGGATTGGCACCTGTAATACTCGTGGAAGAAGGGAAAGAAGGGTATATTGACAGGTTGGGCAACATTGTCATCAATCCTCAATTTGACATTGCTTATCCTTTCAAAGAAGGTTTGGCTTCTGTTAAGATAGATGAGAAATGGGGATATATTGATAAACAAGGGAAATTTGTCATAGAACCTCAATACGGTGCTGCTGGTGATTTTAAAGAAGGTTTGGCAAGAGTTTACTTGGATGGAAAATGGGGATTTATTGACAAACTAGGCAAATCTGTCGTCAATCCTCAATTTGATTATGTTGTACCTTTTAATGAAGGCTTGGCTGTAGTCCAAATAGATGGAAAATACGGGTCTATTGACAGACAATGCGGATTTATTGACAAACATGGTAAATATGTCATCGAACCTCAGTTTAATGCAGCTGAGATTTTCAGTGAAGATTTAGCGAGGGTTCGCGTTGGGTTTAAATGGGGATTCATTAATAAGCAAGGTCAATTTGTTATCGATCCACGGTTTGATGTTGCATATAATTTTAGCGAAGGATTGGCAAGTTTTAAGCAAGACGGCAAATGGGGATTCATTGACAAACAAGGCAACATTGTAATTAATCCTCAATATGAATCTGCCTTTCATTTTAAGGAAGGGTTGGCACCTGTTAAAATAGATGGGAAATTTGGGTTCATTGACAAACAAGGTAAAATTGTAATCAAACCTCAGTTTGATTATGTCCATGAGTTTAATAACGGTGTGGCTGAATTTGATTTAGGCAGAAAATTAGGGTATGTCGATAAACAAGGCAATATTATATATTTGGAAAAATAATTGAAGATTAGGTTGAAAAACCAAAACTAGCATTTTTTCCTTATTCTGTTTTTTGTTTTTTTGTAATTTTGCACCTTCAAATTAAGCAGTAATTTATACTAAAATGCAGAATATCAGAAATATAGCTATTATCGCACACGTTGACCACGGCAAGACCACCCTCGTGGACCGCATTCTTTACCAATCCCAACTCTTCAAGGAGTCGGACGAGGCTCCAGGGCAACTCATTTTGGACAACAACGACCTTGAGCGCGAGCGCGGCATCACCATCCTTTCAAAGAATGTTTCGGTGCGCTACAAAGATGTGAAAATCAACATTATAGACACTCCTGGCCACGCCGATTTTGGCGGCGAGGTGGAGCGCGTTCTGAACATGGCCGACGGTGTTTTGCTATTGGTTGATGCCTTCGAAGGCCCCATGCCGCAGACCCGTTTCGTACTGCAAAAGGCCATCGAATTAGGTTTGAAACCCATCGTCGTCATCAACAAGGTGGACAAGCCCAACTGTCGTCCCGACGAGGTGCAAGAGGCCGTCTTCGACCTGATGTTCAACCTCGGCGCGACCGAAGACCAGCTTGACTTCCCTACCGTTTATGGCTCGTCGAAGCAAGGCTGGATGTCGGACGACTGGAACCACGTCACCGACAACGTTTCCTACCTTTTGGATGTCATCATCGACACCATTCCTCCCGCGAAATTCGAGGAAGGCACGCCGCAAATGCTGATTACCTCTTTAGATTACAGTTCATACGTGGGTCGTATCGCCGTGGGTCGCCTGAAACGCGGCACCTTGCAAGCCGGACAAAACGTCTCGTTGGTGAAACGCGACGGCTCCGTCACCCGCTCCACCATCAAGGAACTCTACACTTTTGAGGGCTTGGGCAAGGAACGCACAAAAAAAACCGTCGAGGCTGGCGACATTATCGCGCTCATGGGCATCGACGACTTCGAGATCGGCGACACCGTTGCCGACTACGAGAACCCTGAGCCGCTGCCGCCCATCCATGTTGACGAGCCGACGATGAGCATGTTGTTCACCATCAACAACTCGCCTTTCTTCGGCAAGGAAGGCAAATATGTGACTTCGCGTCACTTGCGCGAGCGTTTATATAAAGAGACCGAAAAGAACCTTGCCCTGAAGGTGGAAGACACCGATTCGCCTGACGCTCTGATGGTTTATGGCCGTGGCATTCTGCATTTGAGCATCCTCGTGGAAACCATGCGTCGCGAGGGCTATGAGCTACAACTTGGACAGCCGAAAGTCATCATCAAATACATCGACGATGTGAAGTGTGAGCCTATCGAATGCCTCACCGTCTTAGTACCCGAAGACTTCTCAGGCCGCGTCATTGAGCAGGTCAGTGCCCGCAAGGGTGAAATGACCCAAATGGAGCCCAAGGGCGACCGCATGTGCCTCGATTTCGACATCCCTTCACGTGGACTTATCGGTTTGAGGAACGTCCTGCTGACCGTCACTGAGGGTGAGGCCATCGTTTCGCACCGCTTCAAGGACTACGAGCCTTGGAAGGGCGAGATGCCTTCGCGCAACGTGGGTGCCCTGATTTCGATGGAAACCGGACAAGCCATCCCCTACGCCATTTGGAAGCTGCAAGACCGTGGCATCTTCTTCGTCAATCCGAATGAGGACGTCTATGCTGGTGAAGTCATCGGCGAGAACACCCGCAGCAACGACATCGTCATCAACGTGTGCAAGACCAAGCACCTCACCAACGTGCGTGCCTCGGGCAGCGACGAGGCCATCCGCCTCATCCCGCCCGTGCGATTCTCGTTGGAGGAATACATGGAATACATCCGCGACGACGAATATTTGGAAGTCACGCCCAAGAGCCTGCGCCTGCGCAAAATCATCCTCGACGAGTTGGAGCGTAAACGCGCTTCGCGCCGTGGAGAGGAATAAAAGAATTGTTTTTTACACGAATCACCATAAATTATACACGAATTATCAGGAATGATTTTTGAAAATTCATGCTTAAATTTTTGAAAATTCATGTTTAAAACCAAAGAAGATTTTTTTTCCAAAAGTCGGGCTGCATGTCCGACTTTTTTCGTATTATTGCAAAATTATAGACGAGCAGAAAACAAGCCCAATGATTGTTGGATTTTTTTAATTTATTAAATTGATTATTAGATAATTATAAATATGTCAAAACTTAAGAGAACCCTTATAGTTTTATTCGTTACGATGGGATTGGCCTCGTGTGACGTGCTCACCCAAGTCGCCCAAATGGCCAATTTCGCCAATTGCACCTTCAATTTCAACAGCGTCAACCAGATTCAGATGTTGGGCATCAACCTGAGTAAAGGCATGACGAAAGAAAGCCTCAACATCACCCAAGGTCTGGCACTCATCAACGCGATAAACAGCCGGTCATTGCCCGTCACTTTCAATGTCAACCTTGACGTGAAAAACCCCAATTCCATTGCCGCTTCGATGGCCAAGATGGATTACATATTGACACTCAACGGAAAGCAAGTCATCAGCACCACCATGAACAACAGTGTGAGTGTGCCCGCCAAATCGAACAGCGTGGTCACGATTCCCATCACCACCGACTTGTTCCAACTGTTCAGTGGCGAGTCGGCTGACGCCATTGTCAATTTGGCCTTTAAGCTGGCTGGAGCTTCGAGCAATCCCGTCGACGTTGGCCTTAAGGTGAAGCCTTACATTAGCATCAACGGGCAGCAATTAGCTTACCCAGATTATATTTCAATGAACAAGACATTGAATTGACCTACAACAGATTAAATCATTTTTAAACCATTGTTTCTGTGGACAAACACTATAGCATCGACCCAGGCAGAGGCGAAAAAATGGACGGATGTCCTTATTCGATTTATGAGGATGGACGTGATGTGATGAATTATATCATTCCACCAAAAGGATATATTTTTACCGGTTTTCGGTTTGAACCGCTGACCAACAACCAAATCTATGATGGCAAGTTGGTGGCACAATACGAAAAAGCATCCATTCACGATCGCTTGACCTCAAACCTTTGGAAAATACTGATTCCCGTTTTTATTGCGATTGTTGTCGCCATCGTAGTACTTTTGGCCGTCAGCATTTTCCGCAATCCCAAACCTGCCAAGACCAATTCTCCCAAAACGCCGACCGAAACCATCGTATCATCCAAAGATACGAACACCGTTGCCATACCTACTGCGGATACCGCCAAACCAACCGTCACCCCTATTCGTCAGGAAAACAAAGTGGCTGTCGAACAGACGCAAAATGTGGCTCAAGAAGAAAAGCCGAAACAAGTTGAAACGCCACAGACTGCCGCCAACACTCCCAATGCACAATTCAAGCAAGAATTCTGGTCTTTGATTCACCAGCGCACCTTCACAATGGACTCGTATCATGACCTGTATATTAACTATAAAGGCAAGGTTGAGGGTGAGGAATTCGACTATCTGCGGTTCACGATACTAAAGGATTATGCCAGCTATAAGGCTTGGTACGACGAGTTGAAGAAGATACCAGAGAACCAGCTGAAATCCATCAAAACCATTGATGAACTGAAGAATAGAATCAATATATAAACCATATTTTTATGTCTACCATTAAGCGAGAGCACTTTTATTACGTTGACCCTGGAATCGGCAAAAAGATGTCGGGGTGTCCATATACTTTCTTTAAAGACGGGCGTGACATCAAGCCTTATATTCACCCACCGAGAGGATATGTGTTAGTCGATTTCAAGTTTGTACCATTTGAATCGGACGATTTTTATGATGGCAAAATCGTAGCCCAGTACAAAAAGTTGCCATTTTTCATCCGTTTATTCAAAGACCCAGTCTTGTTTTTGGTAACCTTTTTAGGCATTTTCGGTATTGCGGCTGGTTTGGTTTACTATTTCCAAAATTCTCAGCCTGATCCTTCGCCAGAGATGCTCCCCTTACGAAATTTCAAGACCGAAACCGATGTTCTCCCTGTTGATACAACAGCCAAAGCACAGGTTGACACTTCCTTGTCTATTGTTGACACTTCCATGATTGTTGTTGACACCATGATTACCGACACTTCCTTGCTTACAGAAGGCGTTTTGGATACAGTATCCGAAACGGAGGAAATCGCAGTGAATGAAGTTGTTGAAGAAGAAGCCAAAGAAAAGACAGAGGTTGTAAAAGAAGAGACTGCGCCAATTGAGGAAGTTGTAAAGCCCAAAGAAAATGAAGTCGCACCAAAGCCTAAGCTCAAATCGGAACCAACACAAGAGGCACAACCTACGGAGGTGCTGACAAAAGAACAATTCAGGCGAGAGTTCTGGGATTTGATTCACCACAAAGAGACCAAAATGCGCACCTATAGTAATCTTTATAGGAAATACAAAGACCAGAATTTCAAGAATAAAGAGTTCTTCTACTTATATCTCACTATTCTTGAAAACAGCTATGCGTTCGATGCATGGAAAAACAATCTGCTCAACATTCCTGACGATGAACTCAGATCCATCCTTACCATCAACGCATTGACTGAAAAACTTGAAGAATACGAATAAAAAATCATAATTAAATCAGATCAACATGATTAGAAACAATTTCATCAAACGCCACAACGGCCCCACCGCATCCGACGCTGAAAAGATGCTCAAGGTCATCGGCGTGAAATCGCAAGAACAACTTGTCGACGAAATCATCGCTCCCGAAATCCGTCTGCCGAAAGACCTCAACATCGGCGATGGCATGAACGAGTACGAAGTCATCAGCCACCTCAAGGCATTGGGTGCCAAGAACAAGCA
Source organism: uncultured Bacteroidia bacterium (assembly GCA_902782455.1). GTDB lineage: Bacteria > Bacteroidota > Bacteroidia > Bacteroidales > F082 > Limimorpha. The sequence continues at coordinate 41,279 of CACZNA010000003.1, read as the reverse complement.
GTTCCGCACCTACATCGGCTTGGGCTACTACAACACCATCACCCCGGGCGTCATCATGCGCAACATCCTTGAAAATCCGGGCTGGTACACCTCTTATACTCCCTATCAGGCCGAGATTTCGCAAGGCCGTTTGGAAGCCCTCGTGAACTTCCAAACCGTCATCAGCGACCTCACTGCCATGCCTTTGGCCAACGCCAGCCTACTTGACGAAGGCACTGCCGCAGCCGAGGCCATGCTGATGTTCTGGCACTCGCGCAGCCGCGCCCAAGTGAAGGCCGGCGTGAAGAAGTTCTTCGTGGCTTGCGACCTGTTCCCGCAGAGCATCGAAGTCATCAAGACCCGCGCCCATTTCCAAGGCATCGAGGTCGTGATTGACGACATCAACAAGTTTGAAGCAAACGAAGAATATTTCGGCGTTATCATCCAATGCCCCAACCAGTTCGGTGAAATCATCGACAACCGCGCCAAGGTTGCCGAATGGAAAGCCAAAGGCATGCAAGTGGCCGTGGCCGCCGACCTGCTCAGCCTCACCCTCATCACGCCTCCCGGCGAATGGGGCGCCGACGTGGTTCTCGGTTCCAACCAGCGTTTCGGTCTGCCGATGGGATTCGGCGGTCCTCATGCCGGTTACTTTGCCACCACCGAAGCCTACAAGCGTGAGATGCCCGGCCGTATCATCGGCATCAGCGTGGATGCTCTTGGCAATCCTGCTTTCCGTCTTGCCCTGCAAACCCGCGAACAGCACATCAAGCGCGAAAAAGCCACATCAAACATCTGCACGGCTCAAGCTTTGCTCGCCATCATGTCGGGCTTCTACGCCTTGTATCATGGTCCAGAGGGCTTGATTGAAATCGCACACCATATTAATTGCCTCGCTGGTAAGTTGACCTCCGAATTGGCCAAACTCGGCGTGAAGCAACTCAACAAGCACTTCTTCGACACGCTGTTGTTCGAAATGCCTGAAGGCGTTTGCACCTGCAAGGTGAAGGAAGCCGCCGAGAAACACGGCATGAACTTCCGTATCATCGACAAGCAGCACTTCGGCATCAGCCTCGACGAGACCACGGCTCGCGAAGACATCAACGAGATTGGCCAAGTTGTCGCCGAAGCCCTTGGCAAGGAGCATGAGGAACTCGTTTGCGACCCGAACTGCCAAAAGTTCAGCGGCATCCAACCCGAAATGCAGCGCACCTCCAAGTTCATGCAAGCTCCGATGTTCTTCAAGTATCGCAGCGAGACCGACATGATGCGTTACATGAAGAAACTCGAAAACCGCGACCTCAGCCTCAACCGCTGCATGATCCCGCTCGGAAGCTGCACGATGAAACTGAACCCCGCCACCTCGATGTATGCCCTCAGCTGGCCTGAATTCGGCAACATCCACCCCTTCGTCCCCGCCGACCAAGTGGAAGGCTACCTCGAACTCATCGCTGAGATGGAGAAAGACCTCTGCGAAATCACGGGCTTCAAGGGTATGAGCTTTATGCCCAATTCAGGTGCCAGCGGCGAGTATGCCGGATTGCTCACCATCCGTCGTTACCAAGAGGCCAACGGCCAGGGTCACCGCAACATCTGCTTGATCCCCGCCTCTGCACACGGCACCAACCCCGCATCAGCTGCTATGGCTGGCATGCAAGTGGTGGTGGTGAAATGCGACGAAAACGGCAACATCGACCTCGAAGACGCCAAGGCCAAGGCCGAACAATACAAGGACAACTTGGCAGCCTTCATGGTCACTTATCCTTCGACCCACGGCATCTATGAGGACGGCATCCGCACCCTCGTGAAGATCGTCCACGACAACGGCGGCCAAGTCTATATGGACGGCGCCAACATGAACGCCCAAGTCGGTCTGACCAGCCCTGGTTACATCGGTGCCGACGTCTGCCACCTCAACCTGCACAAGACCTTCGCCATCCCGCACGGCGGTGGCGGTCCTGGCGTAGGCCCCATCGGCGTGGCCGAACACCTGAAGCCCTACCTGCCTTCACACATCCTGTTCCACTGCGGTGGCGAAAAGCAGGAAGGCGCAGTTTCTGCCGCTCCGTTTGGCAGTGCCCAAATCCTCACCATCACTTATTGCTACATCAAGATGCTGGGCGGTGAAGGCCTGAAGAAAGCCACTATGGGTGCCATCATGAACGCCAACTACCTGAAAGAGAGACTGAAGGACTATTACCCGATCCTGTATACCGGCAACCACGGCCATGTGGCTCACGAGATGATTCTCGACATCAACGGCATCAACAAGACCGTTGGTGTGGCCGCCATCGACATCGCCAAGCGTTTGATGGACTTCGGCTTCCACGCTCCTACCGTGGCCTTCCCCGTACACGAGACCCTGATGGTGGAGCCCACCGAGAGCGAGCCTATCGCCGAGCTCGACCGCTTCGTCGAAGCCATGATCCAGATCCGCAAGGAGATCAAGGACATCGAGGACGGCAAGGCCGAGAAGGGCAACAACATCATCTCGCACGCTCCTTACACTGCCGAGATGCTGATGGCCAACGAGTGGAACTTCCCCTTCACCCGTGAAGAGGCTGGCTTCCCGATGAAGAGCGACGTCCAGGACAAGTACTTCCCGCACGTCACCCGCATCGACGACGCCTACGGCGACAGGAACCTGGTCTGCAAATTCAGCGCGGAATAATTTGGTTCACGCAGAAATCGCAGAAATCGCAGAAATTGAAAAACGCGGCCCGATGGGTCGCGTTTTTCAGTTAATCCCAGCCTTCAACAAGTATCTCATAATTCTCGAAAACAATGATTTCACCAGCGGTGATTTTCGCCCGCTTGCGGGTCTCAACCTCACCATTGCGGAGCACCATGCCCGCACTGACGACCTCCTGCGCCTCGCTGCCTGTATCTACCACATTGGTGGCTTTCAGTAATGCGATGAGCGGAATGAAGGTCTCATCGTCGCGCAGGGCAAAACGTATCCTGTTAAGTTTCTGTGCCATGACTTTTCGGATTAATTTTGAAAAAGACCGCCCTCCACAAGGGAAGGCGGCCACAAAAACAATAATAAGAAAACTTTACTCTGCTTTGGGTTCGTCCTTAGCAGCGGCTTTTTCCTGTTTTTCAAGGTTTTCCTTCAGGCCAGCGAGAACTTCAAGGTCGCCGAGCGTGCTGTGTTCAATGTTGTCATTGATTTGCTTCACAGTGCGCTTGGTTTGCTTGGCTGCCTTTTCGGCTTCGCTCTCTTCAGCTGACTTGGCGGCAGGAGCTTCCTTCTCCTCTACCACTTTAGGCAGTGCAAGGATGATCTTCTTGTTTTCCTTGTTGAACTCCAGGACCTTGAAGTCGAGGACATCGTCCACCTTGGCGGCGGTACCGTCTTCCTTCTTCATGTAGCGGCTGGGGCAGAAGCCTTCAACGCCGTAGGGCAACGAAACCACAGCACCCTTGTCGGTGGCGCTGATGACGGTGCCTTGCTGCATGGAACCAACAGTGAACACGGTCTCGAACACATCCCAAGGATTCTCCTCAAGTTGCTTGTGACCGAGGCTGAGACGACGGTTCTCTTGGTCGACGTCGAGGACGACGACTTCGATGGTCTCGCCCACCTTCGTGAACTCTGCCGGGTGCTTGATCTTCTTGCTCCAGCTGAGGTCGCTGATGTGGATGAGGCCATCAACGCCTTCCTCAAGCTCGACGAAGATGCCGAAGTTGGTGAAGTTGCGGACGGTGGCAGTGTGCTTCGAGCCGACAGGATAACGCTCGGCGATGCTGGCCCACGGGTCGGGCATCAGCTGCTTCATGCCGAGGCTCATCTTGCGCTCCTCGCGGTCGAGGGTGAGAATCTTGGCTTCCACCTCATCGCCCACCTTCAGGAAGTCCTGAGCGCTGCGGAGGTGCTGCGACCACGACATCTCGGAGACGTGGATGAGGCCTTCAACGCCAGGAGCAATCTCGACGAATGCGCCGTAGTCGGCCACAACGACGACCTTACCTTTGACGGTGTCGCCCACTTTCAGGTTGGCATCGAGAGCATCCCACGGATGAGGAGTGAGTTGCTTGAGGCCGAGGGCAATACGCTTCTTGTTGTCGTCGAAGTCGAGGATGACGACCTTGATCTTCTCGTCCAAAGTGACCACCTCTTCGGGATGGCTGATGCGGCCCCAGCTGAGGTCTGTGATATGGATGAGACCGTCGACGCCACCGAGGTCGATGAACACGCCATAACTGGTGATGTTCTTGACCACGCCTTCGAGCACCTGACCCTTTTCGAGCTTGCTGATGATTTCGGCTTTCTGGGCTTCAAGCTCGTCTTCGATAAGAGCCTTGTGCGACACAACCACATTCTTGAATTCTTGGTTGATCTTCACGACCTTGAACTCCATTACGCTGTCAACAAATACGTCATAGTCGCGAATGGGCTTGACGTCAATCTGGCTGCCAGGCAGGAAGGCTTCGATGCCGAACACTTCGACGATGAGGCCACCCTTAGTGCGGCTCTTGACGTAACCGTTGATGATTTCGCCCTTTTCGTAAGCTTCGTTGACGCGGTCCCACGACTTGAGCAACAGGGCCTTCTTGTGCGAAAGGATGAGCTGACCGTTGGGGCCTTCTTGGTTCTCTACGTAGACTTCCGCCTTGTCGCCCACCTTCAGGTTGGGGTTGGTGCGGAACTCAGTGACGGGGATAACGCCGTCCGACTTGTAGCCGATGTTGACGACCACTTCGCGAGGAGTGATGGCCACCACAGTGCCTTCAATAACCTCGTGGTCGGCGACTTGGCTCATCGTGCCAGCATAACGCTCTTCGAGCTTGGCGCGCTCGTCAGCCGTGTAGTTGTCGAACTTCTTGTGCGATGAGGTCCAGTCGAAATCTTCGGCAGGAACGGGCTTTTGTTTAGGAGCTTTAGGTTTTCTCTGAACCGGCTTTTCAGCGGTCTCAACAGGGGCTTCAACGATAGGAGCTGCCTCGACGGGAGCCTCGTTGATGATGTTTTCTTTTTCTTCCATTATAAAACGGATGGATTTTGTTGTACCCGCAAACGTTCCAGAAACCCGCCTGCGAGGAGGTTAAACTTTTGATTTCCAACTCAAACCGCTGATTTTGCAACCAATCTGGACTGCGGTTTTCAATTGGGTTGCAAAAATAGGAAAAATATTTATACGAATTGCTTCCTAATGAATTATTTTTCAATCTTTTTCACAAGCTCATCCAGGACTTAGGCAAACTAATTGTGTCCATTTTGAAGTAGTCGTTAGAAAATCTTGTGTACACAAAAACAAAAAAGGTGACCTGAGCCACCTTTTTCATATACGTTCCTTTCCTGTTCACTTCAACAGGGAAACAGGTATGTAACAAGAAGCTTTCTTGCCCGATCTGTTTCCCACATAAATATATCCGACACCCACTCCAGCATCTTTGCATATTCCTCTAAACAAAAACATAAGGGAATCGTCGGAGTTTAATTGTTCCACCGCCATGTCTTTCATAGCCGGTAGATTTTTGTTCATCAAATCAATATCATAAATGTTTTCGTCGCATGTGTAATAGTAAACGACATAATTTCCTTCCCTTACCAGCTTAGTGTTAATCATGCCCTCGTCATATTCGGCAGGCAAATTCTTGTTGGTTTCGCTGATCATTAATTCCAGCATTTCATCGCTCTCATTTTTCGATTGTGCGTTGCAAATCGATGATGCCCCTAATGAAAGGACTGAAACAAGTATTGCAACAAACAAACTCTTAAGAATTGATTTCTTCATTTTTTCTTCCCTAAATACGTGTCGGGCGCAACTTTTTATAATGATTGGATAAACAATGAATCAAAACAAGTGCAAAAATACAAAAACTTTGTAAAAATGAATTATTTCCCCAAATTCATTACAAACTCCAAAATCATCTGCAAAACTTCAGGAGAAATGGTCTCCTCAATCTCGACATACTCAGTAGGCGAACCCGTTTCGCAATGCTGGAAAAGATGGTTCAAATCGGGCAGCTCGCGCAAAGTCAGGTTGGTCTTGCCATGCTCGGCGATGATTCTCTCGTAAGCAGGCAAATTTTGTGAGGCAAGCACTTGCAAGTCCTTCGAGCCGTTCAGCAACAAGGCGGGACAATTGGTTTTCACGATGGCATCAGTGGGGTCGTATTTCAGGAAATAGTACATCCACGGCGAGGCCATTTGCCCAACGGTCTGTTCGGTCAGTTCTTCGTTGTAGCCCCAGCCTTTCAGCAACTGGCGCAACAAAGTGTCGGCCTCTACCCTATCGTTTGAGGCTTCGATGATGTCGAACATCTGCGCATTGGCGTTGCCGCTGAATTTCACCATCTCTTCAGTCATGCCTTGCGCACGGAGGATGGCCGCCTGCTGCTCCTTGAGAACTTCGATACCGTTCACGGCAGGGCCGGCCAACGAGACCAAAATCGCCACCTCGGGACGGCGCTCGGCCACCATGAAATTGATGATGCCGCCCTCGCTATGGCCCAAAATGCCGACTTGTGAAGCATTGATTTCCTTGCGGTTAAGTAGATAGTCGAAAGCGGCTTCGGCATCGTAGGAGAAATCCATCGAAGTGGCGTTCAGCACCTCGCCCGTCGAGCCTCCCATGCCACGGTCGTCGTAGCGCAACACGGCCACGCCTCGGCGCGAAAGATAGTCGGCGATGACCCAAAACGGGCGGTGGTTCATCAACTCCTCATCGCGGTTCTGCTGCCCGCTGCCCGAAACCAACACCAAAGCGGGAAACGGGCCGTCGCCTTCGGGAATAGTCAAGGTGCCGGCAAGGGTGTTGCCTTCCTTTTTGTTGGTGAACGTCACTTCCTCGGCGCGATAGTTGAAAGGCGGCTGTGGGTCTTGCGGGCGGGCTTTTGGGGCTTCCTTTTCGCCTCTTGCAAGGTTCAAAGGGAAGGCCATGCCGTGCTGCGTGAACTCGCCTTCGATGGCCTCGCCTTTCAGCGTGCCCGAATAACTGGCGCCCATTGCCGACAGGGTCATTTGCAGGTGGTTGTCTTGGAAAATGGTCTTGTCAACAGGCACATCGAATACGCCTTGGGCGGGAACGTCCAACGTGGCGGAAAAGCCGTTTTCAGCGGCCTTGATGTTGAAGGCCATTTCCAATTGTTGCCCTCCGAGTTCGATTTGGCCTTTCCAGTAGCCTTCTATTTGGGCAAACGATGGAACGGCAAATAACAATAACAAGATTGCAATGTTGAGTTTTGTTTTCATATCGGCGAATTTTACGAATTATGCGAATTTTCAGTTTTTACGAATTAGGGCATCAAGTCATCCCGAGTGCCCATGAACATCCTGATCCACCCAAAAGGGAACAAGATAAGGAAACACACGGCAAACCAGAACCAGAACGCTTTGCCGCGTCGGTGGGCAACCAATCCTCCAACCACAGCTTGTATGGGGTGGAAAATTGCAACGATAATAATTATTAATGTTTCAGTATCCATAATGCTATTTATTTCTTTTTACGTCCGCTCTTCTTCAATGCTTCCGCAATAATCCATTGCAGCTGGCCGTTGACGGAGCGGAACTCGTCGGCAGCCCATTGTTCCACGGCTACCATCGTCTCGGCATCCACGCGGAGCAGGAAGGTCTTGTTCGTATTGTCTTTTTCTTTTGCCATCGTTCACCTCCCGTTTGATTTCACTTTAGCAATCATTTCAAGCGTTTCCTCTTCCGTGGCACAGTTGAGGTAATACAATTTGCCATCCACGGTGCGCACTTCGAGCAAGGGACCGCCATCGGTGCAGACGAACAACATGCAACTTTCGCCTCCTTTCTTGCGGAAATGCCCGATGCCGACCTCGTCGGTGGCTATGCCGTTGGTGCGGATGGGGAAACTGGGCCAATTAGCCAATACGTTGGCTTCGGCGATGTCGTTCAAGGCAATCGAAGCACTATACCCGCCGCCTTTAGCCGTGATGTAATCCTCTGAAACTTCAACCGTTGCGGGTTTGCTGCCTTTGAAGAAGAAAAACAGCACTAAGGCAAAAACCACCACGGTAATAATGATGGCTATCCAGTTTTTCCGCCTTTCCTTCTTGCCTTCCTCCCCTTGCAGGCCCATATCGTATCTACTGCTCAGCAGCACACACGCAATAACAAGGACAAGAGCCACCGCCAGAAGCACCACCAAATGGAAACCCATCGAGACATGCACCAAGGTAGACAAGCCGCCAAACAGCAGCATCACCGCGCCGCAGATGAGAAACGTATTGCGACAACTACGTTTCAATCCGTCCAAATCGACCTTGGCCAAACGCTTCTTCGACATGGTGTTCACGCCCGAAATCATCATCGGGAACTTATAGACAGCCCAGCCCGTGAGCATTAAAATCGCGCCTGTTATTAAATCTGTCCAAAGCATAACTATTTGTTTTTCATCTATTTTACTATCAAATAAACCACCAGTAACGCAAGCCCGATGGCGAAAGCAACGAACCACGACTTGCTAAACTCTCCAGTATAACGCAACTTTGCAATAACCCACACCAAACAAAGGCCAGTTGCAGAAATAAGCATGGAAGGGAACGCCTCCATGTCGAAGAAGATTTCAAGCACTGCTGCCAACACCCAAGCGAGTCCAGTGGACAAGTAATTGACCATATATACATTCTGCATTCCCTCCTCGTATTCAGAGCCTCGTTGTTCAGCCATCACCTTTTTCATGTTTTCATCCTTTTCAGGATGCCGTTTCACCCGAATGGCAAGCCATACAAAGAAGGAAACCGTGAGGAGCAATAAAGCGATTAATAGGATTGTGCCAGTCATAATGGATTTATTTTAGGGTTACATGCCAGTAATATACAACCAAAGCAATCATCGCAAAAGCGAGCAGCATGACGATAGCGAAACTAATTCTGCCACGATTTTCATCTTGGCTCAACATGATTTTCCAAAACACGATGAGCAATACAACGGTCATCACCATGACAATGGAAATGACTACTGCATCCATATACTCTTGCCATTGAGGAACGCTCATGGCACCTGCAACCAAAAGCATCATGATGCCAAAAAGCAACAACACAAAAAAGCCGAACTGTTTCCGCTGTGGAGAAGCCAAATTCCCATTTTCACCTGGTAAACGGAGAACTCGGAAACGCAATAAAGAATTACCGTTCTGTCTGTTTTTCCAGACGAGGTCGGGGTGCACCTTCGACAAAATAGCCGCACCGATGGAGGCAATGCCTACGAAGATTAATGCGATTGTACCGTTGTCCATTTTTTCTTTGTTTTATCGTTTCCTCGACACGCTTTGCGTCATTGCGAGCGAAGCGAAGCAATCCAGACAACATATATCCATTTCTGGATTGCTTCGTCGTGCCTCCTCGCAATGACGCGAAGCGGCAGTCCGTTTTTAGTATAAACTACCCGTATTGACCACCGGCTGTGCCGACTCGTCGGCGCAGAGCACCACCATCAGGTTGCTCACCATGGCGGCCTTGCGTTCCTCGTCGAGTTCGACCACGCCTTCGTCCTTCAGCTTGTCCAAAGCCATCTTGACCATCGAGACGGCGCCTTCCACAATCTTCTCACGGGCAGAGATGATGGCGGCAGCCTGCTGACGGCGCAACATTACCGCCGCAATTTCAGGCGAATAGGCTAAATAATTGATTCTTGCCTCAAGCACTTCCAAACCCGACATGGTAAGGCGTTCATTCAGTTTGGACAACAGCACATCGTTGATTTCCTTGCCGCCGGCACGAAGCGTCAGTTCGTCCTTTTCGGCTTCATTTTCGTCGTAGGCATACATGCCCGCCACCTCGCGCAAGGCAGCATCGCTTTGCACTTGGATGAAGCTCTCGAAAGCCCTCATGCGGCTGCTCACCGCCACGGGAGCCGTGCCCGATCCGCCGCTGGCCATCGTTTGCGAGTCGATTTCGAACATGGCCTTGTAGGTGTCCTTCAGTCGCCAAACGAGGATTTGACCAATCATAATCGGGTTGCCCGTCTTGTCGTTCACCTTGATATTGTCGGGGTTGAGGTTGCGGGCACGGAGTGAGACCTTCTTGGAGGTCATCAGGAAATTCACCCAGTGGAAGCCTGTTTTGGTGAAGGTGCCACGGTAATTGCCGAAAAACAGCATCACCATAGCCTCATTCGGCTCCAACTTTCGGAAACCGATGGGCAGGATGCAAGCCAGCAGAATGCCGACGATAGGAAGGATGATCATGGAAGATTCGTTGCTTCCAAAGACAGCAATGCCCCAAACGCTCACAGCGATGAGGGCGAGTTCAACAAACAATGCGACGAAACCGTTCATCGCGAGACCTTTGAATTCAAATTCTTTTGTTTCCATAGTGATATTATTTTGATATTATTTTGATGCTGCAAAGATACATTAATTTTGAAACATGCAAGAAAAAAAATCGATTTTTTTGAAAAAAATTTCCTTTTATGCATTATTTTTGCGGTGCTAAAGGAGTTTTGAAAGCTTATAAGTCCTGAAGTCATATATCCCAAGTCTCAAGTCAATAATTAAAACTTATTCAATATGAAGAAATTAGCAATAATTGGAGCTTTGGTCGTGATGGTGACGACCAGTTGCTCATCACTCAAAGTTGTGAACCAAAGTGCTGCTGCCAATGCAGGTGCGGCGGCCTTACAAGCGTTGACTATCAGCGATGCTCAAGTTGCCCAGTTGTGCAGCCAGTACATGGTGGAAACCGACGGACAAAACACCATTTTGCCCGCCAGCAACGACTACACCCAACGCCTTGACCGCATCATGGCACGCTTCCACAACATCAGCAACCTGAATTTGAACTACAAGGTATATCAGTCTAACGAGGTGAACGCTTTTGCCAGCGGCGACGGCAGCGTGCGCGTCTATACCGGCCTGATGGACGCGATGAACGACGACGAAGTTTTTGCCGTCATCGGGCATGAGTTGGGACACCTTATTAATAAAGATGTCCGCGATGCCTACCGTGCCGCCTATTTGATGGTGGCCGCCCGCTACGGAATCGGTGCCTTCAGCGAAACCGCCGGTGCCATCTCTCAAGGTTTCCTCGGCGACCTTGGGCAGCAATTGGCCCAAAACGCCTATTCACGCCGTCAGGAAACCGAAGCCGACGAGACCGCTTTCCAGTTCTGCATCCAAAACGGTGTCGACCCTTACGCCATGTATCACGCTCTGAATGTGCTGATTAGCCTCAGCGGAGAAAGCAGCCAGCAAAGCAAAATCGCACAATTGTTCTCCACCCACCCCAACACGCAAAAACGTGCTGCCCATGTCAAGGAGATGGCTGAGGCCGCTGGCTACTCGATGACCACGCCAAAAAAAACAGGCTCTAATTCCTCTTCGGGTGGCACAACCATCAAACCGAAACAGAACAACGGAAACAACAATGGCAATTCAGGCAATTCTGGTTCAGGTGGTACAAAAACCATCAAGGTTGGAAAGAATTGAACATAAAGAATTGAGAAACAAGGCCGAGGGAAGCATCCTTCGGCTTTTTTCATTGTCCGAACTGAACGGCCATTCGCTTGAACTTCCCGCCGCGTTCCTCGAAATTCTTGTATTGGTCATAACTCGATGCAGCAGGCGACAACAAGCAGACATCGCCTTGCTTGGCGTGGGCTTTGAGATAGTCAAAGGCTTCTTCCATAGTGGAATAGACGGTCATTGAGCCTGTCGAAATGCCGTCCATCAGTTGCATCATCCTTTCCCCAGCCTTGCCTGTGAAGAGCAGATGCGGAACTGGATTTTCTTTCAGGTAGTCCACCAAAGGCTGATAGTCAATGCCACGGTCGTAGCCGCCAAGCAACAGGAAATCAACCTTTTGCAATGCCTTACACGCTGAAATCGCCGCTTGCGGAATGGTGGAAATACTGTCGTTGACGAAGGTCACGCCGCCAAATGTGCCGACTGGCTCCAAACGATGCTCCAAAGGCTTGAAGGTATATAAATAAGGTATCAATTCTCGATGATCAACACCGTAGGCATCACAAGCCAACAGTGCCGCCTTGACATTCAGATAGTTATGCTCGCCTTTCAAGGGTAATGCAGTGCGGTCGATTTCGTCAAAATCGCACGGTGTGAATACTCTGGATTGCTTCGCTTTGCCCGCAATGACGCGAAGCGCATCATTAATCAGCGTGTCGTGAATGATGGCGGTGTCGTCCTCGCCCATGAAACGCAACAGATTGAGTTTCGTCGACTTGTAACGCTCAAAAGTGCCGAAATGGTCGAGATGTTCCTCAAAAACATTCAGCAAAACGCCCACATGCGGACTATTATGCACATACTCCAACTGGTGCGCCGAAAGTTCGTAAACCACAATGGAATCAGGCTTGATGTCCTCCATGATGTCAAAACAAGGAATCCCGATGTTGCCCGTCAGGATGGCATTACGTCCAGAGGATTTCAAAAGATGGTAAATCAGGCTCGTGGTCGTGCTTTTGCCTTTGGTGCCTGAAATGCCGATAGTCTGCACATGGAACTGGCTGAGAAACAGGTCGGTTTGCGAGGTAATCTCCACCCCTTTCGTGTCGAAATCCTTCAAGGAAATACCTGGTGTCTTGATGACAATGTCGTAATCATACATCGACTCAAGATAGTAGTTTCCAAAGTGTTTCACGCCTTCCATTTCGTTCTTGTCGGCCACCGCGACTTCGGCGTTGGGCAAATACTTTTGCACAAAGCGGAACGAAGATTTCCCCTCGCGCCCAAAGCCGAGAATCAAAATGCGCTTGCCGCGCAACCGATTGAGAATCAATTCAAACATGAAGACGGGATTTTAAGATTTGTTCAAACTTCTCGGGCAGGAAATGCTCGTTGTTAAAGCGGTTGAGAATTACATCAATTGTCGGCCCTTCGACAAGCTCAGGGACCGAAAGCTCATGTACCTTAGTAAATCTAGCGGTCATTGAGCCTGTCGAAATGCCCGCGTTAATGCAAGCCCGTACTTCCTCCACCGTGCCGACACACTCGAAAGGTTTCACCTCTGCCGTTCCGTTAAGTTCCTCATAGATAGGCCGTAAACTCTCGTCCGCCATCAGGTCTTTGCCAAAAATAGCTGTCAGTTTTTCCCTCGAAAGGAAGGGTGAAAGGATAATCCAAGTGAACAGGCACTTCGGGCAATGCCCGCACCAAGAATCGGTCTTACTACCCACATTGCAACTGCGGAACACAGAATGATAGGCCTCGCATTGGGCGAACAATTTTGCAATCTGCAATTCGCTCAACGGACGCAAAAAACTGAAATACTGTACTTTATCATTCAAATTCTCAGCCACATAATTCCTGAAATCGCGCTCAAACTCGATAGATTTGCTGTATTGGTGATTAATATTCGTCCCAGGAACGGTGCTCTCATTCGCGCTGTTTTCGTTCGACAAAGCGATGTATCTTGAACGGCTTCCGAAGGCCACCAAAACGCCAATGAACGCCAACAAAGCCGAAAATGGTGTGTGACCGTTCAGATAGCCTTCCGCATTGAGTTTCAGCATGGTTGGGTCAAGGGTGCGGTTAATGACGATGAAGTCGTTTTCGCCGTAGCCTGCTGTTTTTACGCAGTTCAAAGTCGCGCCACGCGGGTTGACAATCATCGGAACGACAGGCATTTGGCCTCGCAAACACTCCAAAGTGACCACAGAATCCTTGCCGCCACCGATTGGAACTAAAGTCCTTTCGTCAAGCGGCAAGTCAACCTTCGCAAAAGATTGGTTTCCAACGGATTCAATCTGCATCAAACCTTCTTCCGAAACCGAAATGCAATTCAAATACAAAAACTCGCCCAAACCGTTGTAATACAGTTTCTTCCAAAACGCTTTCTGCGAATCGGTGAGTAAAAACGGCTTCACCACTACCCTTTTCGGGCAAGCGATTTTCCAATAACTCACCAACTCTGTCATCCCGATTTGGAACGCCAAAGCCTGCAACTGTTCCTCTGGAATACGCTCCCAATCAAAGACATAACGCGCTGGCATTTCGAGCGTTGGGCGAAAATGATAGCGGTCGTCGAGGTTGAAGTCGAAAGCCAACGACAAAACTCCGTTTTCGCGTTTCACCGTTTGTCGCTCAAAAGTGAACGTCGAAAATTCCTTGCGTAAGGTGTCAAACTTGTGTTGATTGTCAGTCCGTTTCAAAATAGTTCGATTTTTGCCACAAAATTACGAATTATGACCCGAATATCGCCCAAAAAGCCTAATTTTGCGCTATGGATTTAGGCGAAAAGTTTGTCATACGAAGCAATTCTTTGGATCCGAAACAGGGTAACATCCTGATTTCCGAGCCATTAATGAATGATTTCCACTTCGGGAGGTCGGTGATTCTGCTCATCGACCACGAGGAGGCGGAGGGCAGTTTCGGCGTCATCATCAACAAGACGCTGAACGCGAGCGTCAACCAAATCGTCGACGATTTCCCCGAATTCGACGCGCCCGTCTACCTTGGCGGCCCCGTTTCCGACAACCAACTGTTTTTCATCCACACTCTCGGAGCACTCATCCCAGACTCTTGCCCCATCATTGAGGGCTTGTATTGGGGCGGCGAGGTGGAAACACTCAAAACCTTGATTGCCACTGGAATAGCCAACGAGGAAAACACCCGATTCTATTTGGGCTACTCGGGTTGGGACTCAGGGCAATTGGTCAGTGAATTGGTACGCAACACATGGCTCATCGGCGACATCACGACGGAGCAACTTTTCAACCTACCTGAAGAATCAATGTGGCAAACCTTTGTCAATCAGGCAGGTAAACATTACGAAATGTGGAAACGATTCCCCAAGAATTTTGAGGACAATTGAGGCTATTTTATCGGATAAGCCTCATAGAGAATATCATGCAAAACAGTGCGGGCGTTGGTTTTCACCAATCTGTTCGGCTCGGCATCGGGATAGACACGGTTTGACAAGAAGATGATAATCATGTCATTGGCGGGGTCAGCCCATACGAATGTCCCTGTAAAACCCGTGTGTCCAAAGCCCTTCATCGAGCCAGATTTGGAAGCTGTGCAAGTGCCTTTCTTTTCAAGTGGCAGTTTGTCGAAACCAATGCCTCGACGGTTATTGTTGCTTGAAGCAAACGGCGCCTTGGTGAAATAGCGTACGGTCTCTGGTTTCAAATAGCGAACACCCTGATACTCACCCTCATCCAATAGCATTTGCATGAGTGCAGCAAGGTCGCGGGCATTGGCAAACAGCCCCGCATGACCTGCCACTCCGCCCATCATGGCAGCAGCTTGGTCATGGACGTCGCCCCAAATCAATTGACGGCGAAAAACGGTGTCATTCTCGGTTGGGGCAATCTGCTCGCGGGTGAAGTGGTTCAAAGGCTTGTAGCAGATGTGGTTCAGGTTCATCGGAAAATAGAACTCCTGTTGCAAAAACTCCTCAATACTTTGATTGGTAAGCTGTTTCACGATTGTGGGAATGTAATAGAAACCCATGTCGCTGTAAAGGTATTTCTTTCTGCCCAACGTGGTCTTGGAAACGGAGTCGAACATGCGCTCTTCGTAGTTATTGATAAGGTAGAGGTTTTCGGCCACCCTAACATTGTGGTTTTCATCGATTTGGTTGCTATAAAACTCAGGCATGGGGCCGTTTTCGTTTATCGTAGCCATAAAAAAAGGAATCCAAGCTTTCAAACCTGCCTGATGGGTCATGATTTCAATGAGTTTCAGCTTGCCATGAGGGTTGCCCTTGAGATAAGGGAAAAAATCGGCCAAAGTCATATTGAGGTCAATCTTGCCTTGGTCGTATAACTTCATGATTGCCAACGTTGAAGCAAAGATTTTGGTGCAGGAGGCGATGTCATAAAGGTCGTCGGGCTGAACCTTATGGCCGCCTCCGTAGGTAAAATTTCCGAAACACTTGTCATACACCATCTTGCCGTCTTTCATGGCCACGATTTGGCAGCCCGGATAGGCTCCTTGGCGAATGCCCTCCATAGCCACCGAGTCTAATTTGGAAGCATACTTTTCTTTGATTGGAGCAACAGAAGTAGTTGCAACTTGCTCATTTTGTGAGGGTAACAAGGTAGATGGCATCTCCTTTGAAGGCAGGATGCGATTCTGTTTTCCTGTTGACATGGCTGTGATTCCATCGCCGCAATTGAATTTATTGGTCGAGACTGGCAACGTGCCCATAGCAGTCATCTCGCCAGTGAGAATTTTAGCTACCGCCTTCACCGCAGGCACTTCGTCCTGATAACCAACCAACAAGCCCTTCACGCTGTTGTTAATGCGGAACAAATCCAAGGCATACGGGCAGGCAAACAAGTTGAGAATCACATCATTCTGAGCCACAAGACGATTGAAAAAGTTTACGGTTTCGTCATTAATGCCGTAATTTTTGTTGGCGAACATTGAAGTTTTCTCGACGTTGACCACCACCAAATCATATCTCTCCAACGCTTTCAACCATTCCGCCGATTTGGCTGAAACATTCTCTTTCGTTACAACAAACGATTTGATATTCAATCCTTTATCTACAAGTTCATTATAAACGTCATTTTTGGTGTTGCCTATGGTCACCACCGCGATTTTCTTGTTTTTATTGAGAGGAATGACATTTTCATTGCGCAACATAGTGACAGCCTCCGTATACAATTGTTGGCGCAAGTCCTTGTATTCCTGCTTTTTAAGGTCTTCCATCAAATTGGCAGTCGAAGTGGGTTTATAGCGATTCAAGCCAGCACGATACTTGTAGCGTAGGATTTTCTTGCAGCTTTCCTCCAAACGGGCCGCAGCCTCGGTGTCGCGTTCCGCTGCCGCCTTGATGGTTTTGATGGCATAAGGCACATTGTGGGGCAAAATCAGCACATCGTTGCCCGCCATGAAAGCTGCGTATGGCACACTGTCAGGCTTCACCGTCTCCGAAACACCTTTCATGTCGAGGCCATCGGTGAAAATTAGTCCCTCAAAACCCATTTCTTCTTTAAACAATTCAGTAACAACACCATACGAAAGTGAAGAAGAAGTATTCTTGACTTTCTCAATGGCAGGAAAATACAAGTGCCCGACCATCGCACCATTCACGCCATTGGCAATCAAATAGCGGAACGGAGCCAGTTCGATGTCATGCACCTCCTCCATCGTGCGAGTCACAGTCGGTAAGGTCAAGTGAGAATCCGAAGCGGTATTGCCGTGACCAGGGAAATGTTTCATACTGGTAATCAATCCTTTGCTTTGCATTCCCAAAGCATACGCCAAGCCCTTTTCACCCACTTTTACGGGGTCTTCACCAAAACTGCGCATCCCAATCACAGGGTTGGCGGCATTGGAATTGACATCCACAACGGGAGCAAAATTCACATGTATGCCCATGCGTTGGCATTGCTCTGCAATCTGCTGTCCCATGCTGTAAATCAGCTCGTTATCACTAATAGCACCGAGGGTCATTTGATAAGGATAAGACAAAGTGCTTTTCACACGCATACCCAATCCCCATTCCGCATCAATGGAAACCATCAACGGAGTTTGTGCAAGAGCCTGCCATGCATTGGTTTGTTTCACTTGAGCCTCAGCCTCGGCGCGGAAAAAACACACACCGCCGATGTTGTACTGCTTGATGTACTTCGCCACATCTTCATAAAAAGGCTTGTCAGGTTGGTTGGCTCGCATACAAATCAACTGAGCCACACGCTGTTCCGTGGTGAGACTGTTATACACCGAGTCCACCCAGCGATCTTCTGGATTTTGGGCTACGACTTGACCAAAAGCCAAAGCAAACGAACCCAACAAAAGACATTTTTTTAACTTCATAACTATTTGTTTATTAATTTATTATTCTTATTTATATAAAGCTTCAATTCAAGCCAATCGTAAGGCTTGCAAACAATGTTTTTCTCCTTGTCCAACAGGAAAACCGTTGGCGTTGAGGTAATATGATAGTCCAAAAATGGTTTGCTTTCCCAACGCAACGGGTCATAGAAATGGAAGCCTTGTAAACGCATTTTTTTCACCGATTGGGTTACTTCTTCTTGGTTATCAGCCAAGGCAAAGGTAATTAATTCATAGTCAGACTTCAAATTAAGATGCCTCCTGATTTCGGTCAAGAAATCATGACAATACTCGCAATCAGTCGACCAAAAAACCACCAGAATATGATCTGCATCAGACTCATACAACTGATATGATTTTCCGTCTATGGTAACACCTTCGAAATCAGGAGCTTTAGCTCCTACTTTCACTTTTTGGAAAGGTTCGGTGATGGAATCCAATCGTAAACCTTCCTCCATTGAAATCTCTCCTTCAAATAACATCGGATAAGTCAACAGATAATCAACCACTTGTGATTTACCCATTTTGGAATAACCATTCAACAAGAATTCAAGTGCATATTCATACACACGCATATTGACTTTAGCCTTTTCAAGAATGATGGCAACACCTGTAACCCATTGCCTATCAAAGGATTTCTCATCGCTGAAAGAAAAACGGTAAAGGAAATCCACCATCATGTCATCAAATTTAGGGTTGGAAACCAAAGAGGTATCGCTGAAATCAACGTCTTGCCAATACGCCTTAGGGGTAAAGGCATGATGCTCTTCGGTAACGACGACTTGTGCCTTCATGCCAGCAATCGTCAGCCCAAAAATTAAAGACAATATGATTCTCTTTATTTGTCTCACAATCTTTATCTTACACTATATTATTAAATGTCTAACTTCAACTGAATCGCCATATTGAATGTCATGCGGTGGAGCGGCGTGGTGCCATAGTCCGCAATGGCTTGTTTGTGTTCCCGTGTCGGGTAGCCCTTGTTCTTTTTCCAATGATAAACGGGGTATTGCGCGTCATATTGTTCCATCATCAAATCCCTTGTGGTCTTGGCCAGGATGGAGGCCGCTGCAATAGACTGATACTTAGCATCACCACCTACCACACATATATGTTTGATGTCGCGATAGGGATTGAACCGGTTGCCGTCGATGAGCAACAATTCAGGTTGAAGTGATAGTTTATCCAAAGCCCTGTGCATCGCTAAGAATGAAGCATTTAGGATATTGATTTCGTCAATCTCTTGAGCCGAAACGATGCCCACGCCGTATGTCAGAGCTTCTTGCATCACCAATTCGCGGAGTTGCATCCGTTTTTTTTCTGTAAGTTGTTTTGAATCATTGAGTTCGGGAAAATCAGAATCCTTTTTCAAAATCACGGCAGCTGCCACTACGGGACCAGCCAGACATCCACGCCCTGCCTCGTCGCAGCCAGCCTCAATCAAATCCGAATAATGCGTCAGCAAGCCCATGATTTACAACACCTTGAAGTAATAATGATTGGCGAACACCAACAAAAGAAATAGGGTCAAAAAGAGATTGGCCCAACCCGTATTGCCCAAATAGGAAAACTCGTACGCGAAAACGATAGACAATCCGATGAATATCAACCCGTTAAACATAACGTTTCCGCCAAAAAACAAAAACAAGATGCCAAATACGGCAAGCAAAACAGACATGGTCATCTTCGTTCTGACGGCCACGGTCTTCTCAAAATTGCTACTTCCTCCACCGAAAAACAGTAGCACCGAACAAGCGATTAGAAATGCTATCAAGATGATACTCTTCAGGTTAAATCCGCTCACGGTCAAACTCAACGTCATAAACCAATCGCGATAACCATGAATCGTGGTCAGGAAGTCGCCAAATAGGAAAATGTACGAAAAATAAAGGAAATAGGAAAACAGAAAGCCCAAAATTGGGATTAATTGCAAGCGCAACGTACCTTTTTTGGCGATGGGAAGTGCTACAAACACCCAGATTATCAGAAAGATGGACGGGAAATAACACATTGAAGCCAAAGCGATATAAATTCCTGCTTTGAGCAAGTCAAGTTCAGGTTTTTGTGACAGATAGAGTCGAAAAACGACACGCAACATCAGCAAAATGAAAAGCGTTGCAATGGCAAATGGAAAGAAATTGACCTGTATTCGCGTCAGGTTCATTAAGATTACAAAAGTAAAAGCTCCCATCGTACCAACCTTTCCAACAATCTGATTATCAACGAGAATCATATTGAAAAGTGCCGCTTCAAGCACCATCAAAAGGAAGGCTAAAACCAGTTTGGCGTAAGATGAAAAGCCCAAAATACGCTCGATGAAACCAAACAAAGGCGTGACGGGAGAGCCCAAATCGGTCTGCACCCTTCCTGCGATGAAAGAAGGAATCCAGAAGGCAATGATCATCAACACAATCATCACATACTGAACAGGATAGCTCTGTCGGAAAAACTTTATCATCGCATCCTCATTAAATCAAGCCCAATATCATGACGATAATTAACCCCCTCAAAATGAATCTTTTCCACTTCGCGATAGGCAATGCTGCGAGCCTCTGCGATGGAATCGCCGTGCGCTGTAACAGCAATGACACGACCACCTGACGTAACCACCTCGTTTTCAGCATTGAAAGATGTACCGGCATGGAACGCTACAACATTATTCAAGCTCTCCAATCCGCTCATTTTCTTGCCTTTTTGGTATGCTTCAGGATAGCCGCCCGACACCATCATCACTGTGACGGCGGTCTTGTCGCTTTTAGCATAATGTACTTCATTCAAGCGACCTTCAGCGCAGGCAAAGAGCATGTCGGCAAAGTCGCCTTCGATTCGAGTCATCACGGCTTCGGTCTCAGGGTCGCCCATGCGCACGTTGTATTCAATGACGTAAGGATTGCCGCCATCGTTCATCAAACCCAAGAAAATGAAGCCTTTATAGTCGATACCTTCGGTTTTCAAACCCTTCAAAGTGGGTTTCACAATGCGGTCCTCTACCCTGTTCAAGAAGTCAGGGGTGCAGAAAGGCACTGGCGAAACCGCGCCCATGCCACCCGTGTTCAGGCCAGTGTCGCCATCGCCAATACGCTTGTAGTCCTTGGCCTCGGGCAGCAAAATAAAGTGCTCGCCATCAGTCAACACAAAAACCGAAACCTCGATGCCTTTAAGAAACTCCTCAATGACCACGTTGGCCGAAGCCGCACCAAATTTGCCGTCAAGCATCTTGCCAAGTTCGTCTTTAGCCTCCTGCAAATCATTGAGAATCAATACACCCTTGCCAGCGGCGAGGCCGTCAGCTTTCAACACGTATGGAGCTTTCACGGTTTCCAAAAAACTCAAGCCTTCGTTCAAGTTCTCCTTTTTGACCTTGAAACATTTGGCCGTCGGGATGCCGTATTTCTCCATGAAATCTTTGGCAAAAGCTTTGCTGCCCTCCAATTGGGCGCCATGCTTGTCAGGACCGATGATTTTCACGGCTTTCAGTGCCTCATCTTGCTTGAAGAAATCCACGATACCGTCCACCAAAGGCTGCTCCGGACCGACCACGACAAGGTTAATCTCTTGCTTCAAGCAGAAGTCTTTTACCGCCTCGAAATCAGATATTTTTATATCTACATTTAAGCCGACTTGGGCTGTTCCTGCATTGCCTGGGGCGATGAAAACGTGTGCGCCTTCACTTTGGGCCAATTTCCATGCCAAGGCATGTTCGCGTCCACCCGAACCAAGCACCAGAATGTTGCGGCGCACCGCAGTGATATGCTGCCCTTGGATTGCTTTCCAATCCAAAGCATCTTTTTCATTGTCAGCGGGATACATTATAATCTTTTCCATGTTTGCTTATATATTTGTTATTCTGTAATTATTTTCCAATGTCCACCTTTGTTTCCTCCAATTCTCACCATACAACCATATTTCTTAAGAGTTGCAATACATTCAGAAACAGTCCTTTCCGATATTTCCAATTCTTCAGAGAGTTGTTTTCTCGTCGCGTATGGATTCGCCGTTATTGCCTCATAAGTCTTGAAAACAACAACTGGAACCGTATCGGGCAGTTTTTGTGCAGTTATTGTGCGGTTATTGTGCAAATTGTGAGAACCAATGGGATGTTTTGTGACAAAACACACCATAATTTCATCAGAACGTAAAGTATATTCGGGCATTCCGACATTGTTTTTCCTACACTCATTGCACATTTTTTCAATGCCCCTACCCCATGCTTCGATATATCCAGCCCTGAAAAACACATTGGCTATATTGGGGTTATATGGATTGGAACGGTGCTTCTGCATTAAAGTCTCGGCTGTCCAATCCAAGGAAAAAACGCAATCATTACTGATATAGATTCGGTCTGGGTAAACGCTGATTTGTATGGGAATTTGCCTCGCATAGTTCTTGTGAACAATAGCATTGTAAACAGCTTCCCTGATTGCTGCTTTCGGGAAAGGGAAAGTCTCAATTCTTGTGACACCGTCATACGAGATTTCAGCTTTCAAATATTTTGTATAAATCAAATCTATGGTACGATCGGCTTGAACCAACAAAGGACCATGCACTTCGTCCCAATAACGCAAATCATCATTCGACTCGAAATAGCCAATCTTGACATAAGCACCATTAATCCAAATCTCTGGATTAGGATGGAATGCCATCATCGCCGCCCGCATTGGTTTTCCCTTCTTTACCACTCCTAAATTCTCAAGTAACTGGCTCTTATCCAAATTCATATCTTCTTCATCCAACCGACCGCTTTTCAAGGCTTGTTGTCGAAACAACTGAAAATCATCATCTCGAAAGTCGTCTATGGACAAGTCGTCCATCAAAACGCTATCCCAAGTAATGCCCGTTTTTTCCATCAGGAACTGTGTCAAGGCAACACCTTGAAGAAGTTGTTTTGTGGCTCCAGAGCGATAATGATACTCTCCATTATAGTTAATGGGAAATGGACTCGGCTGTGTAACAATCTCTAAACATAACTTGCTTTCTTTTTCTATCACATTGACATTCACAACAATACCAAGTTTTTCCCTCACTTTATTTGGAATGTCTTCCAGTAATTTCTTTGTATCCTTGACCCCCACAACTGAACCATCATCATTAACCCCAATATATAAAGTGCCACCTTGAGCATTTGCGAAACCACAAATCCACTTGATGTATTCATCTTTCCAAGTAGCCTTATATTCAACAAGTTGAGTTTCCATCATCTATCATTAATTGCTTTCATCAAGCATTTCCAAATTCCTTCAGCAGCCAAGTCCCAAGAGAAATCTTTGGCGCGTTCCCTACCCTTTTCTATCAAGGTTTCGCGGACATTTTCGTCGAGCATCTCGGTCATGCCTTCGGCTATGGAGGCCTCGCTGAATGGGTCGACGAGCAATGCAGCGTCATCAGCCACTTCAGGCATGGAGGTCACGTTGGAGGTGATGACTGGCGTTTCGCATTTGAACGCCTCCAAAATCGGGATGCCAAAGCCCTCAAAATAAGACACATACACAGATGCCAAAGCCGCTGCCGTCACCTCATGCAGCTTTTCGGCACTCAATCGGCCAACAAAAACGACTTCGTCCTTGAAACGCATTTGGCTGTAGGCCTGCTCAATCGGCTTCGACCACCAACGCTTCTCCCCTACAATCAACAACTTGACGTTGGAAGGCGTTTGACTTTTGAATAAGTCGAAGGCCGTGAACAAACGTGCCAAGTTTTTGCGTGGATGCAACGAGCCGACGAACATAAAGTAAGGATTGCCGTCGGTGTATTTCGCACGGATCGCATCCTGTTCCTCTTCAGATATAGGCGCAAACTTCTCATTCACACCATTATATGCCACGTCTATCTTCTCTGGCTCGATACCGTAGCACTCCACAATGTCTTGTTTAGAGAACTCCGAAACCGTCACGATGCGCTTGGCTTTTCGGGCAAAACGCGGGAAGAAAGTCTTGTAATGCCAAAGATGGATTTTCGGCATGTCCTTGGGGAAATGCTCAAAGTTAAGATCGTGGAATTGAGTTACTTGCGGAACATTGGAGCGCAGGCTCAAATAACCGTCCGGCGAAAAGAACAAGTCGGGCTGAATCTTTTTCAGTGCCTTTACCAAAGAAAACTCGAAAAACCAGATGAACAAAAAGGGATGCCGCGCCTGAGGGAACAACACTATGGGCTTCACATTGTCGCCGAAAATAAACATCGGGTCAGGCTCGCGGTCGAAGAGGAAATAAAACTCCACCTCCGGATGGTCTTTCACCATGCGGATTGACTGCAATTTTCATTGTTCTGTTTTAACACTCGTTTTCATGCAGTCATCACACTGCAATTTTGTTCGCAAAGATACAAATTTTACCCACATCAAAGCCTTGCCGACAAGAATTGATAATGATTTTTATTACTTTTGCTCCGAATTAATCTATAACGCCATGAAGAAAGCATTTTTCGTCTCTCTTATCACTCTTTGGTGTGCCTTCGTTGATGCACAACCGGCCATCACCAACCTTTCATTCCCAAGCTCTGTGGATGTTTTTGGTCTATTTGAGATGTCGTTCCAATTGGGAAAATACGACAATCCTTACGACCCCGAAGTCATCGATGTGTATGCAGAGTTTTCGGCTCCTGACGGCAAAACCTTCAAAGTCAATGGGTTCTACTATGAAGGTTATGACTTTCAACAGAAAAACGACTATGAAGTGGCCTCAGCAAATCGCGACAAGGGTTGGCGGGTGAGGTTCACGCCGAATCAGGCAGGAAAATGGAGTTTCAACCTCTTTGCCATCGACTGCAACGGCAAGACCGCCCTTTCGACAAGTGACAAATACCCAATCACTTTTGAATGTAAGTCCGTCGACAACGCCCAAGGTTTCATCAGAAAGGCCAACACGAGATACCTGAAACGCGAAGCGATGCAAAACGGCGTGTCAAAGTATCAAGCATTCTTCCCCATTGGGCCTAACGTGGCATGGTATGAATACAAAGGTTCAAGTGCTTATCCCAAAGGCATTTACGACTACAATCATTACATCGACGAATTGGCTGGAAGTGCCAACTATATGCGCATTTGGCTCTCACGATACCAATACCTTTCGCTTTATGGGCCAGAATTCACGCAATTGAACAACAAAAAGCCCACCCTGTATTTTGACTCGTCGCTCAACCAAAAAGACGCTGCCGAGCTTGACCATATCATTGCATACGCGGCAAAGAACGGTATCACCGTCATGCCTTGCATTTTCACTTTTGGCGACTTTGGTAACATGCACCAGAGTTCAAGCCGATGGGACAACAACCCTTACAAAACCGTGCTCGGATTGAAGTCGTCCACGTTGTTCTTCACTGACAAAGAGGCCAAAAGGATTGCCAAAAACCTGATTCGCTACATCGTAGCACGTTGGGGTTATGCCACCAATATCGTTTGTTGGGAGCTTTGGAACGAGGTCAACAACATCCCTGGTGGCGACCAAACTGAAGCGTCGTTTCATGCTAACATCGTCAAATGGCACAGCGAGATGGCCGACTATATCCGCTCCATCGACCCATTCCACCACCTTGTCAGCACCTCGCTTGGCACCTTTTCTGAAAAAGACTACATCGGGAGTGCGCTCTACATAAACCTCGACATCGTGCAATACCACACCTACGGCAACATCCAAAAGGCCAAGTCAACGGAACAACGCACAAGGCAGTTATTCCAAAAATACGCAACTTATCGCCCTCTCTACCCCGAAAAACCCATCTTCTGTGGAGAGTTCGGTTTCGGGCAATCCAATCCTCCGAAATACCAAGACAAAGACCCGTTTGGCTTCGACACGCACAACTGCGTTTGGGCTTCGTTCTTCTCGGGAACGATGGGTTCTGCTTCCTTCTGGTATTGGAACTACCTGCGCGACAAGGATTTGCTTCGCATCTATGCACCTGTGTTGACCTACAGCAAAAACATCCCGCTCCTCCCCGACTCTTTCACCCCTCACACCACTGTCTCGGCAAACAAAACTTCCTGGGTATGTCCCAACGGCATAGAGACCTATTATCTTTCCAATGCTGACGAAGACACGCTTTACGGTTGGTGCCAAGACACCGCTTTCAGCTACCAGGCCTTGCGCCGACTCACCGACAAAACCATTTCGAATGGGCATTTCGTCACAGAAGCCAAAGTTGACCAAAAGGGCTATGTCTACACTTTGGACGAAGACAAAAAGCCCCGACCTTGCTCAAAGAGCAACGCCATCATCTTGCCGATTAGCAAACAAGATGTTGGCACACAATACGTTGTAAGGTGGTTCGATGGCGAAACCGGACTTGAAATCGCCGAAGAGAGAACGCAAACCATAGTGAAACACAACAGAAAGAATAACCAATTTATCGAGATTGAGTTCCCATCGACGATTCGCGACCTGAAAAAGCGTCAAATCAACAACACCTACGGCGACGCTGCCTTCATCATCATCGCTGAGAAAGATAAAACAGAAGGGAGCAACACACAAGGCATTGCTCCCAAAAAACGTTTGAAAGTCGCAAAAACTTCAAAAGATAAATCACATTAATAACGGTAGATGTCCGACTTGTAAGGCCCTTCGACGGGAACTCCGATGTAGTCGGCCTGCTTCTGCGTGAGCTTGGTCAGCTTCACGCCGATTTTCTCCAAGTGCAGGCGGGCGACTTCCTCGTCCAAATACTTGGGCAGGCAGTACACACCTACTTTATATTGGCCGCGTTTCTCCCAAAGATCCATCTGAGCCAAAGTCTGGTTGGTGAACGAATTGCTCATCACGAAACTAGCGTGACCCGTGGCGCAACCGAGGTTGACCAAACGGCCCGAAGCCAACAGGAAAATGCAATGACCATCGTCGAAAACGTACTTGTCGACTTGCGGCTTGATGTTGATTTTCTCCTTCAGATGCTCGGTCTTTTCGAGGCGATCCACTTGGATTTCGTTGTCGAAGTGGCCGATGTTGCACACGATGGCCTGGTCTTTCATTTGCAGGATATGTTCGAGCGTAATCACGTCGCAGTTGCCCGTCGTGGTGACGAAAATGTTGCCTTCCTTGACGGCCTCCTCCATCGTCGTAACCTCGAAGCCTTCCATAGCGGCTTGCAAAGCGCAGATGGGGTCGATTTCGGTGACGATAACGCGGGCACCATAACTCTTCATCGAGTGTGAGCAGCCCTTGCCCACTTCGCCGTAGCCGCACACCACGACCACCTTACCAGCAATCATCACGTCGGTGGCGCGCTTGATGCCGTCGGCCAACGACTCACGGCAGCCGTAGAGGTTGTCGAACTTCGACTTGGTAACGGAGTCGTTCACGTTGATGGCGGGAACGAGCAACTCGCCGCGCTCGTGCATTTGGTACAGACGGTGTACGCCGGTGGTGGTTTCTTCCGAAACGCCTTTCCAACCAGCCACAACCGTGTGCCAGAAGGTAGGATTTTCTTTATAGGTGGCCTTGATGACACTCATCAGTGCGGCTTCCTCGGCGCTGCCTGTGGGTGCGTCAAGGAGTTTGGGGTCGTTTTCGCAGGCATAGCCCTTGTGAATCAACAAAGTGGCATCACCGCCATCATCAACAATCAAGTCCGGACCTGTGCCGTCGGGGAAGGTGATGGCGCGTTTGGTACACCACCAATAATCCTCTAAAGTTTCGCCTTTCCAAGCGAAAACGGCAGTGCCCGTTTCGGCGATGGCTGCCGCAGCGTGGTCTTGCGTGGAATAGATGTTGCACGAGCACCAGCGCACCGTGGCGCCCAATTCGACCAAGGTCTCAATGAGGCAGGCCGTTTGGATGGTCATGTGCAGCGAGCCCATGATTTTCGCGCATTTCAGCGGCTTCGTGTCGCCGTATTTCTTGCGCAGCGACATCAAGCCGGGCATTTCGTGTTCGGAAACCTCGATTTCCTTCCTGCCCCAAGCCGCGAGGTTCATGTCGGCCACCAAATAAGGCAGTTTATTGTCTAATAGTCTGTTATCCATTTGTTTATGCTTTTAATTTGTCTTCCAATATGAATTGGCAAAGATAAGCAAATTTCCAACATCCGCAACAAACTGTTTCCCTTATTATTCCGCAGGCAAACGGAAATAAGTGATGCCGTAGGATATGGTGTATTGTATCATGCCGTAATGCTTGGCATAATAAAGCTCTACAGGGCCACGGCCTGCCATCGATTCATCTCCAACCTGTTGAATATGAACCACATCGTGATAGGTAACGCCATTCACTTCGAAAGCATCCAACAGGTCGGCGGTATATTCGATTTCCGACCTTGATTCACTTGCGACAGATCTAAAACCATATCCATCGAAGCTGAAATAACACCCACTAAAGATGATGGCAAAGCTTTCATCAACATTAGGTTTGTTGCTCTTACCCGCTGTAATGTAAACACCAAAGCCATCACCAATATCAGGATAGCTATATTGAGCAATGCGCTCGCGCAAAACCCCTAACGTCGTGTCTTTTCTGTATTCAACCTCTGGCTCACATACATATATACCCTGCTCTATGCCATTTTCGTCGAGCATGAAATATTCCTTTTTGCACTCGTCCACCAACCATGATTTCGCTTCATCGCCAACATAGTACTTGGTCATCTCTGGTTCGTCCTTCTTATTGCAAGAGGCCAAAACAGCCAGTAAAGCAATCACAAACAAATATTTATTCTTCATAGAGCCAATATTTTTCATTGTTCGACAATTCTATCCCAATAAAGCCTTTCGCATAGTTGTAATAGCAGGTAGCAGCATAAATTGAATGAGTGGGAATCGAATAGTCTGGGGGAAATTCATAATGTTTGCAATCCAATTTGAACACATCATAATATACTTGTCCATTCACTTCGAGAGAATCCAGCACGGTGTAACCCGTAGCATCTGTATTGATAAAAGGAACGTATGTGTCGCTTCCCTTCAGTAGAATAAGACCTGTTTTTGGAGCCTCCTCACCTTCAAGTTCATACTTCTTATATTCGGCTGTCAACGTAATGCCCAAATCAAAGGTAGGATAATCAGGCTTAAGATGGGTAAAGTCAACCTGATAATCATAATCTTCCCCTATAGGCTCAGACATATTATGGAATCTATTTCGCGACACTCGATAATTGATGACAAGTCTACTGCTTTCATGCATCATCTTGACGACATCACCATTCTGATACGGCACAGTAGCCAGATACTCCTCGGGAATATCTCCAAGATAGATGAGAGGAGTTGGAGGAATCTTTTTACAAGCCAAAAACATCACCAGCATGATTCCCAGAACGATAGATTCCGCTGTTTTCCTGAAAAATTGTCTCTTGCTTTTCATTTCGTTGGTTTTTAGAATTTCATGCTGCAAAGTTACATAAAATTCGATACATGATAAAAAAGCGGAGAATTTCTCCGCTCGAATTTTAACACGAATTGCCACGAATTGGACACGAATTTTCAAAAATAATAATTCATGAATAATTTATGATAAATTCCTGATAATTCGTGTTTTAAATTCAATCTGGCAAACGATACAAAGTCAGTTTGTCGTCCAAAGTGCATTGAATCAGGCCGTAATGCTTGGCGTAATAGATTTCGGTTGGGAAATTAGTCATCCAAGGATAGGCGACATCGACCAGTTTGAGATGCATAACACCCTGATATTCCACATCGTGCACATTGTATTTGTCGAAGTATTCAGCCATGAATTCCATCTCGCTGTCATTATTGTACTCGTAACAATACCTCGGATAAAACTTGTTGCCATCGATGCGCATGGTGTAATGCGCCGGGCCGAAATCCATCCTGAAATCGTCAGTGCCTTCCGGCACGTCCTCAAGATGGTCTGCGGTCAGGCTAACGCTCATATTCAACGTGGAAAAAGAGGAAAAGCCGCTTTGGTAAACATGCTCAAATTCAAAGTCTTTCACATATATACCCATAAAATAGCTTTCCTGTTCCGACATGTATTGGTCAATATCCGCAAATGAAAACGACTGCGAAACGCTGTTGTCGTCGCGCATGGTGAACTTGAAGTTGGCTGTGTCGGCGAACCACACGCGGTTGGAATCTTGCACATAGTAAGATTGGGTTGGCTTCGTGCATGAAGCCGTCACAAAGGCCAAAGCCGTGATAATCAAAAATTTATTCTTCATAAAGCATATATTTTTCACCGTTAGACATCACAATTCCCACAAAACCGTTTTCATAATTGTAGAGAATGGTTTCGGCATGAATCAATTCGTCATCATTATTATAATAGTCTGTTTTCAACTTGAAGACATCCTTGTAATAACGACCATTAACTTCCAATGAATCAACAATTTCGTAATCAAAATAGTCATCGCCGACGAATGGCACTTTTGCACTGCCGACAGCAAATATGTCTGCCTTTTTATACCATGATTGCATTTCCTCTTCATTCAGCATGTAAGCATTTGACAAAGAAATACTCAGGTCGAAAACCGGATACTTTGGCTTACAAGTAGTCATGTCCACTTCGTACTCATAATAATAGTCAGGAGCAGGCTCGAAACGTGTTGGCACAGTGCCGTAGCCCTCGCTTGAAGTTTTGTGTCGGTGGCGTTCCACTTCAAATTCGATGATGACCTTACTTGTTTCGTGCTGCATACGGAACACGTCGCCGTTTCGATAAGGCACGGTGGCCAGATACTGTTCGGGGATGCGTCCTAAGTCGATGTGAACTGGTTCCTTACTCGGGCAGGCCGTGAGCAGCAGCAACATGGCTCCGAAAACCGCTGGAGCCGTCATTTTCGTGAAAAATCGTTTCTTCGTTTTCATTTTGATACGGTTTAAAGTTTTCGATTGCAAAAATATGGCAAATTCCAGCACAAAAAGCAAGTTTTTGGGACATTACAAACTTTTGGAAAAAATGTGCTTTGATTTTCAGTGCATTATGGTTTTTAATTACAACATTTCTTTTAAGTAACTGTTCAAAATTAAGCTGCAATATCTTTTGACTTCGAGACTTCGGGACACGGGACTTCGGGTATTTGTTCGACTCGCAGTCACGGAGTCTCGCAGTCTCACAGTCTATTATGTAAACTAAATTTGCTCATCTACTTACATCAAAATAGTGGATGTTTCCAAAAAATATGTACTTTTGCGCAAACATTAAATCATTAGCAAAATGAATCAGCCTTACACCAACATCAACATCAATCCCAACAACAAGAAAATGGGACGTTACGCCCTTTGGACTGTTTTGACACTGTTAGCCGTTTTAGTGCTTTTCTCATCATTTTACACCATCCGCTCGTCGGAGCGTGGCGTACTCGCCACCTTCGGCAAGATTAGCGATGATGTGATTGGAGACGGCTTGCACATGAAGATTCCGTTCATCCAGACCATCAAACGCGTGAACGTGCAACAGAAGAAACACGACGGCAAGGAGAACAGCTACACCAAGGACGTGCAGACTTCGGAGGTGGAATACACCATCAACTACGACTTAGTGCGCGAGAACGTCAGCAAACTGATGAAAAACGTCGGCGACGACTACCACAACCGCATCGTGGTGCCATTTATCCGCTCGTCCATGAAACAAAGTTTCGGCAACTTTGCGGCCACCGAAATCGTTGAGAACCGTGATGCCGTCCGTCGTGAGATAGAAGCGTCATTGCGTCAGACATTGGACAGCAACTACTTCATGAATATCCAATTTCAGATTACAAACATCGACTTCGACGACGACTTCGAGACCGCCATCAAGGAAAAGCAGGTGGCCGAACAGAACGCCCTGAAGGCCAAGAACGTCACCATCCAGGTGGAAGAACAGGCCAAGCAGACCAAAATCAAGGCACAAGCCGAGGCCGAAGCCATGAGCATCAAAGCAGCGGCTTTGGAGAGCAATCCAAAGTTGGTAAACTATGAAGCCGTGCAGAAGTGGGACGGCAAACTGCCCCAATACATGCTTGGCAACTCAGTCCCCTTCATTGACTTGAAGTAATAGTCTAAGAAATCACCTTAACAATCTGTTCCACAATGTCCTCTGCGGCATTGGGACGGGCAAACTGCGCAATGCTCGCCTTCATCGATGCTTGCTTTTCCTTGTCGGAACAAAGCTTGAACAAGGCGGGGACGAGTTCCTCTTTTACCTTCTCATTTTTCACGATGATGGCAGCCCCGACATCCGCGAGTTGCTGGGCATTCTTGGTCTGATGGTCTTCGGCAGCCGATGGCAGCGGGACGAAGATGACCGGCTTCTGCACCAAAGCAAGCTCCGAAATTGACATGGCGCCAGCACGTGAGATGACCACATCTGACACGGAATAAGCCAAATCCATTCGCTCGATGAAGGCAACAGGCTTCACCTTGTCGTCCAACCCCAACGCCTTCACCTCGGCCTGGGCTTGGGTGATATAAGTCTTGCCTGTTTGCCAGATAAATTGAATGTCTTTGTCCTTGAAGGCCGACAATTGTGCGCTGATGCCATAATTCATGTCCCTTGAGCCTTGGCTTCCCCCGACCAACAAGGCCACGGGAAGCTCCGGGTTAAGATGGAAAAAATCGGCAGCTTCAACCCGTGAGGCATTGGCCACGGCATTGCTCCTCAATGGATTACCTGTAAGATGTATCTTGTCGGCAGGAAACCATCGATTCATGTTGGGATAAGCCACGCAGATGGCTTTGGCGCGTTGGCCCAAATTGCGGTTGGTTTTGCCTGGAATGGAGTTCTGCTCCTGAAGCACCGTGGGGATGCCTAACCAGTTGGCGACTTTCAAGGTGGGGCCGCTGGCAAAGCCTCCCACACCAATGACTGCATCAGGCTTGAAACGTTTCAGGATGCGGTGCGCCTTGCTAAAACTGCTGACAAGTTTCAGAGGCAAGGTCAGGACGCGATAGTCTTTCGTCAAGCCACTAATCCACAGACCTTCAATGGAATAACCCGCCTTGGGAACGCGGTCCATCTCCATGCGGCCTTTGGCACCGATAAAAAGGATTTCAGCCTTGGGAAACTTCTTTTTCAAGGTATCGGCGATGGCAATGGCAGGAAAAATGTGGCCTCCTGTGCCCCCACCGCTAATGATGAATTTAGGTTGTTCTTTCATTTTCTGAGATGTTTTCGTTTGTCATTTCCCCCGATTCTTCACCCATGCCAAAACGCCTTGCACCAAGTCCTTCTCCCTCCAACAGATGAAGGCGAAGAAGACCATCAGCAGGCTTGTGTTGACTACCAAGGTCAAAACGGTGTTTTCAATGTGGATGTATTTCTGCACAAAGAACAGGGCTATCGCGACGGCGAAATAGAGGAACGCCGACTTAAGGTCGTAAGGAATCGGGGCTTTCTTTTGTCCGACGAAATAAGACAGCACCATGCAGGTAGCATAGCCCGCAAAACCGCCCCAAGCGCAAGCCATGTAACTGTATTTCGGCACAAAGATGAAATTGATGGCCAACAACACCGCGCAACCGATGCCCGAAAAGACGGCACCCCACCAAGTCTGGTCGGTGAGCTTGTACCAAAACGAGAGGTTGAAGTAAATGCCCATGAAAATCTCGGCCATCATCACGATGGGTATTACACGCAAGCCCTCACGATAACCTTCACCAACAAGATACTGTAACAAAGGCATGTACATCACCACGGCGAGGAAAGCCAACAGTGTGAAGATGATAAAATATTTCATCACCGAGGCTTGGGTGGCCTTGTCTTCGGTGTCGCGCTTGCCGCCAAAGACGAAAGGCTCGTAGGCATAGCGGAAGGCTTGCGTAATCATAGCCATAATCATCGCAATCTTTACACAAGCACCATAGATGCCGAGTTGTTCCTCGCCCTCCAAACCTGGGACGATTTTCTTGAATACAATCTTGTCGGCCACTTGGTTGAGGATGCCGGCCAAGCCCAAAAGGAGAATTGGCCAAGTGTATTTCAGCATCTGTTTCAGCAAGTTACGGTCGATGCCGTAACGAAGTTTCTTGATTTCATTGATAAATCCGAAATTGACCAACGTAGTACATATCAAGTTGGCGATGAAAATATAACCCACCTGATAGCTGGTCTGATACCAACCCATCATGGAGGGATGATGTTCTTTGAGGAAGGGGGCCAAATAGAAAACGAACAAGTTCAGCAACAGGCTCAGAACGATGAAGGAGAGTTTCAACGTCATGAACTTGATTGGACGGTTTTCGTAGCGCAGCCGTGCAAACAGGATGGACTGGAACGCATCGAAGGCCACGATAATGGCCATAATTTCCACAAACTCAGGATGCAAGGCATAATCCAAAGCTCCGGCGATGGGCTTCAGGAACAAAGACACTAAAAGAAGGAAAACCAAAGAGACAAAGCCAACGGAAAGCCCAGCCGTGGAGAAAGCCTTGTCGGGGTTCACGTTTTCCTTGTTGGAGAAACGGAAAAAGGTGGTTTCCATGCCAAAGGTCAGGATGACCAAAAGCAGGGCGGTATAGGCGTAAAGGTTGGTCACGATGCCGTATCCTCCCGATTCGGCGGCCATCCGATGGGTGTGGATAGGCACCAGCAGGTAGTTCAAGAACCTGCCTATGATGCTGCTCAATCCATAGATGGCGGTTTGTTTCGCCAAAGAACCTAATTTACTGTTTGTCATATTGATGAATTGGTTTTATACCAGTCGCAAATCTCTGTGATGCCGCACTCGTTGCATTTCGGTTTGCGGGCCTGACAGACATAACGTCCATGAAGTATGAGCCAATGGTGCGCCTTCGCGATGACCTCCTTAGGCAGATGCGCCACCAAGGTTTTTTCTGTCTCCAACACATTTTTAGAGTTTTGAGTCAGGCCGATGCGGTTGGCCACCCTAAATACATGCGTATCCACTGGCATGGCGGGTTGTTTGAAAGCCACCGCCATCATCACATTGGCCGTTTTGCGACCCACGCCAGGCAACTTTTGAAGGTCATCCAAATTATCGGGGACAATGCCGTTGAAATCGCTCACCAAAGTCTGTGCCATGCCTAACAAGTTCTTAGCCTTGTTGTTGGGATAGGAAATGCTTTTGATGTAGGAATAAATCTCATCAACCGTCGATGCGGCCATGTCATGCGCCGTCGGGAAACGCTCGAACAGCGCAGGCGTGGTCATGTTCACTCGCTTGTCGGTACACTGCGCCGAAAGAATCACCGCCACCAACAATTGGTACGGGTCTTTGTAATGCAACTCCGACTCGGCAATGGGCATGTGCTCCGAGAAATAGGCCACGAAAGCGTCGTATTTCTGCTGAAGTCTCATGTTTTACTCTTTCACCCTGAATTCGCTTTTCTATTCACGCAGAATTCGCAGAATTATATGAATCTCGATGCGATGCCTTTTTTGCGCCCGACAGGTTCAGCGTATTCTGCGCATTCTGCGTGAGGCAATCATATTATTTCCCCTTGTTCATCAACGAGTACGCCCCAACTTACTGCGGTCATTACGTCGCCATCGAAGAAGAAGTCCATCATGGCATCCTCGAATGAAACGCGCAGTTCGCCGTCCTCGGTCTCTTCCTCCAAATCCTTGAATCCGTTGTCTTTCATCAACTTGACGACATCTTCCTTCTTGAGGTCGAACACTTTCTTGCCAAACAATATGGCAGCGTCGTTTTCCGTCTCGAAGCAAGCCACCACCGACTTGGTGATGCCCTCGAAATAGATGTTGGTTCCGATGCCGTCGTATTCGTAATAGATGGAACGGTTTCCCGTCTCCTCCATGTCGCTCAACTCTTCATAAAAGTCGGGCATGTTCAAAACCTTGACCGTCTCGTCAAGTGTCATTCCGAAAGGTATTTCGCCGTAGCCTTTCAACGGTTGAATGGTAAAGTCTTTCATCATTTTATTATTCGCTTAGTTTTCCAGTATTCAGTTCTTTTTTAAGGTATTCGTACACGTATGGCGTACTTTGGAAATATAAACCAGTAGACAGGTTGCATAATTTCGAGAAAGTTTCTGAAGTATAGACGAGATTCACAGCCTCTTCCATGGAAACGCCTCGCTTTTCCATTAAAAGCACTATCATTTCTTTGGTCATTTCTTCAATCATAAATGATTCTTTCGTCATATCTTCCTGAGGTATTTTAGTGATTTTTCTGTACCAAAAAAGTATTGGATGCTTTTCTCTTTCGGATATTTCAATTCCTTCATAAACTGCTCCATGGTAATCAGTTGGCCCAACAACCTACGAATCTGATAACCAACAGTATCATCTGCAACAGGGCCAACAACTACATCATATCCATGCAGCGATGTTCGACTACTGCTTTGCCTGTTCATCAGCACAAATTCAGCCCATTCTAAGGTGTAATCATCAAACACTTTTACAGCAAGTTCGCCATTTTGAAGTTCTTTTTCATCAAAAGAAAAGGCTGTCAAAGTGGGAACGCCAAACGAAAATATTTCTATCTTGCGCTGAGCCTGACCCAAAGCATGGTCGCGATTTGGGGTCAAATAAAACCCAACACCGAAATCCTTGCCTACATTGGATTTGGACAAGTCTATCCTATCAATCTCGACATTCGATCCGTGATAGAGTATCATACCAAAGCCCCTCCTCGATTGCGACAAAACACCGAAACATCGTCCACAACATTCTCAAATGACAACGTATGCTCAATATCATAATTACGAATCAGAAAGTCAATCGCCTTATAATTAGACAAATAACGATAAGCTTGCGATGGTGTCAAAGAAAATTTGAGGGCAAAATCACTAATGATAGCCACCAAATAATCCAATTTATCATGCTCCTGTTTGCTCATAACTTCAATATTGATTTTGCAAAAATAAACCTTTTTGGTATGTCAAGCATGAATTATTGAAATTTTCCTCATTCAAACCGAATCGACTTGGTAGGACTGATACGGTTGATGACCGAAGTCGGAATCAACAGCATAAAGACCCAAAGGAGTAAAGTTCCCAAGTTGATGAGTATCACCGTAGTACAGTGCAATTCGATGGGCACGGATGAAAGGTAATAGGTCGCTGCATCAAGTTTGATGAGTCCTGTGTATTTTTGCAAAAGGCAGAAGCCCAAACCGATGACGTTGCCAATCAACATTCCGATGAGCAAAATGCGCAACGAGTGGCGCAAGAACACCTCGCGGACAAACTTGTTGCTTGCGCCCATGGCCTTCAGCAAGCCAACGGTGGAAGTGCGTTCAATAATGATAATCAGCAACATGCTGATGACCGTGATGCCTGCCACCAACAACATCAAGGCCATGATGAGCCACACGTTGGTATCCAAAAGATCAAGCCAATCGAATACTTGTGGGTTGCTATCGCGAGCGGTGTAGGAAGCCAACTCGGAAGGCAAGGCATAATACAATTTCTCATTGATTTGGTTGGCATCGAAACCGTCTTTCAGCGCAATTTCCAACAATCCCGCTTCGTTGTCTTCCCAACCATTCAGCTTGCGGATTTGGTTGAGATCGGCGAAAACGAAACGCTCATCAAACTCGGTGAGACCCGTCTCGAAAATACCCGTCACTGTGAACTTCCGCCCTCGTGCCTGCATGTCCTTGTCAATGAACCACACACGCACATCGTCACCTACATCCAAAAGCATCTTGTTGGCAATGGCTTTGGAAACCAACACCTCATTGGAGCGTTCACCCAATTGATATTCAGGCGTTTTCCCTTTCAAGAGGCAGTTACCGAAATAAGTCCAATCGTAGTTGTCGTCCACACCCTTCAGCAACACCCCCTGGATTTCGTCGTCGGTCTTAATCATGCCCGCCTTGTTTGCCACCATTTGATAATGCGCAATGCCTTCAATGGATTTTAACTTGCTGATTAACAACGAATCCAACACAAAAGGTGTTTCTTCGACCGATTCGTTCTTATCTAACGACTGCACATGAATCGGGGCGACGAAGCCAATCACCTTGCCTCGAATCTGGTTCTTAAAGCCCACCACAACCGCCCATGCAATCAGCATCACGATAATGGCCAAAGCCACACTCGTGACGGCCAAGCGCATCACAGTCGAGGAAAGGTTTTCCTTCGAAAGCGAAAAAATACGGTCTGCTATGAATTTTGGGGCGGACATGAAAGGAAAACTTTATCTCTCCGACAACATTTCAGTTGCATTCGTATCATTATTCCGATTGTTCCAGAATGCAAGTATGTACAACA
Source organism: uncultured Bacteroidia bacterium (assembly GCA_902782455.1). Classification (GTDB taxonomy): domain Bacteria; phylum Bacteroidota; class Bacteroidia; order Bacteroidales; family F082; genus Limimorpha. The sequence continues at coordinate 3,527 of CACZNA010000003.1, read as the reverse complement.
TTTCATCATCGTGGCAATAGATAATCGAGGATTTACGCATGTGTAGGATTCTTACCTCTTTGTCATTGTAAAACAAGTCTTTATACCGAATTCCCGAATCAGGGAAAGCACACAACTGGTTCACACGCTTTTCGACTTCAACATACACTTTTTCAGCCGTTTTCTCTCCAAACTCACGAAACACATAAGCCAGCGTCTCGTCCAACTCCATCTTGGCTTGGCTATGCCACTGATGCCTTAAAGCCATAGCGTTTACGAATTTGTGAGAAGACCTCTTCGCCATCAACAAGTTCGGCTGTTCCTTTTTCAAGACTTTGCAACCGTTCCTTGACGATGGCATACATTTCCTCATCCGTGTAGGAACAAGGAGGTTTCGGCTTATGTTGAGCCGAATAATTCATCAAGATAGACTCCATTTGTTGCTCCAACCACCGCTGCAAAACATCATCGTTGGGGAACATAGGTCTGACTTGCTCCATCAAACTGTCATTGATATGGATTGTACGTGTACACATTTATATTTCTGTTGGTTTCTGACTGCAAAAATAAACAAATTTGCCAACATCGTCACATTTTTGTTTTTCAACATGGGTTCACACCGTTTTCATCGGCATTCCATTCGGTTTTTCATCGACAGGGGTTCCGCCATGCTCCACCGCCTGCCTAATATCCTCTCACCCCTCCGGGGTTCCTCCGTGCCACAGCCCAAGTCACGGAGTGACGGCGGAAATTAGACAGATCATGTATTTCTCTCAACCTCAGAAACCAACTGACGGAGGTAGGCATCAGAAACATTGTCAATTTCCGATTTATCATAGATGGACATCAAAGTGACGAGAACAGCATTTGAAGTCTGTTGTATATTATACGTAATCACCCGTGCGCCACCGCTTTTGCCCTTGCCTTTCGAAGCGATGGCCATGCGATGCTTGTATGTGTTGTGTCCCAAAGGATCGCCACAGAAAGGATTCTTCTCCAACTCATCCAAAAAGGCATCATAATCCTTCGGAAAGGATTTGTATTTCTTTGCCAAAGCCTTTGCACGTCTTTCAAACTCGGGCAGAAAATCAATCGTCACATTCATCGATGCGAGGTTTTATTGTGCGAATAGACTTCTGGCATCTTTTTTTGCCTGCCCCGAATGTAATTCGTTGAATGCTGTGGTTAGGCTTTCTTTGACCATTGCTTTTTGTGCAGACTCTTTCTCCTTTTGTTCGCAAAGAAAACGTTCCAACATGACAGAAACTTGTTCTTGCAACCACCGTTGCAAAGCCTTGTCATCGGGAAACGAAGGCCGTGCCTTTTCAACAAGCGCATCGTTTAAACTTATATTGTAGGTACACATAATGTATATGTTTTCTGCCCGCAAAAATAAACAAAATTACCTACACTACCATTTTTTCATTGTTTCATTGTTTCGTTTTCCGGCAGGGGTTCCGCCATGCTCCACCGCCTGCCTAATATCCTATCACCCCTCTGGGGTTTTCCCGTGCCACAGCCCAAGTCACGGAGTGACGGCGAATAGTAGGCAGGGGTGAAATGCAATGGAACCCCTGCCAGACAAAAACAAATTCCGAACAAAGCCTCGCGAGGGGCGACAGGAAAAACACCGCCCTCCCGCTCCAAGGTTTTCTCAAGGAACGGAAGGGCGGATATACCGATAAGTATTATGATTATTTATTGAATCAATCAGCATCTTGCACAAGACGGACTGAAATGCCATTATGACGGCTAAAACTCCCACCAATACCAGGATTATAATAGATGTACATTCTGCCAAACCACATTTCACGCGCACCATCATCTGGAGACAAAATATCCGTTGACCAATAATATCCTGATTCATCAACTTGGCTCACCTGAGTTCCTTGCCTGATTCCTGCCACTGGCAAAAACACAGCACCAACCGCTTCCATTTGCCCCCATTGCTCCAATGAGAAGTTATTTACATCATTCGTGAACTGCTTATAATTGGGAGTAAAGATGATGCCTTCTGGCAACACACAATCATCAGGGAGTAATATCAAACCATGCCAGCCATTGACCAGTCCCATTGAATAAAGATTCTCCCAATTGTTCCGTTGATAAACCATGTATCCCAACTCTGCCGATGGAAGCGTTCTCCAAAGACCCGCTTGATTGCCGCCATTCGAAATGGGGTTATGTTGTCCCCAATCATATTCGGTATAGGCAATATTGTTTTGGTTGTCGCCATAATCAGTTTCAATCTCACTGGTCATCCATGGATATTTGTCATCATAACCGCTCGTCCCCCATCCAAATAGATCAATCCAACCATCATAAGTTGGAGAAATGTTACTATTTGCATGCCCGATAATGTCATATTGGTTTTCAGCAAAACGCCAAGTATTTGTGGAAGCTCGGTATTGTAAATTACCTTGAGAAAAATACACTTGGTCACCATCAGCATTGATAGTAAACTTACCACTAATTGCACCAACAGGAACTTCACCAGGGTTTATTTCAGTTGTCACATTCACTTCGATGCCCACTGTAAAGTATCCATTCTCATAAACAGCAGGCACTGCACCGCGTGTGCCAGTATAATCTGATAGCCCACTTCTCTCCATTGCCAGCAGGCAAAGTGATAACACCGTTGCTTTCTTGACCATTGGTCAAAGTGTTTTCAGCGAAGTTTACCGTCACCTTGTTATTAAAGCCCGTCACGCAAATGGCCGCTTCCGAAGCCGTAGTCACATTGAACTTCACCAAGGCGCACTTGTTCAGCAAATGGGCAGTGTAGTCCGTTGTGCTTGCGGTGTAGTTCTCATTCGACGGTGCCGTCGAAATCACAGGCAGATGCTCCGTTTGGTCACTGATGACCACCGAACAAGATTCGGTAACACCCGAAGTGAGTGTTTCGGTTGGAGTCACATTGCCGAGGAAGTAGAATTGCAGCGGATAGCCTTCCGTCGCGTTGCTAATGGCTCCCGTGAAAAGGTTGCCGTTGTAAGTCAGCGTACCCACATACTTGCCGCCGCTGGCCACAATGATTTGGTCGTTGTTTTCAAAATCGACGGTACCCGTGGCGGGATTTACAATCACCCTTGAGCCATCGGTTGCCGTGCTTGTCGAAGCACCGCTCACATCAAGCGTGATGGTCACGGCTTCGCCTTGGTTTTCTGCGTTGTTTTGTTCGTTCTTCTTGCATTGCGAAAGGCTCAGCACCAGTGCCAATACCATTACGATTGTGCTAATTCTTTTCATTTCGATTCTTTTTTTAACGGTTTGATTTTCTTTTCTTTAATGTTGCATAGCCTGCGCCTGCCGCAAGCAAAATGAGTAGTCCGCTACCCATTGGCGTTTCGCCAAAGGTTTGGTTGGTGATGCCGCCATTGGTGGCACCAAAGCCCTGATTGTCAAGGCCGTCTTGGGTGAAGCCAAAGCCTTGGTTGGTGAGGTTGCTGGCTGTTGCTCCGAAGCCTTGATTCAGCAACCCCGATGCGCCAACCTCACTCCGATTGGCGTAATCATTGTTGCCTCCTCGTCCGAACAACCCTCGGGAG
>CACZNA010000002.1:0-87367 GCA_902782455.1 uncultured Bacteroidia bacterium | reverse complement strand
TCTTTTTTGAAGCCCTTTGGCGCTGCTTCAAGTCTAAGTCTTGCAGGTTTCGCCCGATTTCATCTTTTTGTGCCAACAAGAGAATGTCTTCGTCCAACTGCAAAGCATACAAAACGCGCAAATAAATCCCTATCGCCACGGTGGGCGCCCCTTTCTCGACGCGCATCACTGAAAGCTGAGAGCAGGTGGCGCGCTCAGCCACCTGTGCGATGCTCAGGTCACGCCTCAATCGGGCCAACTTAATTTGCTCTCCAACGATGGAGAGGTTCTTGGCGAGTTTCCTTGGAAGCAGGGTGCTTGGAAGCAGGGTGCCTTTTGTCGATTTTGTCATAATAAACTATCATTTGAGACTGCAAAAATAGGAAATTATTGCATTATATGATAGTTTATTCAGAGAATTTACATCTTATCCATCTCCGAGTCATCCTCAATCCGAAGATTGTCGATGATGAATCGTTGTCGCTCCATGGTGTTCTTGCCCATGTAGTATTCCAGCAGTTCCTTGATACCAAAGTCGTAACGAAGGATGACAGGCTCAAGCCTCATGTTTGGGCCGATGAAACCACGGAACTCATCGGGAGAGATTTCGCCTAGGCCTTTGAAGCGGGTGATCTCAGCCTGCTTGCCGCATTTCTCCTTGGCGGCAGTGCGTTCTTCGTCGCTGTAGCAATAATAAGTCTCCTTCTTGTTGCGCACACGGAAAAGCGGCGTTTGAAGGATATAAACGTGACCGTTGCGTACAAGGTCAGGGTAAAATTGGAGGAAGAAGGTGAGCATCAGCAGGCGGATGTGCATACCGTCCACATCGGCATCGGTGGCGATGACAATGTTGTTGTAGCGCAGGTTTTCTATATCCTCATCGATGTTCAGGGCGGCTTGCAAGAGGTTGAACTCCTCGTTCTCGTAGCACACTTTCTTGGTCATTCCCAAGCAGTTGAGCGGCTTACCGCGCAGGCTGAACACGGCCTGGGTCTGCACGTCGCGGCTCTTGGTGATGCTTCCCGATGCGGAGTCGCCCTCGGTGATGAAGATGGTGCTTTCGAGGCGTTTCTCGTGGTTGGTGTTGAGGTGAATGCGGCAGTCGCGGAGCTTGCGGTTGTTCAGGCTGACTTTTTTTGCACTCTCGCGGGCGGCCTTCTTGATGCCGGCAATCTCCTTGCGTTCCTTCTCGTTGGCTTGGATCTTGGCCTGCAAAACGCTGACCGTTTCAGGGTTTTTGTGCAGGTAGTTGTCCAAGTGCCGTTTCAGGATGTCGAAAACGTAGGTTTTGAGGAAAGGACTGTCGTTGGTGCCGTCGGGGTTGTTGGGCGCGAGATGGGTGGAGCCGAGTTTGGTCTTGGTCTGCGCTTCAAACACAGGCTCTTGAATCCTCACGCACAAGGCACAAATCAAGCCTTGGCGGATGTCGGCAGGTTCGTATTCCTTTTGGTAGAACTCACGCACCACGCGGGCATAGCCTTCGCGGAAAGCGGACTGGTGTGTGCCGCCTTCAGTGGTGTGTTGGCCATTGACAAACGAATAGAAGTAGTCGCTCGACTGCCCGTTGACATGAGTGAACGCGGCCTCAAAATCGCCGTCCTTGATATGGATGATGGGGTAGAGGCCTTCGCCTTCCATGTTGTTCTGCAACAGGTCGAGGAGGCCATTCTTGGAATAATAGCGTTTATCGTTGTAAATCAGGCTCAAGCCACGGTTGAGGTAGGCGTAGTTCCACACGCGCTTCTCGATGTACTCATCCACATAGTGGTAGTTGCCGAACAGCGCAGAATCTGGGATAAACTCCGTGAGTGTGCCAATGTCGCCATCAGAAGGAATAATTCCCGAATCATTAATCAACTTTCCCTGCGCAAACTCCACAATTCTCGTCTTGCCCTCGCGGATGGACTGCACCCTGAAATTAGACGAAAGCGCATTGACGGCCTTGGTGCCCACGCCGTTCAAGCCGACTGACTTTTGGAACACCTTGCTATCGTATTTCGCGCCCGTGTTGAGTTGTGAAACGGCTTCTTTCAGCTTGCCCAATGGGATGCCACGGCCATAGTCGCGGATGCTGACTTTCTTTTCTGCTTTGTCAACCCTAACTTCTATCTTCTTGCCAAAACCCGAAGTGAACTCGTCGATGGAGTTGTCAATCACCTCTTTGATAAGCACATAGATGCCGTCGTCTTGCGAGGCGCCGTCACCGAGCTTGCCGATGTACATTCCAGGGCGGCGGCGTATGTGCTCCATGTCCTCAAGGTGTACGATGCTGTCGTCGTTATAGTTTTCGGTGGTTGGTGCCGGGTCTTCGCTCTGCGTGAAGATGTCGTCTTGCAGTTCGTCTTTGATTTCGTCGTCCATAAAAGCCTATTTGAGCGCAAAATTACGAAAAAAACGATTTCGTTGCATTCCCGGTTTTTGAATGAAACTCGAATTTCCAAAAATTGTTTTTGGGGAATTTGTGGCAAATCGATGATAACTCGTGTTGAAAAATTGCTTCCATAAAAGAAATTTCTGTTGATTTTATTGAAAATTGCTTCTATTAAGGCAAAAATCAACGAACCTACTTGTCACGCGCAAAGACGACAACGGCATCACGCACCTGAATTTGCGGAGGTTCTTGATGGAGGGATTAGTATAATTGAAGGTTTTACCAACCCAATCGAATCGAAATATTCGGCAAAATCCCAAACATCGAATAGGCATAAGCCCGCATCAAGCCCGATTCAATATCGGTCTCAAATTGATACCCCAACGGATTCAAGCGATTATACGCATTGAACACTCCGACACTCGCACTCCAGTTGAAGCCGTTTCTGTATTTCGGCGAGTGATAGGCGCACGAAAGGTCGAGGCGATGATAGGCAGGTGTGCGGCTTGCGTTGCGTTCGGTGTAAATCGGAACAGTCTGCCCCATGTACTCGTAGAAACCCACAGGCAAGGTGACGGGATGACCGCTCGAATACTGCCAAGCCGCACTCGCACTCCAGCGCGGCGTGAACTGATAGCAGCCGTTGATGCGGAAGTCATGCGGGATGTCAGACAAGGCCGAATAGGGATTGCCGTCGTTAATGCCGTCGATGGTGTAGATGACACGCGAATAGGTGTAACTCATGGCACCCGTAAACTTTCCGACGTTCTTCGAAAGATTCAGCTCCACACCGTAAGCCGTGGAATTGCCGCTCTTCACTTGGTTAATAACATTCGGGTTGCTGATGAGTTGCGCATGGTCGATGAAGTCGATTTGGTTTTGGCCTTTCTTGTAATAGAGTTCAGCTGAGGCGGAATACTGCCCACCGAAATCGAGGAAGCAACCACCCGAAACCACATCGGCGATGACGGGCTTCAAACCATTGACCGCAGGGAACCAAGTTTCAAGCGATTGATAGTCCAAGGCGGTGTTTTGCAGCACTTGGATATATTGCACGTTCCGCGCATAACCGGCCTTCAGCGAGGTGTTTTCGTTCAGCATGACGTTCATGCTCACACGAGGCTCGGGATAGACCATCAGTTTCTCGTCGCTGTTCAAGGGCTGGAAGGCCGAGAGGTGTACGCCATAGTTGAAGCCCAACCAACGCAAGGGTTTCCAGTCGTTCAATGCGTAGGCCGAATACTCCATCGCCTGATAATGCGGAAGGCTCATGCCGATGCTGTCCGATTCGCCAGGGGTGAAAGCATGGCGGACGGCACTCGCACCAATGCGCAGTTCACAATCCGGGGCGATGTAATAACTCAAAGTGGCTTTCAGGTTGAGATCGGAAATGCCAGTGCGCCAGTTGAATTTACGCCTTTTGAAACTGTAGTCGATGTCGTTGCTGTAATCGCTGACGATGAAAGCTGTGTTGAGGAACCAGCGGCTGCCGAAGTTGTGCGTCCAGCGCAGGGTGCCCGAGGTGTTGCCCCAAGTGTTGTACATGCCTTGCGCTTGATAGATGCCGCCCATGGACTCAATGACATCATGCCCTCTGTAAAACGAGAGATAGATGCGGTCGTTCTGCCCGATTTTGGTGTTGATTTTCGCATTCAAGTCGTAAAACCTCGGCACAAGCGGCATGTCCACGTTGGGTTTCACGAAAAAGTCAATGAAACTCCTACGCGCCGAAACCAAATAGGAAGCCTTTTCCTTGACAATAGGGCCGTTGGCGGTCAAAGTGGCGGCAAAAGGACTCAACGCCACCGAAAAATCATGGTGGTTCATGTTGCCTTCCTTCATCTTGCAGTCGAGGACGGCCGAGACACGGCCACCATATTGCGCGGGCATGTTGCTCTTGTAAAGCGTCACTTGGTTCACCGCCTCGGGGTTGAAGATGGAGATCATGCCGAAGAGGTGCGAAGGGTTATAAATAGGTGCCTCGTCGATGAGGATGAGGTTCTGGTCGTTGGTGCCGCCGCGCACGAGCAGTCCCGACGAGGCGTCGCCGATGGTCTTCACGCCCGACTGCATCTGCACCGCCTTGAGGATGTCGGCCTCGCCAAACACGCTCGGCAGTTTACGTATCGAGTTGATGGTCAACATTTCGGCATGGAACTCGTTCTGCTTTTGCGGACGCTCCACAGCTGCCGCCTCAACAGTGATTTCACCCAAACCCACAGCGTTTTCCTCCAACTTGATTTCCAAGGTTTGGTCGGCATTGAGTTGAACTTCAATCTCTTTGGTGCTGTAGCCCAAATATGCGCATTGCAGTTTGTGTTTTCCAGCGGGCAAACGCAGCGAATAAAAGCCGTAGCCATTGGCCGAGGTGCCTGTTTGTGAGGAGGCCTCATATAATGTGGCACCAATAAGCGTTTCGCCTGTGGCGGCATCGGTGATGTGGCCGCTTAATGTATAGGTCTGTGCCTGAAGGCCGATAAAAGAGGCAAAGAACAATATAGTGATGAGGATACTTTTCATGGCTTATTCGTTTTCGGGGGTGATGGCATTGTAGATTTCGTGGTAAGTAAAAGGATGGCGTCGCACATCGGAGGCAAAGAAATAGCCGTAGCCGTTCTTGACATTGCCTCGCACGTTGCCTGATATGGTGGCGAACAGGCCCAGACTCCAGTCGTCTTCGTTGAAGACATCCAATAGGAAGGTGTAGAATTCGGGTGAGACCGAACTGGTGATGAAAGTCTCGCTTTGGTCGAGATGATCTTCAGTGACATGATAGGAATACCAGAACAATCTGGCAGTGAACAGTGCCGAGAGCGACATGTCGTTATGGACGAACGAAACGCTTTCGATGCTGTCGATGGGGAAATCCTCCGGCTGACAGAAGGTCAGGCCGCAAATAACAGGTTGTTCCCCTACAGTGTAGATGTGTTTGTCAAACTGGAATTCATGCGCCATCTTGCCCGATTGCATCTGATAACTCCTCACTTTTGTGTGGTCCTTGATGATTTGGAAGTAATCCGTGTTGCCCAAAGGCGTCAGATAGTCCTCGGCCGTGATGTCGCCCGTTGGCGTCTCGATGACGAGTTTGTAGGTCTTGCCCGCCTCTCCTTTGAAGGGTTGCTCCGAAACAAAAAACATCTTGTTGCGGTCGGCTTCCTTTTCGATATATGGAATGGTGTCGTTTCCGCAAAGCACGAATACGCGGTTGATTTCGGGCAAATCATTCTGGTTGTCGCCCCATTGATGCACAGGTGAAATGGTGACGCGGTGCTGGCGCATCTCGGTAGTCACATTGCCAAACACGGCGACGGTGCCGTTCAAGACCTCGCCATCTGGCTGGTCGAAACTGTTGATGTCAACTTCATCGATTCGGCTGCAAGCGACTGACAGTAAGACGATAGTCAACAATAATAAGGCTTTAAACTCTCTCATCATTTTGTTGTTTTGGTTTTTAGTTGTAACACTATCTTTGGATTATTATTGTCTTTCAGAGGCCAAAAAGACTTTTCTCAAACAAGAAGCGTGGCCCTGTATGCTCACATCTTCAAGAGGAGGCCCTAGGAAAGCCTGAAATAACAAGATGCTTATTAGCAGTCCACGCTTAATGCGTTTGGAGCTGCTATGCTCGCATAGTTATATTTGCTTTCCACTTTCAGATCAGCGATGTCGCAGTTGAAATTTCCTAGGTTTCCTCTTGCAACACGAAGCATAACGCTTCTTTTCCATTATGTCTTGGTAATGAGAATTACGTCCCAAAACCAGTGGCAAAAATAGGGAAAAATTGGGATGAGTAAGAGGTTTACGAAAGATTTGTATCAGATTTGTTTCCAAAAATGCCTTGCAACTCCGCTTTCAACCAGCTAAAATCCTCTTTTTCAGGAATTAACTGCCTCAATCGACTTCCTGTTTGTTTATGGAACACTACCCATTGGAAAACAAACAACGCCGTGTAAGTCAGCGAAGTGGTAATGGCGGCACCTCGTATGCCCAACCATGGAATCAAAAGGAAAGCGGAAATCAATGTGACAGTCAATCCGATAAGTGAGGCGTATAGATTGTATTTCGGCTTGCCGGTACCGGAAAAATAGTTGGCCAAAATGGTGTGCGCTGAATAGAAAACAATTCCAGGTGAGATTAGCAAAATGATGGGACGAATATCGGCAAACTCTTCCGAGAACAACAACTCAAAAAAGGTCGTTGGAAGCAGACAAATCACCAACAAAGCGGTGAAAGTCAGCAGAACTGCGAGCTTCATGAAGCGCAAGGTGAGTTGCGAGGCGCGTTGCTTGTTTTCGGTGTTGCTCAAGGCGGAAAACGCCACCAAACCGATGCTTTGTCCCACAATATTGACACCTTCTGTAACTTGCGTACCCGAGGCATATACACCGATGGACCTTTCGTCGCAATGCGTTTTCAACAGATAGAGACTCAGTCGCTTGTTGAGTGTGCCGACCAAAGCGGAAAGTTGCAAAAACGCTCCGTAATGCAGCATCTCTTTCAAACTGTCCTTCAATGGCTCTCGCTCCTCGCGCTTCAGTTTTGGGAACAGGAGAATCCAGCCAATCAAAGTGGCCAAACTGTAGCCGCAAAGTTGGGAGTAGAGTAGGGCCTTGGCAGTTCTCAGATTGAGCACGAAGATGAGCACTGCCATTATCGAAACTTGGGTGAGTATTTGCGTGAGAAACAACCAGTTATAGGTGGAAACTTTTTCTTTTCCAAGGAAATGGTTGAGGTTGAAGCCGTGGAAGCTGTAAACGCAGGTCATCACAAGGACAAGCCAGGCATAGCCTTCGGGGACAATGTTGTGATAAAAGTTTGGAAAAAAGGCCATTACATTGAACAGCAGCACATAAAGCAGCATCACGAAAGCAATCCAACCGTAGGAAATGGTCATCAAGGTCGTGAGTTTTTTGCGTGGTGTGAAATACACCAATCCACTGCCCGCGATGAGTTCGATGCCTATTAATAAAAAGGTGATGTCGGTTTGGGCAATGAAGGCCTTGCCCCATTCAGCGGCACCGAGGCATTTGGTGCCCATGATGAGGGTGGCCAACTGCGTCAGCACATTGACGGCCCGCGCCGCGCCCGTTCCGAGGATTTTCTTGAACATGAGGACTTAACGCTTCACGAATTTCACGGTTTGGTGGCCATCGATGCGGATAAGATAAAGCCCAGCAGCCAAATCGTTGACCGAAACTTCGTTTTCACCATTGATGGTCAGCGTTTTGACACAGATGCCAAACGCATTGTAGATGCAGATTTCTGTATCTCCTTCAAGTCCCTCAAGGCGAATCTTGTCGTTGGCGGGATTGGGATAGAGGTGTATCGCTGTGCCGTCGTTTTCGTCCACGCCCGTGCCATTGAAGAAGGCTGCCAAAGTAATGTCTTGGTCGACGAGTATGGTTCGTGGATTGTCGGTGTTGTCGTCGCCCCATTTCACGAAGTAATAATTATCGTTGGCGATGGCGGCCAAGGTCGCAGTGCTGCCAGCCACATAGTTGCCTCCTCCCATCACATAGCCTTGATTTTCATCGTATTGCACAGTGATGGTATAGGTCTGTACAGGCTCTGGCGCGAAATAGGCTGTATAAGTGGCATCGCCTATCACAATGATGTTGCGCGGATTGTCGGTGTTGCCATCCTGCCATCCAGTGAAGTAGACGCCATTGTTGGGAATGGCACCGATGGTAATGGAGGCGTTGGCCGCATAGGTGCCTCCACCATACACGTTGCCCAAAAGCAGATTGTTGCTCTCGACAATGATTTCGTAAGTCTCTTGTGCTGCCTCGAAAATGGCCGTGAAGGTCATGTCTTGCGTGACTGTTATGCTGCGCGGGTTGTCGGTGTTGCCGTCGTCCCAGCCAGTGAAAACGGAATGGGGTGAAGGTGTCGCACTGATTTCGATGATGGTACCTTCGAGATATTCGCCGCCGCCGCTAACACTGCCGAGCAGGATATTGTTGGATAGGACGGTAATCGTGTAGGTCGGTGTGCCACTCTGGTAAAACGTTGCGGTATAATTTGCGTTGCCCGTCACGGTGATGTGGCGCGGATTGGAGCCGCCGCCATCGTTCCAACGGAGGAAAATGTAACCCGGGTTGGCTGTGGCCGTAAGGGTGGCCGTGCTGCCATAGTCGTAAATCCCGCCTCCGGTCACGGTTCCGCCTTCAACGGGGTCGCTGGCCGTGGTGATTTCGTATTGCAAGAGGCTGAAGACGGCTTTGTAGGCCGCATCGCCTTCAACGACGACTTCTCTTGGGTTGTCACTAATGCCGTCGTTCCATTTGATGAACTCATATCCTGGGTTGTTGTGGGCGGTCAATGTGATGGTGTCGCCATAGTAATGGGTGCCGCCGCCAGTCACGCTGCCTGCGCCTTCAGGGGCAACTCCGGTGGCGATGGTGCAAGTTTGCCTTGTGAAGATGGCACTGTAGACACGGTTTTCAGTGACAACTATGGTGCGAGGGTTGTCGGTGTTTTGGTCTGTCCATCTCGAAAACACATAGCCAACGAAAGGCGTGGCCGAAATCTCAGTGGTGTCGCCATAATAGAAGGTGCCACCGCCGCTAACGCTGCCCCAGTCGGGGTTCTCGCTCACGACGCTGATGGTGTATTCAATTCGGCCAAACGAAGCGATGAAAGTGCTGTCTTGTGTGACAATAATATTTCGCGGGTTGTCGGTGATGCTGTCGTTCCACATCAGGAACTCGTGGCCGACATTGGGGATGGCCTCAATGGTGGCGGTGTCGCCATAGTGATATTCGCCGCCGCCGATGACGGTGCCCCAATCGGGGTTATCGGATTCGAGTGTGAGAGTGAATGTCGGTTGAGGTGGGGCAGGCTTCACGACGAGGTTGGTGATGATACACCACTCTTCGGGTTGATACAGGACTTCGCCGTCTTTATAAACCGTTTGTGCATCGGTATAATACACTCCGCTCTCGTTGACGACCAAATTGCTGATCCCAGAAAGTTCGGGCAAGGCGTATAAAACCTCGCCGTCTTGCCAAATGCAAACCGTTGTGTCTGTCAGGGAAATCCCTGTCCAATAGAGGCTGCCGTCAAATGCCGCGATTTGCCCGAAGTTGGCGTTTTCCAATTGGTAGATGATGGAGTCGTTTTGCCAAATGACACCGTAGGAAAGGGAGTCGTTTGCAACCTTGAATCCCGCCGAATAGAGGTTTCCACCGTCAAAGCAGATGTTTTCGACGCTCGAAACGGTATCTTCCATCCAAAGGAGCGAGTCGTTTTTCCAAACGCTGGCATACGCAAGGTATTCGCCAGAGAGGTAGATCACACCGCCTGCATAAATGTCGCCCATCGTTGTGTCAACAGCCAAACTATGAATGTGGCACTCATCGTCTTCGTGGCTGTAGGAATAAAGGAGTTCGCCGTTTTGCCATACGTTGTTGCCGCCAGCCACTGTCCAATTATCGCCGTTGAGGGCAATGTGGTCGAAATAGGTGTTGGTGTCGGCTGTGAATATGCACGAGTCGTTCATCCAAACGCGACCGCGATTATCTGAGCTATTGTAGGCATATCCGGCTCCGTAAACCGTCCCGTCTTCCGCTACTTGGATGCCTTTCAATTGAATATCGATGCTGTCGGTGATGCTGTATAACAGCGTATTGTTTTTCAAGACTTTGCCTGTGGTAAAATGGTTGCCTGAAACATAAACATCTTGGGCTTGCGGTTCGTCCCAGTTGAAATAAGTCTTCACCATCCAGTCGCCTGTCGAAAACCAAATTTGCTCCCACTGGGTTCCGTTCCATGCCCATATTCCATTGCCGCTTGGGTCGATGTCGCCGCAAACGCCCATGTGCCAAGGTGACAACGGCTGTTCGGCTTGCCAGACTATCCAAATGGTTTCGTCTCCAGTAACCCAAATGGGAGTGGAAAGGTCAAATTCAGCCCAATCATTGAGGCCTTGGGGGACATCACAACTCATTGTATATGCAATCAAACCCTCCGAAGGTGTTTCACCGCCCAAGTAGATGGAACAGGTGTAAATGCCTCCAATGGAATTGTTTGGGCCGTCGCTAAACATCGCCACTTTTGTGATTTGCGTACCAGCAAAGTTGCTGGCCATTTCGGGAGGATAACAAGTTGCGACGGTGGTGTGTGTCCCGTAACTGATGGCCTCGTTGAATTCGCTTGTGCAATAGGTGTGCCAGCCGTGCATGGGTTCGTTTTGCGCAAAGGCGGCTCCCAAGCACATTATTAATAAGGTAAAGAGTGAAGCTATCTTTTTCATATTTGAAAGTTTCGTTTGCGTTGCAAAGTTACAAACTTTTTCTCGTTTTGCGCACAACCGACAAGAAAAACCGCTATCTTTGCCGCCGATAAGCGGTGCCGCAAGGCTCAATAGGGAATCGGGTGCAAATCCTGAACAGTTCCCGCTGCTGTAAACTCTTCATGTCGGCCATCATGCCACTGAAAACCAAGGTTTTTCGGGAAGGCGGTTAGATAAAAGGAGTAAGTCAGAAGACCTGCCGCTTGTCGTGAAACAAGGCTTTCGGGACAAGAGCTGGCTTTCCTTAATAGAATTAAGGTGTACCCTCGTTTTCCGTGAGCGCATTATTGTAATTGATTGAACGTTAAACCTTTAAATCATACTATTATGCGTAAAAACTTTACCTTATTGTTCCTTCTTGGAATCTTCGGTCTGTTTACGACCAACCTGTTTGCACAACAAGATGCTACTATTGATCCTGCCGACATCCAATACTGGATTGGCGAGGGTGAAAACGAGGTTGTGGTTGCACTCAGCTGGTGCAGCTACACTGAAACAGCTCTGGCATGGGGCTACCGTTTCAATGGTGAAGCCACTGTTTTCCAAGCTCTTACTGATATTGCTGCTGCCGACAACCGCTTGACGGTAATCGGTTCTGCTCCCACCAACATCACCTACGTGGATGATGAATACAACCTGACGATGTGCCCCAACCCTGATGCGCAGTGGGGCGATCCTGATTATGATGTTCCCATGCATGGCGTGAATGGTTTGATGGGTCAGAACATGATGTCTGAGGAGCCGATTCACAACAACGACTTTGTAAAGATTGGTGGTTATGCCTGCTGTATCATGTCTGCCGACTGGACCACTATTTCATGGACTACAGAGATTATTCCTGCCACTGACCCGAATGCAGGTGGAGAGGTCATTGATGCCACTATTTCAGCTGACGAGATTCTGTTTTGGATTGGCGAAGGCGAAAACGAGGTCGTGGTTGCACTCAGCTGGTGCAGCTACACTGAAACTGCTCTGGCATGGGGCTACCGTTTCAATGGTGAAGCCACTGTTTTCCAAGCTCTTACTGATATTGCTGCTGCTGACAGCCGCTTGACGGTAATCGGTTCTGCTCCCACCAACATCACCTATGTGGATAGCGAATACGACCTGACGATGTGTCCCAACCCTGATGCGCAGTGGGGCGATCCTGATTATGATGTTCCCATGCATAGCGTGAATGGTTTGATGGGTCAGAACATGATGTCTGAGGAACCGATTCACAACAACGACTTTGTAAAGATTGGTGGCTATGCCTGCGGTATCATGTCTGCCGATTGGACTACCATTGCTTGGGAACAACCGATTGAACCAGCTACTGACAACACTGGCGTGAACGAGAACCAGTCCAACACTCTGGTCGTTTATCCGAATCCTGCTATTAACGAGGCATTCGTGGCTGTCGAAAGTGCTGGAATGACCACTGTTTCTGTCTACGACATCCAAGGTCGTATGGTCAGCGAGCAAAGCGTTGACGCAAAGGCTGGTGAACAAGTCCGCATCAGCACCGAAATGCTGAATGCTGGTGTGTATTTTGTCAAGGTGAGCAACGACAATGCTGTCCATACCACTAAACTTGTGGTGAAATGATAACAAGGAGTTCGTTTTTGATGTTGGCTTTGGTGCCGACGATGCTTTGGGCTCAGTTTGCGCCCGAGGCGGGTGTCGTCGGCACCACAGCCATGCATTGCGACTCGTCGGCATTTTTGGCTTGGGCCACGGGATGTACCATTGAGCGTGGGCCAATCCAAATAGGCGTCACGGACTCTCTCGCCTCTTATGGTGTTGATGCCGCTGCGCTTGGCAAGGCCGACAATAGGGTTGTGAGTTTGGGCGACGGCGGCACTGCTGTGTTGACTTTCGCTTCTCCGATCTGCAACGATAGAGGCCCCGACTTCGCCGTGTTTGAGAACCCTTTCCATAACGTTCCACATTGCTTCCTTGAATTGGCTTTCGTGGAGGTGAGCTCCGATGGTGAGAACTATTTCCGTTTTCCCGCCATTACCAAAGTGCCTTTCGATGAGCAGATGGACTCTTTCGGTGTCATGGATGCCACGTTAATCCACAACTTCGCCGGAAAATACGAAGTGTTTTATGGTACGCCATTTGACTTGGATGAGGTTGAGGACAACGCCCTTCTTGACAAGCGCAAAATCACGCACGTCCGCCTGATTGATGTGGTTGGCACCATCGATCCAGAATATGCCACCTACGACGCCGAGGGTCATATCGTCAACGACCCGTTCCCGACACCATTTTATTCCAGCGGCTTCGATTTGGATGCCGTCGGAGTGATACATGATGTGGCGCATTTCGATGTCCCTGAAAACGAGCAAGAAACCATATCGGTTTATCCCAATCCAGTGAAAGACATTTTGACGGTGAAGGCTGAGAACCTGCAATTGGTTGAAGTCTATGACCTTGTCGGACAACAGATTATGCTTTCCGAAAACGCTGTTCTCGATTTGGGAAGTCTGGCGCAAGGCATTTATTTCGTCCGAGTTACTGCCGATGGAAAGACATTTACGAAACGTGTTGTGAAACAATAAAATACGATTATCAATGAAAAGAAGACACTTGTTTCTGCTGGCCTTTGTTGCAACATTATTGTTCTCATGCAAGCCCGATCCGCAACCTGTTCCCATCGATCCTTCCGACACGATACAGCCCGTAAATCTTAAAGGCGTGTATGTCCTTAATGAAGGCAACTATCAGTTTTCCAATGCCTCGCTGAGTTTCTATGACCCCGAGGCGGATACGGTGTTCAATCATTTGTTCTACAAGGCCAATAATATTCCTATCGGCGACGTGGCCCAAAGCCTTAGCTTGGTGGACAACAATTTGTACATTGTGGTCAATAACAGCAACAATATCTATAAGATAGATGCCAACACGCAGGTTTGTGACCTCACTAAACCTTACAAGATTGGCGATTTCTATTCGCCGCGCGAGATGCATTTTGTGGCTCCCGACAAGGCATACGTCAGCGACTTGATTGGCACCAACCTTTGGATTATCAACCCACAGACCATGACGCATACTGGCACCGTTGAGATGGGAAAAACCACTGAAAAGATGGTGCAAGTCGGCAATGAGTTGTATGTCAGCAACTGGTCTTATTACTACATCGACGCCAATTCGCACGACAGCTACAACACGGTTCAGGTCGTTGACCTCAACAATGACGTGAAGGTGGCTGAAATCGAGGTAGGGAAGGAGCCTAACGGCTTGGCTGTTGACAAGAACGGCCATGTATGGGTGCTGTGTGAGGGTCGCTCGTGGGATGTCGGCTATGGCGAAAGTCCTTCGCTTTGGGAAATCGATCCTCAGCTGAAGACCGCAACGAAACGCCTTGAGTTTGAGGGTACTGCCTCCATTCTGAAATCCAATCCATCAGGCGATGGACTGTATCTCATCTACAACAATGATGTGCGACGCTTTGACTTGGGTACGATGAGTCTTTCCGAGTCGTTCCGTATTACCGCCGAGCCACAAGGTTGGTTCTATAATATCGCCGTCGAGCCTTCGACGGGCGAGCTATATGTGGCCGATGTCAAGGACTATATGGTCAATGGCACGGTCTATCGTTATTCCAACGATGGAGTGTTGTTCAGTTCGTTTGTGGCCGGCATCATTCCTAATGCAATGTTGTTTAAATAATTGATATTCTTTTGAGGGGATGGCAAATCCCCAACTTAGTTCGGGCGGATTGTAAAATCCGCCTGAACTTTCTGCGAATCCCAACAATTAAACATTTCAACAATCAACAATTAAACAAATGACAAAAACCTGTCCCCGTTGCGGAAAAACATTCGAATGCGTCCATTCCGTGGACTGCTGGTGCGTCAAGGTGAAACTCACCGACACCACAAAAGCTTATCTGAAAGCGAATTACAGCGACTGCCTGTGCAAAGACTGTTTGGAGGAAATCAATGGAAAATAATATGCCTCACGCAGAATACGCTGAATTTTGGGAAGCGCAAAGCGACACAAATATTGCAGCCGGTAGGTTTCTGCGGGTTCTGCGATTTCTGCGTGCAAATATGACCCGTACTTTGCACGTTTTGTGTGCAATAGTACTCTTTGCGTTTACGGCTTGTGTTCCAAGAAATAGTCAATCTCCTGAAAGGGCGCAAGGCGAGAACCTCATGCGCCATGCCCGAAACATTTTGGTTTTCGAGAAAGACTATGGCTATCGCATGGAGGTGATTTGCCCTTGGGACACGACCCTTTCGTTAGGTTCGTTTGCCATCATCAAAGATACGACCAAAACGGTTGACAAGGATGTCAAAGGCGTATTGAACATTCCTGTCAAGTCGGTGATTTCTTTTTCGGCCACGCAATGGGCTGTTTTTCTGCGTCTTGGCGAAATCGACCGTGTGAAAGGCATACTCGAAGGCCGTTTTGTGACCGACAGCACCATGCGTACGCTGTTGGCACAAGAAAAAGTCTATGACATCGGCACAGAAGCTGCCGCCGACATCGAACGGATGATTCAATTGAAGCCTGACGCGCTGCTTTATTCGCCCTATTTCGACGGCAACCAAGGCGGATTGAACGTCACGGGCGCGGTGCTGTTTCCCTTCGCGGACTACATGGAAAACACGCCCTTGGGTCGGGCCGAGTGGATTCGCGTGATTGGCATGTTGGCGGGCTGCGAGGAAAAGGCCGATGCTTGGTTTGACGACATCGAAAGGCGTTACAATGCCCTTTCAACGCTATGCGCCAATGTGGAGCATCGGCCGACGGTGTTTTCCGATTTGGCATTCAACGGACAATGGTATGTGGCGGGTGGAAAAAGCTATATAGCCAAACTTTTCGCTGATGCAGGTGCAGACTACATTTGGAAAGATAACCCTTCCACAGCCAGCGTCCCAATGGATGCCGAGAGTATTTTGGCAAAGGCGCAAAAGGCTGAATATTGGCGGGTTATCAATTCTGCGCCTACGCCTATGACCTACTCGACTTTGGCAAAGGAGAACCCTGTTTATCCGCTTTTCGATGCGTTCAAAAACAGGAAAATCATCGTTTGCGACATCTTGAAAACGGGTTATTTTGAGCAGTCGCAGTGCGAGCCGGATTTGCTTTTGGCCGACTTTATTTATTTCTTCCACCCTGAACTCCTTACCGGTGAATGGGCTGATTATCAGCCTAAATATTACCATTTGATGAGCGAGTAAACTTGTAAAAAAGTGAGATTTGTTTCGCTTTTTTGCTCGTATGTTTTGAAAAAATCTTACTTTTGCCCTGTTAAAAGGCAGAAAAACTGCGAAAAATTTATCTAATGTAATGAAAATCAGAAAACTAAAAGAATTATGCGTAAACATGTTTTGAAACTTATGATGGCGGCTCTCCTGATGGCATTGGTAGTGCCGTGTGTGAATGCTCAAGTTAAAGTGGGCGACATCCTTTGCGAAGGCGACACACTGGTTAGGCCAGCGGATTATGATTCATTGAATCTCAAGGCTATCGGTGTGGTGTTTTATGTGGACGACTCAAATGAACATGGATGGGCCGTGGCTTTGGAGGATGTAGGCTCGCTCGCATGGGGAGGATATGGCGACGATACCGATTTGGAGAACTTCTCCACCAGAGGTTCGGCGTCTCGTGATGTTGACGGATATAACAACACCAAGACTATCCGTGAAAACGGCAAGCATCATCCCGCTTTCCACGCAGTCGATTTCGAGCACGGTTGGTATGTGCCCGCTATGGGTCAATTGAAGCGGCTTTACAAAAACCTCAAGGAAATCAATCCTATTCTCACTCAAGTGGGTGGGTCGATAATTCCTCGAATTGGTTGGAACTATTGGTCTTCAACTGAATATTCAGAACTTAATGCTTGGTATTTGACCACCATCGGAGGAGCGGAACATACTTCGGATGGCTATAACGACAATAAAGCAGCTCCTCGTATTGTCCGCAGTGTGAGGGATTTTTAAAGTTGCTGAGTGCTTTACAATCTAATATATAAGTTTTTAATGCGCG
Organism: uncultured Bacteroidia bacterium; assembly: GCA_902782455.1. Lineage (GTDB taxonomy): Bacteria > Bacteroidota > Bacteroidia > Bacteroidales > F082 > Limimorpha. The sequence continues at coordinate 70,739 of CACZNA010000002.1, read as the reverse complement.
AATCTTGTTAAAAGGAGAAAAAGTTTAAGTCTCGTATCAATGGATGCGAGGCTTTTTTTATTTTTGCACAATCTAAACTTTGACCTATGTTAAAATTCAAATGCCCTTTGATTGCGGTTTCCGATATGGAAAAGTCCATCGCTTTCTATGAGGAGGTGATAGGCGACCGTGTTGCCATGAACTTTGGCGAAAATGTCCAATTTGAAGGCGGATATGCACTTCAGGATAAGAAGAAATGGAAGACCATGATTCATACAAACAATGTGCGGAGAAAGTACAATTCCGCTGAATTGTATTTCGAAGAGGACGACTTCGACGGCTTCATCAAGTATTTGAAGGAATTTCCTGAAATCGAGTATTTGCACGGCGTGGAAGAAATGCCATGGGGACAGCGAGTGATTCGCTTCTATGACCCTGATTTCCATATCATTGAAGTCGGTGAGGCGATGGATGCCGTGATTCGCAAGATGCTGAAATCAGGCATGACGGTGGAGCAGGTTTCCAAGAAGTCGCAATATCCCATTGAGTACGTCAAGCGTTTTGCATGATGAACTACGTTTCGGTAGATTCGATTTCCAAGAGTTACGGCATCAAGACGCTTTTCGACAATGTCACTTTCGGCATTGAGAAGGGCGACAAAACCGCTTTGATTGCCACCAATGGATCGGGCAAGTCGACCATGCTGAAGATTTTGGTCGGAAAGGAAACGCCTGATTCAGGGACGATTACCTTTGCTAACGACATCAAGGTGGGCTATTTGGAGCAGTTGCCAGTCTATCCTGCAGGGACGCGCATTTCAGACTTGCTTGACGACCTTACTGACGAGCAGCATTTGAAGGCGCGACAATACCTGACCCGCTTCGCTTTGAACAATTTGGAGCAATCCGTTGACGAACTTTCGGGTGGACAGGTGAAACGTCTTGCCTTGGCTTTAGTCTTGCTGCATGAGCCTGATTTCCTGATACTTGACGAGCCAACCAACCATCTCGATGTGGAAATGGTGGAGTGGTTAGAGAAGTTTCTCACCCAATCCAGCATGACCTTGCTGATGGTGACCCACGACCGCTATTTCCTTGATAGAGTATGCAATAAGATTTTCGAACTCTATCAAGGCGTGATGTACACCCACAACGGCAATTTTGACTATTACGTGCAGAAAAGCCGTGAGCGAGAGGAGGTGAAACGCGCCACGGCGGAACGCAACAGCCAACTGCTGAAGCACGAATTGGAATGGATGCGCAGTACGCCTCAAGCCCGCACGGGCAAGTCGAAGAGCCGCATCGATGCGTTTTACGACCTGAAGGAACGCTCGAAATACCAAGAACAGGACGAGCGCCTTGAATTTGGCTTACAAATGCAACGACTTGGCGGCAAGATATTGGAAATGAGCAATGTGTCGAAATCCTACGGCGACCTTGCCGTTTTGAAGGACTTCGACTATGTTTTCAAGCGCGGCGAGCGCATCGGCTTGATTGGCAAGAATGGAGTGGGGAAGTCTACATTTTTGAATTTGATAACGGGCAGTGTCTTGCCCGACCGAGGCCGCATAAAGACTGGAGAGACAGTTACTTACGGATACTATCGTCAGGAAGGCATACGATTCGATGAGAGTAAAACCGTGCTGAGCACCGTGCGTGAAATTGCCGAAGTGATGACCTACGGCAAGGATAAGGTTTATACTGCTGACCAATTGTTGGCGCATTTCAATTTCCCATACAAGATGCACCGCCAGCCTGTGGCCCTGCTCAGCGGCGGCGAAAAACGGCGACTCTATCTGCTGACTATCTTGGTGCAAAATCCCAACTTTCTCATTTTGGACGAGCCCACAAACGACCTCGATTTATTGACTTTACAGAAGTTGGAGGACTTTCTTCGTGGGTATAAAGGCTGCCTCTTGGTGGTTTCCCACGACCGTTTCTTTATGGATGAGGTCGTTGACCAACTCTTTGTTTTTCAAGGCGATGGCAACGTAAAAGGCTTTATGGGCAACTATTCCCAATACAAGGAGTATTTGGATGCCAAGCTGAGAGAGGAACGCAAGGAGAAATCGACGCAAAAAAAGGAAGAACCTCGTCCGGCAAAGCAACGCGAGAAGGTGAAGCGTTCTTTCAAGGAACAGCGTGAGTACGAGAACCTTACCAAAGAAATGGCCGACCTCGAAGCCGAAAAACAAACCCTCACCGAAGCCCTGAACAACGAAACCGACTACCAAAAACTCCACGAAATGGGCAATCGCTTGCAGGAGATTAAGGACTTGTTGGATGAGAAGGAGTTGCGCTGGTTGGAGTTGGATGAGATTGGAGGGTGAAATGCCAACCATCAACGACTATATCAACCGACTAAGAAATGGTTTGTTTTCTCATCGAAAACAGCGGTCTGGCATTGCATTTATTGATATTGAGGTGGGTTTACACGACAAAAAAGTGCACGATTTTGGTGCCGTCAAGGAATCAGGGGAGGAGTTTCATTCAGCCTCTAAACAAGGATTTTCCCAATTTGTTGCTGATGCCGAGTTCTTGTGCGGCCACAACATCATTCACCATGATTTGAAATACTTGACTGATATTGTGGAGATTAAAGGGAAAAAAGCCATTGACACGCTCTATCTTTCCCCGCTGTTGTTTCCGAAACGGCCTTACCATAAACTGCTGAAAGACGATAAGTTGCAAACAGATGAGGTCAATAATCCACTTAACGATTGTTTGAAAGCCCAAACTCTGTTTTATGACGAAGAGAATGCTTTTGAAGCACTCTCCAATGAGATGAAGGCCATTTTTTATGGTTTGCTTCATGGCATTGAGGAGTTCGTTGGTTTTTTCAACTATCTGAATTTCAGCTCCGATGTGCAAGACTTGGAATCCCTTGTTTTTCAGTGCTTTCAAGGAAAAATCTGCAAACATAGCCCTATCAATTCACTGATTCGGGAGCATCCGATTGAACTGGCCTACGCCTTGGCATTGATTTCCACAGATGACGGAGCATCGATTACGCCGCCATGGTTGTTGCGCAATTTCCCATTTATTGAAAATGTGCTTGTTCTGCTTTGCAATATGCCTTGCCATGATGAGCATTGTGACTATTGCCAAAGCAAGTTGGACATACACAAAGGTTTGGAAAACGTGTTCGGATTCAACGCGTTTCGCACTTTCGACGGAGAACCCATGCAGGAGCGTGCAGTTCAAGCTGCCGTTGATGGAGAGTTGCTGCTGACCATTTTCCCGACGGGCGGCGGCAAATCCTTGACCTTCCAACTTCCAGCCATCATGTCTGGTCGTGCGGTACATGGATTGACAGTGGTCATCTCGCCGTTGCAGTCGCTGATGAAGGACCAAGTTGATAACCTTGCCGAGCAGGGCATCACTGAGGCGGTTACCATCAATGGACTGCTTGACCCTATCAACCGTGCCGAAGCATTTGAACTGGTGGCCAATGGTAGTGCAACTTTGCTGTATATTGCGCCTGAAATGCTGCGCTCCAAAACCATCGAAAAACTGTTGCTGTCGCGAAATGTGGTGCGTTTCGTCATTGACGAGGCCCATTGTTTCTCCTCATGGGGACAGGATTTTCGGGTTGATTATCTATACATTGGTGACTTCATCCGCAAATTGCAAGAGCAAAAAGGCATGACTTCGCCAATACCAGTTTCGTGTTTCACCGCGACTGCAAAACAGAAAGTCATTACTGACATTTCCGATTATTTCAAGCGGAAATTGGGAGTGGACTTGAAACTGTTTGCCTCGGCATCTGCACGGAAAAACCTGCATTATTCAGTCATTTACGCCGAAACGGAAGATGACAAGTACAACCTGTTGCGTAGCCTGATGTTGGGCAACCCGTGTCCAACCATCATTTATGTTTCGCGCACACGCAAATCCATAGAGTTGTCCCAAAAATTGAGCAGGGACGGCATCTCGGCATTGCCTTTCCACGGGAAAATGGATTCCAACGACAAGATTGCCAACCAAAACGACTTCATTGCCAACAGAGTGCAAGCCATGGTGGCCACTTCGGCTTTCGGTATGGGCGTGGACAAGAAAGATGTCGGTTTGGTCATTCATTACGACATTTCTGATTCGCTTGAAAACTACGTGCAAGAAGCTGGCCGTGCTGGACGCGACCCACAAACCGATGCCAAATGCTATGTGCTTTACAGCGACCACGATTTGGACAAGCATTTTATCTTGCTTAATCAGACCAAGTTGAGCATCAGCGAGATACAACAAGTTTGGAAAGCCGTAAAGGATTTGACGAAACAACGTAAATATGTTTGTTGTTCCGCTTTGGAAATTGCTCGTCAGGCAGGTTGGAACGAAGAGGTTTCCGACATCGAAACCCGTGTGCGCACTGCCATTGCCGCGCTCGAAGAAGCGGGCTATGTCAGCCGAGGCAACAATGTTCCGCATGTTTTCGCTACAGGAATCATGGTGAGAAACATGGATGAGGCGCACAAACGCATTGTGGCTTCACCGCTGTTCATTGACGAGCAAGAAAAGCAAAACGCTGTCCGCATCATCAAGTCGCTGATTTCCAGCAAGAGCAGGGCCGTGGCGACGGATGACGATGGCGAATCGCGAGTGGACTATCTGGCCGACATGCTTGGCATGACCAAGGAATCAGTCATCAATGCGGTGAATTTAATGCGTCAGGAAGGCATTTTGGCCGATTCACAAGACATGTTGGCTTACATTGAACATTCCGAAAACAAATCGAAGCAGGTTTTTGAGCAATTCGTCAAGTTGGAACAATTCCTTCTTAAGACGATGGCCAATGAGGAAACGGCTTTCTCATATAAAGCCCTGAACGAAAAAGCCACGGAAAACGGTATCCGCACTTCCATCAAGAACATCAAGACTTTGCTGTATTTCCTTTCGGTCAAATCATATATTAAAAAGAAAGAGAATGCTCGTAATGACATGGTACAGACTGTGTTGTGCCATGACCTTGACCAAACTATGAGGAAATATGAGCGGCGGATTGGCATTTGCAGTTTCATTATCGAAAGGCTTCACGCATTGGCTCTGCAAAAGCCGATGTCGCCTGAATCTTCGGGAAGTTTGGTGCAGTTTTCCGTGACATCCTTGCTGAAGGAATATTGCAACCAACAGAAAACCAATTTGTTCCAAAAGGCGGAGATGTTCACCATTGAGGACATTGAAGATGCCTTGCTATACCTCTCGAAAATCGGTGCCTTGAAGTTGGAAGGCGGTTTCTTGGTGATTTACAATGCTATGGAGGTCCATCGTTTGAAGGACATGAAACTTCGATACAAGCAGGAAGACTATCGGATGCTGGATGAGTTCTACAAGCAAAAACGCCAGCAGATTCATATTGTGGGCGAGTATGCCAATATGATGGTGAGGGATTATGGTGCTGCCTTGCAATATGTTCAGGATTATTTCCAAATGGATTACAAGAAGTTCATTTCCAAATATTTCAAAGGAGAACGTTTGGAAGAAATCGAACGAAATATTACTCCCGACAAGTATCGGAAACTATTTGGGACGCTTTCGACCAAGCAGCGGGAAATCATCGACGACAAGCAATCCAAATACATCGTTGTGGCTGCTGGTCCGGGAAGTGGCAAAACGAGGGTTTTGGTTCACAAATTGGCTTCTTTGCTTTTGATGGAGGATGTCAAGCACGAGCAACTGTTGATGCTGACATTCTCTCGGGCAGCCGCCACCGAGTTTAAGCAACGACTCATCGAACTTATTGGAAATGCTGCGAGTTTCGTGGAAATCAAGACATTCCATGCATTCAGTTTCGACTTGTTGGGCAAAATCGGCAATCTTGAAGAATCTGAGGATGTAGTTCACCGCGCTGCCGAGATGATTGAACGAGGCGAGGCCGAACAAGGTCGTATTAACAAAGCCGTCCTTGTCATTGATGAGGCGCAAGACATGGATAAAGATGAATACGCCCTTGTTTGTGCTTTGATGAGAAACAATGAGGAGATGCGCGTAATCGCTGTGGGCGACGACGACCAAAACATTTATCAATTCCGTGGTTCCGATAGCCGATACATGCAGGCCTTCATTGACGAGATGCAGGCCACAAAGTATGAAATGACAGAGAATTACCGTAGCCAAAAGGCACTCGTGGCTTTCTCGAACCAGTTCATCCAAAGAAGCAGGCATCGGATGAAGACATTGCCCAATGTTGCTGTCCAAAAAGAGGCAGGTAGGGTACATATCACGCAGTATCAGTCTGAAAACTTGGAAATTCCTTTGGTCAATCAATTGTGTGCTACTTATCATCAAGAGCAGGCGTGTGTGCTGACCAACACAAATGAGGAGGCTGCGCGGGTCACAGGGCTTCTGATTCGTTACGGCATCAATGCAAGATTGATTCAGTCCGCCGATGGGTTCCGTTTTTTCAACTTGGCTGAAGTGCGTTATTTCCTTAAACTCATTGACAATGGATTGGAGTCTCCCGTCATCAGTGAGGAACGTTGGGAACAAGCTAAGGAAAAAACGCTAATGTGTTATCGAACAAGTACTTGTCTTGAGTACATTAAAGAGTTTTTCAAGGCTTTTGAACGCATTAACCGCACCAAATACCGCAGTGATTTGGCTGACTTTGTTTTCGAGTCGAATCTTGAAGATTTTTGTGGCGACACAAGGCAAACCGTCCTCGTTTCCACCATCCACAAGTCAAAGGGGCGCGAGTTTGATTCCGTATATATGCTTTTGGACGGCGAACAGGCCGAATCAGAGGAGAAAATCCGCAAGTTGTATGTGGGAATGACGCGGGCAAAACAGAATCTCTACATCCATTGCAATACCAACATATTTGAGTCAATGAAATTTGATTTTGTTGATTATCAATATGATGTGACTATGTATCCGATTCCTGACGAAATCACCTTGCAATTAACACATCGTGATGTGTATCTGGATTTCTTCAAGGGCAAGAAGAAGTTGATTCTGCAATGTCGTAGCGGGATGCCGTTGTTTTTTGATGATGGCTATTTGCGATTGCCTACTGGAGAAAAAGTTGTATGCTTGTCGAAACAAAGACGAGACGAGTTACAAGGTTGGGCTGAGAAAAACTATCAGGTTCAGTCGGCCAAAGTGAACTTCATTGTGGCTTGGAGAGGCAAAGAGGAAAAGGAAGAATGTGCGGTATTGCTGCCCGAATTGGTTTTGAGGAAGATTGTTTGAATTTTGCAATTTGAACAGGCTTCAAACTAAGTTTTTTGTTTATTTTTGCATTCGGTTTCGATACAAAAATGGGATATTGTAGATTATATAGCATAGGTCATTCCAATCAGTCGCTTGAGGATTTTCTTGGGCTATTAAGAATGTATGGAATTAATTGTGTTGTGGATGTGAGAAGTGTTCCAGCCAGCAAGTATTCACCCCAATTCAATCAAGAGAATCTGAAGTGGTTTTTGAAAAGCCACGGTGTGCATTACCTGTTTTTCGGCGAAGAGTTTGGAGCGAGACGATTCGACTGTATTGATGAAGAAAATGGTCAAGTGGATTTTGAACGGGCGATAGAGACTCCCAACTTCAAACAAGGAGTTGCAAGATTGACGAATGGATTGGAAAAGGGATTTCGAATCGCATTGATGTGCTCGGAGGCCGATCCGTTGGAATGTCACAGATTCTCGCTGGTTTCCCGCTATTTCTACGACCAAGGTCTTGATGTTCAACACATAATGAAAGATGGTAAATTGGCTTCCCACGACATATTAGAGAAGGAAATGATCGAAGGTTATTTACATTCGAGGAAACACCATCTTCCCGAAGTTGACTTGCTTTTTGGCACTTACACCAAAGAAGAACAGCGAATAGACGCTTATCGATTGAAGAACAAGGAAATAGGATATAAACCACAATTGCAATTAGAGGAGGATTATTGAAATGATTTCCCTTTATACTATTGGATTCACGAAGAAAAGTGCCGAACATTTTTTCAACCTGCTTAGGGGCAGCAAGGTAAAACAACTGGTAGATGTCCGTATCAGCAATAGCAGCCAATTGGCTGGGTTCGCCAAGGGCAATGATTTGAAGTTCTTCGTGAACGAAATCTGCCATATTCCGTATATTCACGTTGCTGACTTCGCTCCAACCAAGGAATTACTTGACCAATGGCATAAGCAAGAAGTGAATTGGGAAGACTATGAAAGAATATACACCAAATTGCTCACTGACAGGGACATCTTGCGCAAATATGGCATTAAGCCTTTCGATGGCTCCTGTTTCCTTTGTAGCGAAGATACTCCCGAGCAATGTCATCGCAGGCTATTGGTGGAATATATGAAAAAGCATAGCTCCGAAAAGATAGAAATCACCCATTTGGTCTAATCAGGTATGGATAAGTATTTCATTTGTTTGGCCAATTCCTATAAATATGGAGGAAGATGCTTGGCTGGTATCGAAATAGTTTTCGATGCCCAACGCAAGCCTATAATTGTACGTCATCCTGACGGTCGTCCTCGTTGGATTAGACCCGTTTCAAACACCGCCGATGGAGCTATACCTACAGAAGTCGCCAATGGAATTGAACTTTTTTCTCTCGTCAAAATATCAGATCTGGTTTCTTGTCCTGATAAGCCTCATACTGAAGACGCAAAGTATTCAAAATTGCAATATCAAAATGGTTTTTTTATCCAAAATGACGAATTGCTTTGCATGTGTATAGATAACAAGCACCAAAATGTTTTCTATTCAAGTGGGAAGGCCGTTCCTGCAACAATGATTGAAGTGCTTGACTATTCTTTGATGTTGATAAGGTTAGATAAAGCTCAAGCCTACATTGATGAGGAACGGGAAAAGTCAAAATATCGAATGAAGTTTTCCTATTTTGGAACAAATTACGATTTCCCAATTACTGACCCTTTTTTCTTGGATGAATTCAAGAAAGACCCCGAAAGTTTTTCGAATTTGCAGAATGTCTATCTCACCTTGTCATTGGGAATGGAGTTTGAAGGATTTCATTTCAAATTGGTGGCTGCAGTGTTGAACTATTCCGTTTCAACAACAACTGACAATCCGAGGTTTGTGGATTCCCAGCAAGATAATGTAATGAGTTATATGGAAGAGCAAAAGCGGCTATATTCTAATGCTTATGCAAAATGGACTCAAGAAGATGATGAAATGCTGATCAAGTTACATTCCAAGGGATTATCAATGTCAGAATTGATGGAAGAATTTGGCCGAAACGAAGGTGCCATCCGTTCTCGTCTGAAAAAGTTGGTTTCTGAACAAGAAGAGAGTAATTGGTTTGACAAATACGATGAGGAATTGTCACGTTTGATTGATTTGAAGAGCGGGATTGAGAATAAAATTGCTTCGCTACGACAAGAGTTGATGCAACAAATGAAAGTCCGTGGCGAAACAACAGTTTGTTCTAAAAGATTTACCATCAATTATTTCCCCCCAAAGACAATCTTGAAATTCGACAGTGACTTGTTCCGTTTGGAAAATGAGGAGTTGTATACAAACTATTGCAAGCCGTATCGAAAGAAAGCATCAATTGTGGTGCGGAAAAACAAAGATTAAAAAACACATCCCCGCTGAAGTCAAGGGTGGTCTTGCACCACGCCGAAGATGAAGCCGATGGCGACGGCTTGCATAGCAATATCGCTGCCGTCAAATCGTCAAACCATCCCCTCCACAGTCCAGAAAAAGGCCCGAAGCCCCAGTTCAGGGGCTTTGCGGTCTTTTTCTTTCAATTGCTTCAGGATGCCGTCGACGGCACCATCAGGGACGATGCTAATGATGGCGTTGTTCAAGGTTGGCCAGGCGTGTGTGCCGTAGTGCGGCTCACCAGTTTCGCTGCCGTGGCCTTTGATTTCGTTCCATTCTGTAAAACCCTTGACACCGTTGTCGTTCAGCACTTTGGCGATTTCGTCGTAGTATGCTTGGTTGTATGTAATCAGTATTGCTTTCATGATTATCGAATGTTTTCAGTTTTGGTAAGTGCTTCCTCGGCTTTGCGTCTCTTGCGGCGCACGGCTCGGGTTTCAAGTGAACAGTAAAGTGCGGGAATCAGCAACAACGTAATCAACGTAGAAACCGTCAAGCCCCAAGCCACGGTGATGCCCAAGGCGTTCCACATCTCTGCTCCTTCGCCGCGACCAATGGCCAACGGAATCATACCCAAAACGGTGGTGAGGGTGGTCATCAAAATGGGGCGCAGACGCGAGCGGGCGGCCCTCACGGTGGCTTCCTTGACCTCTACACCGCGTTCTTCCAAAAGGGTGGTATAGTCGATGAGCACGATACCGTTCTTCACGACGATACCCATCAGAATCAAAACGCCAACGAAGGCCATCGCGCCCAAGGCGGTGTTGGTGGCCCAGAGGCCGAGCAGCACGCCGGTGAAGGTGAACGGCACGGAGAACATGATGACGAAAGGCTTCATCAGGTTTTCGAACTGCGAGGCCATCACAATATAAACCAAGATGATGATGAGGACAAGCAGGGTGAGCAGGTCGCCGAACATCTCCTGTTGGGTTTCGTAGTCGCCGGCGATTTTGGTCATGATTTCGGCGGGGATTTCCGTTTCAGCGATAACATCCTCGCAAATCTTGACCACATCGCTCAACACCATGCCCTTGCCGACGACGGCAGTGACGCTGACCAAACGCTCACGGTCCTTGCGCTGGATTTGGGGCGGGGTCAGGGATTCAACCACTTCGCCGAGGTCGCCGACGCGGACGGGCTGGCCGTAACTATTGTAAATCTTAATGTCTTCAATGTCTTCCACGCTCTTGCGGAATTCGGGGGCGTAGCGCACGCGAATGTCGTACTCCTCGCCGTCCTCGCGGTAGTAGGAACCCACCGAGCCGTTGATGCGGTTCTTGACGTATGTGGCCGCCGTGGTGCTGTTCAAGCCGTTCAAGGCTAACTTTTCGCGGTCAAAATCGACTTGATATTCAGGTGTATAGGCATCGCGGCTGACGATGACTTGCAGAATGCCACGGTCACGGAGTTTTTGGGCGATGTCGTTGGCCACATTGTCGGTGGTGGTGAAGTCGTAGCCATAAACCTCGACCTGCACGGTGCTCATGCCGCCCATGCCGCCACCACCTTCGTTGACGTTGGCCTTCTTGATTTCAGGCATGGCGTTGAGTTTGGCACGAATCTCGTCGGCCACTTCGCTGGTCTTGCGCAGACCCGCCTTGCGGCGCTCGGTTTTGGTGCCAAGGCGCAGGTTGAACGACATGATGTGTGTGCCGTTGCTTCGCATTGAGGCAAAGGCGTTGTCGGAGTCGGCCTGACCGAAACTGTAGTTGCAAATCTTCACTTCCGGAATCTGCATGAAGTCCTCGGCAAGGCTTTTGGCAAAGGCTCCAGTGACGTCTTGTCCCGTGCCAGTCGGCAACTCAATGTTGATGCTCAAACGGCCTTCGTCCATCTTGGGCATCATTTCGGTCTTCAAAGTCGGAGCAAGGAGGGCAACGGAAAGGGCAAACAACAGCAACATGCCGAAAATGATGACTTTACGATGGCCAAGACACCAATTGATGAGTCGGGCGTAGGCGTTGCTGATGGCATCCAGACCCTTGTTGATGGGGCGGAAAATGGCTTTGTGGAATTTGCTCTGGTGGGGGTTCATCACCAGCATCTTGGAGCACATCATCGGCACCAAAGTCAAAGCACCAGTGGTGGAAACAATCATGATGATGGACACAATCCAACCCAACTGCTTGAACATCACGCCAGTAGTGCCTTTAATCATAGTCAAGGGCAGGAACACAGCCAACATGGTTAAAGTAGAAGCGATAACCGAAAGTTGCACCTCTTGGGTGGCGTGAACGGCGGCTTCCTTGGGTTTCGAGCCGCGTTCAATATGCGTCGTGATGTTTTCCAACACCACAATGGCATCGTCCACGACCATGCCAATGGCGATGGTCAGTGACGACATGGAAATGATATTCAGTGTGTTGCCCGTTGCAAACAGGTAAATCAACGAAGCCAACAGCGAAATCGGGATGGCCAAAACAATGATGAAGGTGGCGCGCCAACGGCCCAAAAACACGAACACGACCAGCATCACCAAAATGAAGGTGATGAAAATGGTGTCGCGCAGGTTGTTGATGGTGTTTTGGATGGAGGTCGAGCCGTCCACGATGATGTTCAACTTGACATCGGAGGGCAGGGTAGGCTCGATGACTTTCAACTGCTTCTTGATGCCCTTGATGACGTTGACTGCGTTGGCATCGGTCTGTTTTTGGATGACGATGGTGGCACCTTGGCGACCGTTGCTGTAGGATTCTTGGATGCGTTCCTCCGAGCCGTCGATGACGGTAGCCACGTCGCGCAGATAAATCGGGGCACCGTTGCGCGAGCCTACAATAACATCTTCCATCTCCTTCGCTGAAGTGAATTCCTTCTGGATGCGCAGGCTGTAACTATTGGAGCCAATGTCGATATAACCAGCAGGCACATTGCGGTTTTCGGTGGCTAAGGTATTGGAGATGCTTTCAAGGGTTAAGTTGTAGGCTTCCAATTTGTTAGGGTCAACATAAACTTGGATTTCACGCTTCGGGGCACCGTTGGCCGACACCGTACCCACGCCGCTCACACGCGCCAATGGCGTAGTGACGCGGTCTTCGATGATTTTGTCCAATGCGGGAAGGCTCTCTTCCGCCGTCACGCTGAGGAGCATGATGGGCATATCCTCGGCGTTGAACTTGAACAGGACGGGGTTGGTCGCGCCGTCGGGCAGGTAGTTTCGCACCATGTCAATCTTGTCGCGCACGTTGTTGGTGGCGGTCTCGATGTCGATGCCACTCTCAAACTCCAACGAAAGCACCGAAGTGTTCTCGCGCGAAGTGGAGGAGAGGTGCTTCAGGTCGGGGACGGCATTCAAAGTGTTCTCCAAGGTCTTGGAAATGTTGGTCTCAATATCGGCGGCACTGGCTCCCGGATAAGAGGTCATCACCATGATGAAATTGGTCTCCATGTTCGGTAACTGGTTGATGGAGAGGTTCATCAGGGAGAAAATGCCGAAAATGGCGATGGCGACGAAAATCAAGGCCGTCGTCACCGGATTATTGACTGCTGTTCGTTGTAAACTCATCTTTCGTATAATTATGAATTATGAATTATGAATGCGGAATATCGCGATGCGACGCTGGGCTTTGCCATTATTCCGAATTCCGAATTCCACATTCCGCATTTATTTTACGGTTACGTTGACTCCGTTCTTCAGTCTCACTTGTCCTTCAGTCACGATGCGGTCGCCCTCGTTGATGCCGGAGAGGATTTCGTAACGGTTGCCCATGCGGCGACCGAGTTCCACCTTCGTGTAAGTCACGGTGTTGTCGGCGTTGAGCACATAAATGAAATGCTCGCCCGAACCTTGCTGCTTGACCACGGCGACATCGGGAACCACGACGTTGTGGTTTGTGCCGAAGGTGGCCGTCACGCGGGCAAACATGCCGGGACGAAGACGCTGGTCTTTGTTCTCGCAAATGATTTCAACTGGGAAGGTGTGCGTGGCCGAGTTGATGGTGGGGTAGAGCAGGTTCACGGTGCCCTTGAAAGTCTCGCCTGGGTAGGCATCAACGGTGATGTCGAACTCCATGCCTTTGTGGACTTCGGTGAAAAGGCTTTCCGAAACGTTGACTAACATCTTCACAGGCGTGATTTGCTCGACCACGAAGATGGGCAGAGCCATACTATACATGTCGCCTTTGTCGTAGTTGCGGGCGGTCACCACGCCGTTGATGGGGCTTCGTAAATAGGTGTTTTCGGACAAGTTTTCGTAAGTCTTTTTCGTCACGTTCAGCGACAACTTGGCCATGTCGTAATCTGCTTGCGAGATGGCACCTATTTTATAAAGTTCCGTCAGGCGGGCCAGTTCCGTCGAGTCGTTGACGTATTGCATCCGCGTTTTGGCGAGGTTCACGTCGTCCATCTTGGCCAACAGTTGGCCTTTGCTGACTTTCTGCCCGACTTCGGCATTGATGCTCACGATGCGGCCTGCCGTTTGCGAAACGATGTTGTTCGTGGCAAAAGGCTCCACATTGGAGGTGAAGGTGTTGGTGACGTCCACGTCCTCGGCTTGTGCCGTGATGACGCTGACCACGGGCGCGGCTTGGGCGGTTGGTTGGGCCGTGTTGCCCGTAGTGGTGGAACTGTCTTTCGAGCCGCAAGCCGTCATCAGCAGGGTAGCGGCGAGAGAGATAAGGGTTAGTCTGTTGTATTTCATTGATTTTCTATTTGTTATTTCTTTGTTATTTCTTTTGGCTTTTGGCCTTTGGCTTTTGGCGGCTTCACGAAAAACTTTGGAGTTTATGGCTTTCGTGGAGCTGCCAATAGCCAACAGCCAATGGCCATTATCCTATTCCTTTCCAATGAGTTCATCCAGCGAGGCCTTGGCAACCATGAAGTTGTAAACAGCCTGAGCCTGCGTGAGTTGCGACTGCATCAGTGACACTTGTGCATCGTTGAGTTCGACCATGGTGGCTTTGCCGACTTCGTACATCTTTTCGGAGATGTCGTAACTCTTTTGCGCTATCTCCACCGTGGCGTTGGCGGCTTGGTAGTTCTTGATACACAGTGCCATCTGGTCGTTGAAGTTGCGGATGGCAATGCGCAGGTTGCGCTCGGCGTCCTCGCGTTGCAGGGCGAGCATGTTGCGCGTCACCTTGCTCTGTTTGATGGCGTTGTGCTTTTGGAAACCATCGAAGATGGGGATACTGAGGCTGACCGCTGCCGTGGAGGAGGGGAACCATCTCAGTTCGTCGTCGCCCATCGCGCTGTAGTTGTAGTTGATGCTCGCGGCCAAGGAGGGCAGGTATTGCTTTTTCTGCATCCGGATGGTCGATTGGAGCATACGGTCCTGAATGTCAAGTTGCAAGAGCGAACTGTTGTTGCTGATGTCGTCTTCCGAAACGTAAGGCGTGAGCATTTGTTCGGTGTAGTCGTTCAGGTCGCCAACCACTTGGACTTCCGTTTCGAGGTCGATGCCCATGACGGCTTTCAGTTGCCAAGTGGCGAGCAAAACCGCGTTTTCGGCACTTGACACATTCGGCTCGGCGTTCATCATCGTAACTTGTGCGCGCAGGCGTTCCACTTCGGAGGCTTTGCCCACGTTGAAGCGTTGCAAAGTCTTTTCGTAGTTCTTTTGGGCGTTGTTGTAAACTTCGGAAACCACCTCGTGCGACTTCTGCGCCAGAAGCACGGCATAGAAGGCCTGTTTCACCTGCTTCACCATCCCGATTTTCGAGGAACGGGCCTGTTCCACAGCAAGTTCCACATCCAAGGCCGAGAGTTTCAGGCTCTCCCAAAGTTGGGCGTTCACCAAGGGCATACTGGCCGAGGCCGAAGTGTTGATGTTGTTGTCGCGGCCCACCTTGATTTCCATTGCCTGACCGCCCATGTCCATCACCATCACCTGTTTGAGCAGGGTGCGCTGGTATGAGCCACTCACGTTGATGTTTGGATAAAGCGCGGCATAACTGCCTTTCTGCGCATAGCCTGTCTTTTCCACGGTCATGTCCGCGATTTTGATGGTGTTGCTCTCCGAAAGCGCAATTTCCAAAGCCTGCTCAAGCGTAAGTTGCAAAGGCTCCTGCGCAATTCCGAAAACGGGGATGAAAACAGTGGCCATAATAGCCAAAGTATTAAAAATCAGTCTTTTCATATACGATTATAGGCGTTTATAATAAATAAGGTGCAAAAGTAGTAAAATTGCATGGTGTAAGACGTGAATTTCAACGAAATATTTCATCAATTCACTGAAAATTATTCCACTTTGTGAAACATTGTAATGGTCGTTAATTTAATGGCGGTTAAATTAACGGCGGTTAAATTAGTGGAAATATTGCCTCGTGGCCGAAATCAAGCGCAACAAGGACTTTACACCCGCGACTACACCGTTTGGAAGGACGTTGAAATTTTCTTCAGGTCGGTTGGCGGCGAAATGATTTCCCGTTGTAGAGACGCATTGAATGCGTCTCAAACCCTGGCAATAAAAACATCCCGTTGTAGAGACGCAATGCTTGCGTCTCGATGGTTATATGTTTTTCCCGTTTTAATCCGAGACACATTCAATGCGTTTCTACAATAATCGGCCAATGCTTGCGTCTCTATGTAACAATATTGGCATTATTAGAGACGCATTGAATGCGTCTCTACGGGTTTATCGTTTCATAATTGATATCATGAATTGAAATAATGCCTATATTTGTCGGGTAAAATCAATGGTGAAACCCATGGACGAAACAAAATACAAAGGCCGTTATCGCATCCCATCAGCGCGGGCGTGGTGGCACCAATACAATGGTGGAACCTATTTTGTCACGATTTGCACAAAGGATCGTGAACATTTCTTTGGCGAGATAAAAGATGGCATCATGACCCTTTCGGAGGTTGGTGATTATCTGAAACAACAGATTCTACTAACTCCACAGGTGCGACCTGATATGAATCTTGAGATTCCTGTTTTTACGATTATGCCCAACCATGTGCATTTGTTAGTTGTCATCGGTGATAATGTATATAACACGCCTGTAGATTATATGAGCGAACAGAAATGCATGGATAGCCTCGACGCATCGGAAAATGCGTTTTCGCCCCAAAGGAAGAATTTGGCCTCGGTCATTAGAGGCATAAAGACAGTGACCACCTCGTATGCCTTGAATCATGGCATTTGGTTCGCTTGGCAAACCCGTTTCCACGACCATATTGTTCGAAACATCGACGAATTGAATGCAATTGCGTGTTATATCGAGAACAATGTCGCCAAATGGACAGAGGATGAATTTTATGATGGGAAATAGGATTCCCCTTGTAGAGACGCAATGCTTGCGTCTCAATGGTTATATGTTTTTCCCGTTTTAACCGAGAGACGCATTCAATGCGTCTCTACAGGCAATCGTCTATTTGTAGAGACGCAATGCTTGCGTCTCAATGGTTATATGTTTTTCCCGTTTTAACCGAGAGACGCATTCAATGCGTCTCTACAATATTCGTCCATTTGTAGAGACGCAATGCTTGCGTCTACATGGTTATATGGTTTTCCCGATTTATCCGAGACGCATTCAATGCGTCTCTACAGATTTAACCACAAAAAATGGCCGGCGTTGCCAATTATTTTCCTATTTTTGCAATCCAAACCAACAAAACGAATATCGAAAAACAAACAATCGTAATCTAACATATCATAAACCATAGCGTTTGCTATTTGTTCCGACCTGTCTGAAACGTGGAAAATTTCAAAGGTGATATGAACGACAAAGCAGATGTTCGCCGTGAGGCGTTCATTTTTGTCTATTCATATCCGGTTTTTCCACGACCGCAGACAGGAGACGGGATGTTCGCCTCCTTTTTTATGTGGTCGTTGGAAAGCCGATAAGGTGTGGAATCGGTGGCAATGCGCTGACAAATAGCAAAACAGTTATGCCCAAAACCCTCATCGAAGAACTGCCTCGCATTGCGGCTGAAGGTCGGCGCGAGGCGCAGCAGGTGCTCGACCGCTTGAGTGGCGGCGTACAGATTGGCCTGCAAACCAATGAACTGGTGCTTCCAGCCCGCGACACTTCAGGACTGTGGCGCGGACAGACCACCAACCAAGACCTTTACCAACCTTGGTACAACCGCCTCGTCTATGGCGACAACATGCTCGCCATGCAAGCCCTGCTGAAGGGCGACCCTGCCAACGGAACGCCTTCGTTGCGCGGTGCCGTTGACCTGATTTACATCGACCCTCCTTTCGACAGCAAGGCCGACTACCGCACCAAAATCACGCTGCCGGGCGGTGAGGTGGTGCAACGTCCCACGGTGATTGAGCAGTTCGGTTATTCCGACCTTTGGGAGAAAGGCACGGTGAGTTACCTTGAATACATGTATCCTCGCCTTGTGTTGATGCGCGAATTACTTTCCGAGCGCGGGAGTATCTATGTGCATATCGATTGGCATATGAGTGCTTATATGAAATTAATCCTTGATGACATTTTTGGAAAGCAGAATTTCTTGAATGAAATTTCATGGGCTTATGGAGCAGGTGGGAATCCACAAAATTTCTTTCCTAGAAAGCATGACAATCTTTTCCTCTATAAAAAAGGAGAGATGAATGTGTTTAATACGGATCCCAAAATTATGCATGTACCTTACGATAAAAGTACAATAGATATGCACTTCAAAAAGGTTGATGAAAATGGCCGTTTATATCGAAAACAAACGGTAAATGGAAGAGATTATATAACATATGCCGACGTTGGAAAACTAGTTACAGATGTATGGAGCGATATTGGTGCTCAAAATGCTACTTCACCAATTTCACCTGAACATACTGGTTATGCGACACAAAAACCTGAAAAACTGTTGCAAAGAATAATATCGGCCTCGTCTAATGAAGGCGATTTGGTCTGCGACTTTTTCGGAGGAAGCGGCACCACGGCAGCCGTGGCGGAGAAATTAGGCCGTCGCTGGATAACCACTGATATCGGCAAACCGGCAGCCCTTGTTATGCGCAAGCGTCTCATCGACCAAGAAGCCAAGCCATTCCTTTATCAGGCCGTGGGAGATTACCAAAAACAGGCCTTCGCCACCAGCCACATCAAGCGCGTGGGCGATTTGAGCCAGATTGTGCTCGGCCTTTATGGTGCCTTGCCTTTTGCGGCGGAGCAAGTTGCTGACCGCAATTTCGGTTACATGAAAGACAGCCGTACCCTCGTCATGGTGGACAGCCCTAACAAACTCACCGGCCCTGCCACCATCAAGCGGGCATACGAGGCCAAGGGCAGTCTGCTCGGCGGCGGCTGGAACAAGGTGGTGGTGCTCGGTTGGAATTTCTCCTACGACATCTCGCAAGCCATTCAGGAATACGCCGACAAAGGCGTGGAGGTGCTCGTCATCCCGCCCGACCTCATCGACAAACTCTCCAAGAAAGGCTACCGAAACCTCATCAATTCGGGCAACATCCGCTTCAGTTCGCTGCAATACCTGATGCTGAAGCCGATGAAGGTGGGACCAACCCCGTTGAACCCCGACAACGAGACGCTGACCGTGGAATTGGAAAACTATGTGCTTATCTCGCCCGACAACCTTCCTTTGGACGATGCCAACAAGCAGAAACTGCAACAAGTGATGGCCGACGCCCCGCTCGCGCTCATCGAATACTGGAGCATCGACCCGGACTACGACGGCGTGACTTTCCGCAGCAAATGGCAGGACTATCGCGAGAACACCGAAAACGACAACGACCCGCTACATTGTGTATATAAGGTGTCGCTCGATGTGCCGAAGAAAGCCAACCGAAAGGTATGCGTGAAGGCCGTGGATGTGTTTGGTTATGAATCAATGGTCATTGTAGAGACGCATTGAATGCGTCTCCCCAAAAGGGAACGGTTGTAGAGACGCATTGAATGCGTCTCCCATAAAAAATGAAACAAACCATCGAGACGCAATCATTGCGTCTCTACAAAATACATAAATCAACCATCGAGACGCAATCATTGCGTCTCTACAAAATACATAAATCAACCATCGAGACGCAATCATTGCGTCTCTACAAAATACAATAAATCAATCATTGAGACGCAATCATTGCGTCTCTACAAAATAACGACAAAACAATGAGCAGAGAAATACCATTAGAATTAGCATCCCGTTTGACCGCCACGGTAAACGAGGCGTTTGCCACGGGTGAGATGATGGAACAGGTTACGCCTGTCACGGCTGAATTGTTGCGTTTTTGGTTTTGCGATCCGTTCACCAACGAGCGAGGCATCAATTTCCACGAAGGGCAGCGACAAGCCATCCTCAATGCGATATATTTGCACGAGGTGTTGAAAATCAGCAATGTGATGGAGATTTACAAGGCTGTTGTCCCCGAAATGCTTCCCATGACAGACCTCGCGTTGTTGGGCAAACCGAAATATGCCTTCCCGAAATATGCGGTGAAAATGGCCACCGGCACGGGAAAGACATGGGTGATGCACGCCCTGTTGCTTTGGCAGATACTGAATGTAAGGCACACGGAGGATTCGTCGCGATATACGCAGAATTTCCTCATTGTGGCACCGGGTTTGGTGGTTTACGACCGCCTTCAGGACGCTTTCAAAGGCCGCCTGAAAGCGGGTGGAACCTCCGAGCGTGACCCGATGACCAACGACTTCCGCAAATTCCAAGACCTTTTCATTCCGCCTGTTTACCGCGAGGAGGTCTTTGGATTCTTGCAGAACAACGTGGTCAGCAAGGAGGACGGCATCGGGCGCAAGGTGACGGGCGGCGGACTGATAGCCCTCACCAACTGGCATTTGTTTATGAGCGGCGAGGACGAAACGACTGAAGATGACAATGCCGCGCCAGCCATAATCAATGCTTTGCTGCCAGCGCGTCCCGGCACCTCGGCGGGAAATGCCTTGGACACCTTGGACAATGCCTATCTGCGTGGCAATGAATTGGATTATTTGGCCTCCTTGCCCGACTTGATGGTCATCAACGACGAAGCGCACCACATCCACGAAAGCAATGTGGCGGGCGAAATCGAGGAAGTGGAGTGGCAAAAGGGCCTGGACTACATTTCAAAAGGAAAGGAAAAGTTCTATCAGATTGACTTCTCGGCCACGCCTTATTCCACTTCGGGAACGGGCAAAAAGGTGAAGAAGCATTATTTCCCGCATATCATTGTCGATTTCGACCTGACTACAGCCATGAAAAGAGGCTTGGTCAAGACCTTGCTGTTGGACAAACGTCAGGAACTGACTGAATTGGAGCACCTTGACTATAAGGCAGTCCGCGATGAACGCAACAAAGTTATCGGTTTGAGCGATGGCCAACGGCTGATGCTTCGTGCCGGACTGGAGAAACTTTACATTTTGGAGAAAGGCTTTGCCCGCATTGATGCCAACAAACGGCCCAAAATGATGGTGATTTGCGAGGACACTTCCGTGACTCCATTTGTTGCGGAGTTTCTGGAAAGCGAGAACCTCGACAAAGAAGACATTTTGAGTATCGACAGCAACAAGCAAGGCGAGGTGAAACCCGACGAGTGGCTACAAATCAAGGAGAAACTGTTCAACATTGACCGCTATGCGCAGCCCAAGGTCATCGTTTCGGTGCTGATGTTGCGCGAGGGCTTCGATGTGAACAATATCTGTGTGGTGGTGCCATTGAGGGCTTCGACGGCCTCCATTTTGCTGGAGCAGACCATTGGGCGCGGCCTCCGCTTGATGTGGCGCGAGCCTGAATATCAGGAAGAAAAGGAGGAAAACCGTAAAGCCGTTTTGGTGCGCAAGGAGAAGCCGAAATCCTATTTGGATATGCTTTCCATCATCGAGCATCCGGCTTTCCAGCAGTTCTACGACGAGTTGTTGAGTGAAGGCCTTGCGGCAGTGGAGGACGGCGACATCAACTCAACTTCGGTCACTGGCGACCTTATCAAAGTCGGCTTGAAGGAAAACTATGAGGAATACGACCTGTTTTGGCCTATCGTGATACGCGATGCCGAGGAAGAAATCACCTCCAAGCAAATCGATGTCAGCACTTTGGAGCCATTTTCGGCGTTCACGTTGGAACAATTGAGGTTGTTCTTGGTCAACGAAGGCGAAACGTTCTATTCCGAAGCCATTCTGTCATCCACCACGTTTGGCAAATACGAGGTCAAGGCCGACTTGTTCACGGCGACATCCTACAACGAATACCTACAAAAGATACTGCGCACCATCACCATGCGCGTGAATCGGGTGGGAGGGAAGCAGTTGCCCACCTTGCAAATCAATGAAATGGAGATTGTTCGCATCGTTGATGTCTATATTCGCACAAGGCTTTTCAACCAACCATTTAATCCCTTCAATGGGAACGATTGGAAAATCTTGCTTTCGAAGAACGCCATCGTCACGCAACATATAATAAAGGTGATGAGCGTGGCCATCCACGAGATGCAGGAAAACGTGATGAGCAATGAGGCCGTTGTGGAAAAGATTTGGTTCTCCTCGGTGAAAACCTTGCGTATGCGGGAGCGGTTTTCGTTGGAGTTGCAGAAAGTCATTTATGAGCGTTTGGCCTTTCCATCAAGCAAAGGCAGGTTGGAAAAGGAGTTTATGGAGTTTCTTGACCGGGATTCTGACGTGCAGAGTTTCCTGAAAATCAACGAGAGCCAACACGGTTTTGCCAAGGTGTTCTACATTCGCGAGGACGGCTTGTTGGCTTCGTATCACCCTGATTTCATCGTGAAAACGGCTGAAGCCATCACCATTGTCGAAACCAAGGGCGACGACAAGGCCAACGATGCCAATGTGCGACGCAAGCAAATGTCAATCTTGGACTGGTGCAAGAAAATCAACCGTTTGCCAGCCGAAATACGAATGAATCGCGATTGGCGTTACATTCTGTTGAAAGAAACCGATTTCTACATTTGGTCGGGCAACGGAGCAACGTTTATGGATATTGCAAGGTTGAGTCAGGTAGCGGCAACTTCGCTCATTGGAAAATTGTTTGAGTAGGAACGTTAAAAGAACCTCATCCAACCGCCCCGCATTATCCAAATAGGCTCATCTCAGTCCGAAAACTTGCGACGATCATAAAAAACTGTTGGTTGCAGGCAACACTTTTTCTCAAAAACGGATGGTTTCAGGCTTGTCACGCATGATGTAGCGCACGGTCACCTCGGGAATTTGCTTTCCTTCGCCCTTGAACGGACAAGTGAAACTAATCAGGTTTTCCCCTTCAAGAAGTTTGGATGCACCCATGGCGGTGTCTTGGGGAGAGAACTCTTCTATCGTGTTGAAATTGAGGTCGGTGATGCGGGCGTTCCCGTCGTAAATCAGATATTGCCCTGCCTTCACGGAGCAGGGGAAAGTGAGTTGGCCAGAAGAGGTAATGACGCAAATGTCGCTGATGCTGCCTTTGCCTTCCACTTTGACGATGAAAGAAAGCGGGCTGTCGCTGTGACTTTTCCAGTTCCAGTTGCCGTTCATGCTTCCCCAAAACTTGCAGGTGTCGCAACGGGAAAGGATTGATTCACAAGTATATTGCCTCGAAGTCTGTTGCTGGAACAGCCAATAGGTCGAGTCGTTTCTTTTCTCGATGTGCCAATTCTCGTATGGGTCTTTTAACCTTTCCTTTTGCGCCTCAGTGAATGCACCGGCCAAACGAAGCGTTTCCCAGTTGTTAATGGCATTTAAGAATATGTCCGTCAAGCCGTGCTTTTTCATGGTTTCGGCACTGAAATCGAGGCCGAAACCCGCGTCGAAGGCGGCGGCTTTGGAGAGGAACCATTCCAGCTCTTCTATTGTGGTGGCATCACGGTTTTTGTCGGCGAGTCGGATTTGGAAGTTTCCTATCATCCACGGCATCAGGTTGTTGCGGTAGAATTCTTGTTTCTGCGTCAGCGTCTCCACGATTTTGTTCCGCATGATTCCAATCCAAAGTTCGTTTTCGTTGATGCGGCTCAGGTAGTGCCACGAGGCAGGGGTGAGCAGGTCGGCCTGAAGGAGCTTGTCGGGATTGTATTTGTGCATCGTGTCTAAGAAATGACGGATGGCCTCATCGCCTAACTCGTTGTAGGCATAGCTTTTCAAGTCGTTGAAAATCAACAATGGATAGTCGGTCTTGGCACATTCTTGGGCTATGCGTTGCGCCATTTCGTCTTGCAGTTCGAGGTCGGGGAGGAGTGTGCGCTCGGGCGTGTCCCAAAGTTTATAAACAATAGCGTTTTTGTCGTGTGCTGTGGCTTTTGTGCCAAATGCGCCTCGGATGCAATGATACAGCAGGTGGATGTTGCCCGTGGTTTCCATTGTGCGGTAGGTGATGAGTTCGTCGTCGATTTGCAGCACATTGATGGTCGCGGGTTGGTCGAAAAGGGAAGAATAATAAACTGCAAACTCCGTTTGTTTCTCATTCATAGGTAGTTGCAAACGCAAAACGCCTTGTTTCAAAAGGTGCTTCGAGGGCTTGGGCGCGACGAGTTTGCTGTCTGTCGGGATGCGGTTGGCCAGCACCGAAAGCCCCAAATCCAATCCCGCCTGACGGCATTTTTCCTTCAAAAAAGCAGTGTCTTTTTCGGCGCAATCAGCTATCAGATAGGACTTTGTGCTCCTCAATGGGAGAGAAAGGCTATCTCCTTGGGCAAACGAAACCAGCCCGCCAAACAGCAACAAAACGATGGCCAAAGTCCTCTTCATCAGTCGATTCCTCTCAGGTCTTTGTAGAGTTGCACGGCGTAGAGGTCGGTCATGTTGGAGATGAAGTCGATGACTGATTGCAGTTTGGCGTAGGTGTCGTCGGTCGTCGATTTGAACTGCTCGGGAACAAGTGAAAGGAGCTTCTTGTTATAAGGTGTTTCGGGGTTCAGCACAGCATCAGTGAAGTCTTCCAACAAGGTTCCGATGACGTTGAAGCCCGTCAGCTCGATTTTCACCACGGAAGGGTGGCGATAGATGTGTTTCACGGAGGCATCGCGGCAGATATCGAGCGCATTCTTCTCGAAATCAGGCAAATGCGAAATCAAACTCTTCTCGAAACGACCTTCCATGATGGCATCGTAGTTTTTCACGAAGATGTCGCTTGCGCAGTTCACCAGTTTGTTGATGAGCATGGCGCGGAGGAAGGCCATCCGCTCGTTTGTGTCGCTTACTTCCTTGTAAACCAAATCCTTGTGACGATAAAACTCCTTGTCTTTCTCAGGGTCGAAGAAGGAGAGGAAACAGCTTTCGATGGCCTCGGTGCTGATGATGCCGCGCTTGTGGGCGTCTTCCATATCTAAGACGAGATAGCAGATGTCGTCGGAGGCTTCCATCATGTACGACAGCGGATGGCGGGCATAAACGAGATGTTCCTCGTCAATTTTCGGGATGCCACACTCGTTCACAACTTCCTCAAAGGCAGGGATTTCCGAATAGAAAACATTATATTTCTTGCGGTTGCCTTTGTCGAAGGAGGGATACGGATACTTCAACAATGTGGCCAAAGTTGCGGAGGTGAGCGAAAAACCGCCCGCGCGTCGGCCAGTGAACTGATGCGTCAGCTGACGGAAGGCGTTGGCGTTGCCCTCAAAGGCGATGAGGTCGCTCCATTGCTCTGGCAACACATTGTCTTTCAGCTCTTTGCCTTTTCCGTCCTTGAAAAAGCTGCTGATGGTGTCCTCGCCTGAGTGACCGAAAGGCGGATTGCCCAAGTCGTGCGCCAAGCAAGCCGAGGCCACAATGGTCTCAATGTCGGACTGGCGTTCCTTCAGTTCGGAATGTTTCTTGGCCAGTTTTTCCACGGTCCGGCAGGCGATGGAGCGTCCCACGCTGGCCACTTCGAGGCTGTGGGTCAAGCGGTTGTGCACCATCTGTGCGCCAGGCAAAGGGAAGACTTGCGTCTTGTTTTGCAGCCTTCTGAACGGGCTGGAAAAAATGATGCGGTCGTAGTCGCGTTGGAAGCTGCTGCGGATGTCGGCGCTCTTGTGCGGCTGCGCGTAGCGTTTGTTGGAAAGGAGGTCGTTCCAGTTCATGGTTATTCCTTCACAAACTTCAACGTGCCGACCGCGCTTGCCGACTTCACGGTGACGAAGTAGATGCCGTTGGTCAAGCCTTCAAGGTTGAGTTCAGTGTGGCCTTGGGCGTGGCCGTGATGCACCTCTTGCCCGAGGCTGTTGGTGATGCTGATTTCGCAATCCTCTTCGGGCAGGTTGAGGCTGAACTGGCCTTTGTTCGGGTTGGGATAGAGGCTCACGTTGCTCATCATGTTCTCATCGGTGTCAGCGAGTTCCAAAGTGATTTTTTGAGGCCATGCATCGCAACCCGTGACAATAAGCTGCATGTGGGCGTAATGTCCCAGATTGTCGTTAAACTCGATAGTGGCCATGCCGTCTTCATCGGTATAGGCTACACCAACCAGACCTTGTAGATCCAGACCGTGGTAAAGGGCGCAGCGGAAATTTTTCAAACCTGCCCCGTTGAGATTGGAAGAGGTGACCTTTACCTCCATTGAAGACATTTGTGAGTCATATATCACAGGGTAATCCACAGTAGGCTCGAAAGGCTCATCATGCCAAGGGCTGACGGCCACATCGCCCATCATGTTGAGGTCGTAGAAGTTCCAACGCAGGGCACCTTCTTCCCATTGGCCAGGGGCATTCACCCAAGGCGCGGTTTGTATCTTGCCTTCACGCAAAGCCATGCCGCCGTAAGGGATGCGGTCGTTGTAGTAGGCATCTTCCGTCTCGCGGGCGAGGTGGATGGCGGGTCCTTCGGTTTGGCCTTCGTTGAACCAGCCGTAGCGCGAGTTGCCGAAGGTGGCCACAGCGAAGTTGCTGATTTTGGTCATGCGCTCAAGGATGCAGTCGTTGCTGAAGTCGCCGCAGATGCAGCCCGAGGTGTGGAAGAAAGTATAATTGTGGTCCACGCCGTTCACGCCGCTGAAATTGCTGTTGGTGATGTCGCCATTGGTCCAGCCGGCCACATAGCCCGTGTTGGCATGACCGTCGTGGTGTACGTATTGTGTGCCAGCATTGACGGCGTTGCGCAAGCGGGTGCCGCTCCAGTTGCCTTCCTCTTCGTAGAGGCGGGTAAACTCGTAATCCTCAGGAATGCCCGTGGTGGTATAGCCGTTGTCGTCGTGCGTACCGATGAGCAGTTCAAGGTATTGGCTGCCGTTGCTCAGCGGGTCGTCAAAGAGGTGCTCTCCGGCCATGATGACCTGACGGAACTCGCCCAAAACGGGGGCAGTTTGGTAAGTAATGGCCTTGTGGAGCATGTTGTCCAACTCGTTCTGGTTGCTGAAACACATGCGGCCAATGCCGATTTCGGGCAGCAGGTCGTCTTCGCCAATCTCGCCCCAGCGGTTGTCGTTGTCGTCGTTCCACGTGCCGTCTAAGGCAGCATAGTAAAGGTCGGCGGGGATGTCGCTGTCGTCATAGCCGCTGCCGCTGTCCACATGGCAATAGAGGCCGCGATAAGGGATGATGGGCACGTCGCCGGCAAGGTTCACCATCATAATGCCGTTTTCTTCGTATTCCTGGATGATGTAATTGCGCAGCTTCTCGGGGTTGTCGCGACCTTCCATCGTGCTAAGGATGGTTTCAAGGTCGATGACGCGGGTGCGCAGGCCACGGTCTTGGTAGAATTTTTCATATTCGCCAAACGCATTGACCCACTGCTGTTTGGTAACCACAAGCAAGTCGTAGCCGCCCACGGTGCGCCCCTTGCTGTCGTAGGTTTGCAGCATATCGGGGTTTTGGGCGAGGCGCATGGCGCGAGTGGCATTGTCGCCGTTGAGCCAAAGTTTGCGGCTTTGGTCGGTCTTGGCGGCACCCGTTGTGATTCTCACGGTGGCTTTGGTGGCATATCTCACCTCGCCAGTGGCGGGCACATACTGCACGGGCGTGAAGGCCGAGAAGGCGAATCCCACACCGTTCATGTAATGGGTGCTCAGTTGGCCGTAGGCTTGGGCGGGATAGGTGCTCTTAGAAGCATACAGTGCCTCGTCCTTCTCAAACTGACGGCGCACGGGGTCGGAGTAGGTGAGGGCCGACTGGTAAGGATAGAGGTTGTGGCTGCCTTCCAACGTTTGGAAATCGGAAAGCTCCACTTCAATGGCGACGGCTTCCGTGCCTTGGGGCAGCATCAGGCTGATGCTATGCCAAGGCAATGAAGGCTGACCCGCAAGGGCCGACTGCATACAGCCAGCAAACTGGATTTGTTCGTAGCCTTGGATTTGGCTCACGTTAGGCTGACCCAATTCATAGGTCTTCTCGATGGTCTGCGCTTGAGCGAACAGGCCGACCATCATGGCTAAAAGGATGAGACAAGTTTTTTTCATTGTATTAGGTTGGTTGATTAATTCTTAGGGTGCAAAAATACTCATTTTCGTAACATCGAAGAGAAAAATCAGATTTAGAAATACCTGTTTTTGACAAAAAATCAAAATAAAACCATAAAAAATGCCGTTTCATCGAAAAAAAATCTATTTTTGTGCCGATAAAATCTCAATGCTATGAAACATTACATCACCCTATTATTAGCCCTGCTGGTTCCGGCATTTGCGTTCGCGCAGGAATACGACAAATACCAAAGTCGTGAAGAAGACGAGTACAACAAAAACTATAAGTATAAGCACTTCGAACCAATGACGGTAGACCAAATAAAACACTATAAGAACGAGTTCTTTGATTTCGAGCGCATTAAGGATTACACACCTTATAACGACTCGATATGGTTCACGACCTATCAGGATTCGGTCATCAAAACGGAAATGAGAATAAGAACGAGTGGAAAGGAACAGGTCTTCAAGAAACAATGTGTGGGTAAAATCGACAAGCGTTTCATTTTGAAGTATGAGAAAAAAGGTAAAATTGAGGCTTTTGTATATGAGGAAATTGTTTATAGAAGCCCATTACCAGGTCTTTGGGTGGCTTATTCAGTGAATGCAGGTGCATCATGGGAATACTTCTACACGGGTCTTTTCCAAAAAAAACCGCTGTTTGTCAAATGGTATTCCAATACACCTTTGATTAATGAGAATGGCGACTTGCAAATGGAGGCCTGCCTTTTTATCCAAGACCGCACAATAGGCCCTTGGGGCATGGAACATTTCAAGTTGGCTGAAGATGGCCTGCTACTCACCTTTGACTTGCAAACCTTGCGCCGCGACTCGGATGGCGATGGCTTGACGGACATTGCTGAAGCAAAATTCCATACCGACCCCAACAATCCTGATACCGATGGCGATGGTATTCCCGACAATCTGGATATGAATCCAAGATTTTCCTTGCCGCGTACCGACAAGACCATCGTTTTTGAGGCGGTGCTCAACGAAGATGAAAGATTGCCTTTCTCGTGGGGCGGTGCTTATGAATTGATTCCTTTGGATGAAATCACGCCGCCGAGTTATGCCACCGACACAACTCCGACCCTGATGATTGTTACCGACGACCCCAATCTTCTTGCTGTTCAGCCTACCCGTGAGCGTATCATTTTCCTCACATTAGAAGAATACGATAATGAACCGCATTATTATTCCGATGATTTGAATGGTTATCGGATAACGCCATTATTCAAGGCGGATCATTTGGACGACACTTTTGTGTTTTCGATGAGTTCGACAAAAGGTAGCTCTTGGGATTCTGGGTATTATGCCACAAGAACCAAAGAAGGCTGGGACATTGGAATGACTTTCCAAATCATTGAATGAACTAATACAAGATTATTCTACCACTACTTTCTTCACTTCAACACCATTTCCATTGCTAATCCTAACGAAATAAACGCCCACTTCGTTCAAATGAAGCTGTTGCAAGCCGTTTACTTCGTTGAGGCTGAGGATGTTCTGACCCATCATGTTGAACACGTTGACTTGTGAGGTTTGGCGCAATTCCATGGTGAAGTCGCCATGAGTGGGGTTGGGGTAGAGGACAGTTTTGCTGTCGGTGGTTTCGTTCACGTCAAGCACAATCTCCATGGGGGGCAGCACGATGTCGTCTACCCAAACGCAGTCATCACCGCCCACGGCACCGCCGTCTTTATCGTAAATCCAGGAGAGATGGTGGCTGCCCATTGGAATCATGTAACTGACACAAGTCCAGCCGGTTTCGCCCGACCAGCGTCCCATGCGATCGTCATCGACATAAAACTCCAAGAAGTCGTAACCCGTCTCGGTGGAAGTTCTCACAAAGAAGCTGATTTCGTTGTCGCAAACGAAGTCGTAGTCAAGGCTCATTACGGCCTGGCTACTGTGGCCCATCGGCGTGGTGTGGGCGCAATAAGAGCCTCCGATGGCACCGTAAGAGACAATCTCCCAGCCGCCTTCGCCCTCAAACTGCCAGTCGTACTTGCTGAAATCGCCCGTCTCGAAGTCTTCCATTTCGCTGTCCACATTGACGAAATATGAGTCATAGACGATGTAATTCCCTGAGTAGGTGGCCAAAATGAGTTCGTAGGCCGTTGCATCACGACTGGTGCCCACGATGCTGAAAGTGAAGTCGATGGTGAATGTGTCGTCGACGGCCAAATCGCCTACACCAAAGAAATTCTGCTCGAAAACGATTTCGGGGGCAGAGCAAAACACGCCAAAACCAGTGATGGGCGCAAGGCTGTGGCCTGTGTTTTTGCCCGTGAAGTGTAACGTGATAGTCTCGCCAGTGTCGGCATGGCCGTTGCCGTTGCCCGCCACTTCTTCCAAAACGGTGGTAATGGGGCCGAAGTCAGGAGCGTTGAGGGTTATGTCGAATTGACTCTCCCATGTCTTGCTGCCATCGGTGCAGGTCAAGGTGAAGGTGACCACAGTTTGGTCGGGAACGTCGTCGCTGACGGTGAAGGCAAAGGCGTTGTCAAGGCTCACGGAGTTGTATGAGCTAACGTTTCCAACCGTGGCCGTGCCTTGCGTGACGGTAACGTAAGACGCGTCACAACTCAAGGTAGCGGTCACGTTGTTGGCGGCGAGGTTGCCCACGTTGCGGAAAGTCATGTTGAGCGTTTGGCTTTCGTTGAAATCCACCTGACCGTCGGGGTCGTTGAGGCTGTAACTGTCAAAGAGCACATGGGCACAGTTGGTGTCGTCGAAGACAAGTTCGAGGTACTGCGGCCAGCCGTTCATGCCAGTGATGTAAAGGTCAAGCACCTCGTTGTTGTTGACGGCATCGAAACGCAGTTCGGCTTCGCCGTTCTCATCCGTATTGGCCAAGGCAATCAGTTCTTCGCCTTTGAACAAGCGGCATTCGAAATTGTATGCGCCGTTGCTCCTTCCATTGGTGATGGTGACAGGGATTCTGTTCGTGCCTACGGGCAGGGTGGTGGCGCACTCGATTTCGGGCGTGAAAGGCTCGTCGAACCAAGCACTTAGGGCCACATCACCCAAGGCATTGAGGGCATAGAAGCTCCAGCGCAACACACCAATCTCGCCATCCATCGTGATGAAAGGCGCAGTTTGTATCTTGCTCTCTTTCAAGGCGTCTCCCAACCTCGCGATGCGATCATGGCAGTAGGCATCGATGAGCTCGCGGTGGTAATGTGCCGAGGGGCCGTCGCCCGATTGGTTGTACCAGCCATAGCGTGAGTTGCCGATGGCGGCCACAGCACCAGTCTCGTTCACGACCATGCGCTCCAAAATGCAGTCGTCGGCAAAGTCACCGCAAATACAGCCTTGGCTCTTGAAGATGAAGAAGTTATGGTCGATGCCATTGGAGCCTGCAAACAATTGGGGTGTGATGTCCCAAATGTACCAGCCGGCCACCGTACTCGTGTTGGCATGGCCGAAATGGTTCACATATTGGCAGCCGTCGTTGATGGCAGCGGCTAATTCGTCGGGGTTCCACCAATGCGTAGGTGTCTCGTAAACGCGCACGAAGTCATAGTTTTCGGGATAGCCGTGGGTTGTGTAACCGTTGAAATTGACCTCACCGATAAGACGCTCAAGGTCGGCACTGGCATACACGCCGTCGCCGAGATGTTCACCTGCCATGATGGGTTTGCGGAACTCGCCCAAAACGGGTGAAGTCTGGTAGCTGAAGCTCTTTGAAAGGATGGTTTCGAGTTCGGCGGCATTGTTGAAAGGAAGACGGGAAACGGACAATTCGGGCAGCAGGTCGTCCTCGCCGATTTCGCCCCATCGGTTGTCGCCGTCATTGTTCAAAGAACCATCAAGACAGGCATAATAGGAGTCGGAAGGCACTTGGTCTTCATAGCCTGGCTGGGCGTAGCACCAAAGGTTGCGGTGTGGAATCATGTTGACATCGCCGGCAAGGTTCACCATCGAAATGCCATTGTTTTCGTATTCTTGGATGATGTAGTTGCGGATTTTCTCTGGGTTGTCGCGCCCTTGCATGGTGGCGTAAATGTCTTGTGTGGTGGCCACGCGGACGCGCAACCCTTGACTCGCACAAAGGGCAATGTAGTTCTCGAAATTGTTGGCATAGGTTTGCGTCGCGATGATGAGGATTTCGTATTGCGGCAAGGCACCATCGCGGCGGGCGTAACTGTCCATCATTTCAGCGTTTTGCGCGAGGCGATAGATGGAATTTTTCGTCTCGGGACGCAACCAAAGTTTTCTATTGTTGTCGGTGCGAGAGGTTTGGTATTCCACAGTAACGGTAACGGTTTGTGCATAACTGACCTGACCTGAAGCTGGTTTGTATTTGACTGGTGTAAAACCGCCAAAGGCAAAGGATACGCCATTGAGAATCTGCGTGTTGACACTATTAAACTCCTTGTTGGGATAAGTCTCGTTGGAGCGATACAAAGTCTCGTTTTTCTCGAAAACAGCGGGGCTGTCGTCTGAGATGGGACGTGTCTGCTGTACGGGCATGAGGTTGTATTGGCCTTCCAACTCCCTAAAGCCGCTCAGAGTCACATGGATAGCGGTGGCCTCAGTGTTTTGCGGTAGCATCAGGCTGACGCTTTGCCAAGGCAAAGTTGGCTCTCCGACAGTGCCGTTTGAAACACAATTCTCAAAAGAAAGTGTTTGATATTCACCTATTTGCTGAACCATTAGCTGGTTGAAATGATAGGTGTGCGTGATGCTTTGTGCCGTTGCAAAAATGCTGGCGGATATTAATAATAAGGTAAGGAATGCTTTTTTCATGGCGAATGATATTAGTACAAGCTGCAAAAATAAATAGAAAAAATGAAAAAGTGTTGGCAATGGATGACAAATCTAAATTCGTATCTTTGCAGCCGATTTCCAAAGCCATGCAATTGATTCGTCGTTATAGTATCTTTTCCCTGTTGTGTCTGGCCATTCTTACCCTTCAAGCCCAAGACACTATTACGCTGAAGACCGTGGAGGTAAAGGCTGAGCGTGATAGGGTGGAGGCGGTCAAACCTTTGGTTACGAGGAAGTTGGATACCATCATCCTGAAGTCGAAAAGCACTGCTACGCTCTCCGACTTGCTCATCCAACACAGCCCTGTGTTCATCAAGACTTATGGTCCGGGCGGAGTGTCGACGGCTTCGTTTCGTGGTACTACGGCCAGCCATACCCTTGTGTTGTGGAACGGTTTCCAACTGAACGCACCCACCCTCGGTCAAGTCGACTTCAGCACCATACCCGTTTTTCTTGTTGACGATGTCAGCCTCAACTGGGGCAGCGGCACCTCGTCCAACAGCGGCGGACTGGGCGGCTCGGTCAACATCGACAACAACATCCACTTCGGCGACGGGTTTCATTTGGATATCAAACGCACTTTCGGCAGCTTCAAAACTTTCGGTAGTTATTATACCATGGGTTACTATGGGAAGAAAGTTTCGTTTCGCGTGAAGACCTATCGGAACTCATCGGAAAACGATTTCATGTATTACAACAATGCGGTGCCCGATACCAACAGGAGGATGAAACAACGCAATGCCGATTTCGTCGATTACGGCATCATGCCCGAAGTGAGTCTCATGCTGAAAAACAGCATCATCAGTTTTTCTTCGTGGAACCAGTGGAACGACCGCAACTTGCCCCCCATAATGACCAACGTCAGCAACAAGAACTTTGAAGAATGGACCAAGGATAGTTTTTCGCGCAATTTCTTGTCGTTCAAGACCTTTTGGGATTCAGGAAGTCTACAGTTGAAATCGGCGGCCTTCGTGGAAAACCAACGTTATTTCCTTGAAGTGCGCAACCCTTTCACAAATGACGTTGTCAGAGACATCAATTCCATCAACAAGGCCTTGGTGCTGCACCAAATCGCCAACCTCGAACAACATCTCTACAAAAGTTGGAACCTGAAGGCCAAGCTGCAATGGGACAACGAGCGCGTTTGGTCGAACAACTATGAAGGCTTGAAAAAACGCAACGTGGTCTCGGCATACGCGGCAGTCAATGGCGAGCCTTTCAAATACGCCAACCTCAACCTCACGGCGCGTTACGACTGGACCGATGGCAAGCCGATGGGATTGTTCCCGACGGCGACTTTTTCGTATCAGCTGCCTTTCTTCAAGGCACTTTCCCTCACTTTGGGCTATAGCCACAACTACCGCAACCCCTCATTGAACGACCTTTATTGGTATCCGGGTGGCAATCCCGACCTGTTGCCCGAAAACGGACGCACTGTCGACTTGGCCATCAAATTCAATAAGGAATTTGGCCCTTTCAAACTCGATTTTCGCACGGGTGGCTACCTCTCGCGGGTAAAGAACTGGATTCAGTGGAAGCCGAGTTTCTACCGTTATTGGGTGCCGGAGAATGTGGCTATGGTGTTTGCGCGAGGCATTGAGAATCATATTGATGCGTCGTTTGTCGAAGGCGATTGGAAACTAAGCCTTTCGGGTAATTACGTTTTCACCGTCACCACCGATGAAAGTCCAAGGGCTGATTCACTTGGCATCAGCGGCAAGCAACTCATTTACATCCCGCGACATCACGGCAACCTGTTTTTCAACGCCCAATGGAAGACATGGAATTTGAGTTATACGGTGGAGATGACGGGTCGGCGCAGCACGTCGTACGGCGATGAAGAATGGCTTCCGCTGCTGCCCTATACACTGCATCACGTTGCTTTGGGCAAACAAATGAATCAATTCCGTGTTGAGCTTCGATGCAACAACCTGACTGATAAGGACTACCAAAACGTCATTTGGCGCGCCATGCCAGGAAGGAGCTTTGAGGTGATGGTGAATTACAAATATTAAAAAATACGTTTTTTCCACAATAATTTGTTTTCCAATCCGTTTTCCTCATAATCACGTTATATTTTTCGGCGACAATAATAAGTAGATGTGCAAATATAGTTTACATAATGGACTTCGAGACTCCGAGACTGCGGGACTGCGAGTCAAACAAATACCTGAAGTCCCGAAGTCAAAAGATATTACAGTTTAATTTAGAACACATACATAAGATGAAGAAATCACATTTTTTGAAGGCTTTGGGCCTGTTGATGCTAATTGTTTTTGCAGTGTTGAATGGTGAGGCTCAGCCTCCTGGCGGCAATCGTCCCCCTGGTGGGCAGAATCCGGGTGGTCGTCCTCCATACGGTGGTGACCGTCAGTGGGGTCAAAATGACTCCAATATGCCTGCGGTAAAACAAAAGAAGAAAGTGCGTGAGGGCGACACCTTCATTGTGGTGGGTTATTTGCGCGACTCCATCACAGGTGAGGGGCTGCCATACGTCAATGTGGCTGTACTCGATTCGGTTGACAATGAGTTCGTTAAAGGTACAGCTACCAACATTGATGGCCGTTTCGAACTCAACAACATTCCACAAGGTCCAATGGTGCTGCGCGTTTCGGCCATCGGCTATGGCAACAAGACCGTGCCGTTCCGCGTGAGCAACAACACCGATTTGGGTGTCATCCTTATGACTGAAAGTTCCACAGCCTTGAACGAGGTGACGATTACTGCCGAGAAACCACTCTACGCCATGGAGGGCGAGAAGCTGATTTACAACGTCAGCGAAGACCCATCCATCCAGACGGGTACCACCGAGGATGCCTTACAGAATGCGCCAGGCGTGGAGGTCGACGTGGAGGGTAACATCACCTTGCGCGGCGTGTCGAGTGTGGAAATTTGGATTAACGACAAGCCCTCGAAACTTACGGAGGAGAACCTGAAGACTTATCTCCAGACCTTGCCGGCCAACGCCATCGCACGTATCGAGACCATCACCAATCCTTCGGCCAAATACGCTACCGATGCCGAGGCAGTCATCAACATCGTGACTTCGGCGCACATCAAGAGCAACCAGTTTGTCAGCTTTGGCGTGAATGGCTCCAACCAGCCTTTCGTTTCGCCTTGGGTGAGCTACATGTGGAAGAAGGAGAGACTGAGCATCAACCTGTTTGCTTCGGGTCGTTACAGCGACCGCAAAAATACCACCGACGAATGGGCTTTGCAACGTCGTTTCGACTCCATTTCAAATGATTATCAAGTCACATGGGCCGACACCTCGTCGCAAAACAGCGGCAACCGTCGCTATTCAGGTAACATGTTTTTGGGAATCAACTATGAGATTGACTCCATGAGCGAGATTTCGTTTGACGCTGGCGGGTTCTACAACCGTGGCTTCAGCAATTCGTTGCGCTCGAAACACCAGACCTATTATTATCTCGACACGGTTCCCAATTATGAGATGCTGTATATTGATACAACCAACAGCGATTCCGACGACCAATCCATCTTTAGCCATGTGGGAGTTGACTACACGAAGAAGTTCGACAACGAGGGACATAATCTCCGCATAGGACTCAATACCCGTTTCAGCCACAATGCTAACGAGCAGTGGTACAACCGATTCTATGATGTCTACACCGACCTTGACGAGCACCGCTATCTGTTGTCGCGCAACCAAAGTTTCGGCGGCAGTCTCGATATTCGCTACAACCGACCCTATAGCCAAGATGGTGAGTTGAGTTACGGACTCCGCGCCGACCATCAGTGGTCAGACAACACCTACAACCGATACCTTTCTGATGATGAAATCACTAAAAATGGTTTCATTACCGATACGTTAGATGTTGACTTGCTGCGTACTTACAAGTTCAAAGGTATTGAGTCGAGTGCCAATGCCGATGTCAACTGGACGCACCGTTGGGGTGGGTTCACCTTGAGCACGGGTCTTGGCTTGGGCGGTGACCGCATTGATTACGCCTACACCAACACACCTTTCTATGATGCAAACACATTGTATTTCATGATGTTTCGCCCGTCTATCCACTTGACCTACCGCACGGAAGACATGCACAACCTAAAGATCAATTACTCCATGCGTATGTCGCATCCTGACGAAGACCAAGTCACCACCTTCCGCAGATATGGCGAAAACAGCTACTCGGTGGGCAACCCCACTGGACTGAAAAACAGCTTGACCCATAACGTGGAAGCGGGTTGGCAGAAGTATTTTGAGCGGTTTGGCAACATCGGCCTTGAGGCATACGGACGCTGGAGTACCAACGAAATCAGCTCCTTGACCGACTCGGAATATGACGAGTTT
Organism: uncultured Bacteroidia bacterium; assembly: GCA_902782455.1. Classification (GTDB taxonomy): domain Bacteria; phylum Bacteroidota; class Bacteroidia; order Bacteroidales; family F082; genus Limimorpha. The sequence goes on along the minus strand of CACZNA010000002.1, from coordinate 33,932 downwards.
CTTGACCGTGTGGTCAGCTACTCGATGCCTTACAACATGGGTAGCTCGTGGCGTTACGGCACCTCGCTCAACATGACTTACCGCCCGACGGGGTTCTTCAATGTGAGACTCTACGCCAATCTTTACGACTATGGCTATCACATGGAATACGACCGTGTGGATGAATTTGGCAATGTCAAGCATCAGATTGATGAGCGCGACAAGTGGTCGTGGAGTGTGCGCGTCAATGCTTGGGCAAAGATTTTCAATCAGTTGCAGCTGACGGCATCTGCCTTCTACAACTCGCCAACCTTAAGCCTGATGAGCGAGCGCAAAGCACGTTATTCGCTCAACATGGGTGTGCGCAGCGATTTCTTCAAGCGTAAGGTGTCGGTATTTGTCAATGTGCAGGACATCTTCAACTGGGGCGCGACGATTGGTTCAGGCTCAAGCAACACTAACCCGTACTATCTCTCTAACAGTACGAACAAGATGCTCAACAGCCGCTATATTTCAGCTGGTGTGACGTTCCGCTTCGGTAAGTTGGAGCTGGAAAAGGATGCCAAAGAAGGAGGCGACGAGGCTGGCGATTCGCTGTAAGTCAATGCAAAACGAAACAGTACAAAGAAACAACCATGCAAAACGAAAAACTCATTATCCGTCCGGCCAAACCCGAAGAGGCGGGGCGCGTCCTTGAATTAATCAACAGGCTTGCCGTTTATGAGAAATGCGCCAACGAAGTGGTTGCAGACGAAGCCACCTTGTATCATTCTCTTTTTGTGGAGAAATCCGCCGAAGTGGTTTTTGCCGAAGAAGACGGTGCCATCGTCGGTTTCGCTTTGTTTTTCCACAATTTCTCTACTTTTGTGGGTCGCAAGGGCTTATACCTTGAAGACTTGTTCATCATCCCTGAAAAACGCGGCTTGGGCTACGGCAAGGCCTTGCTGAAATATCTTGCACGAATTGCGGTGGAGCGCAACTGCGGACGCATGGAGTGGATTTGCCTCGACTGGAACAAGCCCGCACTGTCGGTTTACCACAGCATTGGCGCTGTGCCCATGTCGGAATGGACGGTGCAGCGGTTGGATGAGGCGACTTTGAAAGCGTTTGCCGCTCAAGAGTGACAATCGGCAGTTATCTTTCGCGTCTTTCGATGACTTTCTTCAACTTATATCGCTCGCCGGTTCCCGTGCCGATGGCATCGATGAAACGCGGGTCGTAACCTGGTGTCTCATAGCCCCAACGGGTGAACTGTCCGTCGTCACCCACACGGCGTTTTATCTGGTCATTGTAGCGCACAATGAGGAACTTGGCCAATTTGTCCCAACGTTGCATCATCTTGTCGGCGTAGGCGATGCTCTTGCGATTGAGGTATTCACGACGTTCTCCTACCTGCATATCCTTGATGGCCAAGAGCACAGTGTCTTGGTCGGCGAAGAAGTAGTCTTCCAACTCGTTTTGGGCTTCGCGCAAGTCGTCAATCATCATGGAATAACGCGGATAGACCATGTTGGCCACCCAGTTGTTCATCCAAAAGGCCGACTTGTCGCTGAACTCGTTGCGCGGGTTGTTTTCGGGACGGAACGGGTCAGGCACCTGCGTGATGCAGCAATAGAGCGGCACGTAGGCCACCATGTTGGCATCGTCGCAATTGAACCATGTAACACCGCCCACATCATTGGGCAGCCATGAGCGCATTTGGCAGGTCATGGTGAAACCGCTTTGTTGCGTGGCGATGGGACGTTCACGGAAATAGTTGATGCTGTCGCTGTCCATGAAGTGCATCGGCAGCGGACGGATGGGCATTCCCCATGGGCCGGCGGTCATGTCGGCGGTCATGTCCAATGGTGTGCCTTCAAAATGGTCTCGCATATCGGCCTGCAAGTCGCGCAACGAGAGCGGCTTGTCAGGCTTGATCCACAAGGGGAGATGGTCGCAAACATCGAACTCGCCATTAATATAAGGTAGGTATTTGTCCATCTCCTCGTGGCTGTAGTGGTGGCGGAAAAAGCTCCACACGCGGGCATCGGCATAGCGCACGTTCTCGAAGTCGATGGGGCAGTAGGCGTCGCGGAAGGAGAAGTTCTCGTCCTTGCCGTTGAAATAACCCCATTCCTTGGCGAAACTGATGACATCCTCAGCATAAACACATTCCACTTCCGGATTGTTGATTCTCTTGAGGTTCTTGCTGCTGATGCTGTTTTTCGACTTCTTTTCCAACGGGAACTGACGGATGCGGCTCAGGTTGGCGTGGGCGCAGATGCAGTCGTCGGGGATGCGCAAGGCCACCCAAACGGCACCTTTGCGGCCTGGTCCCTTACCGATGATTTCCATGATCCAGGCCTCGTTGGGGTCACAAATGGTGATGGTTTCGCCGCTGCTGTTGTAGCCGTATTCCTCAATCAATTCAGCCATGCATTTGATGGCTTCGCGGGCGGTGGCTGAGCGTTGCAAGGCCAAGCGCATCAACGAGAAATAATCCAACAGGCCTTCTTGGTTGACGAGTTCCAAGCGTCCGTCGAAGGTGGTTTCCACGATGGTCACTTGTTTTTCGTTCATCAAGCCCACTACATTATAGGTATAAGGGACTTGCTTCACGAATTGGCCTTCATGCGACGGCCCCCAGCCGTGAATGGCGATGAGTTCGCCGTCGGCGTGTTGTCCCGCCGGACTGTAGAACAAAGAGCCAGAAAAACCGAATCCATCGCAGTTATAGGTACACATCACGCTACCATCGACGGAGGCTTTTTTGCCAACGATTAGGTTGGTGCAGGCCCATGCCGACTCAAGGCCGAGGAAAGACATTAGAAAGATAGTAATAGCTAATTTTTTCATAAGTGTAAGATTTCTACATGTGTCAGATAAGAGTGCAAATGTAATTCTTTTTACATTCGTTTGCGAAAAACGGCCTAAAAATCCAAAGAAAACTATTCCATCACCGGATTCTTTTTTTCAAACATTTCAAGAAAATGAATAATTTTGCGGCTGAAACAAATCGAAACACCATGAGATACTTCATTGTTGATGCTTTCACTGACCAGCTTTTTGGCGGCAATCCTGCGGGGGTGGTTTTGCTCGACGGAGACATCTTTCCCGAAGAACGTCTGATGCTCCAAATTGCCGCTGAGTTGCGCTATTCGGAGACGGCTTTCATCCGTCGACATTCCGAAAAAGAGTTCACCATCCGTTATTTCACGCCTGCCGCCGAGGTGGAGCTATGTGGCCACGCTACCATCGCCTCTTTTGCCCTTTTGCACCGCATGGGGTTGGCGTCGGGGCATTGTCAGTGCCATACGCTGGCTGGCGATTTGCAAATAGAAGCAGGGGAGAGGGTGATGATGCAGATGGCCAAGCCGCGCATTGTCGCTACCGTTGAGGAAACTGAAGCGATATATAAAGCTCTCGGCGTGAGTGGTTATCGCCCAACGATGCCCGTGCAGATTGTCTATTCCGGCCTGCCTGATTTCATGTTGCCTCTGCCCGATGTGGCCACGTTGCAAGCCTTGAAGCCTGACATGGAGGCCATCGCGGCATTGACGAAACGTTACGATGCTGTCAGTTTTCACGTTTTCGCTTTCGGCAACGACGGTTTCACGGCTCATGTGCGTGATTTTGCGCCTTTGTATGGTGTGCCAGAGGAATCAGCCACAGGCACTGCCAACGCCGCCTTGACCTATTATCTGCAACAGCAGGGTTGCTTTGGCCCGGAAGCGGAATGCACCTTCCTGCAAGGCGAGGCCATGGGTCGCCCCTCGGTGGTGGCCACCAACATTCACGCCGATGGCAACATTTATGTCGGTGGCACTGCCGCCATTGTTGCAGAAGGGCAGTTGATGGTTGGTTAGAAAGCGAAGGAGGCGGTTTGTGGCTTTTCCTCAACAAATGTCGGGGAAAAATTCGTTGGAAAAACAGCCTCCCAACACAATAAAACCCAACCAAAAGTGTTATCCGAAATAGATACAAAAACCAACAATTATGGAAGCAAATGTAGGACTTTTCAATGAGAGTTTCCCTCCGGTGATGGATGGGGTTGCCGTTTGTGTGCAAAATTACGCCTATTGGCTGCAAAAGAAAGTGGGCGGCGTGTCGGTTATTACGCCTAACAAACCCGGGGCGAACTATAAACAGTATCCTTACGAGGTGCTGGACTATATCTCTGTGCCTGTGCCGTTTAGACATCCTTACGTGACGGGCATTGCCCAGATTGACCCGCGTTTGAGGGCCAAGCTTTCGCGCCGGCGTTTTAAGATTGTCCATGCGCATTCTCCCTTCTCGGCTGGACTGATGGCGGCACAGGTGGCCAAGTCGCAAAACATCCCACTCGTGGCCACGTTCCACTCGAAATTCAAGGACGATTTCTTGAAGGTGGTCCCGTCTGAGATGCTGGTCGACCAAGCCATCAAGATTGTGATGGAGTTTTTCGACAGAGCCGATGAGGTGTGGATTCCGCAGGCCTCGGTGGAAGAAGTCATTCGAGAATACGGTTACAAGGGACATGTGGAAGTGGTCGACAATGGCTCTGATTTGGTGTCCAATTATCCCGACTCTTTCTTCGCCGATTCCCGCAAAGCTTTAGGGATTGCGCCCGACGAGTTTGTGCTGTTGTTCGTTGGCCAACATATCTGGCAGAAGAACGTCAGGTTGGTGATAGACGGCCTCGAAAGAATCAAGGACTTGCCTTTCAAGATGTTTTTTGTGGGCACTGGCTATGCCGCTGCCGAGATGAAGGAACTTGTGAACCAAAAAGGCCTGAATTCCAAGGTGACCTTCACAGGCGTACTCACAGAAAGGGATCAGATTGTCCGCTATTACGCTGCCGCCGACCTTTTCCTGTTCCCTTCGCTCTACGACAACGCTCCGCTTGTGGTGCGTGAGGCCGCCGCGCTTCATACTCCTTCGATTATGGTGGAAGGTTCCACCGCCGCCACCATCCTCAAGGACGGCCAAAACGGTTTTCTCATCTCCAACAGCCTCGATAGTTTTGAGGCTTGCCTCAGAAAGTTGGCGAAAGATAGGGAAGGGGTGAAACGTGTTGGCGATGAGGCCGCTGTCAGTATTGTCCGCAGTTGGGAAGATGTTGTGGGTGAAGTGCTTGACCGCTACAATGCAATCATTGAAAGGAAAACCCGTATCAGGCCGTTATTCAACTGATTCTCTACTTTTTAACCTTAATCTTTCCGCCTTGTCGCATTATGGCATCCCACCAGCGAGTGGGCATGACAAAATGTGCGATGCGTCCGATAAACGAGAACCGACCTCGACAATAACGCGCTTTTGGGCGGCGACAGTTGACAGCTTGGCTAATGGCTTTGGTGATGACCGCTGGTGACGAAAGCATGTTGGTCTGATAAAACCATTCCATATTGTCTGCCCAGCGTGTGCCCGCTTCCTCGTAGGCGGTGCCTGCCGACGATTCTTTCAGATGCTGTGCCGCGATGACACCCCAATTGGTCTTGATGGCACCAGGCTCAATCATCACCACGTCAATGCCGTAGGGTTTCACCTCCATGCGTAGGGCATCGCTGAAAGCCTCCACTGAGTATTTCGTCACGTTGTACCATCCACCCATGTAAAACGCCATCTTGCCTGCTATGGATGAGGTGTTGATGATGCGTCCACTACCCTGTTTGCGCATATAAGGCAACACCAACTGAGTGAGTCTCGCCAAACCGAAGACGTTGACTTCCAACTGTCTGCGGGCATCGCTCATGGGCACGTTCTCTATGGCACCAAAATAGCCATAACCCGCATTGTTGACCAAAACATCAATACGGTCTTCAGCTTGAATGACTGTCTCAACGCCTTGCTGCATTGAAGTCTCATCGGTGACGTCCATTTTTAAAATATGCACACCATTGTTTTTCAGAGGCTCCATCAGTTCCACGCGACGGGCAGCAGCCCAAACGCGATGGCCTTGACGGGCAAGGGTTTGCGCCGCATCCAAACCGATGCCACTACTGGCGCCGGTGATAAGGATTACTTTTTCGTTCTTCATGGTTGCAAAATTAGATATTTTCGACAATACTCTACAAAAAATCGTACTTTTGTCGCCATGAATACGTTAGGACAAATCTTTCGGCTGACCACTTTCGGCGAGTCGCACGGCACGGCCATCGGCGGTGTCATCGACGGTTGCCCTTCGCAACTGAGAATTGATTTCGATTTCATTGAGAAAGAATTGCTTAGGCGAAAAACCGCGCAAACAGAAACCGCGTCGCAACGCAAGGAATCTGACCATATTGAATGGCTTTCGGGCTTACTTGATGGAGTCACTCTGGGTACTCCGATAGCCTTCATGGTGCGCAATGAGGACTGCAAGACAAGTGATTACGAGGCTTTGAAAGACGTCTACCGTCCTTCTCACGCCGATTTCACTTACGAGCAGAAATATGGTCTCCGTGATTGGCGCGGTGGAGGCAGGGCATCGGCTCGTACCACCTTGCCTATCGTCGTGGCGGGTGCCATTGCCAAGCAGATTTTGAAGGTAAAAGACATCGAGGTCTTTGCCGAAGTCGACTACATGGGCGATGCACAACAGGCTCAGAAAGAAGGTGATACGGTGGGTGGTATCGTGGAGTGCCGCATTACGGGCGCACCAGTGGGCTTGGGCGAACCTATGTTCGGCAAGTTCTCAGCGGAGTTGGCTCATGCCATGTTCAGTCTGCCTGCCGTGAAAGGGTTTGAAGTCGGTGAAGGTTTTGAAATGGCAAAGATGAAAGGCTCCGAAGCCAACGACCTTTTTATTAATAAGGACGGAAAAACTACCACTTTGACCAACCATTCTGGCGGCATCCAAGGTGGCATCACCAATGGAAACGACATCATTTTCCGTGTGGCTTTCAAGCCGATACCGAGCATTGCTAAACCTCAACAAACTATAAACAAGGCGGGGGAATCGTGTGAAATTGCTATCGAAGGACGGCACGATGTGTGCGCCTTGCCTCGCGCCGTTGTGTTGGTTGAGGCTTTGACGGCTATGGTGACTTTGGATGGGATGATGTTGGCTAATAGGCTATTGGGGTGAATTAATGAAATATTGTAAAACATAGGAATTTCAAAATAATAGATTTATGAACAGATTAAGAATGGTTACAATATGCCTGCTCGCAATGATGGCGGCGAGCCTGAGCGTTAAGGCTCAAGAAGTTACGATTTCACTATTACCAGGATGGACATGGATTTCCTATCCAGGGACAGAACCTGTTGATATTGTAACTGCGTTTGGCTCATTCACGCCAATGGAGGGCGATGTAATCGAATCCCAGTTTGGCATTGTCAATTACATTGAAGGCGAATGGTTGGGTGATTTCAATCAGTTCTACCCTGGCTACGGCTATTTGTACTATTCGAATAGGCCTATGACTGTTTTGGTGACTTTCAATGTGCAGCAACCCGATCCACAAGGCGACGTCCCCGTGGGTGCTATCAATGGCCTGTTTTCTGTGAGTGCCACTCAACAAGTGTATTTCTCGCAAGGGAACCTACAATACCAAGCTTCCACCGACACATGGCGCTTTGCCGAAAACCAATGGGATTTTCTCGGCAACGACAATCGCAATATATCATCCACTTATAGTGGTTGGATTGATTTATTCGGCTGGGGCACAAGTGGCTGGGATTGTGGAAACACTTATTATCATCCCTGGGATTCCAACAATTCCAGCGGCAGTCACTATGGCCGACCTGGTGCAGGTGACTTGATTGGTGCGTATGCCAATGCGGACTGGGGCGTTTACAACCCGATAAGCAATGGCGGAAATACCACAAACACATGGCGAACTTTACTTAGGGAAGAATGGAACTATGTCTTTAATACAAGAAGCACCGTTTCAGGTATTCGCTACGCAAAGGCACAGGTGAATGACGTGAACGGCGTCATCCTCTTGCCCGATGATTGGACTACAGACACCTACAACTTGAGCAATGCGGACAACGGCGATGTCGATTTTAGTAGCAACATCATCTCTGCCACAGATTGGACTACCCTTGAAAACGCTGGAGCAGTATTCCTTCCTGCTGCGGGTTATCGGTTCGGAACTACTGTTGGCCACTTTGGCACTTGCGGTTACTATTGGTCGGCTTCGTATTTCAATAGTAGCTACGCTTGCCTTTTGAGCTTCAAGCCTGCATCCGCCAGCACTGCTAATGCCAGCAATCGCAGCTATGGACGGTCGGTGCGTGTGGTTTGCCCCGTTGAATAATGAATAGAATTAAAACGAACATAAACTTTGCTAAATACTTATTACGATGAAAAAATCATTATTAGTGTGCTTGCTTGCAATGATTGCAGTCAGCACGAGTCTTAAGGCTCAAGAAGTTACGATTTCACTATTACCAGGGTGGACATGGATTTCTTACCCAAGTACAGAACCCGTTGATATTTCAACAGCGTTTGGCTCATTCACGCCATTGGAGGGCGATGTAATCGAATCCCAGTTCGGCATTGTCAATTACATTGAAGGCGAATGGTTGGGTGATTTCGATCAGTTCTGTCCTGGCTACGGCTATTTGTACTATTCGAATAGGCCTACGTCCGTTTTGGTGACTTTCAATTTGCATCAAGGCGATTACCACGACTATGTTGACCTCGGCCTGCCGAGCGGCCTGCTGTGGGCCACTTGCAATGTGGGCGCCGACACGCCCGATGGCTACGGCGAATACTTTGCTTGGGGCGAGACACAACCCAAGGTCATCTACAACTGGAGCAGCTACCAGTACTGCGACGGCAGTTACAACACACTGACCAAGTATTGTAGCAACTCTAACTACGGTTACAATGGCTTCACCGACAACCTGACCAACCTCTTGCCAGAGGATGACGCAGCCACCGCCAACTGGGGTAGCGACTGGCGCATGCCCACCCAGGAGGAATGGCAGGAACTTCTCGACAACACGACTTGCACTTGGACAACGCAGAGCGGTGTGAACGGACGACTTTTCACCGCCTCAAACGGCAACAGCCTCTTCCTTCCCACCTCTGGTTACTTCTGGGGTTCGGAGCTATTCTATGCTGGTTCCAACGGTCTCTATTGGTCAAGTTCGATCCGCACGGACAACCCTACTAATCCGTGGTACTTCGGCTTCGATTCAGGCATCTGTCACATGGACGGCAGCTACGTCCGCAGCTGTGGCTTCACTGTGCGTCCAGTTCGTTCGGCTCAGAACACCGCCCCCACGGGAGCCATCAACGGCAAGTTCACCATTAACGAAGATGGCGGCCAAATTTATTTAATCAACTACAGGCGCTACCTAGGTCGTTCTGTTCGCCTTGTTTGTGATGTCGAGAATTGATTTCATGTGTTGGCAGAGGCAAGGCGGTTGGCGGCATCGTGCCGAAGGCACGGTATCCTATTTACCCCATACAGCTCTGCTGTGTGGGGTTTACCAGACTATAGACTAGGTAGGGCGTGCTGGAGGCACGCTACAGATGTATATGAGGTGTCGTGCCTTCAGCACTCAGGTTGCTGTGGCTGCTCTTGTGCCGAGCCCCACACTATGGATAGTGTGTTGGGCCTCACACTATGGCGTGTGGGGTTAATAGGATGTCGTGTCTTCGACACGGGGCTGGTGCTGCACAGTAGAAACGCATTATCCAGTACTTCCGAATAAGTAAATTTAGTTGACATAATAGACTGCGAGACTGCGGGACTGCGAGTCGAACAAATACCCGAAGTCTCGTGTCCCGAAGTCCCGAAGTCAAAAGATAATGCAGTTTAATTTTGAACAGTTACTTAAATTTTGAATTATAATTGTTCAATCAATCTTTCCACAGGTTCAGTGACCTAAGCTAATACGCGAAGAATCCCACCACCCCCGAAAGCACAATCAGCAATATCGGGTTGGCCTTGAAGAAATACGATGCCACGAATGCCAAAACACAGATAATCACGCTGAGGTTGTATTGTCCGCGACCGAAATCCACAAAATTCTGTGTGTTCATCATGGAAAGGCCTGCGGCGAAGATAAGTCCGGCAATGGCAGGTTTCAGGCCTTTCAAGGTGTTGTCCATCAGGGCGTTGTTTCTTTTGCTCATAAAGAGCCTCAGGATGAGATACACCATAATGACGGAAGGCAGGCAAAGCGCAAACGAGGCTAATAGCGAGCCGCCGAAGCCCGCCGTGGTGTAGCCCACGTAGGTCGCCAAATTGATGGAAATCGGGCCGGGGGTCATTTGCGAAATGGCCACCATGTCGGTGAAATCTGTCGTGGTCATCCAGCCATAATGGTCCACAACTTCATGCTGGATGAGTGAGAGCATGGCATAGCCGCCGCCGAAGCCCAACACGCCGATTTTCACGAAAACCCAAAGCAACTGCAAGTAAATCATGGCTTAGACTCCTTTTTTTCTTGACTGGGGACTGAGGACTGGGGACTGGGGACTTGGGACTGAGGACTGAGGACTGAGGACTTGGGACTGAGGACTTGGGACTGGGGACTGGGGACTGAGGACTTGGGACTGAGGACTTGGGACTTGGGACTTGGGACGTCTTCCGTCCTTCGTCTTTTGTCCTCCGTCTTCCGTCTTTTGTCCTCCGTCTTTTGTCTTCCGTCCTATGACGAGAGCGTAAATCAGGCTGCCCGCGATGGCGGTAAGGATGACGTAGGCGGGCGAAATCTTGCACCACCAAATCAAAAACACCGTGGCGATGGGGATGATGGCGGTCTTCCAAGTCACCTTGGCCGACTTGATCATGCGCAGGGAAGGGGCGAGGATGAGCGCGACCACGCATGGACGAATGCCCTTGAAAATGCGCTCCACCACGGGTTGGTCGCGGTACTCGCGGAAAACGGTGGCCAATAATAATATAATGGTGATGGACGGGATGATGGCACCAAACATGGCGGCAAAAGCACCTCGGGTGCCCGCCACGCGATGCCCGACATACAAGGCTGTATTGACGGCAAACACGCCCGGAAGCGACTGAACCACAGCAATCATGTCCCAAAACTCATCGTTGGGAATCCATTTCTTCTGGTCGACGACAGCTTTCTCCACCATAGAAAGCATGGCATAGCCGCCGCCGAGGGTGAAGGCACCGATTTTGAAGAAAGACCAGAACAATTGAAGCGGTTTTTTCATGGCGCAAAAATAAACCTTTTGCCGCATATTTTTGACCTCTAGTGTTATTTGTGACCCGTATTAGCTTTTATTTTGGAAAAAATTGTTCTGTTTTATTCGAGCAGAACATAAAATTTCGTATTTTTGCCTCCAGTAACCAACATGGTTTGTCATCATACTTAAGTAATGTAATTTGGCAGCGCAAGATCTTCATATTGGGCAACTAATCAAAGCCGTTGTAGACGAGAAAGGGATGACCATTTCTGAGTTTGCACGGCAAATCTACCATGAACGTAGCACTGTCTATGGCATCTTTGAACGCCCAAGCATTGATTCGACCTTGTTGGCACGAATCTCGTTGGTGCTGAACCATAATTTCCTGTTCGACGTTGAACAGCATTTCGGTCTGGTTCATCCAACTCCTTCGCTTACACTTCACCTTGACCATCTAAGCCCCGAAACCGCAAATCAGTTGGCCGATTTGCTAAATGAGGCGGACGCCTCATAAATTGTTGTATTTTGCCACGAAAGTGTGGTATTTGACGACATTAAGTGACAAATTCAAAGGATGGGTTTTATCTATTTTTGCAAATTCTATGTGCATAGCCCCAAAAGGGGTGTAGCAATTATTATAAGTCGCTGAAAATCAAATAATTAATTAAATAAAAGAAAAAATGATTTACAAGAAAACGAGTATGACAAAGGTAATGCTTGCCCTATTGTTGTTGCTGATGACGACCGCCGGCAACATTTGGGCGCAGACCACCCCCACCGTGAGTGGAGTGGACGAAATTACGGCCACCACAGCAATCGGCCATGGTAATGTTACCTATCAAGGTCAAGGTACCGTGACTGAACGCGGTTTCTGCTGGAACACCGCAGCGAATCCGACCATTGCTGAGAATTTGTACTGTAAAAGCGGCTCTGGAACAGGTGATTTCACTGCCGACATTACCGGTCTAACCCCAAACCGGACCTATTATGTGAGGGCATACGCTGTAGCAGTCGCAGACACAGGCGCAGACACAATCTATAGTGTACAAGAGCAAGAATTTCAGACGCAAGTTCAGGTCGTTACCACCGTTGATGTCATCCATATCAGGACCAACTATGCCGTGGGTGTGGGTAAAGTGGTTAGCGGTTCCTACGGAGGCACCGTTACCGAGCGCGGTGTTTGCTTTAGCACCACCAACCAAACGCCCCACATTAATGATAGCGATGTTACCCATATCAGTAGCGGGGCTGGCGTAGGCAACTATTCCGTTGAAATGACTGGACTTGAGGAAAATACCAATTATTACCTACGTACCTACGCAATAGTCACCGATGGAGACGAGATTGATACAGTTTACGGCGAAAAGAAGGTCTTCAACACCCACGTTCACATGCAGAACGGAACCATCGAGGTGGGTGATGGTGAATTTGTATTCACCGATAGTGAGTCCCGTGACGGATGGTATGACCATAACGAAGACTACACCCTCGTTTTCATCCCCTCAAACCCGAGCAATGGCGTGAAAATCGATTTCAATTCCATGCTCATTAACAACGATTTCCTGTATATCTACGACGGCGACATTTCCACCAGCAACCTCATTGGGGTATTCACCTGCAATGATTATCATGCCTATAAGCATAGCGCTGACCCCGAAGACAGCCCAATCTCCGTCTTCGGCATGGGTGGCGCGGATGGCAATGGCAAAATCTTCACCGTGACTTCGCACAGCCACATGACCTTGCGCTTCGTTTCCGACTACCGCTGGAGAGATGCCGGTTGGACTGCCCATGTTTCTCAGGCACCATTTACACCGCAACCGCCCACCATCGCCAAGACTGCTTGTACGAACAACGAATTCGTGCTGCTCCGCACCAGCAAAGGACAACATTCCACTACCCTGAAGTACGACATTGCCTTTGGTGGTGAAGAACCCGAAACCCCCAATACCATTTACACCGGACCTATTAATATTGGTAATGGCGAATATCCCGTTAAAATCAGTGTGATGACAGAAATAATGGAAACTGCCGACTCCTCCCGCTTCTCGGAAACGAAAACCTACATTTTCGGTGATGAGTCGCTCGTCATACCTCCTTATCAACCCACCATCGTGCGCAATGGAAACACTTCCTCGGTGACCATCAGTGTGGTGCGCCCTGCCGACCTCAACGACACATGGAGCATCAAATATACCCTTGATGGAACTGACCCTGCCACGTCGGCGACGGCACAGGTCATCAGTCACACTACCGAAGACCCGATTACTGAGGAAGTGACCACCATAGGCACGGTGGATCTTCCCGACTTCTGCACAGTGAAAGCGGTTACACAAGGAACCACCTGCCCCGACATCTATTCGGATACAACTAAATTTGATTACACTTGCGGAGTAGACTCCAAAATCAAACTGTTGCCCCCGACCATAACATTTGTGCCTCACGACAACGATATAAGTAAAGCCCACACCACGATTACACCGTCCACCGATGGCTGCACCATTCATTTTAATGTGAATGATGGCCAAGTGAATGTCTACCACGACTATGACTCCATCATTGAGGTGAACGCCAACGACCGCGTGAAGGCTTGGGTGAGCAAGGGGGACCCGGATTGTTATGATGATTCGGAGCCAGCCATTAGAACCTATCTTCCCGGTTCGGACATTCCGGGTGGTGGCAGCGGTGTGTTTGGCGATGTGGTCTATCTCGACGACCGCGAGCCCCACAGCTGGAGCTACTACAGCGATGAAAACCAACCTGTGCACAGCCTCCATCCCGCCGATGTGAAGATTACCTATTTTGGTAATGGCACAGGAACGGTGAGCACAACCGATGGACCGACCCCCGCCAGTATCAGTTGGACCGCTGATGCCACAGGTGTGCAGGTAGGCCCCGGTGCCCCAGGCAACCAATTCGTCTATTTCGAAACCCTTGAAGCCGGTGGCTATTCTATTGATAACTCCGGTTATATCAACTTGGAACCTAACTACGATGGAGCCAGCCACGACTATCCTTATTCCCTGATTCCCAACCCGTTCTCGGTGAGACCAAAATATGAAGGGCCTAGTACAAGTACGGTTTATGTCAATGGTAGATCCTGGAATAATGGTGGTGAGGAATATGGTAATGGCTTGATTAGAGTTGACTATGTTGGCGCTGATGGCACATCCCATTATTGGGAAAGAACAAATAATTCTGGCAATGTTAATACCACCATTACTGTTTTGGATGGTACTACGCTTACTTTAACCGCAGTAGGCGGCTGGTATAATGGTGGTAATGGTGGAGTTAGTAATATTACGGCAAGATATGACAATGCTTATGGTGCTCAAATTGCCCACGCTGAATGTGGTTGGTATGGTGAACAGGTTACTGCACAAGGTACCGTAGGATCCAATACTGGTGATGACTACCGGGGCTTTTACGCCTGGCGTGTGAAACGTTTGAAGGGCGTGACTATCGAGGATGCTTACGGTAAATCTTATGATGTGGATTCCATTATTCCTGCTGAGACCCGATTGCTGTTCCATACGGAAAACGAGTATAACAACGAAGTGGACTTCGAAGCCCTCTGGGCCAAGGCCTACGTGGTGGAATCCAACACCGAGAGCGGACTGAATGCCAACGTTAGCTATGAGCGTAACTTCGTGGTGGGTTTGACCAGCATTGGTAATGCATTGACCGTCCCTGTAACCTACTCGAGCTACTATCCCGATGGCACACGGGCACATAATAATAATGTCACCATAGGCGACTTCACTTGCCAGGCGGATACCAAGTTCGAATATATGAACCTTAGACGAAACAACAATAACAACAACAATGCTATAACAGCCAACAACCATTATCTCTGTTTTGGAAGAGGCATTAACCCCAACAATCAATATGTAGCCAGAATTGTTCAAGGTATTGGATTTGGATCCCAGGTGGGAGATTTGAATTATACCATTCGTGTGGAAAGCGGGCGGTACGCACAAGGCGACGCGCAATTTGGTACCAATAGAGGCTCCCGCTTCACTTTTGTTTACGATGGAAACAATAGCGAGGGTTGGTCGCAGGTGACAGGAAGGTGTCAAGTGAAATCCATTATGGGTTGCGACTATGACAGGGCGCAGGGCGTAAACGATAATTTGTTTGTTGCCAATTCTACCAAGATTTTCTATTCCTATCAGTGTCACTTCCCATCGAATAGAAACATGGACAAAGAGACTTTCAATCTTGTGGTGAAAAGCGGCACCTACCAAGAAGGCTATTGGGATAACCCTAACAACGGAGACTATCTCTGGTCTTTTTACTGTGGCCAAAACAACTCGGAGGAAGAATGGGATGGTAATCCTCATCCGAATACATTCCCTGGTATCCGTTATGTCACAGTGGAAGGCGGCTTGATGGGAAGCATGAATGGTGGCAATGGAACGCGTCGGACTTTCACTGCTACACATGCAGAACTTGCCTCCTCTATAAGGATTAAGGGAGGCACCTTCCACGGAAGCGTTTTCGGCGGAGCCGCCAATACCAGATCAACTGCCAGCCGAAGGATTGTCGTTACCAGTAGTGAAATACAAGGTTGGATTGCCGGTGGTTCAAACGGAACGGACACTCAACAGGATAAAGCCATTATTGATGGCGATACCTATATTTATGTAGGTGGTGATGCCATTGTTGGCGGCGACAATGCCAAACGCATAGGTCTACTCAACCTTGACAATGGCCAAACGCCATCCAACGGTGGCCAGATATTTGGCGCAAGTCGTGGTAACCAGGGACAAAGGGCCTGTGCCGATCATTCCTATGTGGTTGTCGCTGATAACGCCAAAGTGTACAATAATAATAACGACCCCAGATTTGAACCAGGAGGCAATGTGTATGGTGGTGGCGACCATGGATACATTATGCAAAAGGCTAATGTCTATATCCTTGGTGGTGAGATTGGCCGTCATGTTTTTGGCGGTGCTTATAATCATCATATCAATAATTATAATACAGACATACCTGCCACCAGAGTCTATATTAGAGGTGGTGTGGTGAAAGGAAGTGTTCATGGCGGCAGTAATTCCTATGGTAATATCGGTGGTGTCAATGATGCAGGTGAGCGCGATGCTATTGTCGAGATGGTTGGAGGAGTCGTTGGCACCGAGGGCAGTTTTGTGGACGGTAAAGTGTTTGGCGGCGGTTTGGGTGAAAATGCCGATGTGCTGGGTAACACTTTTGTAACAATTAGAGGTGGTTTGGTGGTGAACAATGTGTATGGTGGAGGTAACCAAGGATCGGTGATTCGTAATAATACCACAGGCACTGGCGGCAAAGCCACAGTGACTATCCAAGGTGGGCAAATCGGCGACATACACAGCGACACTAATCCCACCAAAGGCAATGTGTATGGCGGAGGAAAGGGTCTTGCTCATCAGGCAGTTTTAACGGATCCTAATAAAACCACTGTCAACGAGACGGAAGTCAATATCATCGGTTCCAATATCATGGGTTCGGTGTTTGGCGGCGGCGAAAATGGTTTCGTCTACACCAACACGTTAGTCACCGTTGAAGGCGGTCAAGTGGGCGGCTATCCAGGCGAGACTTCCGGTGAGGAACATCAAGACTGTGATAATCCCTACCACGGCAGCGTGTATGGTGGCGGCAGCGGTATGAATTTTGAAAATGGAGAAGTAGTTCAATGCTATCCCGAAGACGGTTGGGTGATGGGCAATACCACGGTCAACATTGTGTCGGGTGCCCACGTCATGCGTAATGTGTATGGTGGCAGCAATGTGGCTTCGGTTGGGCAGTTTCAGACTGACGGTAATGGTAATGCTTCTATAGATGCTTTTGGTTATTATATACCCACCCCTAACACAGGTCTTGCCACGGTCAACATTTCGGGTGGTATCATCGGAACCACT
Source organism: uncultured Bacteroidia bacterium (assembly GCA_902782455.1). Taxonomy (GTDB): domain Bacteria; phylum Bacteroidota; class Bacteroidia; order Bacteroidales; family F082; genus Limimorpha. Next base: position 17,000 of record CACZNA010000002.1, on the reverse strand, counting down.
GGTACCGACTATGATGCACAGGGTAATGCCAAAGGTCTTGCCAACGGCATGGTGTATGGCGGCACCCACGGTAGGGCGATTTTGAGCGACCAAGACTTCATGAAATTTGCCAATGTCAACAATACCCATGTCATCATCGCAGCCGGTGCCGACATTCGTGGTTCGGTGTTTGGCGGTGGCGAAGACGGCAGGGTGCTTGATTCCACCTTTGTTGAAATCATTGATGGCACCATCGGCGCCACATTGACGGCTGAGGAGAACCTCGTCAACCCGGATGGTTCGGGTATGACCATATTCAGAGGCAATGTGTATGGCGGCGGTCGTGGCCTCGATTCCATAAGACCTTCGGGTTCAAGCACTTACGTTCTTATAAAGGGTGCTGGTTTTGTGAAGAATAATACGCGAGTTTTGGTGACGGGCGGCTTGGTGCGCCACAATGTGTATGGCGGCGGCAGTTTGGCCTCGGTGGGCATTCCTGAGGATGACGACACGGGCAGGGCTACGGTCATCATCAGAGGCGGACAGGTGGGCACTTCGGGTGCCAACAACGGCAGCGTGTTTGGCTCGGGTAGAGGTATGCCCGTCAAGCAAAACAGTACTGTCGACTATTCGGAATTTGCTTTCGTGAAAAACACCTTCGTCACCATCGACAGTTCGGCCAAGGTGATGCGTTCCGTCTTTGGCGGTGGCGAGAACGGCCACGTGCGCCAAAAGACGAATGTCGACATCAAGGGCGGTACCATTGGCATCACCAACAAAAACGTCGACTTTTTCAAGTATGCCGGCAACGTGTATGGCGGCGGTCGTGGTGTCGACCACACCAACGCTTACACATACGGTATCAGCCCCACCGCTGGTAAGGTGAATGTGGAAACCAAGGTGAACGTCACAGGTGGAAGAATTTACCGCAACGTTTATGGCGGCGGCTCTATGGCTTCCGTGGGCGAGGTGGTGAAAGACAGTAACGGCAACACCTTATATTATTATTATAACGAGGTCGAAGAAACATCGACCACAAATCCCGATGCAACAGGAGTGCCTACAGACTCATACTTGAAGCCCATGACGGGAACGGGTAAAGCGAGTGTGGAAATCAGTGGCGGTGAAATCGGCATTGACGGCGACGAAAACGGCCATGTGTTCGGCTCGGCTCGTGGCCTTTCCGGCCCTCAATACAGGCATTTGTCCTATGCAGGTGAGACCTATGTCACTATCACAGAGAACGCCAAAATTCATGGTTCGGTGTTCGGCAGTGGCGAAGACGGTCACGTGCTTACCAACACCCATGTCTTGGTTGAAGGCGGCGAGATTGGCACCTATGGCTACACTGGCTACGAAGGCAATGTGTATGGCGGCGGTCGTGGCCTCGATACCTACGTGGATCCTGAACAACCCAGCATTGAACTCTTCAGTGCTACGGCAGGCAAGACCTTCGGCAACACCAATGTCGAGATTATGGGTGGCTGGGTGAAAGGTTCTGTCTATGGCGGTGGCCGTTTGGCCTCGGTGGGCGTTGGCAACGAAGTGCCAGACAATAATGTCTACCACACCGGCTTGGCCACTGTCACCATTGGTGATGGTAATGGTACAGGAGAAGCCGTTGTGGGCACCACTCACGATTCTCAGTCTTCGGTCATCTACGGCGGCAATGTGTACGGCGGCGGAAAAGGTTTTGCCGGAGCAAGCTACAAGTATCTGACCTATGTGAAGAATACGCATGTCACAATCCAGGATGGAGCCGACATCCACGGCTCGGTGTTTGGCGGCGGCGAGGACGGCCACGTCAGGCAAAACTCGTTGGTTGACGTCGTGGGTGGCGAGGTTGGCGACCCTGAAAGCTCTTGTAACAACCGTTACCACGGCAACGTGTATGGCGGTGGTCGTGGTATCGACAGGGTCAACGATGGCAGCGAGTTCCTCTACAGTTGGACGGCAGGCCGTGTCAACTGGAACGCGACGGTCAACATCAGTGGCGGACGTATTTACCGCAATGTGTATGGCGGTGGAAATGTTGCATCAGTGGGTATGGTACGTCTTGACGAAAACGACCAGCAGGTATTGATACCCAGCGGCATTAATCCAAACGTCCAAAACTTGATTCCCCTTGACACGCTTGGAAATCCCCAATTCATTAAAGTCGGTCAAAACTGGGTTACGAATCCCGATTTCCAAGAGGCCAAAATCACAGGCTGGGCACGAGTGAACATTACTGGAGGCATCATAGGCACCAATGAGGATTTGGACTATGAACACGGCAATGTGTTCGGCTCATGCCACGGTAAGGCTGGTGAGGCATACCAGTATTTGGCCTATGTCCACAACACTGATGTCAGGGTCGATCAGGGTGACAATAAAACCACCCTCATCCACGGCTCGGTGTTCGGTGGAGGAGAAGATGGCCACGTCAACTTGCACACCAAGGTGACCGTCAACAAGGGTCAGATTGGCAGTAAGGAAGGCGACGATAAGAAGGGCAACGTGTATGGCGGCGGTCGTGGCATCGACGAGGATGCCAATGGCAACCTGAGCGCCACTGCGGGTTTGGTGAAAGGCCACACGCGCATTTACATCAACGGCGGTTTGGTGAACAACAGCGTCTATGGTGGCGGCAACATGAGTGTGGTTTGGGAAGAGAAGGTGACCAACGTGAACGGCGGCGAAGTGAAGGCCAACGTGTTCGGCGGATGTAAGGCAGTGCCTGAAGGCCGTAAGCACAGGGGCATGAAGACCGTCAATATGCGTGGCGGACATGTCTATGGCAACGTGTACGGCTGTAGTAAGAACTCCCTTGATGGCGACGATGATTTGACCCACAAACCATCGTTCAATGATCTTCCTAACAGCCTTATGGCTACGGCATTTGTCAACATCAGTGGCGGTATCATCGGTGGCGGCCCCGGATCGGGCAGCTCAACCGTTGGCAACGTGCATGGTGCTGGTATGGCCGGACGTGTCAATGGCTCCACCTTTGTCAACATTGGTAAGGATGCCATTTTGCTCGCCAAGAACCGTGAATCCAACCATTATTTCAATGACTCTGGCGGCGATGATGAAAATCTTGAGGGCATTTTTGCCGATGACGATCATAATCCCACGGTGGGCAAGCTCATCATCCGTGGCTCGGTGTATGGCGGTTCCGACTACTATGGATCGGCCAGTGCCACCGGATGGGACCACCACGATGTGACTGGCATCACCAATATCATCATTGATGGCAAAGACTACGAGACTACCAATGAATCCGAATCGGCGGCCAACTTTATGGCCATCGAAGGCGGTCTCTTCGGCTGCGGCACCCACTGCGAGTCGGGCTACTTGGGCCGCAACATTCTGTTGAAGAACTATGGTACACGTACGCCCGTTGGCAACGTCGAGATGACCAACACCACCCGTACGCTGACCACCATCCAACGCTGCAACAACTTGTTGGTGGATAATTCCAATGTCAACTTGAGTGGTATGTCGGACATCACGGAACAGAGCAACCGCAACTATGCCGTGCTGAACGTCGACTCGACCCTTTATATGGCCAATGCCAGTGCATTCAATTTGGGCAAGCAAACGGTTCCTGCCTATATGGACTCTATCCATTGTGTGCGCAGCCTGCACCTGATGAGAGATGGAGCAGTGGATACCTCGGTCTACCACAGATACCTGCATGAAGCTGACTCCTTGAAGTGGGAATGGATTGGTGTCAATCCAGTTGGGGAAAACACCCAAGACAACGCAAGATTGTTCTATACGACATCAGCGCCAAGCAATCCGTTGAATTTCGACAAAGAGAACGTCATCCTCTTCCAGGGCGATTCAAGGCTTTGGGTGCGCTACCATAAGATGGTGACCACTGGCACTGGGAGCACTGCGACCACGGAGAACAAGCAATACTACGGCGAATTGCAGGGATTCTTCCGTATGAAGAGCCATTTCGAGCCTTACGGAACTGAAAGTTTCGCTTTTGCCCGCCCGAAGGTGACTCCGAATAACAATCCCATCCCAATTGATGGACATCCTGAATTTGATTTTGACGAGGATAATACTTCTGATAATGACACTTTAAATGGTGCCGATGGCGGTTTCTTGAGTTACGAAATCCGTAAGAACTTTTTCACCGAACAAGGTCACATGGTGCTCAACTACACCTATCCCGCAGAGGGCGACGACGGTGGCATGCCTTTCACGAAGACGAAGCAATACCCCTATACTAACATAGCCAAGTTGACGAGAGGTAACTATACACTCGACCCGGAAGAGTACCGCGAATGGGTGATTCCACAATTGAAAGGAAACGTCTGGTATGTCGATGGTCGTGGCATTGGCACTGGAGGTTGGGGACAAGACAAATATCACAAAGACGGCTGGGGTCACTATCCCGACAAGCCCAAACTTACCGTGACCGGAGCAAAGGGGGATCCAAATGATGAAACGCATAGAGGCGGAATCTGCGTTGATGACGTTCAAGGCAACGGCTTCCTAAACTTTAATTATGCGACAGACATCATCTTCGTTGTGGGTCCTGTTTCGGCGGCATTGGAGGGTGAACTCCTGAACCTTGCACCAGTACCTGACGGGCAAGCTTCACCTGCTACGAATTATACACTCAAACTCTACCGCTATCCTGGCGGTCATCTGATGAGCAGAGGTGGAACAGATGCTACACTTTCCACCAACCCACAGCCGGCTCCAACAGACTCAAGTTACGACGGAAAACCTAGCCAATCATCTGAAGGCCCGGGCGCAAATGTTCTTTCGCTACTTGAAGTGGAGGATGACCAAGATCTCACTCTCAACAATGTGCTGTTTGATGGCCTCTTCAATTATCGTCAGGATGAGATGTCCTATTTCCCCATTCCCGCAAGCTATAGTGGAGAGATGGTACGAGTGCGTAAGCCTATGGTGGTGACATATAGCAATTCCACCTTTACCTTGACAGGCAGTGTTGCTCCGTTGGAGACGGGTATGTCGAAATTCGGCACTATATTGCGCCGTGGTTACAACAAGACGAATGCCGATGTTTGGTACACGGATGCAAGCTATAATGGCGATGTCCACCATGGCGGTGCCGTCTATGTGGATAAAGATGCCACGGTGAATGTGAACGGCCTGGTGTCGGTGGAAGAAAGCTTCCAAAAACTGATTTTAGGCGATGGCCCGGGTACGGATTCAGCTACCATCAATTGCAATGTGTATTTGCCCACCTTCCATAAGCACCTTTATATTAATGGCCCGTTGACCGAGGGATCGAAAGTGGGTGTCACCAGCCCAATCAAGAATGCTGAGCCTCACTACATCCATAACACCTTCTCGCCTGTAGCTGTTGCAATAGACGAGGTGAATGCTGTGACCCATGCCAGTTTCGCTTGGGAAAAGAACATGTTCTTAGACGACCAGCAGTGGTTCTTCGTGAACAATCACGAGAAAGTGAATAGCAAGGATACGTATTACTCTTCAAACATTGCGGATTATGACCCCGAACAAGTTGATGGCCATTATGACCCGTCGAAGACATTGTTCTTTGGTTGGACTTGGGGCAACGTAGTGAGGAAAGCTCCAGTGGACTTCGCATTCAACAACATCGACGACCCTGAAGACCTCGCTTGGCTCATCAGCCTCGTCGATAGCCTCAATAGGCAAAAACCCCAAACGCTTTCGAATGTGGGCATCATCAAGCAGACCAGGGATCTCGATATGATGCAATATATTTGGGTGCCTGTGGGTGCTGTAAAACCCTATTGTAAGGAGTTTGGAGGCAAATATGATGGCCAAGGCCATCTTATCAACCACCTTGATATAGCTTATCTTGGCACTGGCGACCGTCGTTACGAACGCCTCTATTACGGATTGTTCGGCAGCGTAAATGGCGGTGAGGTCAACCGCACCTTCGTGACCAGCGGTTACATGAGGCCTATCGGTTCATCCATTGTGGGTGGCATGGTAGGCTTACTCAATAGCGGTATGGTGTCCAATAGCGAAGCCTCCGTCGACATCCATTGTCCTGAGACGACGTCAAGCACCACTGTGGTGGCAGGTGGCTTGGTGGGCGATATTACAAATGGCGAAATTCACTCTTCAATGGCAATGCCTGTGCTCAATGCTTCTAAGTTTGACTTTATTGGTGGCTTGGTCGGCAGAGCTGAAGGCAACAAGCCCCAAAAAATCTACAATTCTTTCGCCAATGCCAAATTCTTGCTTTCCACGGCAACTGATGCTAGTGGTGTCGTTGGCGGCTTGGTCGGTGTCAATGACCATGCTGAGGTGGCCAATTGCTACTCGCATTTGCAGAACGGTTGCATTGGGCTTACCTCTAACTTTGCTTTGCTGGTGGGCCAAAGCAATGGCGGTTCTATCAAACATAGTTACGGACAAGGTTACGGAACCGGGAATACACCATTCCCGCTGGAACGCCTCTTGTCTACCAGTGAAAGTCGCCTTGAAGAGTGCTATTACTATGGTCCGGTTATGGATGCCGACAACCTCGGTTATATGTACTACGACAATGTGGTGACCCTTGGCGAAGATGAGAATGCAAAGAAGGTGACTATGTTCCGCTTGCTGCAAAAGTGGGCAGAAAAAACCAACACTACCCCCAACAATGCCAACAAGTATTCCTTGTGGTCTCGTCCGGCCATCCCCGAAATCAACGGCGACCTGCCCGTGCTGCTTTTATGTAATGGCAACGACACGGAGGACTATGGATATAGGTTGGGCAATGGCGACTTCCGCAGCCTGGCAACCTATAAATTCGGTTGTCCGCAAACGGGTCCTCAGATTCAGATAGATCCCCTTGTGTTTGATGAAAATAATAAGGGTGTGGTGTTGCACTATGGCGGTCCAGTGCGCTTTGAACAAGGGCAAGAGCTTAATCCGATGTTGGATTTGCTTGAAACGCAAGGCAACATTTATCGAGACCACATTTATATCTATGGCGACGTGTCCGAAAACATTACGAAGCTTACGGAACAAAAGTATGCCGCGACGAAAGTCAGTATTCATGAAGATGCCTCCATCCAGCACCCTGGCACATTGGCCAATCATGCTCAGACCTATGTCGGCATATCCTTACGCAACGATTACGGCAAGGCTGTGTCCACTCCGGACGTCAACTATGGATTGCCCAACGTTTCTTATGACTTGCCACGCGATTGGCACATGCTCTCCACGCCGCTGAGCGACGCACCTTTGGGCTTTGACTACAAGGGTCATAATAAACCAGTTCCTGGTCAAGAAAACTACAATAACGCACTAGATAACACCAATCCAGCTGGCTATTTCAACAACATTTGGCATAACCATCCGATGGAGTTCAGTTGGCTTAATGATGGCCAAGCTAACGGCAACAAACGCTATTGGATGTATGGTTGGGAGAACAGTCTGAGCCAAAAGGGTCAAGAGACCGCTGAAACGGGCCCAGGCTGGGTTGACGGTTATTTCCCAAGCCGTGTGGCCAGTGCTGGCACCAATATTACAGGCTTTGAGTTTGGCCAAGGTTGGATTGAAGGCTCTGACGAAAAAAACCGTTATCCCTATGGTATGGACTTCTACACATGGACTGAGCCGGACTACCACTGGATCAATTTCAAACGCAATGGCCCCAACCACTGGCATACTGACACATACGAGGAGGATGATTGGCACCATAACCATATCAATTACAAGCCTTATGGTTTTTATGATCCAGAACAACCAGAAAAATATCCTATCAATGTGAACGAGGAAACGCTCATCGTGGGCAGGGGTTACATGGTTTCTATCAGCGACACCACCTTTATGCAGAGTCACGGTAAGCTGAACGCCGGCGATACTTCAATCATTTTGACGAAGAGCGGAAGGTACCTCAAAGGTTGGAATCTCGTTGGCAATCCTTATCATGCCTACCTCAATTTCGATGCACTTGCCAAAGCCAACCTCGATGTTTTGGGCAAGTACAAGAATAATCACTTCTATGTGGTGTATGATGCCAAGAAGTTTGAGGGTAGTCCATACACTGCCTATAGGTATTATCCTATAACTGGATCCACAAATGGCGATTACGCGGAATGCTACTTGCATCCGCACCAAGGATTCTATGTGTACGCATCTAATGCTGGATCCCTCCAATTCATGGAGAAAATGACAGCACCGAGGGCTTCTTTCGATGAAAATGAAGGTCATTTCCGAGACCAAGGTATGAATGACCGTCCCGCCTATCCTTTGGTGAATCTCTACCTGAGCAGCGAGAACGGCTGTGCCGATGTGACTGTCATCGAGTTCAATCGTCCCGAATGGGGTGGAGCCATGAAGATGAAAGAACTGCGCCGTGGCAACGGCCTCTTCTACGCCCATCATGGCGAGGATGGCTATGCTGCCCTCTTCACGAAGAAAGGTGCGGATCGTGTGCCGCTGTGGTTTGTGGCGAAAGAAGATGACACCTTCACCATCAAGTGGAACACAGCCAATGGTGAATTCCTCAGCCTTTATCTTATCGACAATCTTACAGGCGTCACCTATGATATGTTGGCAAACGACAGCTATACTTTCCAAGGCCATGAAGGCGACTATCCTTCGAGATTCTTGATAGTATTCGAATTATTGGAAGAGGATCCTGAGGAACCTGAAGAACCCGAGGTTGACGATGACGAGAGCCAATTCTTCGCCTTCTTCGATGGTTCGCAGTGGGTGGTCACTGGAGATGGAGTATTGGATCTCATAGATGTGTATGGCCACGTGTTGTGGAGAGATCGCGTCAATGGACAGTGCAGGGTACCTCTGTCCGAGGTGGCCAGCGGCGTGTATCTTATGCGCCTGACTAACAACAAAGGCAGTAAAGTTCAGAAAATTATTGTTTATTAAAATAATAGAGCTATGAAAAATTTGAAAATCAAATTATTGACGGCTGTCACGATATTGTTTGTAGCTTTTCCAGTGAAAGCTCAGGTGTTCATTTTAGATGACGAGTTTGAAGGAACGCAGCGTAACCCATCACCCGTGGACTTCGGTCTAATCGTGCCATACGAGGGTGGTGATGCCGACCAATTCGTTCCACTCGGGGAAGGTGTGCTTGTGCTGGCCACCCTCGGCGGAGCATACCTGCTTAAGAAACGGAAGAAAGATTGATAATTGTAAATCCATTTCCATTAGGAAGGATGTCCCTCTCAAATAAAGGGACATCCTTTTCTTGCTTAGAGACAATAAAAGTTAGAACTTTCTTGTTCTGAATGCACCAAAAAAATTATGTTTGCAACTCAAAAACTTAACTTATGACACTTTTAGACGTTTCCGTAATGACCTTCGACCGGCCCGAGGCTTGGCAATGGTTGGTTCAATTCTGCATTTTGGCGACGGCCCTTTTGTTGGGTAACGTGCTGAGAAACAATGTCCCATTTCTGAAAAAGAGCTTGTTGCCTTCGGCTTTGCTCGGCGGTTTGCTGCTGATTATCTTTAAACAGTTTCCCAATTGTCGCGAAATCATCAACAAGCCGATGATGGAAATCGTGACCTATCACACATTGGGTTTGGGCTTTGTGGCATTGGCCTTGAAAAACAACAAGATAGAGTCGAAATCCACGCCGATGAAAGTGATTGAAACGGGTGCGCTGACGGCCTCCACCTACGTCATCCAAGGCATAGTGGGCTTGATTGTCTCCATCATTTTCTTCCTTGTCGGCAAGAAATTGTTCTATGCGTCGGGATTGCTGTTGCCGATGGGCTTCGGTCAGGGACCGGGACAGGCCTTGAATTTCGGCAAGATTTTCACGGGCTGGGCCTCAGACCAAGGCATAGACTTTCCGGGTGCCGACTTTGGCCTTTCCATAGCCGCTACGGGGTTCATCGTCGGTAGCGTGGTGGGCGTGGTTTACATGAACATTCTGCGTCGGAAAGGCATCCTTTCAAGGAAGAAAATCGCTGCGGCTCAGGTGAATAAGTTGGAGGACTACGAAGGCAAGGGCGAGATTCCCGATGCCGAGTCCATCGACAAACTCTCGGTTCAGATTAGCATGGTGCTGTTCGTCTATTTCCTCGTTTACCTGTTCACCAACTGGATTCAAAACATGGAAGCAGGCCAGTTCGTCACCAACACCGTGAAACCCATGCTTTGGGGCTTCAACTTCCTGATAGGCACGTTGTTTGGCGTGTTGTTCAAGTCGATTCTGAACCGTTTCAAGAAAGCCAAAATCGTGCATCGCGAGTACATCAACAACTACATGCTCAACCGCATCAGTGGTTTCTGCTTCGACATCATGATTGTGGCGGGCACGGCGGCCATCAATTTCGAGGAATTGGGCAAGTTCGTGCTGCCGTTCATCATCATCGTCACGTTGGGCACCATCGTCACGTTCTTCTATGTGCTGGCCATCAGCAAGCACCTGTATCCCAACTACAAATACGAGGGTTTCTTCTCAATGTTTGGGATGCTGACAGGCACAGCGAGCAACGGCATGATTCTCTTGCGCGAAATCGACCCGAAGTTTGAGACGCCTGCCGCCAACAACCTCGTGTTACAAACCCTTTCGGCCATCGTTTTGGGCTTCCCCGTGCTGCTATTGGTGGGTTATGCCCCCCAAAGTCTTTCGGCCACATGGATTACCTTGGGCATTTTGGTCGTTTTCTGGGCCGCGCTCACTGTGTTTATGCTAAGGACGAAGATTTTCAAAGGAAAAAAGAAAGTAGACGAATGATCAATTTGTTAGCTTAGTATTCCCTCCAAAGCCGCACGAAACTCAGGCATGGGGCATTGTGTGTCGCGCTCAACAATCAGCGTTTTGAGGCCGGCGAAAGGCCTGATTTCAGTTTCTATCTCCTTGAGGGAACGCTCTTTGCCGAAATAGGCAGGGGCGAAGTGCTCCCAGAACCTGATGGAGGTGGCCTTTTCCATGTGGAAAGTTTCGCGAATGAAGTCTTCGTGGCTGAGTTTGCAACTCAGGTAAACCATGCCCACATCGAAGAGGGGATTGCCGTAGCAAAAATCACCTAAATCGATGAAATAGCGTTGGTTGGGCGTGAAGATGGCGTTTGAAAACTGTAAGTCGCCGTGGATGGCGGTGTCCGTATCGGGAACGCTGTCGATGAAGTTTCCAATCTTTTCTTTTTCGTCAGCCGTGAAAAACGGGTTTTCTGCCAAAAGCCTATTGTAGCGATTTTTTACATTTTCAAATTGTGTCGTATCCACATGGGTTTCATGCAGTTGCAGGCACATTTTTGCGAACTCCTCAGCGTATTGTTTCACTTTTTCGGGATGGTCGCCAGTGGCACGGGAATAAGAAACTTTGTTCAAAATGCGTCGGAATCTGATGCCATAGCGGCCGTCTTCCGTCATCACATATTCACCGGGTTCAGGGGTGGGAATGCCCGACTCATAAACCTTTCGGGCGAGTTTCATCTCGTCCAAGGGCTGCTGGATTTTTCCAGGAAAATATAGTTTGAGCATCACGGTCGGGTCGGTCTTATGGTCGTAACTTTCGCCGTTGGCCCCGCCGCCGCTGAGGATGTAGTCTTCTAAGGATATTTTGAGTGCGTCCATTTTATGTTGTTGGTATATAGTAGTTTAAATAAAAACCCATTAATAATTTTCCGAAGCAAAAATAGAAAAAAAGTTGAAATTCTTTGTTTTCAAATATTTGTTGTAAATTTGCCACATCAATGAGTTGAGATTCAATGGGCAGCAAATCATTTTCGGGCAGGCTTAGTTGGCAAATCATCGGCATCGTGTCGGTCATTTCCATATTGACCCAATTGGCGGTAGCCCTTGTCTCCCAATCGATTATTGCCCATAGTATGCAGACGGGTTCATTGGACCAGCATCCTTGGGATTTATTGGTGCATTCATGGCAGATGCAAGTCGCTATGGGAGTTATCGGAATCCTTAGCCTTGCCGCCATTTTCTTTGTTTGCCGCTATGTCATCAACCGCATGACACACCCCATCAGCGAACTTTCAGAGGCGACGCTCAAGATGGCCAAAGGCGATTTCCAGGCGCAACTTCCCGAAATCAAAAGTCAGGACGAGATGCAGCATTTGCACGACAGTTTCCTTTATATGCAGCATTCGCTCACGGATTATATCGAGGAGCTGAAAGCCACCACTGCCGCCAATGAGCGCATGGAGCGTGACCTCACCATGGCGCGTAATATCCAGAAAGGGATGCTGCGCACCAATTTTCCGCCACAACTTTACGCCATGCTCAATCCCGCCAAGGAAGTGGGCGGCGATTTGTACGATTTCAGACTGAAAGGCGACCAACTCTATTTCGCCGTTGGTGACGTTTCGGGCAAAGGTGTAGCTGCCGCGTTGATGATGGCCATCACAAGGGCGACATTGGATTTTGTGATGGAATTGGGACTGCCTATGGATGAGACACTTTGCCGCATCAACAATAGTTTCAGCGAGGCCAACAACACGGGGATGTTCGTGACGCTGTTTGTGGCTCGCCTCAATCTCAAGACAGGCCACATGGACTATTGCAATGCGGGGCATAATCCCATTCTCGTTTTGCCTCCCGATTCTGCGCCGTATTTCCTCAAATGCAAAACCAACCTTGCCATCGGTCTGTTTGAGAATTTCTCTTACGAAGCCGAGCAACTCAACCTAAAGCCAGGCACCCGCCTCATTGCCTATACTGACGGCGTGACCGAGGCCGAGAAGGAAGATTTGAGCCTTTACGGTAACGACCGGTTGATGGAATGGGCCGTAAAAACTGCCTTCGAGCACAAAGATTGGCAAGAGAAAGAGACGGTGGAAAGCCTTTACCAATCGGTGCGAGAGTTTGCCGAGGACAACCCGCAAAACGACGACATCACCATTATGAGCGTTAGGATTAATTGACAGTTAAAAGATTAAAAATGAGAAAGAAAAGATTCAATCCGATAAAAGACAAGACCAGCGAAATCATGGAGTTTTTGATGGCTTCGCCTGATATGCCACAAGACGAGAACCTGCGTTTCAAGATAGAACTTTCTATCGAGGAAGCCGTTGACAATGTGGTGCGTTATGCCTACGAGGGCGGAATTGGTTGGCTTGAGGTCGGCACTAGCTTGAACGAAGAATCGCTGATTCTTACCATAGAGTTGCGCGATGCGGGAACGCCTTTCAATCCGCTTGAAAAGGACGACCCCGATGTCACGCTTCCAGCCCATGACCGCGAAATTGGCGGACTCGGCATCTACCTTTGCAAGCAAATGATGGACAGCATCAGTTATCGGTACGAAGACGGCAACAATGTGCTGACCATGACAAAGAGAATTGACAGTTGACAAAAAACGAACACAATGATAGTAACAATAAGCAAACAGGAAGACAAGACCTTGGTCGAGCTTAACGGGCGGATTGACAGCACGAATGCCGACAAGTTCCAGCAAGAAATGGAGCCGTTGATGCAGGGTGAAAAGCCTGACATCGACGTGGATTGCTCTGGTTTGACCTACATTTCGTCGCAAGGGCTTCGCGTGTTCCTCTTGTTGCAAAAAAGCGTGATGGCACGCAAAGGCAAATTGGTGATGCGCAACATGAATCCCCGCGTGAAAGAGGTGTTCGACATTACAGGTTTTTCAAATATCATCACCATCATTTAAGCGCCATGAAACTTGATTTGCGAACCGAAATGATGCTCGAAGAGTATCGTGAGCATCTTCCCATTTACGACAGGCTGAAAACCCTCGTCCTTGAGCGTTTGAAACACTGCATTGAAGAAAACCATCTTCGCATTGCTGGGCTTGAATCACGCATCAAGGAGGAGAGAAGTTTGGCGAACAAGTTGGAGTTGAAGGGCTATAAGTATCATTCAATCAATGATGTAACGGATATTGTTGGTGTTCGTATCATCACTTTTTTCAGCGATGAGGTGGATGTCATTTCGGCCCTTGTGGAGCAGATGTTTGACATCGACTGGGAGAACTCCGTCGACAAGCGCAAGACGTTGGAAATCGACCGTTTCGGCTATATGTCGTTGCACTATATTTGCCGCATTCCCGAATCCTTGTGCCACGACCCTGAAATGCCCGAATTGAACCAGATACGCTTTGAATTGCAGATGCGCAGCACGCTCCAACACATGTGGGCCAATATGTACCACGACATGGGCTACAAGAGCGATGTGGAAATACCTGTTGAGTATCAGCGCGATATGATTCGTTTGGCAGGAATGTTGGAGCTGGCGGACGAGCAATTCATCCGTATCCGCAAGGAAATCAACAACTATCGGCGGAATGTGCAGTCGTTGGTGGCATCGGGCAATTTCAATGAAGTCCCGCTCAATGGCGATACCTTCCGCAGTTATTTGGAACTGAAGCCCTTCAGGAACTTGGTTGAGAAGATTGCGGGCATCAATCAGGCCGAAATCTATGAAGACAGCCTGTCACCTTATTATAACGTGTTGCTGCACATGGGCATGAAGACCGTGGGCGATGTTGAGCGGTTGCGCAACAAATATAGTGACGGGGCCTATCAGTTGGCGCTCCTTCAGTTGGCCGGCACGGGTCTCGACATTGTGGCCTATTCGGTGGCACTGCAAAACATTTGCATTGTGGCTATCCTCAAACAGGGTTTCGGCGAGGCGGGATTGATACGCCTTTTCGCTGCCCTTTATGGCGAAAGCAACTACAACGCCCAACATGCCCAACGTGTTTTTGAACAGGCGCGGAAAATCAATTTAATCTAAAAGCATGAACAACCCATTGGAAACCACACTATTTGACGAAGCCGTGAAATTTGCCACCGAAGCGCATCATGGCACCGAGCGCCGAGGCAAGGGCTATCCATATATCATCCATCCTATGGAGGCCGCCAGCATCGTGGCCACCATGACCAACGACCCTGAAATGTTGGCCGCCGCCATATTGCACGACACTGTTGAGGATACCGATGTGACATTGGAGCAAATCCGAGAACGTTTCGGTGAAAGGGTGGCCACACTTGTGCAACATGAGACGGCTCCGATGGGCGAAGGCCTGACATGGCGCGAGCGCAAAACGGTTCAAATCGAACAACTTGCAGAGGCTCCATACGATGGTAAAGTGGTTGCCCTTGGCGACAAACTCTCCAATATGCGCGGCATTGCCATGGATTATCGTTGCAAGGGCGATGCAACATGGAAATTGTTCCATGCGCCCAATGGAAAGCCGGACGTTGAATGGTACTATCGCTCGTTGGCCAAGGCCTTGACCGAACTCTCTGACACGCTGGCTTATCAGGAATACATGAAATTGCTGGAGGAAACCTTCGGCTAATACATCAGATATTTCGCCCGAATCGCCTTGAAAGCCTCAAGGTCGTTTTGCCACGAAGCGCGGATCTCGTCTGCGCTTTTTCCGTTTTCGATGTCGCGCTGCAATTGCTGATCGCCTGAAAGTTTCACGAAATAGTTGTTGAAGAAGTTCTTGTCTTTCAATTGCTGATAGGCCTCAATGAGCCATTCCAAATGCAACTGATTGACATTGTGCGCGTAATCGTGGGCAAATTCAACCAAGTTTTCACCTCGGCAACGTTGACCTTCAAGCAAAGGTTTTGAGGCTCCGCTTGTGCTTTTTGGCGTGAAGGTGAAACTTCCGCGCATATTGGGATGGCCATAAATCTGGAAAGGCGTTTCCGTGCCGCGACCGATGCTGACGATGGTGCCCTCGAAGAAACAAAGGGTGGGGTAGAGGTACACCGATTCCCAGTTGGGCAGGTTGGGCGAGGGGCGCACGGGCAACTCATAGATGGCGTTGCGGTTGTATTTATTAATAGGTATCACGGTGAGGTCGCAGCGGATGCCGTTTTTCAGCCAGCCTTCGCCGTTTACCATTTTGGCATACTCGCCGATGGTCATGCCATAAACCACAGGCACTTGGTGTAGTCCCACAAACGATTGGTTTTCAGATTTCAAAACGGGACCATCGACATAAAAACCATTTGGGTTGGGGCGGTCGAGGACGATGACGGGAAGGTTGTTTTCGGCGGCGGCCTCCATGACGTAGGTCATGGTGGAGATGTAGGTGTAGAAACGCACGCCAACATCTTGCAAATCAAAGAGAATCACATCGATGCCTTGAAGCATTTCAGGAGTGGGCTTCTTGTTTTTGCCGTAAAGCGACACGATGGGCAGGCCCGTTTTCTCGTCCTTGCCGCTGTGTACCTTCGCGCCTGCATCAGCCGTGCCACGGAAGCCATGCTCGGGCGTGAAGATATTGCGCACATCCACGCCCAAGGAAAGCAACGTGTCCACCAAATGCGTTTCGCCGATGATGCTCGTCTGGTTGCCGACCACTCCGATGCGTTTTCCTTGCAGAAGTGGCAGGTAATCATCCAATTGCATAACGGCGGAAACATAGTGTTCCTTGTCAATAAAAGCAAGTTGAGACGTTACCAAAACGGCTGGCTTTTGCGTTTTGATTCTGTTGTTTGGCTCGTTGTCCATCTTGAAGATTTGGGCTTGGGCTTGCGTAAGGAAAGTGCATAGCAGCAAGGCGAAAAAGGATTGTCGTTTCATTTCAGAAGTGTTTTGTTTTGCAAAAGTATTGAAAATTATACAAATTTCGAGCCTAATGATTTCACCGAATCTATTTTTCACTATTTTTGCCCTCGAATTGGTTCGCCAGTTCGCGACATATTGAATATTAGAAGCGTTATTGCTTCCTTGTACTTGAAAAACTCGGAATCTTTCAGGTCAGTAAAAAGGAGGTTCAATAACTTCTCACGTTTAGCGTGGGCTGTTATTGCATTCTTTTTACAGGTTTTCCGAGTGCCTTCAAGTACGATGTGATATAACACAGCGCACGCTTCTTTTGTTTGGAGTTGACGAAGGAAGAACCTGTTAAGTGGTTTGAAAATCAGTTACTAACAACTTAATAAACATCAAAAAAAGAGCAATGAGCAAAAAGAAAATGAAGACGAAAACAATCGTGATTTTGCTGGCAATGGCTGGGGGAGTGGTTTTGTCGCCGCCGATGGTGGCACAGAATGACGGCTCCCGAGGGTTGTTCGGACGAGGAGGCAACAATGATTACGCCAATCGGAGTGAGGTTGGCGCATCGGGGTTGCTGAATCAAGGCTTC
>CACZNA010000001.1:0-185207 GCA_902782455.1 uncultured Bacteroidia bacterium | reverse complement strand
CTTCTTGTTTGGCACCGACAATGCCAAGTTAGCCATCAAGGAGAAGCTGTTGCGCGAGTTCAACGTGCACACCATCATCCGTTTGCCTGGCTCCATCTTCGCGCCTTACACGAGCATCAACACCAACATCATCTTCTTCAACAACGAGAAAGCCGACGATGCTCCCGAGGGCTTTAATACCAAGGAGACTTGGTTCTATCGCTTGGACATGCCCGAAGGCTACAAGCACTTCAGCAAGACCAAGCCCATGCGCGTGGAGCATTGCCAGCCCATCCGCGACTGGTGGACCGACCGCAAGGAAATCGTCACCGCAGACGAGGAAGGCAACGTGGTGGACGAGAAGTCGCGCTGCTTCAAGGTAGAGGAACTTATGGCCAAGGCCTGCAACTTCGACCAGTGCAAGTTTCCCAAGGCCGACGAGGAAGTGCTGCCGCCCGCCGAGCTGCTGGCCGACTACCACAAGCACCGCGAAGCCTTGGATAAGCAGATTGACGACACGCTGGCTGAGATACAAAGGATATTGGGAATAGAAATAAAACTTGATGAACAATGAACGATTTGACAATATCGAATATAGAACGCCAAAATGTTCTTAATAACAAGTATGCCGTTGCCAAGATGCAAGAAAGTATGGGTATTGTAGGCATGGAATTTGAAGGGGAATACCGTTTTACAAAAAAGATGGTGGCGGATTTTTATGAAGTGGATATATCAACAATTGACCGATACCTTCTCCAATATCCAGACGAGCTAAAACAAAACGGATATTTTTTATATAAAGGTAAAAGACTGAAAGACTTTAAGTTACAGTTTGCTCACGTCATAAATGAGGCGAGCAAAACAACTCAGTTGGGCCTGTTTAACTTCCGCGCTTTTCTCAATATAGGAATGTTGCTTACAGAAAGCGAAAAAGCAAAACAAGTACGCAGTTTGATTCTTGACATTGTGATTGCCACGTTGAACGAGCGTGCCGGAGGTGGTACCAAATACATCAACCGGCGAGATGCGAACTATCTCCCTACGGCACTGAAAGAGAGCAACTATCGCAAACAACTCACCTCGGCATTGCGAGCCTATGTTGACGGGCATGAAACGAACATGTATTCGCAAGTGACCAATGCCATCTATAAAGCGGTATTCAGGGAAAACGCAAAAGAGTATCGTGAGATTCTACGGCTCGACAGCAAAGACAATGTACGGCATACCCTATATGCCGAAGTTTTGTTGGTCATTGCTTCATTTGAAAACGGTGTTGGTGCTGCCATAAGAGAAAAAGCAAAAGAAATAGGACGCAAACTGACAATTTCAGAGGTGGGCGAACTTATATTGGCACTTGCTGATGCTCCCATGCAAAAACCTTACTTGGATGATGCACGCACTAAAATGGCTTCTCGAGATCTCTGTTTCCGCGATGCATATCATGGAAATATAGAGGAGTATCTACGGGCTGTTTCGCCTGAAGAGTATGAGCGGTTTATCGGTGACAGGTCGTTGGATATTGACCAAATTCTTGATGAAAACACAGAGGTTCTCAAACGACTGAAACAGGCAGACGAAGATGGAGAAGATTAGATACATTGACTACGACGAACTGCTCTCCATCTATTACAAGATGATAGAGAAAAGCGGAGGAGGACTCCCTGGCATCATACATGACGGCAGGATACGTGCTGCTTTGGAATTTGTGCAAAACGACCTCTATTACCCGACATTTGTCGAAAAACTCACTTATCTTGTTTTCTCCTTTTGCTGTGGGCATTGTTTTACCGATGGCAACAAACGCATCGCATTGACAGTGGGTGCCGCATTTCTGTTGCACAATGGTTATTATTGGGCTGCCAAAACATTCATGTCGCAGATTGAAGCCTTTGTCTATCATGTAGCAGCCACCAATATTGACAAGGAATTGTTTCGAAGGATCATGCAATGCGTGGTTGACAACACCGACTATGATGAAGAATTAAAAATTGATATTGCTAATGCAATACGCAATAAATCAACTGATTTTCAAGAGGAATCATGAATGCCCAACAACTAAGAAACAGCATACTCCAGCAAGCCATACAAGGCAAGCTGGTGCCCCAAGACCCCGCCGACGAGCCTGCCTCGGTGCTGCTCCAGCGCATCCGCAAGGAGAAGGAACGCCTCGTGAAGGAAAGCAAACTGAAGAAGAAAGACCTCGCTTTTTCGAATATTTTCAAAGATGAAGAAGGCAAGTGGATTGAAATTATTGGAACTGAGACCAAAGAGATCACTGATGATATTCCTTTTGATATTCCAATTAAATGGGAATGGGTAAGACTAAAAGAATTAGTTTCTCTGATTACAAAAGGTTCTTCCCCGTCTTGGCAGGGTGTCAAATATGTAGAAACAGGAATTTTGTTTATTACAAGTGAAAATGTTAGAGAAGGTTATTTGGACCTAAAATCTCCCAAGTACCTTGAAGCTAAATTTAATGAATTACAATCACGCTCTATACTAAGAAAAGGAGATTTACTGACAAATATTGTTGGTGCTTCAATTGGAAGAACGGCAGAGTTTAATTTGGAAACAGATAATAGTAATATAAATCAAGCAGTTGCTGTTATTAGATTGTTAGATAAATCGCTTAATGCTTTTTTGTTGAAGCTTTTTAATAGTCCTTTTGTCGTTACTCAGATGTTAGGGAAAACCGTGGAAACGGCAAGACCAAATATTAGTCTTGGTTCGGTTGAGAATCTACTTGTCCCTCTTCCCCCTCTCCCCGAGCAGCGTCGCATCGTGGCGAAGATAGAGGAGTTGATGCCTTTGGTGGAGCGTTACGGCAAGGCGCAAGAAGAGTTGGACAAACTGAACGAGATCCTGCCCGCGCGTTTGCGGCAGAGCATCTTGCAGGAAGCCATACAAGGGCGGTTGGTACCTCAAGACCCGAAAGAGGAACCTGCATCGGAGTTGCTGAAACGCATCCGTAAGGAGAAGGAACAGTTGGTGAAGGATGGCAAACTAAAGAAAAAGGACTTGGAGAGCAAGCCGATTGAAGAGGACGAGATTCCGTTTGAGATTCCTGAGAGTTGGGAGTGGGTGAGATTAGGAGAAATATCTACATATTCGCATACGAAAAAGAAAATCAATGCCTCTAAAGCTGATTCGCATATTTGGGGTCTCGATTTAGAAGATATTGAAAAAGGTGGCAAATTGCTATGCGTCAAAACCGTTGAAGAAAGGAAAGCCATTGGTGACAAAACATATTTCAATAGAGGTGATATTCTTTACAGCAAATTGCGTCCTTATCTTTTAAAGATACTTGTCGCTCCAAAAGATGGGATTTGCACTCCAGAAATAATCCCTTTTACTTGTTTTGGAAACATCTCCAGCGATTATATTGTTGATGTATTAAAGTCTGCATATGTTGATGATTACATTAATTCTGTAACTTTTGGTGTGAAGATGCCTCGTGTAAGTACAGAGACTATGACATCGCTTCTTATTCCTCTTCCCCCGCTTTCCGAGCAGAAGCGAATAGTGGCGAAGGTTGAGGAGTTGTTTGGGGTGACGGATTTTCTGTCACTTTGTCACAAAACCAACTCTTAATTCATTGATTATATGTCAATTTGTCATATCAAATTAATGAAAATTCGTGGTAAATTCTTGATAATTCGTGTTTTAAGAAAAACAAGCATTGGTGGCTGTTCGTGTTGGCTGAATATTTGATGTGCTCTCCGCCGAAAAAAAAGAAAGGAAAACAAGCTATGAACATCAACCAATTCACAATCAAAGCGCAGGAAGCCATCGGGAAGGCCCAGGAGATAGCGCAAAGCCATCAGAGCCAGACCGTTGAGGCCATCCACCTGCTGAAGGGCGCGTTGCTTGCCGACGATTACTTGGTGCCCAACCTGATGAAGAAGTTGGGCGTCAATGTGGCGCGGCTCAACGATGCCCTCGACCAAGCCATCAACTCGCAACCGCGCAGCAGCGGCACGGAGTTGTATTATTCCTCGGAGGTCAGCCGCATCTTCAACGACGCACTGACCCAAGCCAAGAAGATGGGCGACGAATACGTCTCGATTGAGCATTTGCTGTTGGCCATCTTCGAGAGCAACAGCCTTGCCTCGCAGATGATGAAGGAACAAGGCGTGAACAAGAACGACCTCGAAACCGCCATCAAGCAGTTCCGCAAGGGCAAGAAGGTGGACTCGCAGGATGCCGAGCAGAACTACGACAGCCTGAACCGTTTCGCCAAGAACCTGAACGAACTCGCCCAACAGGGCAAACTCGACCCCGTGATTGGCCGTGACGAGGAAATCCGTCGTGTGCTGCAAATCTTGAGCCGTCGCACCAAGAACAACCCTATATTAATAGGTGAGCCGGGCGTGGGTAAGACCGCCATCGTGGAGGGCTTGGCCCAGCGTATCGTCAACCGCGACGTGCCTGAAAACCTGAAGAGCAAGACCGTGTTCTCGTTGGATATGGGCGCCTTGCTCGCCGGCGCGAAATACAAGGGCGAGTTTGAGGAACGTCTGAAAAACGTCGTCAAGGAGGTCGTGGACAGCGACGGCGAAGTCATCCTGTTCATCGACGAGATTCACACCTTGGTCGGCGCTGGCGGCGGCGAAGGCGCGATGGACGCGGCCAACATCTTGAAGCCGGCCCTGTCGCGTGGCGAGTTGCGTGCCATCGGTGCCACCACCTTGAAAGAATACCAACAGTATTTCGAGAAGGACAAGGCGTTGGAGCGTCGTTTCCAGAAGGTGATGGTGGATGAGCCTGACGAGGCTTCGGCCATCAGCATCCTCCGTGGCTTGAAGGAGCGTTACGAAACCCACCACCACATCCGTATCTTGGACGAGGCCATCATCGCCGCCGTGCAACTCTCGGTGCGTTACATCAGCGATCGTTTCCTGCCCGACAAAGCCATCGACCTGATTGATGAGGCCGCTTCGCGTCTGCGTCTGCAAATCGACTCGGTGCCCGAGGAACTTGAGGACGTGGAACGCGCCATCCGCCAGTTGGAAATCGAGCGCGAGGCCATCAAGCGCGAAAACGACACCAAGAAGGTGGAGGAGATAGGGAAGGAGTTGGCCGAACTCAACGACAAGCGCACCGCCATCAAAGCCAAGTGGGAGACCGAGCGGCATTATGTGGAACTCATTCAGAAAGAGAAGAATAACATCGAGACCTACAAACATCAGGCGGAGGTAGCCGAGCGCGACGGCGACTATGGCCGTGTGGCAGAGTTGCGTTACGGCAAGATCCGCGAGGCGGAGGCCGCCATCGAGAAGGCCAAGGCCGACCTGCTGGAAGCGCAAGGCGACCACCCGCTTGTGGATGAGGAAGTCGGCTCAGACGACGTGGCCGAAATCGTGTCGCGTTGGACAGGCATCCCAGTCAATAAGATGATGCAGAGCGAGCGCGAGAAGCTCTTGCACCTTGAAGACGAACTGCACAAGCGCGTGGTGGGTCAGGACGAGGCCATTACGGCTGTGAGCGATGCCATCCGACGTAGTCGTGCGGGCTTGCAGGATGCCAAACGCCCCATCGGTTCCTTCATCTTTATGGGAACCACGGGCGTGGGTAAGACCGAGTTGGCGAAGGCCTTGGCGGAGTTCCTGTTCGACGACGAAAACGCTATGGTGCGTATCGATATGTCTGAATATCAGGAGCGTCACACGGTTTCAAGGCTTATCGGTGCGCCTCCAGGATATGTGGGCTATGAAGAGAGCGGACAACTTACTGAAGCCGTGCGTCGTAAGCCCTATTCCGTCATCCTGTTGGACGAAATCGAGAAGGCACACCCCGACGTGTTCAACATCCTTTTGCAGGTGCTCGACGACGGCCGCTTGACCGATAACAAAGGCCGTACCGTCGATTTCAAGAACACCATCGTCATTATGACCTCCAACATCGGCGCAAACATCATCCAGGAGAACTTCGCCGGCTTGACTGAAAGCAACGCCGAGGAAGTCTTCGAGAAGACCCGCAATGAGGTGATGGAGCAACTGAAGCAGTTTATGAGGCCAGAGTTCCTGAACCGTGTCGATGACATCATTATGTTCAAGCCTTTGGACGAGAGCCAGATAGCCGACATTGTGAGGATGCAGTTCCGCAGCGTGCAGAAGATGCTGGCCGCCAACGACATCAAGATCGACATCACCGATGCCGCCGTGGACTTCATCGCGCAGCAGAGCTACAATCCGCAGTACGGAGCGCGTCCTGTGAAGCGTATGATGCAGCGTGAGTTGCTCAATTCGCTCTCGAAGATGATCTTGGCCGAGTCGGTCGATATGGGGAAGACCATTATTGTGGATGTGCAGGGTGATAGCTTGATTTTCAGGAATTAAGGTTTGAAAAGTTTCTGAATAGCTAAACTGCTCTGGACTTAATGGTCTGGAGCAGTTTAGTTTTTAGTGTTTATCTTATAATACTTAATTACAATTGATTTAGGCGACTAAGAATCCTCACTCGAAAGTTTGCAAAGGAATAGAATGGCCTTGACTTTTTCATCAAATTTTATCCATTTGACGTATAATTTGGAAATTTTATGTAAGTTTGCTTCGAATTGTTTAATGTATCAACGTTTAATTCTTAATCCAATGAAAATCAAACATTTATTTCTATCAATTTGGCTGTTAGGCTCAGTCAGCCTAATCGCTCAAGAGGAAGCCAAAATGTTGCGCTTCCCGACCATCCACGGCAACGACGTGGTGTTCAGTTATGGCGGAGACTTGTACTCCGTCAACATCAAGGGCGGCATTGCCCACAAAATCACCAACGACGCCAACGGCTATGAGATGTTCGCGCGTTTCTCGCCCGATGGCAAACACTTGGCCTTCACGGGTCAATATGACGGAAACACAGAGGTTTACGTGATGCCTTATCCCGAATGTGGCACGCCTACACGCCTGACTTACACACCTACTTTGGGCCGTGACGACATCAGCGACCGTATGGGACCGAACAACATCGTTATGGCGTGGAAGGACAACGAAAACATCGTTTTCCGCTCGCGCAAGGAGAGTTGGGACGACTTCGTTGGCCAACTTTTCATCGCCAACATCAACGGCGGCTTGGCTGAGCAACTGCCCCTGCCCGAAGGCGGATGGATTTCGTATTCGCCTGACGGTAAGCAGATTGCCTACAACCGTGTGATGCGTGAGTTTCGCACTTGGAAATACTATCGCGGCGGTATGGCCGACGATGTGTGGATTTACGATTTCAAGTCGAAGAAGATCGAGAACATCACCAACAACAATGCGCAAGACATCTTCCCGATGTGGGTTGGTAACAAGGTGTATTTCTGTTCAGACCGAGACCGCACAATGAACCTGTTTTGCTATGACCGATCCACTAAGCAGACCACAAAGGTGACCGACTACACCTATTATGATATTAAGTGGCCTTCACTTGGTGACAAGGACATCGTTTACGAAAACGGAGGCCAATTGTTCCGCTACAACCTTACTGACGGCAAAGTATATCCCATCCCTGTTCAGATGGCTAACGACAACAAATCTACCCGCACCAAGTATGTGGATGCCAGCAAGTTCATCAACTCGAGCACGATTTCTCCCGATGGCAAGCGCGTGGCTTTCGGTGCCCGTGGCGACGTGTGGACGGTGCCAGTCAAGTCGGGCATTACACGAAATCTGACCCAAAGCGACAACGCCCACGACCGCAATGTGGCCTGGTCGCCCGACGGCAAATACATCGCCTACATCAGTGACCGCACAGGCGAGGACGAGATTTATATCCAAGTCCAAGACGGCAAGGAGGAAGCCATCCAACTAACCTCGAATTCAGATACTTACAAATACAGTCTTGCTTGGTCTCCCGACAGTAAGAAGATATTGTGGGATGACAAGATGAACCGCATCAATATGGTTGATGTGGCCACTAAGAAAGTCACGGAGGTGGCGCACAGTTTGGCTGGCGAGTTGGACGAATTCTGTTGGTCGCCCGACAGCCGTTGGATTGCATACGCTATGCCGAGCACTTTCAGTGTCAGCCAGATACATATTTATAATGTCGCTTCGGGCAAGGACGAAATCGTCACTGATGGTTGGTACAATGCCTCTTCACCGGCCTTCGACAAGAATGGCAAGTACCTGTATTTCACTTCCGAGCGCGATTTTCGCCCGACTTACGGCTGGTTGGAGTGGAACCACGTCTATACGGATATGTCGAAGGTCTATCTGCTTACTTTGCAGAAAGATACGCCATCGCCTTTCTTGACTGAAAACGATGAGGTGAAAACTGAAGAATCGAAAGAAGAGCAGAAAGAAGGCCCTTCGGCTGTCTCAGGAACCTCAGCAAAAAAAGGCAAGAAAGATGGCTCGAAGCCTGAAGAAAAGAATGAAACTAAGGAAGTGAAAATCGATTTTGAGGGCATCAGCAATAGGGTAGTGGTGCTCCCCGTCAACGCAGGTAGATATTGGAACCTGACGGGGGTCGAGGATGGTTTGTATTATGTGGCTGGCGGTCGCAACGGTGGAGGTCTCAATTTCTTTGATGCCAAGTCCAAGAAAGTCACGAACATAGGTGGCGGTATGGGCTACGAACTCTCTGCCGATGGGTCGAAAATGCTGATGCGCGAAGGTCGTGGTTATAAGGTGGTTAATGCCCCGAAAGCCCCGATGCCTGGTGGAGGCAAATCTGGCGAAGGCGACGAAACTATCGACCTCTCGAATATGAAAAAATGGGTGGAATTGCGCACGGAGTGGACGCAAATCTACAACGAGGCTTGGCGTCAGATGCGCGACTTCTTCTATGCTCCCAATATGCACGGCGTGGACTGGCCTGCGATGAAGGAGAAATATGGAAAACTGTTGCCTTATTGCGCTGACCGCAACGATGTGAACTACCTCATCGGCGAACTGATTGGCGAAATCAACATTGGTCACGCATATGTGGGCGACGGTGACCGTGTGAAACCTGAGCGTATTCCGATGGGAATGTTGGGCTGCCGTATCCACCGCGACAAGTCGGGTTACTATCAGATTGACAAGATTTTGAAGGGTGAAAACTGGAACGAAAAAACTCGCTCGCCGCTGACTGAAGTTGGGGTGAACGCCAAGGAAGGCGACTACATCATCGCCATTGATGGGCAAAGCACTAAGGATATGAAAGATATGTATGCCGCTCTCATAGGCAAGGCTGACAAGGCGGTGCTGCTCACCTTAAATAATAAGGCTTCAGAAAGTGGCGCTCGTGATGTAGTGGTGAAGCCTATCGCCGACGAAACAGGCTTGTACTATTACAATTGGGTGCAAGGCAATGTGGAGAAAGTGAGCAAGGCCACCAACGGGCAGGTGGGCTACATCCACATCCCCGATATGGGCGTGGACGGACTGAACGAGTTCGCCAAGTATTTCTATCCCCAACTCGACAAGAAAGCCCTCATCATCGACGACCGTGGCAACGGTGGTGGTAATGTCAGCCCGATGATTGTGGAGCGTCTGCGCCGCGAATTGTCGATGTACGACGTGATGCGCAACGCCGAGCCTGAAACCAAGCCTACGAAGATGATGCTCGGCCCCAAAGTGCTGCTGTTCAACAAGTATTCCGCTTCCGACGGTGACCTGTTCCCCTACCAATTCAAGAAGCACAAGATTGGCACGACCATCGGTATGCGCTCTTGGGGCGGTGTGGTTGGCATCCGTGGTAGCCTGCCCTTCATCGACGGTGGCTCGCTGACCCGTCCCGAGTTCGCGCCATTTGATGAGAAAGGCAACTGGGTCATCGAAGGCTATGGCGTTGACCCAGACATCGTCATCGACAACGACCCCGCCCGCGAGTTTGAGGGCATAGACGACCAACTCAACAAGGCCATCGAGGTCATCCTCAAGCAGATGAAGGACTATCCCGAAATCCCTGAGATTCCCGCTTGGCCTGATAAGACGAAGTAAAAAGTTTGGTTGATTCTTATTGGATGATTAGGAGGAGAGTTTAATGACTTTCCTCCTAATTGTTTGTTTTTCAGAGATTACTCAATGCATAAAGCGGATAAATGGCAATCTCTCGGATGGCGTGGTTGTCCAAAGAATCGGAGTAGTCGAAATGGCCAAAGTTTTCCAAAGAGGTTCTGACAGCACTTGAGAGATGTTTCTCGCGCATGAAGAAATAGAGGCTTTGCATGGCACCTTGTGTGCTCGCTTTGACTTCTATGGGCAAAACAGTGGCGTTGCGCGCTTCAAGGTAATCAATTTCAGCATTGCTGTTTTTGGAGTGACGTTGCCAATAATACATTTCCACTTTTTGGAAACAATCCTTGTATTTCATCAGTTCAAGTCCAGCCAGCACTTCTGTAATGGCACCGTTGTTCACCAAATCCACATCAGATGCCAAGAGAATATCAGCGGCAGGGATGTTGAGTAGGGTTAACAATAGCCCCGTATCCAAAAACAGGTATTTGATGTATTTTTCGTTTTCCTCTGCGCCCAGGGGAATGCCGTTTGCTGCTGTATGTGTCACGGGAGTGATGAGCCCAGCCAATGCAAGAAGACGGAGAGCCTCTTTGACTTGAGTACTGCGCACACCTTCTACCGCTTGGCTAAAGACAAATTTCTCTCCAATTTGTAGCGCGACCGAGCGCAGGATTTGTCGTAGTAGGTCGGGCGAAACTCTTTTCTTGTACTTGCTGAAATCGTTGCGGTAGGTGTCCATGATGTCACTATGCACGTGTGAACAGGTTAAATAATCATGCGTTTCAATCCATTCCGAAACGGCTTCAGGCATACCACCGACAAGAAGAAAAGTCTTGATTTGGTCGACCATTTGCTTGTGAAATGGCTCAACGAGAGGCGATTGTGGAGATGCTTTTCTCTTATAATCAACTTGGATTTGCAGACCTTGGGCAGACAGAAACTCATCGAAAGAGAAGGGGTACATGTAAAGCGATCGGATTCTGCCAACGGCGAAGGAAGGCACTTCTTCCAACGCGAATTCCAAGAGGGATCCTGCGGCAATGACATGCAAATCAGGATAATCCTCCTTGAAATAGCGTAGCGACATGATGGCTGGCACACTACTTTGGATTTCATCGATAAAAAGCAAAGTTTCTTCTGGTAAGATGGGAATGCCCATTGTCGCACTAAGGTTGGCACAGGTCTTCTTCACATCGATGTCCTCAGTGAAGAATGCATTCAAGGAGGGCTGCTTCTCAAGGTTGACTTCAACATAATACTTGAACGATTCGCCCAATTTCCTGACGGCTGACGATTTGCCCACCTGTCTTGCTCCTCGGATAAGCAAAGGCTTTCGCTTTGGGGCGTTTTTCCATGTTTGGAGGTCGTTGTCGATTTTTCTTTGGTAATATGCCATGTGATGTTGGATTTGATTGTATGTAATCCATTGGTTTAATGCTGCAAAGATACGATTTTTGCTAAAATCCAACCCAAAAATTGATAGAATTTTGTAAAAATCCAACCCAAAAATAAGACAAAAACTGCTAAAATTCAATCCAAAACCAAAAAAGCACCTCAAACGAGGTGCTTTTTTGGTTTGCCTATAAGCTTCAGAGATTAGAAGTTGAAGCGAAGGTTGAGTGCAGCTGACCAAGTTGAATAGGTGCTGGCGTAGGTGTTCCAGGTAGGATCGGTGAAAGTGTATTCCTCGCCGTTCCATTTCAGGATGTCGCTGCTGCTCAGGCGTTGCATGTTGCCCCAGCCTCTCCAGAACAGGTTGGCGATGTTCTTCACATCGACGCCAATGCTGTAGGACATACCGTTCTTGAACTTGTAGGTGCGCTCATACTTGGCGTTGAAGGTGTGTCTCCAAGGAGCCACAACTGCACCGCGCTCGGCATACTGGCCACGGTGGGCACTCAGGTACTTGTCGGCACTGATGAACTTGTTGAAAGCATCCTTGTTTTCTTCGCTGACGAAAGGCATCTCCGAGAGGTTGTTTTCAGTCGGGATGTAAATCAAGCTGTTGGAGCCACCATCGCCGTTGACGTTGCTCGTCATGGTGTAGCTGTAGCGGGTGTAGCTATAGCCGCCCACATAGCAGTGATTGAAGCCTTCGTAGTAGATACCGACAGTTTCCAACGTGCGTTGACCGACGGCCCAGGTCCAACCGAGGTTGAAGAGCAGACGGTTAGGCGTGACATACGAACTGTAGCCCAGTTCGTGCGAGTTGGAACCGTTGATGCCAAATGCATTAGTGTTGTAGGCCGAAGTGACTTGGTCGCCAATACCATCGGTGACGTTCTTGCCTTCAGCGTAGGTGTAGGCAGCCATCAGGTCGAGACCGAAGTCGAATCTCTTGCTCAACTGACCAGTGACGCTGTAATAGTAGCCATTGTTGGGCGTGTTGGTGATGTAATAAGGAGTGATGGCTCTACCGAGTGAGTTGGTGATGCCTTCGCTCACCCAGTTCCATCTCTTGTCAGGTTCGCCAGGAAGTTGGATGTCTTCTTCAGCGCGGACGATGCCGAGTTTAGTGACGGCCACAGAGGTGATGTCCTTGTTGTAGATACCTTCAACAGTGGCTTTGATGTTGCCAGGAAGCGTAGCATCGAAAGCCAAGCTGCTCTTCCAAGTTTGGGGCATACGGAGGTTCTTGTCCATGATGGTGGTGGACTGAGGAGCCGGCAGGTCACCCGTCATCAGCAGGTCAGAGTTGTTGTTGATGATGTCGTTGGGGTTGCTGTAGAAGCTGATTTGGGTCTCTTCGTTGCTGTTGATGTATTGGTTCTGGAGGCAGTTGGAGTTGCCCACGGCAGAAACGATCCAAACGAAAGGCAGACGGCCAGTGTAGAGGCCAGTACCACCACGGAGGATATACTTACGATCGCCGGCGATGTCCCAATTGAAGCCCAAACGGGGTGAGAAGTTCACGCGGGCCTTGGGCATATCGGAGGTCGACATACCGTACATCGTGTTGCCTTCGCCGTCGGCAATGGCGTGATGATTGGTACCGATTTGGTTGCCAAGGGTATCGTAAAGGATTTCATCCCAACCATTGAGGAACTCCTTGTTGGTGTTGTCGGCAATTGAAGGATACCACGGCACCTCGATACGGAGACCAGCGGTCAGACGGAAGTTCTCGGAAAGGGTCATTTCGTCTTGCAGGTAAGCCGATCCTTGCATGTAGTTGAAGGAAGGATAGACCTGAGTGTGATTGGAGTTGTTGCCGTAAGTGATGGCGAAAGCACGCGGGTTGGCATTGTCAACGAAGTCTTGCCAGCTGTTGTAGACATAGTAGCCGGCACCGCCTTGCATGAAGCCGTTCTTGGTGTTGTCGAACTCGTATTGGAGACCGAAGGTGAAGTTGTGCACACCAGTGAGGAGGCTCAATTCGTCGGTGACGACGGCGGTGTTCACTTCGCGGAGGTTACCGTATGTGAACGGGTCGGGACCGAAGCTGGTGTAGACGGCAGGAGTGCCATCCTCAAGCGACTCAAGAATATCGACAGTGGGGAAGAGGTCGCCCACGAAACTGCGGGGCTCAAACTGGCGCGAATAGGTGGCACGCAACATGTTGTTGGCACGACCGCTCAGGAAACTGTGGTTCCACTCAGCAGCGACGGAGCTGAAGTTCTGCTCCTGGAAGTAACGGTTGCTCTCGAAATACAGAGCATACTCCGAAGTACGGCCGTAAGTGTTGCGGTTATAGACCGAGCTGGACAACGGGTTGATGGAGCTTGAAGGAGCAGTGGAATATTTGTTCTTCACCAAGCTGTAACGGACGTTGATCTTGTCGTTGGCACCGGCGTTCCAGTCCAAACGAGCCAACAGTTTGTAGTCAGGAGTGCTGGAGCTGTAGTTCTGGTAACGGCCAGGGTTGTAGCCATAAGTGGTCTGGAGATAGTTTTTGATTTCTTCCATCTTGTCGACGGTAGGACGGTTGTATTGGGTGCCGCCACCGTACTCGTCTTCTTCAGTCTCACGAGCGAAGCTGGATTGGCCAGGGTCGACATCGCTTTGGTACTCGAAGTTCATGAAGAAGAACAGCTTGTCCTTCACGATGGGGCCGCCCACGCTGATACCAGCGGTGTTGTCGAGCGACTTGTTGAGCTTCAGGTTTTCAGGGAAGTTGCCAAACTCGTCTTTCTTGCCATACTTGGTGCCGATGAGACCGTCGTTGGTGAAGTAGTCATACACGCTGACGTGCCACTGGTTGGTACCACTCTTGGTGACAGCGTTGATGGCACCGCCGGTGAAGCCGCTGTGACGAACATCAAAAGGAGTGATGTTGATGGTCATGGCTTCGAGAGCGTCAAGGGAAATGGGGCTGCCGCCAGCAGGCAGGTTGCCGCCAATACCGAAGGCGTTGTTGAAAGCGGCACCGTCGACGGTGACATACGACTGACGGTAGTTACCACCGCCGATGGCCAAACCGTTGGAGGTGCTGGCAGCCTGAGGCGTCAGGGCCAACACATCGTTGAGGCTACGGGTGATGGTGGGCAGGGTGGCGATTTGCTCGCTGTTCACGGCGGTGGTGGCACCGGCGCGGTCACTGTCCATGCCATTGCTGATGGCTTCGGCTGAGACGACGACTTCGTTTAAGCCGATGGCTTCTTCGCTCAAGCGCACATTCAAGATTTTTGTCTCGCCCAGTGTGGCCGAGATGTTGTTCTCAATGGTGGTTTGGAAGCCTACCATGCGGAACTCCAGTCTGTAAGGTCCGCCGGGACGGATGTTGAGCAGACGGTAAGTGCCGTTGGCATCGGCCACAGAATAATACTGTGCGCCCGACGGAACGTGCGTCGCGACAACGGTAGCACCAGCGAGTGCCGACTTGTTATTGTCGGTGATTTTGCCGCTAATGCTTGACGAAGTCACCTGAGCCATCAAACTGATGGAGGCAATCATTGCCAGGAAAAAAGTAAGTAACTTTTTCATAATGATTAGTTTAAGTTGATAATTGAGTTGATTGGATTATGATTTGTTTATTGTTCTCAATATGCCTAAAATCGTGCAAATATAGGCTTTTCTAAATAAACAAACTCTTTCAAAAATGACATTTTCCCCTTTTTGGAAAAAAAGTATTCAACAATTTATGTTGAAAACAAGATAAAGGCTTGTTTGATAATGCCTTGTGGAAAATGGCGAAAAAGGTGGATTTTTTGTCGCAGGCAATAAAATAAGGTGTGTTGGCCTCAGTTTCAGATTTTCTTTGTATTTTTGAAGCCGAAATCCAAGATTCAACGCAGTGAAATGCGAAGCATTCAATGGCGTTGATCGAAGGTTCAACGGAGGTAAAACAAATCATCGACCCAATATGAAGAAACTGGCTTTATTCTTGTTAATCGCCTTGTTTTTAGGGTTTTATTCGTGTGGCGAACAGCGTTCCAAAGCACTCCAAACCCTGCAAAAAGACATTGAAAACGTCGAAACACAGATACAGGAAACCAACGATTGCGATGAATTGCAGTTGCTCACTTTTGCTGTGCTGGGGTTGCGCACCGACCTTGAAAAGCTACAGCAGGACGAGAATGTCAAGGAGTCGGAAGTCATAGAGATGACCAACGCCATCGATCAGCTTGATGCTTCATTGACAGGTAAATATGTAGCTCTCGACTGCAACCAAGCTGGTAGCGAAGAAGGTGAGATTGACGTATTCGGCGAGGGCGAGTATGAGGAAGAAAACACCCTTTAGTCATTAACACAAAGAAATATCGATATGGCATTCTTTTATCGACATAACCCAAAGAAATTCAACTATATACCGCGTTACTACGACCCCGAAAAGGAGGCGTGGGAACAGAAAAAGGCAGAATTAGGCTATGACGCCAAGTTGAGCCACGAGGAGCAATTTCGTGCCCAGATGCGTCGAAGTTGGAGCGCCCCGAAGAATGAGGAAAGCAAAGAGGAACGCCGTGTGAAAACCATCCGGCGCATCGTTTTAGGTGTCTTTGTCCTGTTCATTTTCTATTTCGTTTTCTGTACCCCCATGATGGTGAACCTCATTAGTGGGTTGATGGGTAAATAGTTATGCTTGACGTCATCAAACTTCTGCCTGATAGTGTGGCCAACCAGATTGCAGCTGGCGAGGTGATTCAACGCCCCGCTTCTGCTGTCAAAGAGCTGATGGAGAACGCTTTGGATGCTGGTGCCACTCAGATTGACCTTGTGGTGAAGGACGCTGGAAAGGCGCTTATCATGGTCATCGACAATGGTTGTGGCATGTCGGAGACGGATGCGCGCCTGTGCTTCGAGCGTCATGCTACGTCGAAAATCAGTAAGGCGGATGATTTGTTTTGCATCAAGACAATGGGCTTTCGCGGAGAGGCTTTGGCAAGCATCGCCGCCATAGCCCAAGTGGAACTGAAGACGCGCCGCAAGGAAGATGAGGTTGGCACACGCATCGTAAATGAAGGTTCGGTGGTGAAGGAACAAAGCTTGATACCGATGGCATCAGGAACGACTTTCGTCGTCAAGAACCTGTTTTTCAATGTCCCCGCTCGTCGCAACTTCCTCAAGTCGGCTCAGGCTGAGATGCGGCATATCGTCGAAGAGTTTACCCGTGTAACCTTGATGAACCCTGAAATTGGCTTCACGCTGACAGCCGACGGCAAGGAAATGTATCATCTCTATCCTGGTACGCTCAAACAGCGTATCATGGGGCTTTTCGGGAATGCTTACGAAGAAAAACTGCTGCCTGTCGACCAGGAAGCCGACCGTGTGCGCATCAACGGCTTCATCGTGAAGGCGGAATATGCCCGAAAGACACGAGGCGAGCAGTATTTCTTTGTCAATAAGCGGTTTATCAAACATGCTTACCTGCATCATGCCATCGAAAACGCTTTCCTTGAGATGATTCCAAAGGACAGTTTCCCTGGCTATTTCCTCAACATAGAGGTGGACCCAGCCGACATTGACATCAACATTCATCCGACCAAAACCGAGGTCAACTTCTTGGATGTCAAGTTGGTGTATGCCATTTTACATGCCGCAGTTCGTAAAGCCATCGGGCAGCATAACCTCTCACCGATGATTGACTTTGAGGAACCAGCCGATCTTAACAGCGATTTCAGCATAGCGGCCAAAGCCTCAAGACCGGTTGTTTTCCCTGACATCCCACTCGACCCAAACTTCAATCCATTCAATCAAAAGACTGAAAACCATAGCGATAGCCGTAGTTGGAATGACTTTCCACAGCATCGGCAACCAGTGTCGGGCGATTGGAGGATGCTTTATGGCGAGCGGATGGATTTAAATGAGGAGAAAGGACAGTCGGAACCTATTGAAGAAAAGCAATCCAACAGCCAATATTTGCAAGTCAATCAATCGTTTATCCTGACTACGGTGAAGTCTGGATTATTGCTTATTGACCAGCATCTGGCGCATACCCGCATCCTGTTTGAGAAATATTTGAAGGAGATGGAAAACCACAACGGTGCCTCGCAGCAGGAACTGTTTCCGCAAGCGTTTACAGTGAGCCCAAACGATGCCTCGTTGCTGAAAGAATTGCTGCCCGAGTTGGAGAACCTTGGCTTTGTGCTTGAACAGGTCAATCCAACCACTTTTATGATTAATGGAACGCCTTCCGACTCGGCGGGTTACGATGCCGTTGAGCTTTTGGAACGGATTTTGGACAACTATAAAATAAACCGCACCGATTTGCAGTTGGATAGGAAATTGAATCTGGCAAAGACTTTGGCAGCTCAAATCGCCGTCAAGCCTTCGACAAAACTGACCGAAGCTGAGATGCAAAACCTTGTGGACCAGCTGTTTGCCTGCAACGTGGCCGAGGTTGCCCCCAACGGGAAAAAAATATATGTCATTGTCACAACCGAGGAACTACTTGCCAAGTTCAACTAACTTGAAATCTGAATTTTTAAATTTTGAATCTTAAATCTTAAATCTGAAATAGAGAAATATGAACGAACAATACAGCCCCACTGGATTTAGAGTACTACCTGATGTAGTGAAACACCTGTTGATTATCAACGTGTTGATGTATCTTGCGACCATTACTTTAGGTCGTTTTGGTGTCAACATGAAAGATCTTTTTGGCCTACATTTCTTTAAGGCCTCGGATTTCAGGATTTACCAATTTGTTACCTACATGTTCATGCATGGTAGTTTCGGTCATTTGTTTCTCAACATGTTCGCCCTTTGGATGTTTGGTAATACGCTTGAGAATCTTTGGGGCTCGCAGCGTTTTCTACTTTTCTATTTGGTGTGCGGAATAGGAGGGGCACTTTGTCAGGAATTGGTGCAGTATATACAAATACAATCTTGCGATATCAATGAAGAAACAATGGAGCTTGTTGTTACTAAAGGGGCAGAATTGTTGCAATCAGGGCGCAATTGGACTGATTCAACACTTGCCAAAATCAATTTAGCTGTAAATGTTCCGACCGTCGGAGCTTCGGGCGCTGTTTACGGTCTGCTTTTGGCCTTCGGCATGATGTTCCCTGATTCGCGGATTTACCTGTATTTCCTGCTCCCCATCAAGGCCAAGTGGTTTGTCATCGGTTACGCCGTCATCGAACTCTTCAGCGGCTTGGCGGGAGGCGACAACATTGCGCATTTCGCCCATCTCGGTGGTATGTTGTTCGGCTTGATTTTGATTTTGTATTGGAAAAGGAACGGCCTGAGCGGACCCAACTTTGATTTGAAGAAGTGGAAAGGATGGTTCTGGAGGATGAAGGAGAAGATGGGCAACAAGCGAATGAAATACACTAAATACGAGGAGGTTAGGGACGAAGTGCCGCGCAATGATGGTGAATACAATCGTCAACGTGCTGAAAAAGAGCGGAACGTTGATGCGATTTTGGACAAGGTAGCCAAAAACGGCTATGAAAGCTTGACAAAGGAAGAGAAGGACTTTTTGTTTAAAAACAGCAAGTGATATGGAAAGGAAAGAAAGAGGATTTTTCGGGAAAGTTTTGGTTTTCATCCTTTTTGTTTTTGCAGTTATAGGAGTGATTGCCACGGCTTTGAGCGTCTTGAGCCCTAATGTCAATCCCAAACGTTTTGTTTGGACTGCATTTTTTGGACTTGCTTTTTGGGAAATCCTATTGTTTGACGTGTTGGTTCTTTTAGCGTTGTTATTGCTTTGGTCGCGAAAGGCTTGGATTGCTGTTATTGCCATGCTGATTGCGGTTCCCGGCATTAGAAAATCATATTCTTTCGGCAACAAGAAAGCAGAAAGCACTGACAGCATTCGCGTCATGTCATACAATGTTTACTTGTTTCAGTCTCTTGATAAGGATAAGGAGAGAAAGTCTTCTTTTGAAAGGATTATTCGTGTTGTTCGTGAACAATCGCCTGATATATTATGCTGTCAAGAGTTTACTACCTATAGTGGGAAAATATCTCGGAATGAATGTATTAAGGCTTTTGCTGATAGCATCGATTTGCCTTATACATACTATAATAAAAAGAGGAATTATGGTGGTAATGTGATTTTTTCAAAATATCCAATTGTTAAAGTCACAGAAGGAAGTGGTTTTAGTAAAGAAGAGACGTATGGGATTTTGGTTACAGTGGATGCAGGTGAAAAAGGGAAATTCTATTTAGCTGATATTCATTTGGTTTCGAATATGATTACCACTGGCGAAATAGAAAAACTGAGAAAAACAAGTGAATATCAACAAACATTGGATACGGTAGGGAAGAAGGTGCTTAATAAACTGATACATGCCTATGTCTTGAGGAGCGATGAGGTCACGGAAATGTTGCAGGGCTTGCCTCCCATTGATAGACCGACCATTCTTTGTGGCGATTTCAACGATACTCCTTTGTCATATACATATAGTCAGATACACAAAGCTGGCTTTACCGACACATTTACGAAGGTAGGGCGGGGCATCAAACCGACTTACGCAGGCAAGTTGCCGCTGCTGCGTATCGATTATATTTGGGCCAACGATCAAGTTAGACCGTTGAACTTTAAGCGCTATCGCGTCAAAGCGTCTGACCATTACCCCATCATATTGGATTTTTCCATTGATAAAACAACGGCTAAACCAGAGATGAAACCCATTGAAAACAATTTGGATAATGCTGAAATTCAATTAAATAATACTGAAATAATATGACTCTTATCAAATCCATTTCTGGCATTCGTGGCACCATTGGCGGCCAGCCAGGCGACAACCTTACACCAATTGATATGGTGAAATTCACCGCAGCTTTCGTCAAGTTCATCCAGCATCGTGGCGCGAAACGCCCGAGAATCGTGGTCGGTCGCGACGCACGCCTCTCTGGCTTCTTGGTGAACCAAGTGGTTTGCGGTACTTTGCAGGCTATGGGAGCCGACGTGCTTGACATCGGTCTGAGCACGACACCCACGACCGAGATTGCTGTCACGGGCTTGAAAGCTGATGCAGGCATCATCCTTACGGCGAGCCACAACCCTGCACAATGGAACGCCTTGAAACTCCTCAACGAGAAGGGTGAGTTCATCTCCGCTGCCGAAGGCGCATGGCTGCTTGATGTGGCTGCAAAGGACGATTTCGACTTTGTCCCGATTGAGCAAATCGGCACGTATCAGCAGATTGACGGCTGGATGGACAAGCATGTGGAGATGGTCTGTCAGCTTCCTTTGGTCAACAAAGAGGTGATTGCCAAAGCCAACTTCAAGGTGGCTGTGGATGCAGTCAACTCTACGGGCGGTATTGCCATCCCGAAGATGCTTCGTGCCCTTGGCGTGAAAGAGGTTTTGGAACTCAACTGCGAGCCAACGGGCAAGTTTGCTCATACGCCCGAGCCTTTGGCGCAAAACCTTACGGACATCTGCCGTTATGTCAAAGAACAGGGCTGCGATTTCGGCGTTGTGGTCGATCCGGATGTTGACCGTCTCGTCTTCGTCAAAGAGGACGGTGAGCTGTTTGGCGAGGAATACACCTTGGTTTCGGTGGCCGACTTCATCCTGAAACATACCCCAGGCCCAACGGTGAGCAACCTCTCTTCAACCCGCGCTTTGCGCGACGTAACCCAAAAACATGGCCAACAGTACTTTGCTGCTGCCGTGGGCGAGGTTAATGTGGTGGAAAAGATGAAGGAAGTCGGTGCCGTCATCGGCGGTGAAGGCAACGGAGGTGTCATTTATCCTGAGTTGCACTATGGCCGCGATGCTCTCGTGGGCACAGCTTTGTTCCTGACTCAACTGGCCGAGAAGAAGATCAAATGTTCCGAATTGAAGAAGGAATATCCCGCCTATTTCATGTCGAAGAACAAGATTCAACTCACGCCTACTACCGATGTTGACGGTATCTTGGCCAAGTTTGCCGAAAAATTCAAGAATGAACAAGTTACAACCATCGATGGTGTAAAGATTGACTTCGAGGAAGGCTGGGTGCATTTGCGCAAGTCGAACACGGAGCCTATCATTCGCATCTATTCCGAAGGCAAGACCGAAGCCGAGGCTGAACGGTTTGCCGAGATGATTCTCAATGAAGCGAAAAAGATGGTTTAATGAGCTGAATACGAATTTTTTAAACCTATTATTAACAAACTTAAAACAACAAAACGATGAACAAAATTAAATCAATGATTGTCCTGGTGCTCATGCTTTTCGTGGGCGGACAAATGATGGGTCAGACTAATGGTGCCTTGTATCTTGGCGCTTCTTTCCCAATGAAAGACTATGCTGAATTTGACGGCTTTGGCGATTTTGCGTTGACGAACGACGATGCTGACGATGCTGGAGCTGGTATCGGCTTCAATGCCGGTCTCAAATGGTACTTCAACATGGGTGTGCCTGGCCTCAGCGTAATGCTCTCTATTGATGGGCTTTACAATGGCCCCTGCTCTGCTTTGAAGGATGCTTATCGTGACAATGAAAACCAAATTGGTGTACAGCATCTCAATGGTAGTTTTACTTACAACTCCACCCCTAAATTCATCAATGTGCCGGTTATGGTTGGATTGAACTATATCTATAACTTCAATTCCAACCTTGGCCTGTATCTTGAGGCAGGTGCTGGTGGCAATGCACGTTTCATCACTCCGATGGAATCTTTGGCAAAGTTTACGGTCTTTGGTGCGGAAAACAAGGTGGTAACCAAACAAAGTTATGACGCTGCCTTTAGTTTTGCCTGGCAAGTAGGCGCAGGTTTCGAAGTGGCCAAGAACTTCAGAGTGGGTTGCAGCTTCTATCACCTCGGCAATGCTACCGTGAAAGGTACCGAGACTGTGAAAACGACAATTGGAAGTAACACCGATACAAGCACCGATTTCCATACTTTTGGTACGGTGAAGCCCGTAATGGTGCTGGCTCGCGTTGGTTTTAGCTTCTAAACCAAAAGATTAGCAGCATAATACTGTAGAATGGCGAAGCGCTGGGTTGACTGGCGCTTCGCTTTCTGTATTGAGTTGCGCCATCTTTA
This sequence comes from uncultured Bacteroidia bacterium, assembly GCA_902782455.1. GTDB lineage: Bacteria > Bacteroidota > Bacteroidia > Bacteroidales > F082 > Limimorpha. The sequence continues at coordinate 162,946 of CACZNA010000001.1, read as the reverse complement.
ATCCTATTTTCACGGCTTCTTCACCAGAAAGCCCTATGGCATGTCCATGCACCACTCCCGCCAAAAACGCGTCGCCCGAACCGGTCACGTTGACGATTTCAGTTTCCATTGCTGGGAAGTGAAGCAGATTATTATTCGAACAATAAATCGCACCATCCTTGCCTAAGGTGAGATAAACGTTTTCAATGCCTTTGGCGTTCAGCTGTCGGGCGGCTTTTTCGGCCTCGGTGATGCCTGTCAGGGCTTGGGCTTCGGCAAGGTTGCACTTCACGGCGAAAAACGTTTTCTTCCTCGATTGCTTTATGGCTTCGGAAAGCAACAAGGCTCTTTTGGGCGAAACGGTGTCGATATACAATGGCACTGCGCAATGGTCGATGAGATAGGTGAAGGCTTCGGCACTCAAAAGGGTGTCGGCGACGACCAAGTCGGAACGGTTGACGGCATCAATTTTGTCGCGCATCCAGTCCAAATTGAAGTGGTCGTTGAGGTCGATGTCGGAGAAGGCGGATTGCATTTGCCCCCATTCGTCGTTGAAACAGAGGAAAATAGGGCTTCGAGCATCTTTATAATGAGTTGATAGCGACAAATCCATGCCTATTTCCTTGCAGTCATCGATGAGGCGCGAGGCAAAGTCGTCGTCACCGAAAACCGTCATCAGCTTCACTTTATGCCCCAATAGGCAGAGGTTGTGGGCAACGTTTCGCGCCACGCCGCCGTGATGGAAACGGATGTTGGCAGGCGAACAGCCTTTGCCATTGCTGGGTTCTCTTTGCCGCACTGCGATGTCGATGTTGGCTTCTCCTATGACCGTGATGTTCATTTTGTTTCTTTTTGCGCCCAAAAGTAAGAAACTTTTACGATTTTTTTGAACTTTCGTTTTATTTTTGTTTCTTTGTCGTTTCAAATCAATGGGTTATGGGACAAAACAAAAAAAAGAAGCGTCGCAACTACAAGTACCACGCCATTACGTTCAAGCTTTCCGACGGACAATACCGCTCGCTGCGCAATTATTGCAAGGCACGCCGAACCACACCCATCAAACTGATTAAGAGGAATATAGAACGCTTCATCTCCAATTACGAGTACGAAATTCCTAAGGATTTGTACCTCACCGAGAACCAACTGGATTTGTTTGAATTAGGTTGACCTGCCCCCGTCCCGTCATTGCGAACGAACTGAAGCAATCCAGGCATGAAGCTTTACCTTTAGACTGTTCCGTACCATGCAGTGACACAAAGCGTAATCTTGAAAGTTACTTTTGTGAAAATGGAATCCGATTCTGAATCGACCGACCTAATGTCACCTCGTCAACAAACTCCAAAGCATCACCAACAGCAATGCCTTTCGAAATCACAGAAACCTTGCCTTCAAAGTCCTTCAGCTGCCTGAAAATGTAAAAGTTGGTCGTGTCGCCTTCAATTGTGGCGGGCAAGGCCAAAATGATTTCCTTAATGTCTTCTTTCTGTGTGCGTTGCACAAGTTCCGCAATCTTCAAGTCGTTGGGCGAGATGCCTTCGATGGGGCTGATGATGCCGCCCAAAACGTGATACAGTCCGTTGAAAGAGGCTGTCCGCTCAATGGCTAAAACATCGCGCATGTCGGCCACAACGCAGAGTGTGTTCTCGTCGCGGCGCGGATTGCCGCAGATGGAACAAACTCGTGTGTCGCTGATGTTGAAACACCGCTCGCAAAGCATGATGTTGTGCTTCATTTTTAGCAGTGAATCAGCGAGTTGCTCGGTTTCCAATGCGTCTTCGTTGAGCAGGTGCAAGGCGAGGCGCAAGGCGGTCTTCTTGCCTATGCCGGGCAACTTGGAGAGCGATTCCACAGCGTTTTCCAATAATATTGAGGAGTATTCTGCCATACAATAACGGCTGCAAATTTACGTTTTTTCCTAAATTTGCAGTCCAAAATCAACTATCATGAAGAGATTCCTTTTCCTTGCTTTGGCCGCACTGATGTCGCTATCGGCTGTGTGTCAGGATATTAACCGCACAGATTCCAAAGGCCGTCGACAAGGCACATGGGCGGATTTTTACCCAAACGGACAAAAACGCTATGAAGGCCAGTTCAAGAACGACAAGTGCAAGGGCACTTTCCATTATTATGATGAGCAGGGCAACTTGCAGGCTACCAACGAGTTCGACAAGTCGGGAGAGAAATGCCTGAACAAGACCTACGCCCCCAACGGGCGCATGGTAGCCACGGGTTATTACATCAACCAAAAGAAGGAGGGGGAATGGAAGTATTTCGACAAGAATTCGGGTCAGTTGCTGCTTTCGGAAGAAAACAAAAACGGCAAGGTGCATGGCTGGTCAAAGTTGTATAATCCGAACAACGGCAAACTCGCCGAAGAGACGCAATATGTTGAAGGTCAGCCCGAAGGCTTGTGTCACAAGTATTCCGATACGGGCGTTTTGCAAATGGAATGCCACTATCATCAAGGGCAGTTGGACGGCCCATGCAAGACCTATTATCCCAACACTGCCTTGAAAGAGGAGGGACAATACACGGCGGGCAAGAAATCGGGCGAATGGAAGACCTACAACCAAGACGGCGACTTGCTCCTCACCGAGACGTTTGAATAGTCGTCATTGGCATTTGCGCAGGTAGTCCTCCAAGTTGGGACGTCCGTATTGTTGGGCTAACTTGAAATACTCGCAAGCCTTGTCCTCGTTGCGCAGCATGGTATATACTCTCGCAATATTGAAATAGGCATCGGCGTAGTCGGGTTTCAGCTCGATTGCTTTTTCGAAGTCTTCAAGGGATTCCTTGTATTTTTTATTGTTGACCTTGGCGCAGCCTCTAAGATAATAGGCCTCGTAGTTGCTCTTGTCGTATTTAATGGCTTGGTTCAGAGCTTCTTCGGCTTCGTCAAATTTGCCATAGGCCATCATCAGTTTGTTGCCTTCGTCCATGTAGACACGCGATTTGGCGGGGTCTTGGCATGAGGCCAACCCGAGGAGCATGATGGTGATGAAGAGGCAGGCGAAGTGCTTCACGATGCCTTTCACTGTGGCAATAAGCTCTTGCAATTTGCCTTGACTTTTCGCTTCGCAGAGGAAACGCAGGTAAGGCTCGGTGTTGGAAGGTCGTATGTTGAGCCACCAATCAGGGTAGTCCAAGCGGTAGCCGTCGAAGTCGAGGAAACGTTCTGGTTTCTCAATTTGTGTGAAATGGCCGCGGACGGCATCCATCGCCTCTTGCTTGCGTTCAATCTTGAAGTTGATTTCGCCTGAGTTGCTGTATGGCGAGATTTCGTCAATGATTTGGCTCATTGTCATGCCTTCTTTTTTGCGCTCGGCCAAAAGACGAAGCACGATGGAGGCGGCCAACAATGCGGAATCGGAGTAGTAGAAATCACGGAAATAGTAATGCCCGGCCAACTCGCCGCCATAGCAGCCGTCCAATTCGCGGAGTTTCAGCGCAGCGTAGGCACGACCCACGCGCCAAGTCTCCACCTTGGCCTGATAGCGGTTCAAGTATTCCTGAATGGCGCGCGAACTTCTTATGTCTTGCAATACAATGCCTTTTTGTTTCTGTTCGCCGATGAAGAAGTCACCCAAAAACGCGATGATGAGGTCGGGTGAGATGAAACGTCCCTTCTCGTCGATGAAAGTGACGCGGTCGGCATCGCCGTCAAAGAGCACGCCGACATCGCATTTCTCTTTCAGCACTAAGGCCTTGATTTGTTCTTGAGCGTTGGCTTCCAAAGGATTCGGCTCGTGGTTGGGGAAGTTGCCGTCTAAAGTGTCGTTGATAAAATGTCCTTCCTTGATGAGTTTGTGGATGAACAGCGAGGCCATGCCGTTGCTGCAATCCACGGCGATGTTGAGGTTCGACAGGTCGCCGACAAATTGTTGCTGGAAGGCGAGATAATCGGGCAAGACCTGTTTGCCACGAATCTGTCCTTTTTTCGCGCAAGGCGGCGTGGGCTTGTCGCTTTCCACCAAGGCTTCGAGTTTGTTCAGTCCAGTGTCGTATCCGACGGGAAGGGCATTGGCGGCGGAGATTTTCAGGCCGTTGTGGTTTTTCGGATTGTGGGAGGCGGTGATTTGAACCGAGGCTTTGTACCCGTATTTGGCTGTTGACCAATATACTAACGGTGTAGTGGCCAGCCCGATGTCATCCACGTTGCGCCCACGGTCGGTGAGGCCACGGGTGAGGGCTTCGAACATGGTGTCGGACGAGAGCCTCATGTCGCGGCCCACGAGGAAGGTGTCGGCGTCGAGGATGTCGGGCAGGAAATATCCGATGCGGTAGGCGATGTCGGCGTTGAGGTCGGTGCCCCATTCGCCACGGATGTCGTATGCTTTGAATGCTTTCATGGAGTTTACAGTTGAAAGTTGAGAGTTGAAAGTTGAGAGTTGAAAGTTGAGAGTTGAAAGTTTGAAATTGTTCTATTATTAAATGGCTGTTGTCCTTTTGAGGCTTTGCGTTATTGCGAGGAACTAAACAAACCAGACATTATTTCATTATGCCTCTTTGATTCAGTGCTTGTTGGTATTTGACGGCGTTGCGGTTGTGCTCGGTGAGGGTTTTGGCGAAATTGTGGTAGCCTGAAAAGTCCTCCTTGGCGCAGAAGTAGAAATAATGGTGGTCTTCGGCGTTGAGAACCGCTTTGACGGCGGCGATGGACGGGATGCAGATGGGTCCGGGAGGCAAGCCTGGATATTTGTAGGTATTGTACGGCGACTCGATTTGTTTGTGGTATTCGAGCACTCGGCGGATGCTGTAGTCGTTCCACGCAAAAACCAAGGTTGGGTCAGCTTGGAGCAACCAATTGTTTTTCAGTCTGTTGAGATAAACGCCTGCCACGCGCGGCATTTCATCGCTTATGTTGGTTTCCTTGTTGACGATGGAGGCCAAAGTGCTGACTTGAATAGGGGTGAGGCCTTTTTCTGTGGCTTGCTGGCGACGCTCGTCCGTCCAAAACTTGTTGTATTCCTGAAACATACGGTAAACGAAGCCCTCGGCATCGGTGTTCCAGTAAAACTCGTAAGTATCGGGCAAAAACAAGGCAGGGATGGTGCGGCTGTTGAACCCAAGTTGGCCAATGTATTCCTCATTGTGCAGTAAGTTGGAGATTGAGGCAGAGTCGGCTTCAAGCTGTTTGCCGATGCGTCCTGCTAATTGGTCGACGTCGCGGAGGTTGTTGAAAGTCACGTTGATGGGGCTTTGCAGGCCGCCGCGCAACATGTTCACCAAGCGGTTGTTGTTGGTGCCGTTGCCGATGACGTAACGTCCCGGGCGGATGTTGCCAGGGTAGTCCTTTTTCTTGGCTACCCAGTTGAAACTCTTTGGGCTGACGAGGATGTTGGCCTCTGACAGAATGGATTGGACATCGTTGAAAGTGCTTCCAGTTGGGATATGAATGACCACTTCCTGGCTGTCAGGCGTGACCACGTTGGGCGACATCACCGTGCGGAACAGCCAGTAGCCAAAGGCCATTCCGAAAACCATGAGGATTCCGATGACAAGCCATACCGTCAGCCTGACCTTGTTCTTTTTCTGCTTGTGGGCTTTGCTCTTTTTCTCCTTGGGTAGTTTGGTTTCTATTTTGACCATCATGCTTTTGTTTTCAGGCTACAAAGTTACAAGTTTTTTTCATTTCTGCATATATGTAATTTCTTGTTGTTGTTTTTGAAATTGTTGTATTTTTGCATTATGAAAAAGTCATTAGTATGGGTCACAGTGCTTTGTCTCGTTAGGATTGTGGTGCAAGCTCAGAACAGTACGCATCAGAGCATCAACGATGTTCTGAAGCAAACTGCTGGCAAGGAGACGAAACTGTCGTATCAAATACCAGAGGAGAAGGCGGTGCCGGCAATCTTTATTTCGGGAAATGTGGCGTATGAACTGAAAACAGTCGTTCACCATGTGAACGAATCGAAGCAGGATATTTTTGCCGAGAATCTCGACAATATCTATCCTGGCGCTGTTGTTTACGCTGACCAAGACTTGGCTAACGGCAACCCCACTCTGGTGGGTCTCGACTACGGAACGGTGACCATCAGGGTGGATTTCAACACGGGAAAAGGCAAGGCTGCGTCTGTCAGCGGCGTGAAGAACAGTGCCGACGCCATCCAAGCGGCCCTCTACAGCATATTGCAGTCGTCGGATTATAAGCCTCCGGTGGGATTGAACTATAAGAAGACGTATGTGTCAAGCGTGACTGAAATGGCGATGAACCTTGGCGTGAGTGTGAGTTTCTTGCAAGTGAAAGCCAACGTGCAGACCTCTGTCACCAATAACCAGTCGTCGATTACCGAAGTGGAGGACTATTCGCAGCGGTATTATAAGGCTTCCATCACTTGGGAGGTGGACAAATCGAAGTATTTCGGGGCTAATGTAACCGGACAGGATGTGCTGGAGAAGATGAATCAGGCTCCCTTGGCCATTATTACCTCCGTGACATACGGTCGACGTGCCTACTGCTTCGAGGATTACTCGTCGTCAGCGTTCACCTCTCTTGATAACGATACGTTGAGCATATTCGGACAGACGGCCATTTCGGCTCAGAGTATTGCGGAAAATTCCAAAGTAAACAAAAAATGGATGTGGGTCAGCGGGAGTGATCCGGTTTCTTCCGCCATGATGCTCAACGGCAGCGATATTGATACTGCCATGTCGAAATCGCTCAGTATCGATGCTGTAACCAACGCTGGGACTCCACTTTACTATACGGTACGTTTCTTGGATTCGGGCAAGACGGCCAAGGTGACGACCGTGGGTAAGTACACAACGGTGGAGTATATGCCTATGCCACACATGGTGACTTGTACTTTCCGCAACAAGGCAAAGCATTTCTTGGGTGCAAAACTCAAAATGCGGATTGACTATAATGTGGTAAAGTTTGAACAGGCGGATGGAAACAGTGAATTTGTCCAGGTTGAGGTGCCTAAGGATAGTTGTGCCATGGACGGATACCTTCGTTGCATTGAGCATGAAATCAGTTTTAAAGGCTCGAAGACCTTTCCGTTAAACCTTGGTGTGGGGGAATACCTTTCTGGTCCTATACGGATGCAGGTGCTGTGTAGAAAATTCTACTGGGGCAAATGGCACGATGATGTGGTTGGGTATATATATCCGGATAACGGTGAGATTGGCATTGATATCAGTGGTCATGTCGGTCTTAGTGGCAAGACTACCTATGTTGACGAAAAGTCGAAGACCCAGCTGCTGACGTATTAAGGAGTGATTTTTATCAGCTGATACTCCAACGCATCAATAAACCCCTCCGCCGTCTTAATCCAATCCTTTCTGCGTCCGCAAAGTGCAAATCCTTGTCCATCAAAGAGTTTCTGGCTCTCAATGTTCTTTTCGTCGATTACACAATACACTTGGTGCAACATCAAGTCATGGAAGAGGTAGTCCAAGCAGAGCGACAACGCATCAGCTGCATAGCCTTGGTGCCTGTGGGCTTCGTCGATGAGGATGCCGATTTTGGTCCGCTCGTTGAGGGCGTCGTAGTCGTAGATGTCGATGCAGCCGATGGACTCTTTTGTACTATTGAGGTCAATCATCAGGCGGAGCTGTTTCTGCGAGGTCAAGTCGTTGTTGTTCAGCAGGAATTGCTCAATGTGAAACAACGTGTACGGTGCGATGGTGCCACTCACGCGCCACACCGAGCGGTCATTCTCCCAACGGTAAATCAAAGATGCGTCTTCAGGCTCGGCGCAACGGAGTGATATTGTGTCATTTCGGATGAACATGGCTGAAAAATCGTCATTTTTCGCGTAGGCTGGCACGTAATTTGATTACCTCCACCCGCAAATTTTCGACAAAAATACGCTTTTCAGTGCAATAAAGGTTGAAAAATTGCATTAATCAGACGAGAAAAAGAAAACGAAACCATTTAAACGAGATAAGATGAGAAAAGTGAGTATGATTTGGATGCTTGCCGGACTGATGATGGCGGCATCGTGTGGCAACTTGACCCAGAAACAGAACCAAGAAGCAACCGCTAAAGAAGAGCAACCCGTCTCGAAAGTCGAGCAGGTGCAGCAACCCCAGATGCAACGGACGGCATTCCTGCCTTCCGCCAATACCCCTGACTTCGTCGATGCCGCCGAGCATAGCGTTGACGCGGTCGTGCATATCATGACTAAGGTCGTGCGTCAGAGCAATACTTACAACGACTTCTTCGGTGCCCTGCTCGGACAGCTTTACGGCTATCCAGGACAAACGCGCAGCAACACCCAAGTGGCATACGGTTCGGGCGTGGTGCTGACTCCAGATGGCTACATTGTCACCAACAACCACGTTGTGGAAGGTGCCGACGAGGTGGAGGTCACCTTTAATAATAAGGTGAAGAAGATCGCCACCATCATCGGGACCGACCCGACCACCGACCTTGCCTTGATTAAGGTGGAAGCCAACGACTTGGACTACCTCGTTTTCGGCGACTCCGACCAAGTGCGTATTGGCGAGTGGGTGCTGGCCGTGGGTAATCCCTTCAACCTGACTTCGACCGTTACGGCGGGCATTGTGAGTGCCAAGGCCCGTGATTTGAGCATCTTGGGCGAAGGCACCTCGGTGGAGTCGTTCATCCAGACAGATGCCGCCGTCAACCCGGGCAACAGTGGTGGCGCTTTGGTCAACACCAAGGGCGAGTTGATTGGCGTTAATGCAGCCATCGCTTCGCATACAGGCTCATACGAGGGCTATTCCTTCGCTATCCCGTCCAACATCGTGCGCAAGGTGGTCGACGATTTGCTGCTCTACGGACAGACGCAACGCGGCTACCTTGGTGTGCAGATTGCCGAGCTGACTGCCGAATTGGCCGAGAAGAAGGGCTTGGAAGACGTGGAAGGCGTGTATGTGGCTGAGGTTACTGAAAACGGCGCGGCACAACAGGCGGGCTTGAAAGATGGCGACGTCATCACGGCCATCAACGACAAGAAAGTGAACACCAAGACGCAGCTGATGGAAACTGTGCGCCAGTTTCGCCCAGGCGACAAGGTCAAAGTGGAAGTGAACCGCCATGGCTCGCATCACACCTACACGCTAACCTTGCTCAACGAGGCCGGTAATATGGAAGTGGTCAAGAAAGGTGATGCTTTCTACAACTCCGAGTTTGGCCTGATGTTGCAGCCCATCGACAACAACGAGATGGTGCGCCTCAATACCAAGAGTGGCCTGAAGATCGTGGAAATCCGCCAAGGCCGTTTCATGGGTTCTGGTGTGCCTGTCGACTTCGTCATTACCAAGGTGAACGGTTATGCCGTGGGCAGCCAGACCGACCTTGAGAACGCATTGAAGAGCAACCGCAACCGCCGCACCACCATTGAGGGCATCTATCCCAACGGCATGATGGGTTCGTTCTTCTACTAAAAACAGCCTAAAAAAGATTTTTCTGAAAATCAAAGACTTCGGTACGGTTTTTGATAGTATTTTATCTTGCGATTTGAGGGAAGCCGCCCAGTGGTTTCCCTTGAAAAGCGGGATTATGCAAAAAATCAGGAGGGAAAGTTATGTGGAGTAAGATATTGAATTTGAAACAATTAAACAATTAAAGATTACGAAAATGAGACAACTGAAAATTTCAAAGCAAATCACGGATCGTGGCTCAGGCCTCGACCGTTACTTGAGCGACATCGCCAAGGAAGAACTGTTGACGGCAGAGGAGGAAGTGGAACTGGCGCAACGCATCAAGGCCGGCGACCAAGTCGCGCTCGATAAGTTGGTGCGCGCTAACTTGCGCTTTGTGGTGTCGGTGGCCAAGCAGTACCAGAACCAAGGCTTGAGCCTGCAAGACCTTATCAATGAGGGTAATGTGGGTTTGGTGAAGGCCGCTCAGCGTTTCGACGAGACACGAGGCTTCAAGTTCATCTCATACGCTGTGTGGTGGATTCGTCAGAGCATCCTGCAAGCTGTGGCTGAACAGGCGCGTATCATCCGTCTGCCCATGAATCAGGTGGGAGCTATGGCCAAAGTGAAGAAAGCCAGTGCTTTGTTGGAACAGAAACTGCAACGTCGGCCTACCGTCAAGGAGATTTCAGACAGCGTCGATTTGGCCGAGGACAAGGTGGAGCAGTTGTTGAGCCTCAACACCCGCGCCATGTCGACCGACGCGCCCATCGACGAGCAAGACGACGACGCCAACTTCCTCGATGTCTTTGTACAGGAAGACCAAACCCAAACCGACGCCGCCGTTGAGCAGGAGTCGGCCAGCAAAGCCATCAGACGCTCACTCGACATGCTGTCGGAGAAGGAGCGTACCATCTTGTGCATGTACTTCGGACTTGGCACCCCCCGCGAATACTCTTTGGAGGAGATTGCGATGAAGCTCGACATCTCGCGCGAGCGCACACGCCAAATCCGAGACCGCGCCTTGAAACGGCTTCGGAGCGAGCCCAACTCGCCACTGTTTCAGATGTATATGAACCAGTGAAAAAATTGAGAGATTTCCGGAAGGTTGTCTCTCTTTTTTTTATTTTTGCGGCACAATCATCAAACGACATCAATATGAAAAAATTCGAACTTATTCAACTGCCTTACGAGGCCAACGCCCTGGAACCTGTTATCAGCAAGGAAACCCTTGGCTTTCATCATGGCAAACATTTGCAAGCCTATGTCAACAATCTCAACGGCCTCATCGAAGGCACGAAGTACGAGGATATGCCTCTTGAGGACATCGTGAAGACCTCGGAAGGTGGCATATTCAACAACGCTGGACAGATCTTGAACCATAACCTTTACTTCACCCAGTTCCGTGCCCCGAAGGCCGACAACAAACCGACTGGCGTAATCGCCCAATGGATTGACCAACAGTTTGGCTCGTTTGAGGCTTTCAAAGAGGAGTTCACGAAAAAAGGTGCCACCTTGTTCGGTTCGGGTTGGGTTTGGCTCTCCGTTGATAAGGATGGCAAACTTCAAATCACGCAGGAAACCAACGCCGGAAATCCTGTGCAGCGTGGCTTGAAGCCCTTGTTGACCTTCGATGTGTGGGAACATGCCTACTACATTGACTATCAGAACCGTCGTCCCGACCATTTGGCCGCTTTGTGGCAGATTGTGGACTGGGATGTTGTGAACGAAAGACTGTAAACCAAAAATTGTCAGCGATGGGAAAGAATTCTAACCCCAAAGAAAAGAAAAGCACAGGGCGTAAGATCCTGACCACCTTGAGTATCATCATCGTCGTTGCGGTGGCGGGGTGGTTTTTCATAAAGTTCTACTATGTGTTTGGTAGCGGTGTGAAGGCGGGCGAACTGAACTTGTTCGTTTACAAAGGCTATGTCTTCAAGACCTACGAGGGCAGGCTCATTCAAGCGGGCTACAATTCCAAAAACAGCAACGCCACCATCCAAAGCAACGAGTTCGATTTCTCCGTGAAAAAACAGTCAGTGGCCGACCAGTTGGAACGCTGCACTGGAAAGCGGGTGGAACTGCATTACAAGGAATATCTTGGCGCATTGCCGTGGCGCGGCATGAGCAAGTATGTCGTCGACAGCGTCTATTCTGTCGAGAATATCAGGTCGGTTGACGAATCTTTGCCGCCTATGCCTGTAGAAGCACCGGAACTGTTCTAAATCAGTTGCTTCTCGACACTTCTAATTTGCCAATATCAATAGGGTGGTTCTCGGAGATGATTTCAATCCAAGTGTTGTCTTCGCTGAACCACTTGTATTGTGCGCCGATGCGGAACACGAAGGTCTTCTCTTCCTCGGTGGCCGCTATAGGCAGCACGAAACCTCCATTTTTGCCGCCAGCACCACCAAATGACACAATCATCGGGAAAGTCTTGTCGGGCTGCGGGTTGCGCACCTTGATGATGATGTAGTTGGAACGGCGCACGGCCACCTCAATCTTGTTGAACTCAAAACGGCGAGCCTCTCCTGCACCTAAGCTGATGTATTCGCTGTTAAGCTCATACAGCTTGTTTTGCTCGATGATTTCGCTGATGCGGGCAATCATTTCGGTGGGGTAGGTCTCAAGGTTGAGTTCCTCGGCCTTGGTGTAGGCTTCGATGGCTTTGTCGAAGGTGTTGCTCTTGAAGTTTGCGTCACCTTCTTTGATGAAAGCGTTATACTGTGTACGCAAGGCGGCAAGTCGGTCATTCTCGGCTTTTTCGGCGACGGCAAGTTGGGCCGTGGCAGTCGCATCTTCGGGCCTGTAAACCAAGGCCGACTGGTAATGGGTGATGGCCTCGGCAAACTTCTCTGCATTCATGGCTTGGTTGCCGGCATTCATGGCGTTGTTGTAATGCGCTTCTATTTCTGCTGCCATCTGTGCGAGGATGTTGTCGATTTCCCTAATCTTGGCTCTGGCAGTAGCGTTACCTTCGTCAAAGGTCACGACTTCTTGGTATTTCACTTTCGCGTTGGCATAATCTTTCTGCTCGAAAAGCGCATTGGCGGCATCGAGCATGGTCTTGAGGGTGGCTTGACGCTCGGCTTCGGCTGCGGCGAGGGCGGCCTGACGTGCGGCTTCTTCCTCAGCTGCAATTCTGGCAGCTTCTTCGGCGGCCAAACGTGCCGCTTCCTGTTCTGCTGCAATACGCGCCGCTTCTTGTTCGGCAGCGATACGTGCGGCTTCGGCCTCGGCAGCCAATCTTGCGGCTTCGGCTTCGGCGGCCAGTCGTGCTGCTTCCTGTTCGGCGGCTATACGGGCGGCTTCCTCAGCGTCTTGCTGGGCAATGAGCGGGTCGAGGCGGGCTATCATGTCGGTGGCGTAGGCATCGCCGGCAACCACCATCAAAGCGCTTTGATACTGTGCTTTGGCTTCCTTGTAGGCCTTGTTTTCGTAAAGTCTGTCAGCCTCGGCAATGATGCCATAGTAGCGGTTGGCTTGGTCTTTGGCAGCAGTGTATTCGTTTTTCAATGTATTGGCTTGCAAGTCGTTGGGGAAAAGCTCCAAGGCTTGGTCAAGCTTAGCAAGGGCGGCGTCATAGTTTTTGCGCAGGCCTTGTTGATGCGCCTCTTCCATGGTTTTGTCGAACAAGGTGACTTTTTCGGTGTATAGCTGTTTTTTCTGTCGGGCTTCGGCCAATTTTTCCTTGGGGAGCTTGTCGTTGGGGAAAATCCCGATGGCGGTTTCAAACTGTAAAATGGCGGCATCGTAGTTCTCCTCTGCAAGCAATGTCTCGCCTTGACTCATGGCTGTGTTGTAGGCGTCTTGTTTGTCTTGGCGTTCCTTCAAAATGGCGCGCACTTCTTCGGCCTGTCCACCGACGTATTTGTCTTCGGGGAATACCTTGAGGGCTTGCTCGTATTCCGTCAGGGCTTCCTCATATTTCTGTTGGCTGTAGAATTGGTCGCCGGCATCCAAATGGGCGTAAAACACCTCTTGTCGTGCACCGTCTTCTTGGATTTTCTTCAGGGTCTCGTCAAGTTTCTTTCGGGCGGTTGGGTCGTTCGACTTTTGCTTGAGGGCCATTTCATAATAGGTCTTGGCACTGATGTAGTCCTTGGCGGCGAACTTGTCGTTGCCTTTCTTCATCAACGATTCGTACGACTCGGAGTTTTGGGCTTGGACGAAATTGGCGCTCAATGCGAGCGAAACCCCAAACAACAGGGATAATATGAGTTTTTTGTTCATTTTTCTGACTTTAATCTTTTGAAAACGGACAATTACTATTATTATTGTACCGCAAGCCTTAAATCTTTAAATTTTAAATCTTTAAATCAAACAATTTTCCCATCCTTGATGGTGATGGTGCGGTCTGACATCTTGGCCAAGTCGGGGTTGTGGGTGACGATGACGAAGGTTTGCTGCATCTCGTCGCGAAGGCGGAAAAAGAGTTTGTGCAGCTCCTGTGCCGATTTGGAGTCGAGGTTGCCTGAAGGCTCGTCGGCAAGCACCACGGCGGGCTGGTTGATGAGGGCACGGGCCACGGCCACCCGCTGCTGTTCGCCACCCGAAAGCTCGGAGGACTTGTGGTTTTTTCTTTCTGTAAGGTTCAGGTAATCAAGGAGTTTTTCGGCTCTTTCGGTGGCTTCTTTCTTGCCCATGCCGCCGATGTAGGCAGGGATGCAAATGTTCTCGATGGCGGTGAACTCGGGCAGCAGGTGATGGAACTGAAACACGAAACCAATCTTATGGTTGCGGAAAGCGGCCAAGTCGGTGTCGTTCAGTTTGCTGACTTCGGTGTTGTCGATAATGAGTTGTCCGCAGTCGGTTTTGTCCAATGTGCCGATGATGTGGAGCAATGTGGATTTGCCCGCGCCTGAAGCACCGACGATGCTCACGATTTCCTTCTTGTTGATGTGCAAGTCGATGCCTTTCAGCACTTCGAGCGAGCCGTATGACTTGTGTATTCCTGTAGCTTGAATCATGCGTTGAGTGTAAATCGGCTGCAAAAATACAGATTATTCTTCAATCTCCGATTCATTGATTCCGTCGAGCAGAAGCATGGCCTTGTCGTAGTCTTCGGTGAAAACATACACGGAGGCATCGCCCTTGATGACGTTGGGAGCCCATCCAGCCAAAAGGCCTTCCTGCTGGTAGTTGCGGATGAGAAACTTAATACCATTCTCTTCCAAGACACTGCTAATGAATTCGGCGTTAATGCATGAACCAGTGTAGACTTTCTTGAGTTCGTTTTCCATATCGTCAGTTTAAAATTAAAGCCTTAACTTGATGATTCCCAATCAGTTAAGGCTTGTTATGTGATCCGGTTGGGATTCGAACCCAAGACCCACAGCTTAGAAGGCTGTTGCTCTATCCAGCTGAGCTACCAGACCATCGTGTTTACGGCTGCAAAAATACGTCTTTTTTCTATATGTCAAGTCTTTCGGTCGAAAAAAATCTTTTCTGGCCGACGGCTCATTCCGTTTTCTTCTGAGAGTGCGGATGATAGGTGGTGCGAGGTCTCTGCGGCTTTGTGGGCTTGGAAGCACCTTCTTGCGGGCGCGACTTCTTCACTTGCAGCTCGTTGCCCATGAAAACGGTTTCGTCCGTCTCAACGATGGCCTTGTAAGCCTCGGCTTCGTTAGGCATTTCAACAAATCCGTAACACTTCGAACGACCTGTTTCGTGGTCCATGATGACCTTGCACGATTCCACCTCTCCGAATTGCTCGAACAAGGTCTTTAAATCATCTGACGTGGTCTTGAATGCTAATTTGGCGACAAAAATCTTCATAATGTAAAGTTAAATTCGCTGCAAAAGTATGAAAATTATCGTTGTCGAGTGCAAAAAATCTCGTTTTGATGGAAAATGTGATTCCGTAATGGTGTTTGGTGTGGTTTTGGGCGATACAAAAAAAGGCCGAAACAACGGCCTCTGCTTGATGTGGGGGAGGGTGGACTCGAACCACCGAACGGATTCCCGGACAGATTTACAGTCTGTTGCAATTGCCACTATGCGACTCCCCCATGATGTCAAAAGAACGATTACTTCGTTTGCGGCTGCAAAAATACGGCTTTTTTCCAAATTTGACCTTTTTTGAGTGATTTTTTTCGCACCTTTGCAGCATTAAAACCGACAAACGATGAAATACGATTTCGACAAACTAATCAATCGCGCTGATACTAACTGCGTTAAGTATGATTTGAGAAAGCAGGTCTTCGGCAATCCCGATGTGCTGCCGATGTGGGTGGCCGACATGGATTTTGAGACACCCGATTTTGTCCGCAAGGCCGTCATTGAGCGGGCAGAGCATCCTGTATATGGCTACCACTTCAAGGATAGGCCTTATTTCGAGTCCATTGCGGGATGGTTGAAACGCCGTCACCAATGGGAGGTGCCAACGGAATGGATGTCGTTCACGCCTGGAGTGGTGTGTGGATTTACGATGGCAGTGTTGGCGTTCACCAATCCTGGCGACGAAATCATCATCCAATCGCCTGTGTATCCGCCTTTCCATCATGCTGTGACGAGCCAAGGAAGGAAACTGGTATACAACACCTTGGTGGATAGAGGCGAGGGCTATGAGATGAATTTCGACCAACTTGTGGAGCAAGCCAAGACTGCCAAAATGCTGATTCTCTGCAATCCTCACAACCCTGTAGGTCGCTGCTGGACGCGAAACGAACTGCTGTTTCTGGGTGAGATTTGCATGAAAAACAATTTGTTGGTCATCTCCGACGAAATTCACTGCGACCTTGTTTTGCCTGGGTATCACCATCTGCCTTTCGCCTCATTGGACAAGGAATTTGCACAGCGCAGCATCACTTTCCACGCGGCTTCCAAGACCTTCAACCTCGCAGGTTTGGCCACCTCGACGGCCATCATCCCCAACGAGGGACTTCGAAAGGTTTACACCGACTTTGTGAGCAACCTTGAGGCGCATCTTGGCAACATCTTCGGCAAGGTGGCCACCCAAGCCGCCATGACCCAAGGCGACGAATGGCTTGCGCAACTGCTCGACTATGTGCAAGGCAACATCGACTATGTCTCCGACTTCCTGACAGCGAATCTGCCGAAAGTGAAATTCCACAAACCACAAGCCACCTATATGATGTGGCTCGACTTTAACGGTTATGGCCTCTCGGAAGAGGACCTTTGGCAAAAGATGACGCAAGAAGCGCAACTTGGCTTCAACCGAGGCAAGGACTTCGGCATTGAGGGCAGCGGCTTCTTCCGAATCAATTTGGCTTGCCCGCGAAGCACGGTTGAGGAGGCTATGCGTCGGCTGAAAGCGGTGTTTGTTTTATGATTCGTCGGTGAATTTTCAGCGTATATTATAGTCTTCGTTTACATAATAGATTATTCACTTTTCTCTTGCCAAAGCGTATCCAAGCTGTCAAACATGGCCTAATGTCATTCTTATTATAATAATAAAGCATATCAGCCTTTTTTATAGTTTTCAACCACTTAAAAAAAAGCTTAGGACAACGCAATACATCAGAAAAAGCACTAATTTCATCCATTGTTGTATATGGCTCTTGTTTGAGAATTATTGTTTTTTCTTCAATCTGACCTTTAATTGTTGATTTTGCCCATAGATACGGAAGATTAATACCTTCAATTGTGTGATTATAATTGTACATGCCGGTCCTCCAATTAACTTCCAGAAACACTAATTCTCCATTATTATCTTGCAAAAATTCAGCATCAAATATTCCGCTATAATTAGCCTTTCTGATTAAATTCGACAATTTGGTTTTTAATTCTTCATCTCGACATGGTTCAAAATACATCAACCATTTGTTTTTCAAGTCTTTATAGTTCCATTTTTTCAAAAAAGTAAAATAATTATGTTTTCCTCCTTGAATTGAAAAACCTTTTAAAACAACTTCATTTGTTCCTTCAATATATTCTTCTACCATAATTTGTTTAGCTTGAATCTTCAAATATGCTTTTTTTAGTTCATCCTCATTATGGCAGATAATCATGTCTTGCTTCCAACGGCCATCAATGGAAGTAAGTGTTTTTGTTATGACAGGATATGGAACTTTTGAAGGCAAAATACCAGTTTCTAGGACTTCGTAAATAGGAATTCTAAATCCACATTCTATGGCTAATCTATTTTGTACATCTTTGTTCAATAAGACATTGATTCCATTTTCCACACCTGCATTATAACATATAAATTTGTCTTTCAATTTATTATAGTGAGAATCAAAACAAGCTTCATTCCATTCATCTGTAAAAAAAACAACTGGTTTCAAATCTTCTTTATCGTATTTTTCTAAAAGAATATTCAACAAATCTTCGTTCGTTGTACCATAATATGCTTTATTCACATATCTACTTTTTTCAATTGTAGCAATATGAGGTGATTCTTTAGTTCGTATTATGTCTGTTCTAATTCCTATTTCTCCCAAACTTCTAACAATTCCTAAAGCATTTAATCCATCACCACCAAAAAGGATGTATTTGCGACCTTGTTTGTTATCTTCCATAGTTTATTTTTTTCTTTTTTTCACCCTCACCATCCAATCTGTAATTCTTCCCCAAATCGGGTGTCGATAACCAAGAACATCTATCACCACAACTCCTTTATATTCATTCAAGGTGTGTAGACCAAGTTTCATTTTTGGATGTGGTGATGTGATTCTTTTCACTGTTTCAAATGAAAAATCACTATTTAAATAATTGATTTTCTTAATCTGTATTGCCGAGCCATAACTCTTGTTGCAATCTTGGGCTGGATAATAAATCTCTCCCTTATATTCAAATAGTTGACCTCCCATTCGTAAGTCATAATTATCAGAAAGCACCTGCTTCCACGGCAAGAATCGTTCTTTAGCCTCATCCCATTTATAAATGTCAAGAATCCAATCACCATGAACAGAAGTAAAAAGCATTTTTTCACCAAATCGATCGGTAATACATGAATCCCAAACAACTTCATCACAAATCGTCTTAAAATAGGTAAGCGTCTCGGAGACAGGATCGTACTCATAAACATCAAGTTTTCCGCCCCTTGCACTTTCTGGATATATGTAAATTTTACCATTTTCACGCAAGACACACGGGAAACTCAAATGGTATGGTTGTTCAAGCAGCACCTTTCTGAATTTTATATTCAAATTCTGTCGATCTATTTTCAACAAAGTAATAACCCCTTTGCGTGATTCAAATAATACATCCTCAACAAGAACCTGAATTTCATCCTCACTTACATCCAAAATAAAAGGATCTGCAAAGCAACTATTTTTGGGCATTTTCAACCAATCAACTTTGATAGGATTGTCATTCATCACGCCATCCAATCCATTCCATACAAAACCCAAAGCCCAATATCTACTATTTAAGTCATAAAAAGACTGTTTTATTAATTCATGAATTCTCATAATAACAATTGAGTGAAAGTGTCAGAACAAAATCTCAATAAAGGTTTAATATGTCAACGCTCCACTGTTAGTTTTTGTAAAACTTACAACCCCAACAATGATTTGCGTTGCAAAAATACAAAAAATTAATAGAATAGATACTACTAATAGGGCAAACGCATCAAATTTCTGGGAAAATAGCATGTTGTGAACGTTCTTTTTTGAGAAGTTATCAACATAACATATTCTTTTACAATTTGTTGTGTATTTATTCGTACATTTGTCGAAAATTCAAGAAGAAGAGAGACATGGCAAAGATGTACGAGACATTCAGCAAACTGGGCGACCTGAGGATGGTCGGCCGTAGTTCTCACCTGCTAACAGACATACTGATTTTGAGCGTCTTGGCCGTGGTATGCGGTGCAGACACGTTTGACGCCATAGAGATGTTCGGCAAGGCACACTACGACGAGCTGAAGAAGATGCTGCGTCTGCCCCACGGCATACCGTCGCACGACACCATCAACAGGGTCTTATGATCCATCAACGCGCGCTACTTCGAGAGGTAGTTCGTGGAGTGGGCGCCTGGCCTGAAGTGCTGCGACGCGGAGGCGGATGTGGTTGCGATAGACGGCAAGACGATGCGCGTGAGCAAGGACACGTTCCACGGCAACAACCCACTAGACATCGTCCACGCATGGAGCGTGAAGAACGCGATGTGCCTCGGGCAGTACAAGACCGACGACAAGAGCAACGAGATAACGGCCATACCGCAACTGATAGAGATGCTCGACGTCGCGGAGAGTGTCGTCACCATCGACGCGATGGGGACGCAGAAGGACATAGCGGAGAAGATAGTCGGGGCGGGGGCGGACTACATACTGACCGTCAAAGGCAACCAGGAAACCCTACTGGAGGACGTGGGGGTGATGTGCAACTACGAGATTCCCGCAGCCGAGGCCAAGGACTTGGAAAAGGGGCACGGGTGGATAGAGGTGCGCCTGTGCCAGGCTTTCGAGCCTGACGCCATCATAAGGATGGACCACAAGGGCTGGCCGGAATGAAGTCCGTCGTCAGGGTCAAGGCGACACTCTCCGCTGGCGGCAAGGAGGCCGACGAGGTGCGCTACTACATCAGCAGCCTGTCGACGAACAGCTCCTTCAACACCTACATCCGCAGCCTTTGGGAGGTCGAGAACAATCTCCACTGGAAGCTCGACATGACCTTCCGCAAGGACCAGCAGCGAAAACGCAGCAAGATGACCACCCCAAACTTCTCCATCCTAGCCAAGTTCGCCTTCAACCTCCTTAAGAAGGACAAGTCCAAGCTCAGCCTCGTCAACAAGCGCCTCAAGGCCGCCTGGGACTGGCAGTTCCATATGCAATTATTACAAATTTGATGCGTTTGCCTTGGATTATTTCAGCTTCTTATACCCATAAACTGCCAAATCGCCCAATTCTTCCTCGATGCGGAGCAATTGGTTGTACTTGGCCATGCGGTCGGAGCGGCTCAACGAGCCGGTCTTGATTTGGCCGCTGTTGGTGGCCACGGCGATGTCGGCGATGGTGGAGTCTTCGGTCTCGCCCGAGCGGTGGCTGGTGACGGTGGTGTAGCCGTGACGGTGGGCCATGTCGATGGCGTCCAAGGTCTCGCTCAACGAGCCGATTTGGTTCACCTTAATTAATATGGAGTTGGCGCAGCCAAGTTGGATGCCTTTCGAGAGGAAGTCGACGTTGGTAACGAAGAGGTCGTCGCCGACGAGTTGGCAGCGGTCGCCGATGCGGTCGGTGAGTTTCTTCCAGCCGTCCCAGTCTTCTTCGCCCATACCATCCTCGATGGAGTCGATGGGGTACTTCTTGATGAGTTCCTCAAGGAAATCGACTTGCTCGTCGGAGCTGAAGCGCTTGCCGTTGGGGTCTTTCTTCGTACCGTTCTTGAGTTCACGATAGTCGTAGAACCACTTGCCGTCAACATTGTAAGCAAATTCAGAGGCGGCACAGTCCAAGGCAATCTTAACGTCCTTGCCTGGCTCGTAGCCAGCTTCCTTGATGGCATCGCAGATGATGGTGAGTGCATCTTCGGTGTCGTTGAGTGCAGGGGCGAAGCCACCTTCGTCACCAACGGCGGTGCTAAGGCCACGTTTCTTGAGCAGCTTGGCTAAGGTGTGGAACACTTCGGCACCCATACGCAGACCTTCGCGGAAGCAGCAGGCTCCCACAGGACGAATCATGAACTCTTGGAAAGCAATGGGAGCATCGCTGTGCGAGCCGCCATTGATGATGTTCATCATCGGGAGGGGTAGGGTGTAGGTGTTGGTGCCGCCGATGTAGCGGTAGAGCGGGATGTCAAGGTAGTTGGCGGCAGCCTTTGCCACGGCTAACGAAACGCCGAGGATGGCGTTGGCGCCGAGCTTCGACTTGGTCTTGGTGCCGTCCAAAGCGAGCATCTTGTGGTCGATGGCGCGTTGGTCGAGAGCCGACATACCTAAAATTTCGGGGGCGATGATTTTGTTGACGTTGTCAACGGCTTTCAAAGTGCCCTTGCCGCCGTAGCGTTTCTTGTTGCCGTCGCGAAGTTCGAGGGCTTCGTGTTCGCCAGTCGAAGCACCCGAAGGCACCGAGGCGCGACCCATCACGCCACATTCCAAAGTAACATCCACTTCAACCGTGGGATTTCCGCGAGAATCAAGGATTTCGCGGGCAATGATTTTTTCTATTCTCATGATATTCAAGTATTTGGGATTTTAAATTTCAAATTTAATGTGTGATGCAGGATTTTAAGGTTGCAAAAGTAGTAAAAAATCGGATTGTGAATTTGAATTGTTCATTTTATCAAAACTTCTGCGGCCCGCAATGCTTCAGGTGTCACCTTGTCGTTGCTGAGCATTTTGGCGATTTCGTTGATGCGCTCCTCCCGCGTCAGTAGGCGGATGTGCGACTGGCTGCGCTGACCTTCGTTGTCTTTGTAAATAAAATAGTGGTGCTCGGCTTGGGTAGCCACTTGGGGCAGGTGGGTGATGGAAATGAGTTGCAAAGAGTCACCCATCTGTTGCATGATGCCTCCGATTTTGGCGGCCACCTCACCCGAAACTCCTGTGTCGATTTCGTCGAAGATGAGGGTGGGAATATAGTTGTAACTCGATACGGCACTCTTGATGGAAAGCATCAGGCGCGAAAGCTCGCCGCCCGAGGCCACGCGACGCAAATCGTCAGGGGCGATGCCTTTGTTGGCGGAGAAAAGGAAGCGGATGTCGTCTGTGCCTTTGTTGCCAAACTGCTCCTGAATTTCCACCATGACCTGGAACACGGCAAAGGGCATTGCCAATTGTCGAACCAAATTGGTCACCTTTTCACTGAAAACAGCTGCGGCTTGGCAACGTTTTTCGTGCAAGGCATTGGCATGTTGCTTGAGCCGTTTCGCACTCTCTTTCAGCGCGTTCTCGGCTTGGGCAATGGCTCCGTCGATATTTTCAAAAGCACTTACTTTTTCTTTTAGGCTGTCGCGCAAGGTGATAAGCTCGTCGGGCTCTTTTACGCGGTGCTTCATCACCAGGCGGCTGAGCAGGTCGTAGCGGTCTTGTAGGGTTTGCAGCTGGTTTTCGTCAAAAGTGGTTTCGTCTTCTTTGTGTCGCAGGTCGTAAGCGATGTCTTTTAATTCAACTTTCAGATTGTCAATGCGTTCTGAAAGACTTTTTGTGTCGGGAAGCAAGTGTTGCATCCGTTGCAAAGTGTTGGAAAGGCTGTTGACTTGACCTAAAATGGAGTTTTCCGAGTCGTCCATCAATCCGTTGGCAGTCACCAAGAGGGTCTTGATTTCCTCGGCGTTTTCCATCACGTTCAACGTTTGCTCAATCTCGGAATACTCGCCTTCTTTCAGGTCGGCCTTGTCGAGTTCGTCCAACTGGAATTTCAGGTAGTCGTTTTCGGCAGTGTTTTTCGTCGCCATTTCCCTCAATTCGTTGAGTTTCCGCTTGAGGGTGTTATAGTTGGCATATTCCGTTTGGTATTCTGTCAGAATGTTGCTGTTTTGGGAAATGTTGTCCAACAACCGCAACTGGAAATCAGCGTCGGTGAGGAGGAGCGAGTCGTGCTGCGAGTGAATATCGACAAGTTGGTTGCCGATGTCTTTCATGGTCTGCAAGGCCACAGGTGTGTCGTTGATGAAGGCACGGCTTTTTTTCTGTGGACTCAACTCGCGTCGGAAGATGCACTCGGTTTCAAAATCGAGGTCGTTTTCCTCAAAAATCGGTCTTAATGTTTCGTCGGTAAGCTCAAATTGTGCCTCCACGATGCATTTCTTGTCCTTGTCGTATAGCACCCCGGTATCAGCGCGGTCGCCCATGGCAAATCCCAAGGCACCTAATAAAATGGACTTGCCTGCACCTGTTTCGCCGGTGATAACACTGAAGCCCGTCTCGAATCGGACGTTCAGTTCGTCAATCAAAGCGTAATTGCTGATTTGCAGTTGTTTGAGCATGATGTTTACTTGCCCGAGTTTTGCAACATTTGGTCGTAACGCGACGACTGCGACGGGTCGATGGCTTTCATGATTTTGGAGGCCTCGGTGCGGATTTTCATGTCGCCTTGCGAAAAGACTTGTATGATTTCGTCGCGCTTGCTTTCAACGATAAGTTGCAGGAAATAGCTCATCGAGTTGCGCTCATACACGGTTTGCAATTTGCCGAGCGCGTTAAGGATATCCTGACGACCTTCTTCGGTCTTCTCCGACATCATGTCCAAACCTTGGCGATGATATTCATAGAGAAACTCGCGCAGAGCCTTGTAGGTATCGTTGTTGATCTCGTTGATGAGGACGTAGCGGTTTTGGCGTCCAGTGCTGCTCCATCCGGGATGGGCGTCATCTTGTGGTGCCGACTGGGTGATTTGCTCGCAGATGGCAAAGAATGGCGTACCACCCATATATGAGAACGAGTCGAAGTCGAGGCCAAGCATGAGATAGATGTAGAAGCCGATGGTGCTGCTCAGGTCGGAGATGTAGGTGGAGGGGCTGAAGTCGATGGACTGCCCATCCATATACTCGAAGCTGAATTTGCGGTCGACGTAGTTGAAAAGCGGTGAGTTGTAGTTGGTCTTGTAGACCGGCCTACGCAGCGCGATGTTGATTTCGCCCGCAAAAAAGTTGCTTTCGCGCGAAGTGATGTCGATAAGGATGCTGCACTCAATCTTCTCGCTCTGCCGGAAGTTGATTTCGGTGAACTTTGTGTTGTTGATGAATTCGTACAACGCGGTTTGCAGGTTCTGGTAGATGGTCCTGTCGGAGCCTGATACCTGCGACGAGTTGACCCTCACATCGCATTGCAGTTCTTGCGCTTTGGCAAAGGTGCCGAGGCAGAGGATAGCAACGAGTATAAGCAGCGCCTTTTTCATCAGAAGTCGTTTTCGTTTTCTTTGGCGGGGTTGCGGAAGTAAATCTCGTCGTGGAGAAACTCGTGGATGGCAATCAGCGTAGGCTTGGGAAGACGCTCGTAGAATTTGGCGATTTCAATCTGTTCGCGGTTCTCAAACACTTCCTCAAGGCTGTCGTTGGTAGCTGCGGCAAACGATTCAATCTTCTCGTTCAGCTCCTCTTTCATCTCTTTGGCGATTTGGTTGGCCCTGATGGACAGGATGGCGACGGTTTCGTAAATGTTGCCGGTGCCTTTGTAGAATTGGTCTTTCTGACGGGTGACCACCGTCGTTTCGGTCTTGATCTTTCTGAAATCCATTTTATTTGATGTTTTCTAATTTCTTTCTTGCTTTGGCGGCGATGTTTTGCACATCGTTGACGAATGGGCTGTTGGGATAGAGATAGGTGAGTGTGTTGCATTGCTCGACGCACGACTCGTAACGCTCCCTCTGCTTTTCTGGGACGCTGTTTTCGGCATAGTCATAATAGGTGGTAGCCATGTCGAACAGAATCTCTTCGCGGTGCTTGGTGTTGGGATGGTTCTTCAGCATGTTCTCAAACGAGGTGATGGCTGCGCTGTAGTTTTCCATGCGGTAGAACAATCTGCACATGTTGTAGTCTTTCTCCTCCAATTTCTCGTTGAGGTTGTCAATGAGTTGGTTGACGCGTTCCAAGCTGTCGCTTTGCGGAAAACGCTCGGCAAAGGCTTTCAGGTGCTTGATTGCCGTGTGGGTGTTGGTTTGGTCCAATCCCGACTCGGGGGAGAGCATATAGCTGCAATAGGCGTTCATATAGGCTGCCTTTTCCGCGTTTTTCGAGAAAGGATAGGTGGTGAAAAACTTGTTGTAATAATAGGCAGCAATGTCGTAATCTGTCTGTTTGAAATAACATTCCGCCGTGCGATAGGTGATGTTCTCACCACGGGGCGTGTTGCGATAGGCAGCTTGAAGCAGGTCGAAAAGCTGCAAGGCGTGGTTGTAGTCGCCACGGTCGTAGTAGTCCATCGCCACCTCGTACTTCATCTCGTTGTCGGTGCTTTTGATCAAGCGGCCGAAGTCGTTGCAGGAAGCGAAGGCCATCGTGCCTAAAACTGCCAATATCAGAATCCTTTTTTTCATTGGGCTGCAAAATTACTCATTTTTGCCTAATAACGCCTTGTTTTTCTTTTTATTTTTCGATGATGAGTTTTTCCACTTGGCTTCCGCCGTCGTTATTGAGGTGCAGGAAGTAGATGCCTTGCTGCATTGGGGTGGTTTCTATTTGGGAATTGTCAATGAATGTGCCCGAAAGCACACACTGGCCGAGGATGTTGTAAAGCGCGTATTCACAATGTCCTTTGGCCTCGATGGTGAAGCTGTTTTCACAAGGGTTGGGGAAGACTTTCACGCTTTCCTCGTCGTTTTCGTTCACCAACTCGCCGCTTGTACAGGTCAGGGTGGCTACCCAGCCGGAAAAGTTGGCGTAGTCGTTGGAAACGAAGGTGAAGGTCAAGGCTCCTGCTGGATTGGTGGCCGTGATGCTGTCGGGAAGCTCCGAACCCGAAAAACTCCCGATGAGCGGTGCGCCAGTGTCAGTGCCATCGTAAATGGAGAGGATGTCGGTGTTAGGTTGTGTGCTGAAAACCAAGAAATTGGCAACGATTCTTCGATTGTTGTCTTCTGGATAGACGGTCATCTTATAGTTTTCGTTGTTACCGTAATGCCCGCAGTCGCCGCCTGAGGGAAGGAACAGGCCTTTGCAATCTTCAACAGTCACGTTGCCGTTTTGGATGGGAATGGCATGATAGACGTCGATCAATTGCTCCTTGGTGATGGTGCTGGTTTGGCCTTGGGCATCAGTAACGGTAAGCGTGACTTTGAACAAGCCAGGGTCAGGGTAGGAGATATAAGGATTACGTTGCGTGGAGATGGTTTGGGTGCCGCCTTCAAAATACCAATTCCAACTGACGATGTTCCGCCCTTGGCTGAGGTCGGTGAACCTGACGTAGTTTCCCTCAGTGATCAATTCTTTATCGGCTTCGAAGTCGGCAATCAAAGGAGTGTTGGGAATAGGAGTCAGTTGCACGTTTTGCGTCACGGTTTCGTTGTCGTTTACAGTAATGGTAACCGTTTGTGACTCATAGCCGTAAGCTGAAAAGGTGACATTGTAGGTGCCGCCTTTGATGGGACGATGGTAGTCGCCCATCGGCAGTTGTGAGCTGACTTCCGAACCGTGATGGTCGTGCCCCTCAATGCTGACTGTAGCTTCGATAGGCTCGCCCGTTTCGGCGTCGGTGATGATGCCGTGTATGTCGTTGAGGCACTGCTCCATGTAGCTCAACATGCTGTTGTGGTTGTAGTTCCAGTACATCGGCATGGTTGAGGCGTTGGGCATATATGCGTTGGAGCATTCAATCGTCACTTCGCGGCATTGGGCATAATAGTTCATGTAGTCTTGTCGGCTGCCCGAGATGGTGTACCACTTGTACCCATTGATGATGCCATTTTCGGCATACGGATGCGGCATGTTCATGTAGTTGCTGTCCCATTCGTGGCATTGGTCGGCGTATTCGTGGCAGACCAGTTTCCACCAATCGTCGTCGGCATGGAGGGAAGGATGGGTGTCCCAAGGGTAATTCATCACTTCGGAACCGGTATGGAAATTGGCGGCCATCGTGAACTCGAAATCTTTCGCAAGGTTCATCAGCCATCGGGTCTCATCCTGATAGCACCAGTTGTTGTCGGGGTGAGGGCCTTTGTCGAAATCAGGATAATGGCGGTTCAGGTCGATGTCGTTGGCATTGTTGCGCCGAGCGCCGTAAACAGTGTGGTCGCCGCCGTAATAGGTACCGTCAGGATTGGTGTTCGGACAAATGAAAATGTCTAAATTGTTGACTAAGTTCAAAATGCGCGGGTCATTGCTGGTGCAAAGCTCGTCAATGAGGCGAAGCATCAGCATGAAACCTGTCGTTTCGTTGCCGTGCATAGTGCTGGTATAGAGGAACTTGGGTTTTCCGTCAGGCTGCCCGTTGTTGATGCGGCTGAACATGAGTTTGCGTCCGCTGTCCAAAGTGCCGAGCTGAAGGTAAGTGCAGCGTTCAGGGTGCTGGGCAGCAAACTGATACATCATGTTTTCGTAGTCAGAATAGGTCGGGTAGGCGTCCCAGTTGTAGGTTTCACGGTTGCTGCCGTCCCACATGATGGGTTCTTCAAGCATCGAAGGCGGGGTTTGCAAGTGAGGCTGATAGCCTTTTTCGAGCAAAATCTCATACTCGTTTTGGTTGGCAAAGCACACCACGGTTTGGCCATCGGTGCCATCAACGGAACAAAGGTCGCTGATGGCTTGGATTTCAGAGGGTTGGCTGACCGTAAGCGTGAAGAAATATTCCCCACGGCTACGCATCAGCTGCTCCAAGTCCTTTTGGTTGTTTTGGGCCAAAATGGTGCCACCAACCATCGCGGCGAGGACAAGCAAGAAACGATGCAAATATCTCATTTTGAGCTTTATTCGATGATGATTTTTTCAACTTTGCTGCCGCTTTCTCCGATGACGTGGAGGAAATACATGCCTTTTTTCTGTTGGGTCTGGATTTGGATAGAACCTCCGTCTTTTTGGCCGGCAATGAGAAGTTGTCCGAGGCTGTTGTAGAGTTTGAATCGAATGGGCTCGTTGACCGTGAGGGTGAAGTCGCCGTTGTTGGGATTCGGGTAGACTTTCATGCTTTCCAAATCATTCTCGCTCACCGACCAGTTTCTGATGGTGACGGTGACATCGCCTGAAATGGTGTAACCCAATGCGTCGGTCACGGTGACTCTATAAGTGGTTTCAGGGTCAACGGGCGTGGCTATGGGACAGCAAGTTGTGGGATCGTCGAGCGTTTCAGCAGGTTCCCAGAGCCAAGTGTAGTTGCCTGCTCCACCCATCACAATGGCCGTGAGTTGGGAGCTTTCTCCTTCGTTGATGACCATGGGATCGGCGGAGACTCCAATAATCATGGGTTCGTATGAACCGACGCAGTGAATGGCAGCTTTCCAGCCGGGTTCGTTGACACCTTGGTCAGAGGTGAAGTGGAAGGTCAAGGCACCTTCGCTGTTGGTGGCGGTCACTGTGTCAGGGGATTCGTTACCAGTGAATTGCCCGATGTGTGGTGCATTGGTGGAGGAACCGTCGTAGATGTCGAGGAAGTCGTAATCACTCTCCAATGCGAACTCCTCGAAAACGGCTTCCAAAAAGTCGCCAGGCGTGGCGGGCAGGAAGGTCATAGTGTATTGTCTATTGTTGTTGTAGTTGCCATTCGGTCCACCATTGTCGTAGAACATGGCACTGCAAGTCGTAATGGTGCCGTTTTGCATGTTGTACGATTCCCTGACGTGGATGTAATTCTCGCGGGTGAGGGTCTCGGAGTTTCCTTGTCCGTCGCTGATGGTGAGGCTGACGCTATAGTCGCCCACTTCATTATAGGTGATGTTCTGAGGGTTCTGTTGGGTTGAGGTGGCAGGTGTGGCACCCTCAAATTCCCAGCTCCATGACATGATGTCACCGAAAGAACCGTCGATGAAGTTGATGCTCTGTCCTGGGGCGACTTGTGTCGTCGAGGCATTGAAGTTGGCCATCATGCAGTTGCCAGGGGCAAGTTGCACTTCGAGGTTGATGGTTTCATAGTCGTCCACGGTGACGTCGATGAGTTTCGGGCAGTAGCCGTCTTTGCTGACGATGACGGTCCAATTGCCGCCCTTGATGGGACGGTGGAAGTCGCCTGCGGGCAAGTGGCTCTCCACGGTGGAGTATTGGTCGTCGTGGCCGCTGATGGTAATGTTGGCCTCAAGCGGTTCGCCGGTGATGGAGTCGGTCACCACGCCGTGGATGCCGTATAGGCATTGGTTCATGAAGAGGAACAAGGAAGCCTTGTTGTAGTTCCAGAAGTTGGGCAGCTGGTTACCGTTGGGCAGCTTCGTGTTCGAGCACTCAATGGTGAGCTCGCGGCACTGGGCGTAACCATTCATGTAGTCTTGACGACCTCCGCCAATCATGTACCATTGTGCGCCGTTGGTGATGCCGTTGTTGTATTCATTCATGTAGTTGGGATTGACCTTGTGGCATTCGTCGGCGTATTCATGGCTAATCATCTGATACCAAGCGTCATCGGCGTGAAGGGTATGGGTGTTGTCCCAGGGATAGTTCATCACCTCGGCACCGCCGTGATAGTTGGCACCCATCACGAAAGCGTTCTCGTCGGCAAACTGCATGAACCATTGGGTCTCGGTTTGGTATTCGTACCCGTCGGGATGCGAGCTGCCGTGAGGGTCGGCATAGTTTCGGTTCATGTCGACACCGTTGGCGTTGTAGCGGGTGGCTCCGTTCACGTTGTTGTTGCCTGCGTGATAAGTTCCGTCGGGGTTGGTGTTGGGCGCAATATAGAGGTCGATGTTTTCCATAATGTTCTGTACCTCAGGTTCGTCAGGGTTCTCTAAGAGGTAGTCGATGAGGCGGAGCATCAAAATCCAGCCTGTGGTCTCATCACCGTGGATGGTGGAGGTGTAGAGGAACTTAGGCTTGCCAGCACCAGAGCCGTTGTTGAGGTGGGCCACCATGATTTTGCGACCGGAAGGCAATGTGCCAAGCGTGATGATTTCGCACTTGTCGGGGTGGTCGGTGGCGAACTGGAACATCATGTCTTCGTAAGCCGTGTAGGTTGGGTAGCTGTCCCAATCGTATTCGGCGCGGTTGCTGCCGTCCCACATCTCGACTTTTTCCATCAGCGAGGGCGGCGTCTGCAATGTCACCTCGTAGCCAAGTTGTTGAAACTTCGCGAAGTCGTTGTTGTTGGCGTATGCCGTGACCACCTTGCCATCAATGCGATCCACCGAGATGATGCGGGCGATGGTGTTAAGGTCGTCGTTGCCGTTTAGTGTGAAGGTGAAATAGTACTCATGGCGTTGCTGCATGAGTTGTTTCAATTCCTGTTGGCTCTTTTGGGCAAAAATGCTGCCGCAAACCATTGTGGTCAAAATGAGCAAAAAATAGCGTAAACTCTTCATTTTATTATTGTAATTTCAAATTTCAAATTTTGATTATTCCCCTGCCACAGAATGACAGCCCTAAAACTCTCAACTTTCAACTCTCAACTCTCAACTTTCAACTCTCAACTTCCCCCACTCTTCAACAATCTCCGCTTCCACCTTCTCATTCACGGGAACCAAAGGCAGTCGCAACACATTCTGGCACAATCCCATCTGGCTCATCAGGCACTTGATTCCGGCAGGGTTGCCGTCGGTGAAGATGAGTTGGTTCATGTGCAGCATGGCGTAATGCAGGCGTAAGGCTTCGTTGGTTCGCCCATCTTTCATGGCGTTTATCATGCGGCTAAAGGGTAGGGTGTAGGCATTGGCTGCCACGGAAATCACGCCCGTTGCGCCAAGTGCCATCAACGGTTGGGTGATGCCATCGTCGCCCGAAAGCACCTCGAAATCGGTGGGCTTGTCGCGAAGTATCTCCATGATTTGCTGCAAGTTGCCCGATGCTTCTTTTACTGCGATGATGTTAGGATGTTGGGCCAATTCCACGCAAGTTGAGGCTTGCAGGTTCACACCCACGCGACCTGGCACATTGTAAACCACAACGGGCACTGGGCTTGCGTTGGCGATGGCCTCGAAATGGGCTTTCATGCCACGCTGGTTGGGCTTGTTGTAATAAGGTACGACGCTCAAAATGCCTTGGATGCCCGTAAAGTCTTGTGCTTTGACAGCATCGACGACGGCTTGCGTATTGTTGCCGCCCATGCCGAGCATGACGGGCAAACGATGATTGTTGGCTTTAAGTATCGTGTTGATAACCAAAGTCTTTTCTTCTGCTGAAAGGGTAGGGGCTTCGGAGGTGGTGCCGAGGACGACCAAAAAATCCGCGCCGTTGTCGACGACGTGGTTCACGATGCGCTCCAAAGCCTCAATATCTATGGTTCGGTCTTGCTTGAATGGTGTGACCAAAGCAATGCCAGTGCCTCTGAATGGGTTGTGTTTCATGGTGTTTTGTTTTGTGTTGTTGATAAGTCCTGTGACCCGAAGTCTCGCGTCGATTAATACGGATTTTGTGGTTGCGGACCAGCCAAGGCCTTCAGGTAGTTGTGCAGGACGTGAATGTTTGAGACGGGGTCGGTGGCTCGTGGGTTCTCGATGACCAAGTCGTAGATTTTGATAAACTCACTCTGCTGGAAACTGATGCGGAAATCGGCCTTGGGCAGTGTGCAAATGTAGTCGCTGATGTCGGTGTCCTTCGTCGCCATGTTGATGATCATGTTGCAGAAGGGCCACTTCTTGATGTATTCGTATTTTTCGGGTTTCAACACGCTCATGAAGCCGAAGTCCTTGGGCGTAATCTCGGTGTAGAGGTCGCTCTGGAGGATGGTGTCCGACATCTGGTTGCAAAGGACGATGAATCCGCAGCGGCTTGTGCCGAACAAGGCCTTCGCGCTGCTTTCAATATTCTTGACAATGCCCTTGTCACCTTCGTCGATGATGATGAGCATTGAGTTAACTTTTTGTGCATTAGGCAGTTTTACCGCCATCTTTTCTTCCGAAAATTGGTCGAGTGCCTTGCGTAAGGCTCTGTTTCTGATTTTGTTGATGAGATTCATGCCGCAAATGTAGGGAAATTCCATGAAATAGCGTGATATTTTGCCCAAAATCGCTAATTTTGCACCTTGATTTTTCGAAGGAAAACGTCATGCCTGACAACGAAAATAACATGATTATCACCGTTTTGGGTAGCGGAACCTCTCAGGGAGTGCCGGTCATTGGCTGCGACTGCCTTGTGTGCCGCTCGAAAGACCCACGCGATAACCGGCTCCGCACCTCTATATTAATACAGACTCCGCAGGTTACTGTGGCTGTAGATGCAGGCCCCGACTTTCGTTACCAGATGTTGCGCGAGAACATCACCCACTTGGATGCGGTGCTGATTACCCACGAACACAAGGATCACATCGGGGGGCTCGATGACCTTCGGCCTTATATTTTCATGGCCAAGAAACCCATGCCGCTGTATGTGGCCGACACCGCCTTGCCCGAAATCAAGCGCGAATATTCCTACGCTTTTGAAGAGCATCCCTATCCGGGCGCGCCTACTTACGAAATCCGCCGTTTGGACGAGACGCCTTTCGACTTGGGCGACCTGCACATTGTCCCTATCAAACTGAAGCATTTTACCTTGACGAGTTACGCCTTTCGCATTGGGCGTTTTGCCTACGTCACCGACCTAAGCGAGATTTCCGATGACATCATTAAAAGGCTGCAAGGCATTGATTACTTGATTATTGAGGCGTTGGGCAACAAAAAGCATTATTCCCACCTCTCGCTTGAAGAAGCCATTGGTGCAGCCCAAAGGATAGGGGCGAAGAAGACCTGGTTCACGCATTGCAGCCACCATATCGGTCTCGCAGCCGAAACCAACCGCAAGTTGCCCGAAAACATGATGCTCGCCTACGACGGACTGAAAATTGAAATAAATAAATGTGGAATGCAGAATACGGAATGCGGAATTGGGGCAAAGCCCAGCAGCGCATCGCGATATTCCGCATTCATCATTCCTAATTCCGAATTAAAATGAAAGCAACCTATTCCCAACGTCTCATCAAACTTGCCGACCTCAACCATCACCAGACCTTTTTCGCTGGCCGTTGCTCGGAGTGGTTTTTGGAAAGTTCTTATTTTGCTGTGGCACAGTATGTTGATACCAAAGATGCTGTCTTGCTTGTGCTACATGGCATCGACTTCAAGTTTCCCATCTTTGCCGGCGACATTGTCACCTTCGAGAGCAAAGTAATCTCTGTTGGACGTAGCACCCTGACGGTTTACACGAAAATGTACCGTAGTCGCGAGCCTGAGAAAGTGGCCGCCGACGGTTTTGCCACCTTCTCTTACCTTGACGAAAACCATCATTCCAAACCGCACGGCATCACACTTGTGGCCGAAACGGAAGAAGAGAAATTCCTTCAGCAGCAGGCCTTGGAGGTGATGGAAGACTCCAAGCGGAGAGCCAAGGCTATGAATGCGGCTGCATCGAACAAATAAATGCCGGTAAACTACATCTCGTTCAACCTGATTTGGCTGTAGATAGCCCGGTTTATCTCAAGTATCTTTTTCCAATCGTTGGGCTTCACTTGCAGTTGGACGTTGGAGCCTCCCATTCCGTAAAACGACAAGACGGGAGGAAGGTCTGTAAAGAATGTGTTTAGTTCGTCGCGTGTCAGGTAAATGAAGAACCTGCAATTCCATTTTTTCTTGGATTGCTCTGTGTATAAATGTTTTACCTTTCTCTTGATGATGATGCTGTCTTTCAAGAAGGCGATGGAATCAACCCTAAACGTCTCCTTGTTTGTCAGGGTCATGCCCACGCTGACGGTGTCGTTTTTTGGCAGTATGGTTTGGTCAAAATAGCAGGCATTCTGGCAGGTTTTGTACAGTTTCATGGGCTTTATGAAATACAACATGCCATCTTCCAGGTTTTTAGATGTATAGTACTTTTGGAGGTTTTGCCCTGAAAGGCAGATGGAGCCCAATAGCAGGAATGTCGCAAGTATATATTTTATGCTTTTCATGGCATCAATGAGTGAAAACATAAAAGAGGCCATCTGTAACAGACAGCCTCTATTATGATCGAAATTTAGATTTTATTCTCCGTAAACAACAGTTTCAACCTTGCTGAATATACCTAATACGTTGAGGTTCTTCTGGTCCACATGGCTGATCTTGGTGATGCCAGCGGTTTTGGCAGCGGCGTTGATGCCACCGTCACCAATGCACACGAGACCCAAAATGTTGGTGAAGCTCGAAGTGCCAACCTTGGCGTTCTTGCTGATGGTGTTGGAAGTGACCGAATGAGGATTGGTGTGTCCATCATAGATAACACCGCCAACCACGGCGCAACTTGAAGTCATGAATGCTAAAGAAGCAGCTGCTAAGAATAATAATACCTTTTTCTTCATTTTTTTGCTATTTAAATTGTTAATAATTGAGTTAAAGGATGATGGGACAAAAGTAGGCTAATTTCGAGTACGTTCCTTGATTCCTTTATAACTTGTTTTACCGAAAAATATGAATTATTTTATCATAATTCAATAACTTTTAGTTTGTTTTTGCTGCTTCTAAATATGCGGAGCACTCCTTGAAAAAATCATAATCCAAGGCTTTGCTGATCTCGAAAAGCATGGGCATGGTGACCCATTTTTGGCGGTAGGTCTTGTAGATGTTTTCAGGGGTGCAGTGCACCTGCTTGGCGAGCCACGTGGCGGTGCGGCCTTGCCGCGCAAGTTCCGCCTTGATGCGTTGGCCAAGGTGGAAGTCTTCGTTTGTGGTATGCTTTTCTTTTGTCATAGGGATTATTCGTCGATTATCTGTTTCGCCCATTCGGGCAATTCGTTCACATATCTTTTCATGATAAGGCCATCAGAAAGGCGGATGAGCAACTTTTGTTCGGCATTATCAACGGAGTTGTCATACAAATATGTGCGGTCAACCTTGGTCGAGATGTATTTACAGTTCAAAACAGATTTTTGGTAACGCGAGATGATTTTGGAAATAGGTACATCGTGACCGCCTTTCATCACTCGTTGAGCAATGCGAGATGCATTGATTGCGGGTGATTTTGTGCAAACGAAAAACAACCTGACGAAGAAACCTGCCTTTTTTGCTCTTTCAATATAATTGATTTTGTCTTTGGCGGACAAAACTGTTTCAAAAATCAGGCTTTTGCGTTCCACCAAGCATTTTTCTCGCCATTCTTCGCAGTATATCACTGCTTTTTTGATGGCATCCATAGAGTTCCAGTCGCCGAATCTTTCTTGCGCAATAATATCAGGATTGATGTAAACCGAATCCTCCATCCATTCATGTTGAAGGATTTTGCTGGTCACGGAAGTTTTTCCGCTTCCGTTTGGACCTGCAATCACAATTAAAACCGGTTTCCTGACAGCTAAACTCATTAGTTGTTGTATTGTTGTTGATACATCAGACTGATTTCCTTGAAAAACCTTTCCAAGGCTTCTTCATTGGTTTGACGTGCTTCTTCTGCCACTTCCCGCATGATATAGGCCAGCATCTCATCGGAGGGTTCCTCCAACGAAGTAAGGCGGTAGGCGTTGATTTCTTTCTCTGACATGATTTGCAATTGTTATCAACGGCAAAAATAGTGTTTTTTCCACAATTTGTGACCTTTTCCACCAACAATTCAACAATTAAACACTCAACACTTCAACAAAATCAATATCTTTGCCCCAAATTTTGAAACTATGATACGATTAGAAATTTGTGCCAACGGCATCAAGTCGTTGCAGAACGCGATGGACGGCTGCGCCCAGTGTGTGGAGCTTTGCGAGTGCTTAGAAGTGGGCGGCGTGACGCCGTCTTTTGGAACTTTGGCGAAGGCCATCGACATTTCATTTATCCCGATGCGCGTGCTCATCCGTCCGCGATCGGGCAACTACACCTACGACGAGGACGAAGTCGAGATGATGAAAACCGACATTATGCTTTGCAAGAAACTTGGCTTTGAGGGCGTGGTCATCGGGGCTTTGGACGACAAGGGAGAACTTGACGTTGAGACGATTAAGGCCTTGATGGAGGCTGGCGAAGGGCTGAAGTTCACCTTCCACCGCGCTATCGATGCTTGCGTGAAGCCTTTCGAGGCCGTCGAGAAACTGATTGAACTCGGCTTCGACAAAATCCTGACCTCAGGCGGCAAACCCACGGCTCTCGAAGGCGTCCCGATGATTGCGGAGATGCAGTTGCGCTATGGCGACAAAATCGCCATCATGCCCGGCGGCGGCATCAACCTCGGCAACGTGAAGGATATCCTGAATATGACGGGCACGGTGCATTGCCACGCCTCGTTGGCGCATTGGGTGCCGCGCTTCAACGAGAAACTCTATCCCGACCAAAAGGACGCGACAGGCGCGACGATGGTCTGGACCGAGTCGAACAAGGACTTGATTTACGAAATGGAAAAATTTTTGAACCCGTAATTGTCTCACGCAGAATTAATTGTCTCACGCAGAATACGCAGAATTATATGAACCTATCGGCAGAAAAATTTGCGTCGCATCGCGATTCCCAAGATTCTGCGCATTCTGCGTGCCAAAAAAAATAACTCACAATGAAAAAATTACTTCCTCTGTTTTTATTGACATTCGCCTTTTCAGCGTGTCAACAAATTGAAAAGCAAAACGTTGTCGTGCAAAGCCTCAACCAAGGCTGGACGCTCACAGGCGACACCTTAAATATAAATATGCAGGTCGATGTACCTTCGGTTGTGCAGCAAAGTCTTTACGAGAATGGCATCATACCGCACCCCTATCTCGGCACAGTGGAAGACCAATTGCTTTGGATTTCAGACCATCCGTGGAATTACACTTTGCACTTCGATGTGGATAAGGAAATGCTGGAAAAGTATTGTGTTGAGTTGGTTTTTGAAGGTCTTGATACCTACACCGAAGTCAAACTGAACGGCGAGAAACTCTTCTTTGCCGACAACCAGTTCCGCACTTGGAAGAAATGGGTGGCGCACTACTTGAAAGAAAAAGATAACTTGCTTGAAGTGCATTTCCTTCGTTACGACAGCACACAATTGGCTTTGTATGAGCAATATCAGCCTCGATTGCCTGAAAAATACGCCGTCACGCGCAAAGCACCTTACCAGCACGGCTGGGACTGGGCACCGAAATACAAGAACGTGGGCATTTGGAAACCTGTGAAGTTAGTTGCAAGGAAATGGAATGGGGCATGGTTGGAGGATGCCTATATTGTTACGGAATCTGCCAATGCCGACAGTGCCAACCTTTGGTTGAACCTGGATATTTACAGCGATATGTATTCTGCGCTGGCTGAAGTGGAACTTGTTGTGGATGGGCTGAAGACCTATAATATTGAAGTTGGCCTTAGGGAAGAACATCAACACAAGTACCTCCCCATCACGATAGAGCATCCCCGTTTGTGGTGGCCCAATGAGATGGGTGAGCAACCTTTATATGATTTTGAGGTGCGTTTGAAAATGGATGGCAAAGTGTTGGATTCCAGAAAATTCAAGTCGGGCATCAGAACCTTCGAGATGGTTGATGAGCCTGACAGCATCGGTCGTGCGTTCTATTTCAAAGTGAATGGTGTGCCGATGTATGCCAAAGGCGCAAACTATGTTCCTGAGGAGATGATTGAGACCTGGATAGACGCTGACAATACGCTGAAATTACTCCGTTACGCCAAAGACGCTCATTTCAATATGTTGCGCGTGTGGGGCGGTGGCATTTATCCCTCGGATGATTTTTTCAACATTTGCGACTCGTTAGGCATTTTGGTTTGGCAAGATTTTATGTTTGCGGGAACAATGTATCCTTACGATGAGGATTTCATCTATAAAAATGTCCGAATCGAGGCGGAGGAGCAGGTGAGACGATTGGCAAGTCATCCGTCGTTGGCCTTGTGGTGTGGCGGCAACGAGATTTCGGAAGGCTACTACAACTGGGGCTGGCAAAAGTCACTGAATTGGAGCGAAGAGGACGACAAGGCCATCAAAGCAGGCTATGACCGACTTTTTGAATCCCTTCTGCCTCAAATAGTTGAAAAATTTGATGGTACGCGACCCTATTGGCCCAGCTCACCCTCGAAGGGCTGGGGCCGACCTGAAAGTTTGACCGAAGGCGATGTGCATTATTGGGGCGTTTGGTGGGGCGAGTTGCCTTACGAAATGTATCGCGAGAAGGTGGGTCGCTTCAACAGCGAGTACGGCTACCAAAGTTATCCCGATTACCAAACCTTGCTGAAAATCGCGCAAGGCGAGGAATTGAGTATGGATGCCGAGGTCATCGCAGCGCACCAAAAACACGCCCGCGGCACCCGCCAAATCGACGATTTTATCAAACGTTATTTCCCTGACATTCAGCCGAAAGACTTTGAGGAATACGTCTATTTGAGCCAACTTTCGCAAGCCTACGGAATGGAAATCGCGATTGAGGCGCACCGCACGGCGAAGCCTTACAATATGGGTACGCTCTACTGGCAACTCAACGACGCTTGGCCCGTGACTTCGTGGTCGTCCATCGACTATTACGGCAACCCCAAGGTGCTGCAAGAGCGTCTGAAAACGCTTTTTGCGCCCGTGCTTCTAAGCATTGACCAAAAAGATTACGGCGTTTTCGTCACTTCCGACCTGCTGCGCAACATCGACGGCACGTTGTCCGTCACAGTGTGCAACCTTGAAGACAGCCCGCTGTTTGAACAAGAAATGAAAGTTGGGTTGGAGGCCAACGAGAACAAGAAATTCGTTGTGGAAGGTTTAAGTGAATGTTTGCGCAAGGCCGACTTGAAGAAGGTGTATGTGAAGTTGGAACTGACCGAAGGCGACACGCTCACCGCCGAGCGCAAATGCTATTTTTTCGCTTTTTATGAACCGCGCCGGAATGGACTTTGAGGACACACAACTTGCAAAAAGTTACCGTGGAGAACCGATTTTACCTGCAAAAAGTTACCGTGAAAGGCTGAAATTACCTGCAAAAAGTTACTTTTTGAGTGCGGCATGAAATTGTAATTACATAATATAGTGTTTGTTATGTGTTGTTTTATGGATTTGTCGGATTTTTATGAAAAAAAAGTCTGTTTTAGCCTGTAACTTTTTCGCCCTTTCTCCGTATTACTGATGTTTTCGCGAAGAACAACAGTAAAATGAGAAATAATTAAAACCTAAACAAAATGAAAAAAAGACTGATTTTTGCAGCAATGCTGCTGATGGCCTTCGGAAGCGTGAAGGCGCAAGACAAACCAATCCCTACACCCAATGGGGATTGTAGTAAAATCAACACTTTGGTGGTAAGTGGCACTGGCAGTGTGTGGCTTAAACAAGGTGACAAACTGACGATTAATGATTATGGGCATCACAATGCCAAGTATCGTGTTGAAGATAGCGTTTTGTATCTTGAAGGTACGGGAGCTCGTGAGTTAACTCTTCAAAATCTGGCTTATTTGAAGGTTTTGGGTACGGCGGGAGTCAGATCAAAGGGGCAGTTGAAAGGTGAGAATCTCTCCATCAACAAGACGGGTACTGGCGTATTAAGCCTTGAGGTCGGCTATAACAACATCTATGTCCGTTCATGCGGGACTGGCGATGTGATTCTTCTCGGCGACTGTAATGTCTATTGCAGCGAGGTGAAGAGTTTGGGTAAAGTGAATGTAAGTAACCTGAATTATATGGTGTTACTCGAGAAAAGTGGCGATAAGTGGAACATGGCTATCAATATCGATGATGAACTTACCGATCCTAAACGGAATTTCCTGAATGGGTTGGTTAATAACGCCGCTCCTTTCTTCGAGGCCGAGTCGAACCGTTCTTGGGACCCTTCGTTCAACGTCAAAGCAGGTTATGAGCCTCTTGATACGCTTCAATTTAAAGAACTGATGCGCGAACTTGGGGTAAACCTCCAACAACTTTCCGATTCGGTGGACTGGGAAAAGTTTGAGCAAGACATGGAAAAATGGGGCTCCGATATGGAAGAATGGGGCCGCAAAATGGAGAAATGGGGAGATCATTTTGAGAAAAAGTATGGCGGAAACCATGAGTATCATTATGATTACCAATACAATAGTCCAGAGCCGAAGAAAGATGAGCCTGAAAAACCTGAATCCAAAGGCAAGCACCCCGAGAAAAAGAACCTTCTTTTCGATGCCAACTGGAACGGCTTCGAGGCAGGCTTGAACATGCTGTTCAACATGCCAGTGGATGCGGTGAACTCGAACAATGGTGCCCAAGGGATGGGCCTAAAGCCGTTGCGCAGTTGGTATTTTGGCTTCAACATTGCCGATGTAGGTATAGCATTCAGCAAAAGTCATATTGTAGGCCTTTTTACGGGCGTGGGTTTAGGCTGGAACAATTTCAGCTGGAACAACGACATTACCATTGAATATGATCCTGATAATGTGGTTTACACCCTTGTCCCGATTGACCCCAATAAAATCGTCAAGAATACGAAGAACGGTGCGCTGTTTTTGCAAGTGCCATTGATGCTTGAAATCCGCCCAACGCGCAAAATGTACATTGATGCAGGTGTGACGGGAGGCTTGCGCTTTGCCCAGTGGAACCGAGTGAAGTTCGCAGATGGAACGCAACTTAAGCATTATCATTCGGCCAGCCTGAACCAATTCAAGCTGGATGCCTCGCTGCGTATGGGTGGTAAGAGTATGGGCTTCTTTGCCAACTATGCCTTGCTGCCTCTCTTTGACATGAGTAATGCGAAAGTGCATCCTGTGAGCTTCGGCTTTAGCATCAATTTCTGATTTTTTTCTCACGTTGGGAATCTTTTTCACGCAGAATCCGCAGAATTAATGGAATCGCGATGCGACGCAAAACAAGCGTCCGTCAGGCTTCCCTTGGTTCTGCGGATTCTGCGTGAGAAAAAAAACATTTAATGGAATCGCGATGCGACGCAAAACAAGCGTCCGTCAGGCTTCCCTTGGTTCTGCGGATTCTGCGTGAGAAAAAAACAATTTAAGGGAATCGCGATGCGACGCAAAACAAGCGTCCGTCAGGTATCCCTTGGTTCTGCGGATTCTGCGTGAGAAAAAAATCATTCTTCTTGTTTCTCTTCCCAGCGTTCCTTGGCTTCCTCAATTTGCTCGCTGACGTTGTTGTAGGCGGTCAAGGCCACATCGGTGGCGGCTTGCGTAACTTCTTGTTTTGCACGACTTAATCCTGCGTTGATGAGGCTGGCAAGATTGCTGTATTTGCCTTCTGTCATCCGAAAGATGGCTTTTCCAATCAGCGAAAGTTCTTGCTTGTCGTTTTCGTCATAGTCGAAACGCGATTTTTCCATCTTGACAAAGGCGAGGTGGGTGTTCAGGCGGTAAGCCAGAAGGTCGAAATTGGGGCTGTCCATGTACGCTGAGGTGGCAGCAATTTGGGTTTCGTTGGCCCTAATTGGGTTGAGTTCGGCTAAAATCGGAACATCGTTTTTTTCAATCACATCATGCTTTTCATCGACAATGATTTGCGACTTGGCGAAATGGACGGGCTTGACGGGCAGCGTGGATAGCTCAGATTGCGTTTCGATACGGATGGCTTCAATCGGTTTCAGGTTGGCTATAGGCTCCACCGTGGGCAGCTGTTTTTCAGGCCAAAGCGTGACGGTGAGCAGCAGTCCGGCGGCAGCGGCAGCCGAGGCCATCTTGACATAGAGCGGCACGACGGCGCGTTTTTTCTTCAGACGCTCCTTGTCCTCAAACTCGATTTGTGGGGCTTCCAATCGGGGCAGTTCCTCGGTGAGTTCGCTCCAATCCAAGCCTTGTGCCTTGACGAAGGCTTGCAGCTCTGCCGCCCCTTCGGGGCTGAGGTTACCTTCCATGTAGTCAAGCAGATAGGCTTCGTAGTTGTCGGTGTTGATGTTCATGGCTCTGTGTCGATTAGGTTGTCAATGCTTTTGATGAAACGTTTCAGTGCAGTGCGTCCACGGAAGATGTTGACTTTCACTTGTGCCTCGCTCATTCCCGTGATGTCGCCGATTTCCTGGTAGCTGTAGCCCTCGTAGTCGCGGAGAAGGATGGCGTTGCGTTGGGCTTCAGGTAATGTGGCCAAGGCCTT
The DNA here is from genome assembly GCA_902782455.1 of uncultured Bacteroidia bacterium. Classification (GTDB taxonomy): domain Bacteria; phylum Bacteroidota; class Bacteroidia; order Bacteroidales; family F082; genus Limimorpha. The sequence continues at coordinate 121,286 of CACZNA010000001.1, read as the reverse complement.
GTGCAGTGTTTCGTTCACGTCGGGGTAGGGCGTTTTGGTGTTCAGGTCGGTGATTTGCGGCAGTTCCTCGATGCTGCTTTTGGGCATCCGCAGTCGTGCTTCGTCAATCATGGCATGATGGGCGATGGTGAAAAGATATGACACGGCACGGTCAAACTCCACGCTGTCAAGTCGTTCCCACACGCGGGCAAAGCTCTCCTGCACTACGTCCTCTGCATCCTCGCGGTTGCGCAAAGAGGCAAGGGCAAAGCGGAAAAGCCTGTCGGCATAGCGTTCCACGCACGTGTTATACTGGTTTCTGTTCATCGCGATATGTGTAATACGGAAAATGGGTGAAAAAGTTACACCGCAACGCGAAAATATTTCTACCTTTGCCGAAAATTTTTCGAATTATGCTATTGAACTACATCACATGGAACGTCGACCCTGTATTGTTTTCCTTGGGAAACTTGCAGGTGCGTTGGTATGGCCTGCTGTGGGCCTTGGGCTTTTTGATAGGTTACTTCATTATGAATCAAATCTATAAGAAGGAGAAGATGAGCAATGACGCGATGGATAAGTTGCTTATTTATATGCTGGTTTCCACCATCATCGGGGCGCGCCTCGGCCATTGCTTGTTTTACGAGCCTGATTATTATCTTTCCAATCCATTGAAGATGCTTGCAGTTTGGGAAGGCGGATTGGCCAGTCATGGCGGTGCCATCGGCATTTTGATTGGATTGTGGCTTTATGTGCGCAATTACAACAAGTCGACGAAAAAGGCTAAAACCGACCTTCAGCGAATCAGCTACATCTGGATTCTCGACAGAATTGTGGTGGCGGTGTGCCTTGTCGGTGCCCTGATTCGTGTGGGCAATGTGATGAACCACGAGATTTACGGTACACCGACTTCGTTGCCTTGGGGCTTCGTCTTTTTGCGTGGCGCGGAACAATTCTGCGGCACTTTCGACAACTACACAGCCTGCAACGCATGGGATGCGCCTTGTCCGCCGAGTGAGTGGCTGCCTTGCCACCCTACGGGCTTGTACGAGGCTTTCTTCTGCCTTGTGGCGATGGGCATCCTGCTGTGGATGTACTACAAGCGCGACTTAGGCCATAAGCAACCAGGCCTGATGTTTGGCACCTTCCTCATCATTATTTTCGGCTCGCGCATCTGCATCGAGTTCCTGAAAAACGTGCAAGTCGACTTCGAGCGCAACATGACCTTCGACATGGGTCAATGGCTTAGCGTTCCCTTCGTCATCATCGGCATCGTGATGATTGTTTGGAGCTTTATCCATAAAGAAAAAGCAGCGTGAAAACGCTGCTTTTTCTTTTGGGTCATTCCGTATAATATAAGGTAAGATACTCTGTCAACTTTTCGGTGATCCAGTCGTACAGTTCCTTGCGCTCGTACTTCTGGGCTACGCTGCCGAAGTGTCGCAACAGGTCGCCGCATTCGCTGATGTCTTCAGCATAGTAGGCGCGGAATTTGGGCGACATGCTGCCGTAGTAGCGCATCTTGTCGTAGAAGTTGCCCGCGATGTTGCGCATAAACTGGTCGCCTTTCACAGTGTCGCCACAGATGTAGTACATCTCGGGGAATTGGTAGCAACGCAGGTCGAAGGGGAACTTCTCGTTGGGGAAGAACTCCTGGAATTTGTCCATGACGATGACGGCTGAGTCGAACTGGTCGTGGTTGACCAAGGCCTGCGCCAAACGGGAATAGGCTTGCTGGGCATACACGGAGTTGCGCACACTCTCACGGTCAGGCACCACGCCTTCTTGGTTCATGTTGCCCCATTGCGCTTTGTTGATTAGCAGGTCGTAGCTGCCGTCGCGATAAACGCCACCGAGACCTTTGTAATAGTCTTCAGCCGGGACGGGGATGAATCGGTAAGCAAGGCCTTCCATGTGCAAGTACTTGTCGATGCCCAACACCTTTGACATATCGTTGAACGAGGTGAAGTAGACGGGACGTTCCCAGTTGTTGGTGGCCATGAAGTCAAGGAGCAGGATGGCGTTTTTCCAAAGGGTGTTGTCTTTGATGTCCCATTCGATGACATCGACGATGCGGTCGGCCATGCTTTCTGGCACGATGCCGTTGCGGAGGCAGGCTTCCTTGTCGACGGTGAGTTTCAGGCTGCGGCAGGGGATGTATTTGTAAGTTACATCGTAATAATGCTTTACGGCCTTGGGGTTGTGGATGAAGTCGATGAGTTGCTTCAACTCAATGCGCTTGCCGCTGAAGTACTCTTCTTCCTCGACGGGCAGCGATTCGTTCACGCCGTTGTTGTATTCTTGGGGTGTCAAAGTCAAAGGCAGACGTTCCGAGTCGTACACCTTGCGGCCCATCTGGTGGGCGTACCAATAACCACTCGACAGCATGTAGTTGACCACACGCACATCGGTGCGGAAACCTTCCACCTCCTGCACGTACCACAAGGGGAAAGTATCATTGTCGCCACGGGTGAAGATGACGGCGTTGGGTGGTAGCTGCGCGAGGTAGTTCTTTGCCCAGTCGCGGGCCGAAGTCTTGCCTGAGCGGTTGTGCTCTTCCCAGCCATTGGCGGCCAAGACACAAGGCACAGCCAAGAAGCAAATCAGGCCGATGGCCACGGTGGTGACCATTGTCTGTTTCTTGACCAACTTGCCGACCCAGTCGATGAGGGCGATGACACCAAAGCCAATCCAAATGGCGAAGGCATAGAAGGAGCCGGCATAACTGTAGTCGCGCTCGCGAGGTTGTCTTGGAGTCTGGTTAAGGTAGATGATGATGGCCAAACCCGTCATGAAGAAGAGCAGGAAGATGATCCAGCTTTGCTTAAGGTCTTTCTTGAGCAGCCAGAATAGGCCGAACAAGCCAAGGATGAGGGGCAGGAAATAGTACGTTGTCCGTCCTGGGTTTTGCAGACAGGCAGGGATGTTGTCTTGGTCGCCGAGGCGGGCGTTGTCGATGGCACTGATGCCGCTAATCCAGTTGCCGTTGTTCAGTTCGCCCTGACTCTCAATGTCGTTCTGACGGCCCACAAAGTTCCACATGAAGTAGCGCCAGTACATCCAATTGCATTGGTAGTCGATGAAGAACTTTATGTTTTGCCCGAAGGTGGGCTTGCTCACCGTGACCATCTGTCCGCGCAGGTTGCGAACCTTCACGTTCTCGCCTACGATGTTTCCGCCGGGGCTCTTGCGGTAGCTCTCATACATTTGCTGGTGTGCGCCAGGTTGTGGACTCCACATGCGCGGGAAGAGGGTCTTCATCTCATCGGGATAGACGGGGACGCAGTTCTTGTTTTCGTCGGTGATGACGTAACGGCCTGCCTCCTTGTCCTTTACATAGATGGGCTTGCCGTCTTTCACTCCCGTGGCAACGGCGTTATAATACGGTCCGTACAACACTGGGGCACTACCTCCATATTGTTCACGGAGCAGGTAGGAAAGCATGGCGGGCGCATCCTTGGGCTCGTTTTCGTTGATGGGCGGATTGGTGTTGGCACGGATGACCAACATGAAGAACGATGAATAGCCGATGAGAATGAACACAAGCGAAAGGAGAGCCGTGTTCAAAATCACTTTTTTGCGTTTGGAGGTGGCAATCAAGCCCCAAGCGATGAGGCCTATCAGCACAGCGAAATAGATGACGGTGCCAAGGTTGAACGGCGCATGGAGCGTGTTGACGAAGAACAATTCCGTCTTGCCTGCCAAGTTGACCACCTGCGGGATGAGGAACATGTTGATGAACCATACCAACGCCACCGAAACCACGCCTGCGAGGACAAAGCCCCAGAACGAGGTCTTTTTCCATTTCCTGAAGTAAATCACATACACGATCGCAGGTATGCACAGCAAGTTAAGCAGGTGTACGCCAATGGACAAGCCGATGAGGAAAGCGATGAGAACGAGCCAACGGTTGCTTTGCGGGTCGTCGGCCACTTGCTCCCATTTCAGGATGGCCCAGAAGGTGACGGCGGTGAAGAACGACGACATGGCATAGACCTCACCCTCAACGGCATTGAACCAGAACGATTCGGTGAAGGTGTAGGCCACTGCACCGACGAAGCCGGCAAGCAGCACACCTATTTTATTAACCCACGGTGCATCTTCGCCTTCTTTCATCCACACCTTGCGGGCCAGCATGGTGATGGTCCAGAAAAGGAAGACGATGGTGAGTCCGCTGCAAATGGCCGACATCACATTGACCATCATGGCCACTTTGGTGACGTCGCTGCCAGCAAAGAGGGTGAAGAAACGTCCCAAAAGCTGGAACAAAGGTGCCCCAGGGGGATGGCCCACTTGCAGTTTGTAAGCCGTTGAAATGTACTCTCCGCAGTCCCACCAGCTGACGGTAGGCTCCAGCGTGAGAAAATACACGACGGTGGCGATCAGTCCTGCCAACCATCCTGTAATGTTGTTTAACCTTTTGAATGTCATAATGGTATAAAAATGTTTTGTTGATTGTCGAATCGTTTTCTGCTTTGCCAAAATCATTATTTGACACTGGTCTTGATGTTCTTGTCTCTTGCTGGCGTCTCTTGGTCTTGCTGGTGCTCGGCCCTATATTTGCCTTGTGGCACATCCTCGAAGACGAACCAGTTGCACATTCTTGCGGCCACAATGTGGTCGGTCAAGGCCGTATTGATGGCCGAAACAGCAACGTTGGCCAACGCTCCAACAAGGCCTCCACCATAATTGTTGTCGTCACTCAGGTTGAGATAAAGGTCGCAAGTGCGGTCAAACAGTATTTCGTTGGTGCGTGTCGATTTTATGATGAACTTCAGTTTGGTTTGGATGCCAAAACCGATCTTCTTCCATTCGTCGATGACGGAGAAGATGACGGCATCGGCGCCAAACACCTTGCCGAACATGCCCACGCTTTGGTCGAGGAAGTTCTCGGCATCGTAGGCACTCTCGGCCTTGAAGATTTCCATGGCCAAATGGGGCGAAATCACATAATAGCCGGCTTCGGCCAAAGGCAGGCTTATCGAAGTGTAAAGCAGCTCCTTGGCTTCCACGTTGTTGGAGTTGTTGATGGGCGGCATGACCAACAAGGTCACAGGCTTCTCTTCGTACATCTTGGGATATAATTCGCCTCGTGTGTGTTTCATTGTGTTGCACGAGGCAAAACATAACGAGCAGGCCGCAATCAGTATGATGAATAACTTTTTCATGGCTTATTGTTGGCTGAATTTTTTTACAAGAGGCGTGATGAAAACCGCCGATTCGGGATAGAGTTCCATCTCCTTTTGGAGCATTTCCAGGCCTCTTTCTCTGAACAAGGCACCATAGTCGCTCAAGTCACCAAAGATTTCCTTTTGCTGTTTTGTGGCATGGTCGAGGAAAATCTGTGGCGTATCGGGACTGAGCAGCAGGTAGCCATACTCGGCGCAAATGCCGGGTGGGACTATCCCTCTCGCTCCTCCTGGGTGTTTCACCATGTAGGCATATTGACACAACAACGCGCACACGCTTGAAGGGCTTTGTGTGTGGTAATAATCATACATAAGCACTTCATAATCATACGCTTTCTCGGTGCTTTTGTAATTCCCCCAATTGTACAGCATTGCTTTTTTGGGGCCGCACGAACTGAACAGGACGGCAAAAAAGGCAACAACGAGGAGTTTCTTCATAACTCGATGATTTTGGTGTCGCCAGTCGAAAGCATCACCTCTTTTGAATAGACGGTTTGTCCGTTGCGGGTCACTTCCACTTTGTGACGGCCAGGCGTGGTCACGATGGACTGTTTGGCGGTCTGCTTGATGTTGCGGCGGGTCTTGTGGGCGATGTCTTTCACTGTTTTGGTCGCATACTGTTGACCATCAATGGTGACATCAATATCGTAGGCACTCGAAGCCGAGAAGCATACGGCGGCCTTGTCTTCAATGCCCGAAGTGACTGTGTAGTTGCCAACGCCACAAGAGTTGAATAGTGTGGCAACAAAAAGGCAAAGGGTAGCAATGATGATTTTTTTCATGGCTTATTCCTCCATTAAGTAATAAAGTTCAAGGTGGTCTGTGTCGATGGCTTCGCCTTCGTAGGTGGCAAACGAAATCTCGGTTTCGGGCGTGTCGCCATAGTTGGAGTTCACCGTGATTTGGCCCATTCTCTTGCCGGGAAGTTCAACGGTGGCGCCCGTCTGCGGGTTGTTCACCATCTTACCTTTTTTATAAAGGCCGAACTTGCTGCCTGGGGTGATGCCTTGCGTTGCGCCGCCCGAAATGACGTAGTTGCCGTCGTCCACGGTCAGCACATAGCCGCGCCACGGTTTGTCCATGCACTTGTTGATGATGTTTTCCACCAATTGGGTGAGGGCAGCCGAAATGGCCTTGTCGCTCAGCGTGGCATCGAAGCCAGCAGTGCCGCCGAGACCCAAAGTGGTTTTCGACGAGGTTTCGGCTTGGCCTCTGGCTTCGTCGGAATAGATGATGAGGCCAGTAGCGGCATCCACGAGGCGCACGTTCACAGCGGCCTCAACGGTTTGGGTCTTCGTGGAGCTGAAGATGCGCTCGTCGCCTTCGGTCTTGCGCCCGAATTGCGTGATGGAGCCGAGGATGATGTAGTCGGCACCGATTTTCTTCATGTCCGCGCCTGATTCCTGCATGAGGATGTCAAGGTCGTCGCGCTCAAGCAGGATGAACTTTCCGCTGGCGGCCAACTTCGACGAAAGGATGTCCATGGCTTGCTTGCGCATGGGGTCGTTCTCACGGTCGTAGAAGATGCCTTTGCCGTATTGGGTTTCGTTGGAGAATCGGCCAATGGCCACCTTGCGTTTCAGTGTTTTGCCCTCTTGGGCGAAGGTCGTGATGCTGAATGCTGCAACGAGCAAAACAGCAAGAATCAGTCTGATGTTCTTCATTTTGATGTGTTTTATGGTTGATTAATTATTTCTAATCGTACAAATAAATTGCAAAAATACTAAATTTTGGCTTACACCTTTGTAAAAAACGGAAAAAAGACCACTTATTGCCTCAACTTGAACTTTTTTGTTGCTCGTAATGAATTATTCCGTATTTTTGCCCAAATCTTAAATCTATAACTTTGAAATCTTGAATTTTAAATCTTAAAATATTGAATCAACGAAACGATATGGAGAAATTATTGCTTTTAGGCGATGAGGCCATTGCACAGGGCTTCATCGACGCGGGCGGCTCGGCCATCAACAGCTATCCGGGCACGCCTTCAACCCAAATCACAGAGTATGTCATCAACTCGAAGCAGGCCAAGGAACTCGGCGTGATCGCCAATTGGTGCGCCAACGAGAAGACGGCCCTTGAGGCCTCCATCGGTGTGGCCTACGCCGGCAAACGCGCCATGACCTGCATGAAGCATGTGGGTCTCAACGTGTGTGGCGACCCCTTCATGAACGCTGCCATCATCGGCACGAAGGGCGTTCTCGTCGTGGTGGCCGACGACCCGAGCATGTTCTCTTCGCAAGACGAACAAGACAGCCGTTTTTACGGTCACTGGGCCATGATTCCCATGCTGGAACCCTCCAACCAACAGGAGGCCTATGACATGGTTCATTACGGCTTCGAGCTCAGCGAGCAACTCGGCACGCCGGTGCTCTACCGCATCCCGACCCGTTTGGCTCACAGCCGCGCTGGTGTGGTGCGCAAGCCCGTCCGTCCGCAAAACGAACTGACCGAGCCCGCCGACGCCAAGTCGTTTGTGCTGCTGCCAGCCAATGCCAAGCGTTTGTATCGCGACCTTATCGACAAGCAGCCTAAGTTCATGGAGGCTTCCGAGACTTCGGGCTTCAACAAGTACATCGACGGTACGAAGAAGAACATCGGTATCATCACTACTGGTATTGCCTATAACTACCTGATGGAGAACTTCCCCGATGGTAAGTGCCCGTATCCCGTTGTCAAAGTGACGCAATATCCGTTGCCTTACGACATGATTAATAAGTTGTACGACGAGTGCGACGAAATCCTTGTCCTCGAAGATGGCCAGCCGTTTGTTGAGGAGCACATCAAGGGCTTCCTTGGCAAGGGCAAGAACGTGATGGGTCGTTTGGACGAGACCATCCGCCGCGATGGTGAACTCAACACCGAAAAGGTAGCCAAGGCCCTCGGCATGGACGTGCCTACATTATATAAGGTGCCGGAGGTGGTCACTAACCGTCCGCCTGCGCTTTGCCAAGGCTGCCCGCACGTCGACAGTTATAACGCTCTGAACGAAGTGATGGCCAACCACAAGGGCGGCAAGGTGTTTGGTGACATTGGTTGTTACACTTTGGGCTTCAACATGGGTGCCATCAACACCACCGTGTGCATGGGTGCCTCCATCACCATGGCCAAGGGCGCCAGCGAGGTGGGCATCTTCCCGAGCGTGGCGGTCATCGGCGACGGCACCTTCGGCCACAGCGGCCTGACGGGCCTCATGGACTGCGTGAACGAAAAGGCCAACGTCGTGGTCATGATTCTCGACAACGACATCACCGCCATGACGGGCGGCCAGCCTTCGTCGGCACACAACAAGATTCGCCGCATTTGCGAAGGTCTTGGCGTGGAGCCTGAACATATCCGCGACATCGTCCCGCTGCCGAAGAACCACGAAGAGAATGTGAAAATCATCGAGGAAGAGGTGAACTACAACGGCGTGTCGGTCATCATCCCGCACCGCACCTGCATCGTGGAATTGAAGAAACACATGAAGAAGTAACTATAGCCTATAGCCTATGGCCAATGGCTCGCTTCAACTAAAGGTTGGGACTTCGCCCCTTGGGTGAAAAAAGCCTTGGGCCATAAGCCATGAACCATAGGCCAATCAACAATTAAACAATTAAACAGTAAACATTTCAACAATGAAAAAAGACATAGTTTTATGCGGCGTGGGTGGCGACGGCATCGTTTCGGTGGCCAAAATCATCTCTGACGCTGCCTTGAATATGGGCATGAACCTGAAACAGAGCGAAATCCACGGAATGTCGCAGCGCGGCGGCTCGGTGTTCTCACACCTTCGCATCTCCGACAACGAGATTTTCGCCGACGTCATTCCCGAAGGTCAGGCCGACATCATCCTTTCGTCCGAGCCGATGGAAGCCTTGCGCTATCTGCCTTGGCTGAGCAAGGAAGGTTGGGTCATCACCAACAACGACCCCTTCATCAACATCAACAACTATCCTGATATGGAACTGATTAACGCCGAGTTGGGTAAGTTGGAGCATGTGGTTTCCTTCAACGCCAACGAAATCGCCAAGCAATTGAAGGCCCGTTCTAATATGGTGCTGTTGGGTGCCACTGTGCCTTATCTCGGCATCTCGATGGAGAAGGTCGAGGAGGCCATCGCCCACATCTTCGGCAAGAAGGGCCAAGAGGTTGTTGACCTCAACATTCAGGCTGTGCGCGCCGGTTATGAGCAGGCTACAAAGTAAGTCTTGCAGCCATCAAAAGAAAAGAGCCTGTCGCTAAGCGTCGGGCTCTTTTTCTGTTTGTACTTGTGGGGTCACCGTTTCTTCAGTCGCCTCAGGTTTTTCTTCCGTCTCTTTGACTTCCTCCAAAGTGAACTTTCCTTCTTTGAACCTGATTTTCTTCTTCACCCGCAAGGGCGCAATTATCAGCACCATCAGGGCTTCGAGAGCATACTTCAGCCAAGGTACAAGACCCGTGACGATGAACTGGAACACGATGAGTAGGATGGAGGCACTGACGAAGAACGCCTTGCCGTAGCTTTTCTTCCTGAAAATCTGAATCAGGCTGAACACCAAAAGGAAAGACAACGCCAATTGGATCATCTGCACCACAAACTCTTGCGAGCTCAAGGCCATTTTGCCTTGGTTGAAATAGTAGGTGTCGAAGTAATAGCGTCTGTACACCAAAGTGACGATTTCGAAGACGAGCAGCAGGCCATAATAGGTGATGGCAAAGGTGGCCGCAAGCTTCATGGCTAATGTCATCTCGGGCTTCAGGTTGAAGATTTTTCCTTCGGTGGACTTCCTACTCATGGTTGGTCGAGGTTTTGAGGCAAATTGTCTGACGTTTCCATCCTCTTGAAATACAGATAGTAAAGCAGGATGAAGATTAAAGTGAGTAACAGCTCGGAAGCGAAATTAGACTGAGGTTGTTTGGGATAAAGGTAAACCGAGGCGTTGATGAGCATGAGAATCTGTGAGACGGCATAGATATGAAGCCCTGTTTTGTTGCCCTTGAACATCCGAATCACGCCCAACAATGAACCGACAAACAATATCAGCTGAAACAGCCAATATTTTGGGTCGATTTGGGCCATTATCTTCATGCCGTCCATCGCCATCTGCATTTGTTCCTCGCCAAGCAGGGCAGAGTAGGAGGTCATCATCCCCTCAACCTGACCGTTTTTCATCATCTCAACCATGATCGGTGACATGAGATACATGACTAATGAGCTGATGATGTTCCAGAAGGCATTGAGGAACGACAGCACAAGGAGGATGGTCATGCCCCTGGGGCGTTTCTTGGGTTGAATTTGGGTTGTATTGTCCATTTTCGTAGGGGCGGACCCGTGTGTCCGCCCTTTATTTGTCGTTTTTTGTATTTGGGCGGACACATGGGTCCGCCCTTTATTTGTTTGTCGGTTTTTGTTTTAGGGCGGACACATGGGTCCGCCCCTACATTATTCATTTTTCAAAATATCGAAATCCAGCGGGTAATTCTTCACGAAATCAACCGATTTGGCGATTTCGGTGTACATCACCTTATCGATGCGCACGAATTCCACCACTTTGCGGTATTCGGCAACAAACTTCTCAATGCAAGGCGACGACTTCAGCGGACGGCGGAACTCCAAGGCTTGTGTGGCGTTAAACAGTTCGATGGCCAACACGCGCTCCAAGTTTTCAGCCACGCGCAAGGCCTTTGTGGCGGCGTTGGCACCCATACTGACATGGTCTTCCTGGCCTTGCGACGACTCGATGCTATCCACCGAGGCGGGCGTGCAGAGTTGCTTGCTCTGGCTGACGATGCTCGCGGCGGCGTATTGAGGAATCATAAAGCCGCTGTTGAGGCCTGGTTCGGCAACTAAGAAGGATGGCAAACCGCGCTTGCCGCCAATCAGTTGATAGATACGACGCTCGCTGATGTTGCCCAACTCGGCCAAGGCGATGGCCAAGAAGTCCAAAGTGATGGCCAAAGGCTGGCCGTGGAAGTTGCCCGCGCTGATGACCAAATCCTCGTCGGGGAAGATGGTCGGGTTGTCTGTGACGGCGTTGATTTCCTCGCTGAAAACTGAGGCCACATAGTCGATGGCATCCTTCGAGGCACCATGCACTTGTGGCATACAACGGAAGGAATACGGATCTTGAACATGCTTTTTCTCCCTGACAATCAATTCGCTGCCTTTGGTGAACTCGCGCACACGCTTCGCGGTGACGATTTGTCCGTTGTGGTGGCGGATTTGGTGTACTTGATCGAAGAAAGGCTCAATGCGGCCATCGAAGGCTTCCAAGGAGACCGTTCCGATGAGGTCGGCCAAATAGCTGAGGCGGAAAGCCTTGAGCAAAACGTAGGTGCCGTAACTGCTCATGAACTGCGTGCCGTTGAGCAATGCCAAACCTTCCTTTGATTGCAAGGTGATGGGCTCCCAACCGAACTTGTCGAGAATCTGTTGTGCGGGAACGATTTTGCCCTCATAATGCACTTCGCCCAAGCCAAGCAAAGGCAGCATGAGGTTGGCCAAAGGCGCCAAGTCGCCGGAAGCGCCGAGCGAGCCTTGGTTGTAGACCACGGGCAGCACATCGTTGTTGAAGAAGTCGATGAGGCGTTGGACGGTCACCACTTGCACACCGCTGTTGCCGTAACTGAGGCTTTGCACCTTCAGCAAAAGCATCAGTCGGATGATTTCTTTGGGCACCATTTCGCCCGTGCCGCAAGCGTGCGACATGACGAGGTTTTTCTGCAAGGTGCTCAAATCCTCTTTGGAGATGCTGTGGTCGCAAAGCGAGCCGAAGCCAGTGGTCACGCCGTAGATGGGCTTCTCTGGGTTCTCCATCTTCTTGTCTAAGTAGTCGCGGCATTTTTGGATGCGAGCGATGGCATCGTCCGACAGGGCGAGTTTGTAGCCATTTGTGATTATTTCATTTACTTGTTTGAATGTCAGTTCTTTGGAACTAATGTAATGCGTTGTCATATTGTTTATTATTAAATTATTGTTTCCACTAATTTGTTGGCTTCCACCACGGTTTGCGTTCCTTCTTTCATAAACTTGACGGTGAATTTCTGCTCGGCCACCTCTTGTTCGCCAGCGATGACGACAATCGGGATGGCGCGTTGGTTGGCGTATTTCATCTGTTTCTGGATTTTGGCCGCGTCGGGGTAGATTTCCGCGTTGATGCCGTGCTTGCGCACTTGGTTGAGGTACTTCAGGCAGTATTTTTCCTCGTTCTTACCGAAATTCAGGAAGATGACCTTCGTGCTTTCCGACATGGTTTCGGGGAAGAGGTTCAAGCCTTCGAGCACGTCATAGATGCGGTCGGCACCGAAACTAATGCCCACGCCCGATACATTCGGCAGGCCGAAGATGCCCGTGAGGTTGTCGTAGCGACCGCCGCCAGAGATGCTGCCCATCGGGAAGTCGTTGGCCTTTACCTCGAAGATGGCTCCTGTGTAATAGTTCAGGCCACGAGCCAAGGTGAGGTCAAGTTCGGTGGTGATGCCGAGTTCCATGTCGTCGATGTAGTCGAACAGGATTTCCAATTCCTCAATGCCTTTCTGGCCTATTTCGTTGGTCAGCAAGGGTTTCAGTTGCGCCAATTTCTCTCGCGTGTCGCCTTTCATGAAGAGGATGGGCTGGAGTTTGTCGATGGCGGCTTGCTCCAAACCTTTCTCGGCCAATTCCGCATTGACGGCCTCGATGCCGATTTTGTCAAGTTTGTCAATCGCAACGGTAATATCGACCAAAGCGTCAGGCTTGCCAATGTATTCAGCGATGCCCGCCAAGACTTTACGGTTGTTGATTTTCAGCGTCACCTTTATTTTCAATGCGTTGAAGACCTCGTCCACGATTTGCACCAACTCGGCTTCGTTCAACAAGGAATCGCTGCCGATGATGTCAACGTCGCATTGGTAGAACTCGCGGTAGCGGCCTTTCTGCGGACGGTCGGCGCGCCAAACGGGTTGGATTTGGTAACGCTTGAAGGGGAAGGCGATTTGGTCTCGATACATGGTGACAAAACGGGCGAAAGGTACGGTCAGGTCATAACGCAGGCCTTTTTCTTGAGATTTTCGTATAATACCAAAAATCTTCTCTTTTGTCTCTTGGTCCTTAATATCATCTAGCAAAATATCAAGAATCATTTTCTTCCCTTCTGGGTCATTGTATTTTTCTTTTACTAGTGCTTTTTGTTCTTCTAAAACTAAACCGAATGAATTAGGAAGACCATTTGAATCGTTTGTTTCGTTTAATACTTCATCTACAAACTTTGAAGCAGCTCTTTCAGAAAGATACTTTATTGTTTCATTCAAACCATTTTGATCGATAATTGTATCTCCTGAGTTGAGCACGCGGAAAAGGAGTTTGTCGCCCTCGTCGCCGTATTTGCCCAAAAGGGTGCTGAGGTTTTCCATCGAAGGGGTTTCAATCGGCTGGAAACCAAAGCGTTTGAACACGGTTTTAATCGTATCGAAGATATAATTTCGGCGCACCATAACCTCTGGTAAGAAGTCGCGTGTGCCTTTGGGAATACTGGGTTTTTGTGCCATTATGCTGTGTTTTTTAGTCTAATTCAAAAGTTTCTCCTGGTTTTGGTCTGACGATGTTGTCCCAACCGGCTTTTCTGAGTTGCTTTTCGTAAAACTCCTGCGCATCGGGGTCGCCATGCACGAGGAAGGTCTTCTTGATTTTGGTGGGGTCTTGACAGCTCAGGTAGTTGATCATTTCCTTATAGTCGCCGTGTCCGCTGAAGGCGTCGATTTCATAGATGTCGGACAACACCTTGTGCTCCATGCCAAAGATGGAAACGGTGAACGGACGCGGCTCGGCCAATAGTTTGGCACCCAAAGTGGTGGGAGCGCAATAGCCTATGGCGAGGATACTGTTGTTGGGATTGTCGATGCTGTTGGCAATGTGGTGTTTCACACGGCCAGCCTCCATCATGCCCGATGCTGAGATGATGATGCATGGTTGCTTGGTGGCATTGAGTGCTTTCGACTGGTTGATGTCGCGCACGAAAGTGAGTCCGTTGAAGCCGAAGGGGTCGGGGTCGTATTCGATAACGTCTTGCACGTTGTCGTTGAAGAGGTCGACGTGCATACGGAAAATCTCGGTGGCGTTGACGGCCAAAGGACTGTCGACGAATACTGGGATTTTCTCGGGCAACTTGCCATCATTGTAGAAGTTGTTCAGCAGGTAGACGATTTCCTGGGTGCGGCTCACGGCAAACGAAGGGATGATGAGCTTGCCGCGTTTCTCTACGCAGGTGTGGTAGATAATCTCCAAGAGCTGCTGCTCAGCATTGATGCGGTCGCTGTGCAATCGGTTGCCGTAAGTCGACTCGGTGATGAGATAGTCGCAGTGCGGGAAAGGCTCAGGTGAGCGCAGCAGGTAGCTCGACTCGCGCCCGATGTCGCCCGTGTAGCCGATGCGGGTCATCTTGCCGCCCTCATCGATTTCGAGGATGGCGCAGCCGCTGCCAAGGAGGTGCCCTGTGTTGTTGAACTTCACCTTGATGTTGTTGTCGAGCATGAGGTAGTGGTTGTAGTTCACCGTGACGAAGAGGTTCATGCTGGCGCGGGCGTCTTTCTCGGTGTAGATAGGTTCAAGGGCGGGCAACCCCTGCTTGCGGCGTTTCTTGTTGAACCATTCCATATCGTTCTCCTGGATGAAACCGCTGTCAGGGAGCATGATGTTGCAAAGGTCTTGCGTGGCATTGGTGCAGATCACCGACCCTCTGAAACCCAATTTATAGAAATAAGGTATCAGTCCGCTGTGGTCGATGTGGGCGTGGGTGAGGATGATATAGTCGATTTCCTTGGGATCGACCATGATGTTGCGGTTCATGGCATCGGTCTCAAGCCCCTTGCCTTGGAACATGCCGCAGTCCAACAGGATTTTCTTACCGTGGTCGGTGGTAATCAGGTGCTTGCTACCTGTCACTTCCTGGGCGGCGCCGATGAATTTGATTTTCATATCGCGATTTTGAAATTTGCCCCAAAATTAGGAAAAAAAAGTGAGGTGGCAATGTTTTGTCACCTCACTTTAAGATTATTTCTCGCCGTAGCGGTAAACTGGGTTATTCCACTACAATTTTCTTATTAACAATCAAACCATCAGTGGTGAAAATGCGTATTGAATAAACTCCTTTAGGAAAGGTGCTCAAATCAATCTCATTAGTCCCTCTCGCCGTCTTCACCAGCTGGCCAAAGACATTGTAAACTTGCACTTCATCAGCGACAACACCATCGATGTAAACAACCCCATTGGCAGGATTGGGAAAAACGACAACATCTGTTCTAACTCCGTTTTCATCAATACCTTCCGTTTGCTCACAATATACGATGTTGTATGATTTGGACGTTTCACCATCGCTATAAACCGCCAGAATATGATAATTCAATCGCCCCCCGCCTGAATAATTGTCAGTGAATTCCGTTTCGGTAACCAAGTCTTCAGTGACCAATGTCACACCTCTATAAACTTGATATCCGACCAACACTTCATCGGGCTTCAATTCTGGCTCATTCCAATGAAGTGTAACGCTGTTTTCTCCACAATTTGTTATCTCACAATCCATCACTGGCGTATGGTGTTCGAACCAATCGGGCTTGAAATCGTGGAAATAGGTGGTTACCAAACTATCACCGTAGGCACGATAATAGGCAATATAGCATCTGTTACCTTGAGGTTCTTCAAGTGGAGTACCCCACTCGGTAAAATTGTATGAAAGCGTATCAAGGCAAACATAGAACACGCCCGGCTCTCTGTCCACATACACATTCCCTCCGTATCCTATGTCAAAAACTCGAAAAACGCTGTCGTCAACTATGACATCAATCGGATTAGATTCAAGATCAACCAATGTCCGAAAAATATTGCCGTAGTCGTCGCTGTAATCTACTCTTCTCAATTTTGAAAAAGCCCCTTCTGGCTTATACCTACAATACAATTCCCCTTCTTTTGGCCCTATGCCTAATTGTGTATTGTGATATTCGACTGGTAGTGTCAACGTATCAGCAGTTCCATAAAAATCTGTCGTGTATAGCCATTTGTCCGTACCAGGTTCTTTGCGAAAGAACTCTCCATGATTCCAACCAGCAACATGATTTGTATAAACAGGTATCGTAAAAGATGTTATGGTATCAATGAAATGGGCTCCATAATCATAACTCGCAATAAAAGAATAGTTTTGGGGATTGAAATGATCATCGCACTCAAATTTCACTATCTCACCAGGCACGTTCGCGAAACACCAATACGATGGTGGAGATGGAACCATATAATCGTCAATTACTCTCCAAGTTTGCCCACAATCCTCAGTTACAAGGACTTTCTCCGCAGTAGTAAAATCCATGTTGTAAAAATGGCCAGGTGCTGCATCGTAAAGCAATTCCCCCATCCCCGACATGGTTGCAGTATCAATCACCCAATGCAGGTCGTTGTAAGTGACGATAACATCCACATGAGCACCGTGGTTGGTGAATCTACAAAGATTGTATTTGTATCCCATAAAGGTATATTCATACCATTGTTTTTGGATGATGATTTCGCCCGGTTTCGTACCGATGAAAAGTTGCTCGGAGGATTGCGCTTGCATCGTCACGCCTCCCGCCATCAGCAGGAGCGCAAGCAGGGTGTAAATCTTCAAGTTTTTCATATCCGTTGATTTTATTCGTTGGTGCTTATGTCTTGTTTTCGGCAAAGGTAAGTATAAAAAGTGTTTGTCAAGCAGTTTTTGAGGTGCTGCAAGGCTATGTCCATACTTTTTTGAATTGGAAATTTTTCAAAATATTGTTTTTCAATGATTTATAAAATCGCAAAACAAGGCCATGTCCCTATGATTTTTGGATTTCCTTGCCAAAAATAACCGTGTCATTGCCTTTGCAATAAAAAAATCCCGCCGTTTCCAGCGGGATTCTTATTGCGCGAAATCAGGTGTGCTTTTATTCCACCACAATCTTCCTGACGGCATGGCCGCCCTCGGCCTCAATGTGCATCATGTAGATGCCTTTGGCCATGCCAGAAAGGTCGATGCGGACCTGTTCGCCTTCTGCCTTGGCGTTGTAAACCGTCTGGCCATAGGCGTTCACGATGCGGATGTGGCTCATGCCTTCGCTTTCAACCATGACTTCGCCCTTGGTCGGGTTGGGATAGACCTTGGCAGCAATGCTGTTCTCGCCGATGCCTTCGGTATATTGGAAGTGAGCGACAAGGTTGCGGTTTTCAGTGGCGATGAAGGTGTAGGTCATTTCTTCCGAAACCACCTCGCCGTTTTCAGTCCAGTTTTGGAAAGCCCAGTCTTCGTTGCGGTCGAAGGTCAAAGTGACCTCTTCACCGTAGTTGTAGGTGCCTGACCCACTGATGCTTGCAGCTTCCTCTGGGTCAACAGAAGCTGCGATTTCGAAGGTCTTCAGATCGAAGATGGCTGTCAAGGAACGGCTGCCCGTCACGGTGAAGCTGTAGTTGGCTTCGGTCGAAACTACATTGTCGTCCTCAACCCAATTGATGAAATTGTATCCTTCGTTGGCGGTGGCCATCACAGTAAGGTTGTCTCCGTAGAGGTAGGAGCCTCCTCCTGTGGCAATTCCGCCTTCAACAGGATAAGCCGACACAAAAATAGCGCAGCTTTGCAGTTGGAATTGTGCCACGAATGCCGCCGATTCGGTGACGCTGAAGGTGTAGGTAGCGTTGGTGCTGACCTGTTGTCCGTTTTTGGTCCAGCGGACGAAGTTGTAGCCCGTGGCAGGCGTGGCTGTCAAAGTGCAGCTTTGGCCGTAGTTGAAGATGCCGCCGCCGCTCACCGTGCCACCGTCGGCAGGGTTGGCAGTGACCGTTATGGTGTAGCTTTGCATTTGGAAGTTGGCCACCAAGGTGCGGTTGCCATTCACGGTGAAGGTATAGTTGGCGTTGGTGGAAACCACATTGCCGTTCTCCGTCCAGTTGGTGAAGGTGTAGCCCGTGTTGGCCGTAGCATGTACGGTGCAGGATTGCCCTTGCTGATACGTGCCGCCACCAGAAACGGTGCCACCGTTGTTCGGGTTGGCCAAAACGCTGATGGTGTAGTTCTGAGGCTGGGCTTGGAAGTTGGCCACCAAGGTGCGGTTGTCGGTCACCGTGAAGGTATAGTTGGCGTTGGTGGAAACCACATTGCCGTTCTCCGTCCAGTTGGTGAAGGTGTAGCCCGTGTTGGCCGTGGCATGTACGGTGCAAGATTGTCCTTGCTGATACGTGCCGCCACCAGAAACGGTGCCACCGTTGCTCGGGTTGGCCGAAACGCTGATGGTGTAGTTTTGAGGCTGGGCTTGGAAGTTGGCCACCAAGGTGCGATTGCCCGTAACGTTGAAGGTGTAGTTGGCTTGTGTGGAAACCACGTTGCCGTTCTCCGTCCAGTTGGTGAAGGTGTAGCCAGTGTTGGCCGTAGCGGTCACGGTGCAGCTTTGTCCTTGGTTGTAAGTGCCTCCGCCAGTGACGTTGCCGCCATGACTTGGGTTGGCCGACACGTTGATGTTGTAGGTTTGCGAGCCGCCTCCAGTGATTTGGACGGTGGCGGTATAGGTAATCTTGTTGTAGCCGAACACGGTCAAAGTGGCGGTGCCAGTCGTTCCGGGTGCGGCAAAGGTGATGTTGGCTGTACCATTATTAATGGTGGCCGAGCCCATGATTTCGTTGTTGCGGGTCAGGGTGGCTAAGGCACCGTTGCCGTTGGTGGCGTTCACGGTGAACGAGGTCGCGCTGGTGCTCATCGATGTGGCGTGGGTCACGTTCATGTTGGCGGGGGTCATGTTGCGCACGGTGAGGGTCGGGTCGCCGAAGAGAATCCATGTCATATAGGTGCCCATGCCCGAACTGTTGTTGCTGCCGTACTGGTCGATGATTTTCATGTTGCCGTCAAACGAGCATCCGCCCAAGGTGCGCTTGATGTTGTTGCTGTTGCTCTCCACAAGCACGTCAACCATTTCGTCTTGACCGTATTGCGGGGGCTGCCAAGGTTGCGAGATGTAAGAGAACATGCCGCCGATGGCTCCCGTAGGCTCGCCGTTGCTGTTGTTGGTGGCACGCAGCCAAGCCTCGGCGAAACAGGTTCCGCTATAGTCGTATTTGCCGTTGTCGCAGGCCACTGACCAGATGTAGGGCAGCTTGTTGTCGTTGGTCAAGGCGTTGACGTGCGAGTTGCTATAGCCGAACACGCCCCAACTGGTGGTCGAGCCGTGGTTGCAATAGTTGATGATGCTCACGCCTTCGTTGATGTGTTGGCTGATGATGGCCGCACTGGAACTGACACCCGAAACGCCTTGATAATCACGGTGAACGAGGGTGTAGTTATAGGCCAAAAGGTCGTCGCGGATGTTGTCAATGTGTTGGTAGTCTGACTCTCCATAGTGGCCGCTGCCTGCGCCTTCGTTCTTCGACACGCCTTGACCCGTCGAGAGCCAAGTGTCGGTAGCGTTGATGTCGCGCTCGTAATGGATGACCTTGTCGACTTGCGTGGTGACGTGCGCCTCGGTTTCGGCGGAAAAACGCCCAACGATGACTTCGTTATAGAAGTCGTTGCCAGCCAATTGGCCATACCAGTTGTCGGAACGGCCGCTATAGCCGCCGTTGTAGGCATAATAGCCTTGGATGTGCTGCGAATCACCGACCAAAAGGATGTGGCTGATGTTCGGATTGTTGTTGTATTGGGCCTGGATGTATGCCTTTAGCGCATCGCTGGTAGAGCCTGCCGTGCTCGTGCCGACCATCGTGGTAGGACGGCCAATCTGCTTCTTCCAGTTGACGAAAGGCTGCATGGCATTCATAAAAGCATCGTGGCAGATGATGAGCAGCTCGCCAGTCTCGTCAACGGGCGTGTATCGGTTCAAACTCTCGTGGTAATTGATGAAATGGTTGTCGTAGAGGGCACCAAATTCAGCGTCCATCTTCACCGTGTTCGAGCGGCGGCTGAGGGTGTTTTCGCCTTGCTGACCGTCAGCATACATTTCAACAGTCATGTTGTAATACACACGCAATGTTTGTGTTACGGGGTTGTAAGCAAAGGGATGGAACACCATGTTCTGTCCACGGAAGTCGCGGAGAATGTAAGGGTCATACAAGCCAATGTTCTCGGCGGGGAAGAAAGCATCCGTCGAATAGGCCTCGCCGTAGGTGTATGGCACATCATCAGGGTTGATGGTGCGCGGGAAATCGCCTTTCGAGGGCGCGACTTCCATCTGGAAATCAGCGTATTGCGCATCAACGAGTCGGATGCTGTAATGTTGCATGTCGCTGATGATGGCCGGAACTGCAATCATGGGCAGGTTAGGTTCGCCGGCCTCAGCTGTGCTGACTGTGCGCGGAACCGAGATGATGTTGGCCGCGCCGCGAGGTGTGGTTACCTCAAAAGCATAAAAACCAGGGACTTGCATATTGACGGTGATTTGGTTTTCGGAAGACGAAACCAAAGTCGTCTGGATGGTGCTCGGAATATTGCTCTTGATGGCGACCCACTGCTGGCCGAATGACAGTGTGGCCAACATCATGAGTACGAAGGTGGTAAGGGCTTTTCTCATGGGTTTGATTGAGTTTTGTGATTATTTCTTCACGACGAACTTTTGTGTTGTGCAAGCACGACCGTCCACCATCATGGTGCAGAAATAGATGCCATCGTTCAGGTCGGCGACCGAAAGTTTCATCTGGCCGTTGTTGGCATTCAAATCCTCGCGAAGCACTTCTTGGCCTAAGAGGTTGTGAACCACGGCGGTAAGGTTGCCATCGAAGGAATAGTCGAAATTCACCACTGAAGAGGCGGGGTTCGGATAGGCCTCGCTCATCGTCATCTGGCTAAAGTGGTCGTCGACACCAACACCCGACTTGCGGAAGCGGACAATGATGCTGATGCGAGTGTCGGGGTTGCGCTCTTCGTAAGCGTAGTACTTGACAATGACATCGCCATAGACATCAGGGTCGGAATAAAGGGCATGGAAGGAAAGCTCGTCCGTGTTCAGGCTATTGGCTTGCACTTCCACGGCATTGGGGCTGACGATAACCTCTGAGCTGAAGCACATGCCCCAGCAGAAGAAGTTCATAACGCTTTCAAGATCTTGGATGACTTCTTTTTCGATGAGAATCATCTTCGGTTCAGAGGTCAGGTTCCTGATTTGCATGTGCTGAATGTACTCACCAAAGCCGTACTCGTCGTTGGTGCATTCGATGGTTTCGCCTTCCTCAAAGACGTTGCCATCCAATTCAAAACGCAGTGATTGTGCTGAAACAGTGCCGATTGCGGCCATCAGCATTAAAGTAAAGATAGATTTTTTGAACATAAAATTAAAATTTTAATTGATTGATTCCGTTGATATTTGAACCTGCAAAAATGTGAAACTTTCTCCAATTTCGCAACAAAAAATCGTTGTTTTTGAAAAATTGGCTAATTTTGTGCATCTAAATCACATTAAAAATACTTGAACTATGAAAAAAGTTACTTTGATTTTGGCATCCATGTTGATGCTTATCGTTTTGAAAACCAACGCACAGAATGAACGTGTGCTGTTGTTTGAATGTTTCACCAACACGAGTTGCGGCCCCTGCGCACAACAGAACCCTGCCTTGGATGCCCTCATCAACAACAATGGCGACCGCATTGCGGCCATCAAGTACCACATGAGCTGGCCCGGGCCTAACGACCCGATGTATTTGCACAACACTGCCGATAACGATGCACGGCGTGGCGTCTACAATGTCAGTAGTGTGCCCCACACTGTCGTCGACGGCATCCGTTTCGCCAATGTGCCTGGTTCGCTCAATCAAAACATGGTCAACAACTGGCTTGCTATCGATTCGCCGTTGGAGTTGCGCCTTGCTTGCGAACTCGACGAGGCTGCTGGCATCATCACGGTTCACGTCATGGGTCGTGCTACAACTGCCATCGCAGGCAGTTGCAAACTCTATGTGGGTGTCATCGAGAAGGAGATTCATTACAACTCGGCTCCAGGCTCAAATGGCGAGCGGGACTTCTACAGCGTGATGAAAAAAATTTTGCCCTCATCCGGAGGTGCTTATATCGGTGAGATGGCTGAAGGCGACTATTTCGCCTATTCATTCTCCTGGGAGTGGGCCAATGTCTATAACGTTGACCAACTTGATGCCATCGCTTGGGTGCAGAACCAGAACACGAGGGAGGTCTATCAGGCTTGCCATTCAAGCCAGACTTTGGAACCATTCTTTGCAAACGAGGCGGGTGTGAGCAACATCAGCAATGTGAAGTCGGTGAATTGCAGTGGCTATACCGAGCCTAAGGTGTTGTTGAGCAATTTTGGTAGCAATCCCTTGACTTCCGCCGAATTGCAGGTCATTATCAACGGCGAGCTGATGAAGACTGTGGAATGGACGGGTAATCTGTCTGTCTTTGCTGCCGAAGAAGTTGACTTGGGTAGTATCGATTTTTCTGTGAAAGAAGAAAACAGCTTGGAAGTCAAGATAGTAGGCATCAATGGCGGCAGTGACGAGGCTCCTACTAACGACTTGACTACATGTGAATTCAAGGGAGCGCCTGAAACGGTGGGCAAGACGCTGAAACTCACCATCCGTACCGATAACAATCCGCAGGAAACCACTTGGGCTGTGACGAAAATCACCACGGGCGAGGTCGTTCTTCAAGGCGGACCTTATGACCAGGCCAACCACAATTATACGGAGACTCTCAACATCACTGGCGACGGCTGCTATGATGTCACCATCTTCGACACAGGTGGCGACGGTCTTACCGATGGCAACGGATTCTATGGCCTGAAGGCTGGCAGCACCACGCTTTTCTCAGGCGGCGCGTTTGAAGACAGCGAAAGCAACGAATTCTCCTACGAAGTGACCGCCGACATCGAAGAGTCCATTGACCAAGCGACAAGGGTCTATCCCAACCCGACTTCGAATCAGTTGAACATTGTTTGCGAAGGCGAGCAAAAGGTCACCTTATATAATATGGCCGGACAGCGTGTTTTCGAGGGTGTGGCCGATGGTTGGCTCCAAATCGACATGAAGGCTTTCGGCGCAGGCGTGTATGCCGTCCAAGTCGGCGAGGAGACCCAAAGAATTATCGTGAAATAATGCTCAAATTCATTCATTTAGAGCAGATTGACTCCACCAACGCATACCTGCAACGCCAGCAATCGGAATGTGACATCCGCAATTGGGTGGTCAGTGCCGACGAGCAAACGGCAGGGAAGGGGATGGGGAGCAACGGATGGGAAAGTGAGGTTGGAAAAAACCTCACTTTCTCTTTGGCTTTGGATGTGAGTTTCTTGCCCGCTGAGCGGCAGTTTCTTCTTTCCGAAGCTGTTGCCTTGGGTCTAATTCATGCTTTGGATGCCTTGCTGCCCGAAGAAAAACTCCACATCAAATGGCCCAACGACATCTATTTTGAGAACCGCAAATTGGCCGGCATCCTCATCAACAATACCATCAAGGCGAACATGATGGATGTTTCTATCATCGGCATTGGATTGAATGTCAATCAGATGCGGTTTCAGGATTGGCCTACGCATCCCATTTCGATGAAACAAATCACAGGAAAGGATTATGAATTGCAGCCTCTGTTAGAGCAAGTCGCTGAGCATATATTAATAAAGGTGGAGCAACTGAAATCGTTTCCCGCCGCCATTGAGCAAGATTATTTGAAAAGACTTTATCGCTACCGCACATGGGCGGATTATGAGGTGGACGGAAAAAAAATGCGGTTGTTTATGACGGGAATTGATTCGTTTGGAAGGCTGCAACTTTTGGATATTGAAAACAATCCGTATTGTTTTGATATTAAGGAAGTTAAATTCCTAATTTGATTTGTGGTTTAACATGAATTACCATGAATTTCCCATGAAATTCATTTCTGATAATTCGTGATTCATTCGTGATAATTCGTGCTATTATTAACTCCAGCGGTCGCTCCAGGCTTGTTGGTCCTTGCGCCATTCCTTCAACGATTCCACATCCTCATCGGAAATGTATGCCTCTTCCACAGCCTTGTGAATCAGCGTCTCGTAGTTCGACAAGGTGACCAATTGGCAATTCTTCGCCTCGAAGTTCTGTTTCGCAAGTTCCATTTGGTAGGTGAAGATGGCCACCATGCCCTTTACCTCGGCACCAGCCTCGCGTAAGGCATCGACAGCCAAGAGGCTCGACTTGCCCGTGGAGACCAAATCCTCAACGACCACCACCGACTGCCCCGCATTGATGACGCCTTCAATCTGGTTCTGCATCCCGTGCGATTTCTTCTCGCTGCGCACATACACAAATGGCAGTCCTAACTCCTGCGCCACCAACGCGCCTTGGGCGATACCACCCGTGGCCACGCCTGCAATCACATCGGGCTTGCCGAAGTTTTGCATGATTTTTTCCACAAACTGCTGGCGGATAAAGGTGCGCACGGCAGGGTAGGAAAGCGTGACGCGATTGTCGCAATAAATGGGGCTTTTCAGTCCAGATGCCCAAGTGAACGGGGCTTTTGGGCTGAGTTTCACGGCCCTGATTTGTAGAAGCTGCTGGGCCAATGTCAATGCTGAGTCGTCGTATTTCATAATTGTTTATTTTTGTCGCTTGAAAACATCATCAAAACGCGCTACAAATGTACAAGATTTTTCACGAAAACAAGGCTCTGATTTTTCCAAAAATTGCAGGCGATACATTGAATTTCGATGCAATACTCCAAGAATCTGACAGATACGATGCCGAACTATTATGCGAATTTTTTCCCGAATGGCTCGACGACCTCGACCCAGGCGAAACTTTCATCCACGAAGTGGGCGAAAACGCCGTGGCTGAAGCCCTGAAACAGACTTTCAAAATGGCTCCTGCTGCGGGTGGAGTCGTGGTAAAAGACGGCAAATTCGTCAGCATCGTGCGCCACGGCATTCCCGACCTGCCTAAAGGCCATATTGAAAAAGGTGAGCATCCCGAACAGGCCGCCTTGCGCGAGGTGGAGGAAGAAACGGGTATTGGCAAATTACAGATTGTCAAAGAATTGCCTTCCACTTGGCACTGCTATTTTGAGCATGAGGAATGGAAGTTGAAACGCACCTATTGGTACTTGATGGAAAGCGGAGAAGCCATCCAGCCCAAGCCGCAAACTGAAGAAGGTATCACTGAGATAAAACTGATTGGAAATGAGGAGATTGACGGTTTTCTGAAAAACACTTTCCGCTCCATCGGTGAAATTCTTGGAAAAGATTTGCGCCAAATCATAACAAAGTAATACTTTTGCAGGCTGAAAAAGACGCGAGACTACGAGACTGCGGGACTACGAGACGACCCTTCGACAGGCTCAGGCACCTTTGTCCCGAAGTCCCGCGTCCCGAAGTCAAAAATAAACCTATGAAAAGAATAGCCGTTTTCCCCGGTTCCTTCGACCCCATCACCTTGGGGCACCGTTCCATCGTCTTGAGGGCCTTGCCCATCTTCGACGAGATTTATGTCGCTGTCGGCATCAATATGGAAAAGCGTTCCACTTTTGATTTGCAAGACCGCATCGCGTGGTGCGAGGCCGTTTTCAAGGACTATCCGCAAGTGAAAGTGGAGAGCTACCAAGGCCTCACCGCCGACTTCTGCAAGAAAGTGGGCGCACGCACCATCATCCGTGGCCTGCGCTGCGGCAGCGATTTTGAGTACGAAAACATGATCGGGCACGCCAACAAGCGCCTGCACCCCGAGCTGGAAACCATCTTCTTGCTCACTGAAAGCGAGTTGGTTGGCGTGTCGTCGAGCGTTGTCCGCGACATCTATAAGAACGGCGGCGACACTTCCAAGTTTTTGCCAATCGAAGTAAAACTACCTTAATTCAATTATTATTGCTATTTTTGCATTGCAATATCTCTTGATATGAAAAGGACTGAAATAGTTGATAGAATCAGAGCCGAAGCGCACAAACTGTTGCCGTGGGTGCAAACCATCCTTTACGGGTCGGAAGCGCGTGGTGATGCCCGCCCCGATTCCGACATTGATTTGCTGTTGTTAGTCAATGCAGACAAAATCAGCTATGCCGACAAAGACCGAATCATTGCGCCATTTTATGACATAGAACTTGAAACAGGCGT
Source organism: uncultured Bacteroidia bacterium (assembly GCA_902782455.1). GTDB lineage: Bacteria > Bacteroidota > Bacteroidia > Bacteroidales > F082 > Limimorpha. Next base: position 95,124 of record CACZNA010000001.1, on the reverse strand, counting down.
TGTTATCAGTACTTTGGTCATGCCGAAAAAAGAATGGGAAAACCGTCCATTTCTGACACCTTTTCAATTCAATCTCAACACGGAGGGAATTTTGCTATGACTGCTGGACTGACCGACGAAAACTATGTTGCCCTATCAAAATACAGGATGGAAAGGGCGCACGAAACCATTGCAGAAATACCCTTTTTGCGCGACCAAGGCTTTTTCAACACGGCGACAAATAGGCTTTATTATGCTTGTTATTATGCCGCCGAAGCATTGCTTGCAAAGCATCACATCACTGTTGGTACTCATGCTGGGGTCAAAACAATGCTTGGTTTGCATTTCGTTTCCAAAGGTTTGATTTCAAAGGAAAGCGGAAGAGCATTCTCTAATTTATACGACAGCCGACAACGAGGTGATTATGATGAGTTCGTTTATTCAACCAAGGAAGAAGTGGATGAATTGTATCCTAAAGCACAGCAATTCATCAAAGAGGTGGAATCCTTATTAGTAGGGTAAACAACAATAATTATCATACTTTTTCGTTTCCAAGACATGAAACGAATAATAACGACTCTTGCTTTTCTGTTGTTCGCATTCGTAACAACCGCCCAAAACGTGACGATTACTGGACGGAGCAACAAGACCAACACCTTGATGCGGCTTTTCGTTTACGAAGACTTGGTCAACGAAACTGGCATTTTGCTTGACCAAAACCAGACTGATGCCCAAGGTCATTTCATCCTTGAGGGCAAGGTGAAACAAATTTTGCCTGCTCGCATTTATGTAGGTTTGGAGTATGTCGACCTTGTCCCCACGCCCAATGCCACTTACGACATCGAAATCATCGTCCCTGAACAGCAAGAGAATGTTTCCTATTTCGAGAAGGAACTGCCCACCATCCGCGTGAAACGCGCCTCCGACCAAGGCATCTACCGTCAGATTGTCGGCTCTGAGGAAATCATCAACGGCTATCTCATCGAGCATTTCAACCAGATTTATCGCGGGCGGCAGTTGCGTTATATCGACTCGATTCAGAACGCCATCAACAGGGAGTTGCCCGACATTAAGTCGGACTATGTGAAATCTCACAACCGCTATAGGATTGCTGCTATTCGTTTGGGTATCAGTGCCGATGGCGGAAAGAAAATCATAAAGGACTACTTCGATGGGCAACCTGTCTTATACACCCATAGTGCTTACATCGACCTTTTCAAGGAACTGTTTGACGGCTATTTCAACAGTGCTTCCTACGACAGCCACCTGCTGAACGATGCCTTCATGGAAGGCTCCGCCGCTTTCAAGAAATACTTGGACACTGACCCCTTCATGGCCAACAATCCGCGACTTGCCGAACTCATCAACATTTACAACTTGCAAAAACTCTGCTATGGCGACCGCAATACGAGCCGTTTGGCCAAAGACCACCTTAATTATATTAAAGAGCATACCAAATACGCTGAGCACAAGACCATCATCGACGATTTCTTCACGAAATACAACCGCCTTGCCGCTGGCACTGATGCTCCTGAGTTCACCTTGAAAGACAGCAACGGTAAGGAGGTCAGCCTTTCGGATTTCAAGGACAGTTTGGTGCTGTTGCAGTTTGTGGATGGCTATTCGGCGGTCAGTGAATATCAGTTCGCCGAATTGCGTAGTTTGCATCACCAGTGGCAGGACTCGGTGCAAATCCTCACCATCGCCACGCATGAGAAATTGGATTTCTTCAAGCAGCAGTTTGAGGAAAAACGGCAAGACTGGCCCCTCTTAGACCTCGGCGACAACATCCTCCTTTTGGAAGCCTACAACGTGCGCACCTTTCCCGAATACATCCTCATCAAACGGGACAACAAGATTGGCGAGGCACCTGCGCCATCGCCTGAGCGGTATCTTGACGAAAGGGTGAGGCGGCTTTATGGGAAGTGATTTAGAAAAAGCCGTTTGATGCGATTCAAGTGCTAAATCACAAAAAAATTCCGAGTTTTAGCAATAGAATCGCGATTTGAGTGCTAAAACAGTGAAAAAATGATGGTTTTAGCAACTGAATCTGAAAATTTTTGTATTTTTGCATCAATTCAATATATTAACATTAAAAAAACAAGAATACTATGGCAGAAATAATTACCGCACCAGAACATCATGCAGAAGAGGCAACGAAACTATCTGCGTTTAATGGAATTAATTTAAGGGGAATCAAAGATTCATTAGAAAAAATGCTTGGTCTAATTGGAAGAAATGGAATATTCGATGAGTATACGAAACATGATATTAATCATGTCGATATTATGCTTGAGTTAGTTAATGATATAATACCAGAGAAAACAAAAGGTATTATGACAAAAGCTGATTGGTTATTAATCGTTCTGTCGATATATTTCCATGATTTAGGGATGCTGGTTTCAAAAAAAGAGTACGAAAATAGAAACAACAATCAAACTTATAAAAATTTTAAAAAAGAATACGAAAGCAAATCATCAAACATTGAATCACTAAAGAGATTAGATACCGAAGAATCCGAGCGTTTTGTATATCAAGAGTATGTTAGGAAGAATCATGGCAAAAGAATTGCAGATTGGCTGTCAGGGGAGAATGTTGAATTGTATGATGAAAAAATTGTTGAATTGGTAAAGCAAATGACAAGCGGTTTAAAGCCCCTTTTCATAAAAGACATTGCTGTTATTTGTAAAAGCCATAATGAAGACGATTTGTATGATAGCGAAAAATACCCTATAAAACAGGGATATGGAATGAACAAAGATGAGAAAGGAAATGTTTTTTATGCTGCATTAATTTTAAGAACAGCAGATATGCTGCATATAACTGGTGACAGAGCTCCTTCGGTAGAGTACGACATCATTTCTCCTACAAATCCAACAAGTCAGATCGAGTGGGCAAAGCAAGCTTCTGTTACTGATATTTCTCCAAAAGAGCAAACGGATAAAGATGGTAATGTAGACAAATCAAAACAAAGCGATACTTTTTCAATTACAGGTTATTTTGAAGACCCCAAAGGATTCTTTCCGTTGATGGATTATCTGGATTATGCAAGAAAACAACTACAAGTATCGTACAGACTTAATGAGGAAATGAAGAAAAAATTTTCCATAGAATATGAATTTCCATGGAAAGACATTGACGACAGCAATATTATAACAAAGGATTACGAGAGGCATCAATTATCTTTTACTATAGACCAACAAAAAATCCTTGATTTGTTAGTCGGAGAAACTTTATATAACAATATTACTGTATCACTAAGAGAAATTGCTCAAAATGCCATTGATGCGGTAAAAGTGAAAAAATACGAACAGGACGAGAAAGGAATAAAAACATATGAACCCAAAGTAAATGTCGAATGGATTCCAGAAACTCGTCAGTTAATTGTTGCTGATAATGGTACAGGTATGGATATGGGTATCATACAAAATCATTTATTAAAAGTTGGATCTTCGAGATACACAGACAAAGATTTTTTAAAGAGCCATCCTAACTATTATTCCATTAGCAGATTTGGAATTGGTTTACTATCATGTTTCTTGGTAGCTGAAGATGTGGATATTTTAACTAGGACTGATACTAAAGGGAAACCTTTATTGTTAAAAGTAAGTAAACTTCATGGAAAATACTTGCTCAAATATGGAAAAGAAAAAGAATCACCACTTGATTTTCTAGACATCACGCAAAGCGGTACTTCTATTATGTTGAAAATAAAATCCGACGTGATTGATTTTGAGCCAGAAAAGATATTGCGAGATTGGATTCTTTTCCCTGCATGTGAATTTACATATACAGAAAAAAACAAATCCCAAATCATTGGTTATAGTGACACAAAGGCATTAATAGAGGACGCTTTAAGGAGAAAAGGCCTTTCTATTGATGATAATGAGTATGAAATTGTTTGGAAATATGAGAAGGGGATTGATATGTCTTTACTCATGAGAAAAAACAAGTTTCTAAAAGAAAGATCTTTCGTCGAACTTTCGCCTATTTTCGATGATGTTAATGTAGTGCCATGTGGAATAAGTATCGAAGGTATTCGAATTGACAAAAACACACCAGGATATGAGAATCCACGTTTTGTTGCAATTGCTAATCTTTCGGGAAAGTACGTGAAAGCTCGTCCAAATGTTGCGCGATCGGCAATAGATTCTCAGACAATAGGAGGAGTAATGGGCAGAATTTATGATATATATTTAGATGAAATAAAAAAACAGATAGACAATATTTCGCAAGAGTATTCCGTCACATGGGCATCTTCGGAAGTGTCATATTTATTGGACATGATTATTGGAATGGATGATTTAATAAATAAAAACGAATTTAATGAATCTCTCAAAAAACAACGATATTATCTCATAAATAATAACGGCCACTCATTTATGTCTATAGAAGAAATTAAAAACTTAGGGCATTTTTGGACAATTGATAGTGCTGCATATTATTCTGCAACAAGTCTAGTCCGCGAAGCAAGAACACCTAACCAATCTGCAATGGATTTGTTAAAAATACTATATGGCGAAAAATGTGAATTATTAGATGATGTGGATGTCGTATTGAACAAACGATTTTTGAGGGATGCTTCACACGACCAGTTAAACAATCTGATATTTAGAAATTTCGAGATTACGGACATTCGAGTGTTTGAAAATTATAGAGCCATGAATCTAAAATGGGAGAAAAAAGATGCCAAGACTCCAAGATGGTTCCGTTGTGATATAGATTTTTTTAGACATGAAAGAAATACTAGTTTTTTTGTTTTCGTTCAAACAAAAGATGACGAAGTAAACATATCGTCTAATAAATATGAGGCAATTCGTTGCGAACATGGATTGTATATTTTAACCGGGAGTGCAATTCATAGTTATATTAGAGGTATAATTAACAGCCTGTCATCAACTGATGCTTCTGATTTACGAATACTTGATATGATTTTTGCGTTTGTCAATAATCAGTTCATTCACAAAGATAATGATGAAGACATGGCCCATTCATTTGAAGAGTTTGTATCTCGTTTTTCATATAATTTATACCAACAATTAAAGTCAAGAATAGAATTGGAAAATTTAATAAACGCGTGTAAGAAGTCATCATTTTCTATCTATGATAAAAGTTTATGGTATAGACGAGACTATTTTAGACAAGTGTTTATTTAGGAATTGAAGTATCGCTCCTAATCAAATGAGATAGTTGGCTTTCCGTTCTTTTGGATTTGTATCCAAAAGGCATTGAATATCATAATCGTAATGAAAAACAAAGAAAAGACAGCAAGAGGGCGCGGCATGATTGTCGCGCCTTCTTCATTTCAACTACAAATCAGATGAAAACACTATACTATAAGGTGTGTAATACACCAGCAAACAAGCAACAACCTCATTTTTCTAATGCAGCTCCTCCTAAAATCACTGCCTTTTTGACACAATTTCCCTCCATTTCACCAAAATTCCGTAACTTTGCACGCTTTTTGACCAAAGGCAAACCATTTAATTGCAAACTATTAACTTTTAACTACAAACTAATAAAATGGGATTCTTCAAGAAACTCTTCGGCGACAAGGCCTCGCGCGACAACAAGGCCCTGCAGCCCATACTCCAAAAGACGCTCAAGGCCTACGAGCAAATCGTGAAACTCGACATCGACAGCCTGAGACATAAGACCGTAGAATTCAAGGAATACATCAAGAACAAGACCGCCGCCGAGGTGGCCGAAATCGCCGAGCTGAAGGCCAAGGCCGAAGCCAACTTCGACATGGACCCCGACGAGAAGGAGAAACTCTACAACCAAATCGACAAACTTGAGAAACAGGAACTTGACCACATCGAGGAGGCACTGAACGAGATTCTTCCCGAGGCGTTCTCGGTGGTGAAGGCTGCCGCCAAATACTTCTGCGAACACGAGACCGTGGAAGTGACGGCCACCGACCTCGACCGCGAATTGGCCGCCAAATACGAGCACGTCAGCATCGTGGGCGACAAGGCTTATTTCAAGAACAGTTGGATGGCCGGCGGCAATATGGTGACTTGGGACATGGTGCATTACGACTGCCAAATCATCGGCGGCATCGTGCTGCACCAAGGCAAGATTGCTGAGATGGCCACCGGTGAAGGAAAGACCCTCGTGGCCACCTTGCCCGTTTATCTTAACGCCTTGGCTGGCAAGGGTGTACATGTGGTCACCGTGAACGACTACTTGGCCAAGCGTGACTCCGAGTGGATGGGCGCGATGTACGAGTTCCTCGGCCTCACCGTGGACTGCATCGACAAGCACGAACCCAACTCCGCCGCACGTCGCCGCGCCTATAACTGCGACATCACCTACGGCACCAACAACGAGTTCGGTTTCGACTACCTGCGTGACAACATGACAGGCAATCCCGAAGAATTGGTGCAGCGCAAACACCACTATGCCATCGTCGACGAGGTTGACTCCGTGTTGATTGACGATGCCCGTACCCCGTTGATTATCAGCGGTCCCACGCCGCGCGGCGACCAACAGGAGTTTGACGAGTTGAAACCTGATGTTGTCAAGTTGTACGAAGCCCAAAAACGTTATGTTACAGGCATTTTGGCCGAGGCCAAGCGCATCCTCACCGACCCCAACGCCACTGAGGAAGAGAAGAAGCACGGCGCCGACCAACTCTTCCGAGCCTACCGTGGTCTGCCGAAAAACAACGCCCTCATCAAATTCCTCAGCGAGGAAGGCATGAAGAGCCTGATGCAGAAGACAGAAGGCTTCTACATGCAAAACCGCAACGAGAACATGCACATCATCGACGACGAATTGTATTTCGTCATCGACGAGAAACTGAATACCGTGACCCTCACCGACAAGGGCAGCGAGCAATTGGCGCAGGCCTACAATGACCCCGCGTTCTTCATCATTCCCGATGTGGGTGCCGAGATTGCCGACTTGGAGCACTCTGGCCTCAGCAACGACGAAAAAGTGTTACGCAAGGCCGAGTTGATGCGTAACTTCGCCGAGAAATCGGATCGTTTGCACACCGTGCAACAACTGCTGAAGGCCTACACCTTGTTTGAAAAAGATGTCGATTACGTCATCATCGACAACAAGGTCAAGATTGTCGATGAGCAGACGGGACGTATCATGGAAGGCCGCCGTTGGAGCGATGGTCTGCACCAAGCCGTGGAGGCCAAGGAAAACGTGAAGGTGGAAGCCGCCACGCAAACCTACGCCACCATCACCTTGCAGAACTACTTCCGCATGTACCACAAACTGGCCGGTATGACTGGTACCGCCGAAACCGAAGCGGGCGAGTTTTGGGACATCTACAAACTCGATGTGGTCGTCATCCCGACCAACAGGCCGATTGCCCGTATCGACCAAGAGGACATGATTTACAAGACCAAGCGCGAGAAATACAACGCCGTCATCGACGAGATTCAAAGCCTTGTGAATGCGGGTCGTCCCGTGTTGGTAGGTACCACTTCGGTGGAAATCTCCGAGTTGCTCAGCCGTATGCTGACCCGCAAGGGCATCCCGCACAATGTGTTGAACGCCAAATTGCACTTCAAGGAAGCCCAAATCGTCAAGGAAGCCGGTCAGGCAGGCACCGTGACCATCGCCACCAATATGGCTGGTCGTGGTACCGACATCAAACTTGGCCCCGGCGTGAAGGAAGCCGGCGGTTTGGCCATCATCGGCACCGAGCGCCACGAGTCGCGCCGTGTTGACCGCCAGTTGCGCGGTCGTTCAGGCCGTCAAGGCGACCCGGGCAGTTCGCAGTTCTACGTCTCTTTGGAAGACAACCTGATGCGTATGTTCGGCTCCGAGCGCATCGCGGGCATCATGGATCGTATGGGCTTGCAGGAAGGCGAAGTCATTCAACATCCGATGATTACGAAGCAAATCGAGAAAGCTCAGAAGAAGGTCGAGGAAAACCATTTCGGCGTGCGTAAACACTTGCTCGAATACGACGACGTGATGAACTCGCAGCGTGAGGTCATCTACAAGAAACGCCGTCACGCCCTGTTTGGCGAGCGTCTTTCCATCGACATCAACAACATGATGATGGACTTCGGCGAGAAACTCATCGAGGAATATCAGGACGCCAAGGATTACGAAGGTTTCAAGATGGAACTCCTTTCGAGCATGGGCATCGACGCGCCCTTCAGCGAGGAGGAATTCGACCGCCTGAAGACCAAGGAATTGGCCGAAAAACTCTTCAACGCCGCCTTGGAACATTACAAGGAAAAGGCTCGTATCATTGGCGAAAAGACCTTGCCCGTCATCAAGAATGTGTATGAAAACCAGACGCATTTCGAGAACATCGCCATCCCGATTACCGACGGCAAACGCGGCATGAACGTCATCGTGAACCTGAAGAAGGCAGTCGAAAACGGTGCCCGCGAAGTGAATCTCTGCATCGAGAAGAGCATCACCCTCGGCCTCATCGACAACGCTTGGAAGGAACACCTCCGCGAACTCGACGACCTGAAGGAATCGGTGCAAAACGCCACCTACGAGCAGAAAGACCCGCTGGTGATTTACAAGTTGGAGTCGTTCAACCTGTTCAAGGCCATGGTGGAGAAAATCAACGAGGATGTCATTTCTTTCCTCATGCGCGCCGACATCCCGACGCAAGACCCGAACAGCGTGCGCGAGTCGCGCGGCCCGCAAGGCATCGACAAGTCGAAGATTCGCGAGCAACGCCAAGACCTGCTGGCCCAGTCGCACAGCGACACGCAGCAGAAGCAAGTCACCCAACCCATCCGCAAAGAGGTGAAAGTGGGTCGCAACGACCCCTGCCCCTGCGGAAGCGGCAAGAAGTACAAACAATGCCACGGAAGGTTTGAAAACGCTATGGAATAAGCGACATCCAGCCTAATGAAAACCGAGCGGAATCTTGTTGGGTTCCGCTCGGTTTTTGATTTCCTGCAAAAGAAATCCAGTTACTTTTCTTTCAAAAACCGCTTCAACAAAAAGGCGAGAAAATAGGGAAAAGTGTAAAACTTCTCGCTCCAGCCGATATTTTTATATCCGAATTTGATGCCGTATTTCACATCGGGATAAGAATTCCATTTAATGAGGTTGTTCAGTGAGGCCGTGGCTCCGTCTTTCGCCTTCACCTCGACGGGAATCAGCGAGTTGGCATCCCTTACGAAGAAATCCATCTCAAGGGCTGGGCTATCGTGCTTGTAGTAATACAACTGCTCATACCCCGACTTTCTCAGCATCTCGCCAACCACATTTTCATATATGGCACCTTTGTATGTGCCGAAATTCTTGTTGGCGCGAAGATCGTCTTGTGCTTCCTTGTCAAGAGAGGCAATCAGCAGCCCCGTGTCGTGGTAGTAGATTTTGTAGCACTCAGCATCATAATTGCCTTTCAGCGGTAGCTCCACATTGCTCAAACAATAGCAAACATTGACCACACCAGCCTGTTTCAGCCAGTCCACGGCACCAATGTATTCCCTGTTTCGTGCACCTTTGGCAATCTTCGTGATTTGGTATTTCTTGTTTTCCTTTGCCAGAAAAGTCGGAATGTGGCCATAAACCGCGAGGACTTTTGCCTTGTCGGTCTCCTTTGCGTATTTGGTGATGTCTTCCTCGTAATCTTTCAAAAGTTGCCGTTGCAGTTTCAGCACTCCGCCGAAATGTCCGTTGTCGATGTGCATTTTGACCACCTCGGGCATACCTCCGAGCGTCATATAGTCGCGGAAAATGCCCATGAAGGTGTCCAATTCAAGTTGCGAGAACGGCTTCAGCGAAAGCATGTGCGCGTAAAGGTCCTCAACTTGTTCCTTGGAATAACCCTTGGCCCAAAGAAACTCCTCGAAATCCATCGAAAACATATCATAATCCTCTTTGAAGCCCACCGCATTCGACTCGATTTCCTCGTAATAAATGCCCATCAACGAACCCGAACAAATCACGTCGAAACGCCCGTCTTGGCAAAACGACTTGAGCGAAGTGGCGCAATCGGGACATTTTTGCAACTCGTCGAAAAACAGCAGTGTCTTGTTGGGAATAATTCTCCACGAGGGTTCAAGCACTGTGATATTCTTGATGATCTGGTCCACCTCGTAGCCGTCGTCGAAGATGGTGCGGAATTTCTTCTGAAGCACAAAATTTATCTCCAACACCGATTCGTAGTTGGCACGACCAAAAGCCTTAATCGACTCGGTTTTCCCGATTTGTCGGGCACCTCGCACAATCAAAGGTTTTCTATCGGGATTCTGTTTCCATTCTACGAGAAACTTATCTATTTTTCTTTCAAGTAGTTCCATGGCAATCAATCACATTTTCTGCCACAAAAATACTCAAAAAATCACATTTTTGGACATTTTTTCAATCGAAAAATCACATTTTTTGAAAAAATGCACCCAGCCAATCTGCGTGGAGAAGAAAGTGGGCCGCAACGACCCCTGCCCCTGCGGAAGCGGAAAGAAGTACAAGCAATGCCACGGACGGTTTGAGAACGCTATGGAATAAGCGACATCTAACCTAATTAAAACCGAGCGGAATCTTGTTGGGTTCCGCTCGGTTTGCTTTTATTGTCATCGAAAATTATTGTAATTCAGATGATAGTATCTTTGCTTTTTCCTTCTCATATTCCTCTTGCGTCAAAATCCCTTCATCTAACAATTGTTTTAACTCCCGAAGTTTATCCGCTTTTGACTGGGCATCGGAATAAGAACCTTCTTTGCTTGTCTCTTTAGGATTGGTTACTACATCCTTCTTTGGAATGGCCTTGTAGTTAATCGTATAAAGGAAATGGTCATAGTCAATCTTTGAAACACCTTTCTCATTGACATCTGGCTTCCACCACGCCCCTGTAATGCCATCAACAACAACTCCCCAAGGAAGTGGGATGTATGTGCTTGGAACAATGCCGGTCCACCCAACCAATGTTCCCACAAAAGCCCAGCCGCGAAAAGCCTTTTTTGTGAAATGTGTTGTTTCAGGCTCACAATTTTCTTCTTGAACTGTAATGGACAACTTGTCTGCATCCCTTCTTTTTACCAAGAAATTGGCTTCGCCTTGCCCCTTGTACTGCCCGTCCACAGAAATGGTGGCATCAGGATGACCTGGAATCTGAACTTTTGCATTGTATTTCGCTCCTCCAATAATGGTGGCACAACTTGAGAACGACAACGCAATCGCTACAGAAAACAAGAAAAGTAAAATTCTTTTTTTCATATTTGTTCTTTGGCTTCCAGTTCCCAAAAGCGCAGGAGAATCCATTGTTCCCCGATTAGTTATGACAAAAGAAGCGTGGAACTGTATGCCACATTTGCAAGTCGAAGGTCCTGAGAATTACCCAATAAAGACAAATATGGCTGTATATAGCATTCCACGCATAACGCAGAAACTATCATGCCAACTGCCTTTATTGAAGTCATTGAATTTCTCAGGTTCTCGACTTACAAGACAAGCATAACGCTTCTATATGACGGACTTGGCTCGCCAAATCCATCGGCAAAAATAGGAAAAAGGTATGAAACGGAAGGGGAAAATGAAGTTTTTTTGTTTGCAGAGCAGGTTCAAACTCATCCAAAAACATGGTTAGCGCAGTAGTTAAAAGCTTAATTGGTGCGCTGATCTATATAAAAAATAGGGTTAGCGCACCAATTTATGTAAGAAATCTATATACAAACACCCAAGAAACAGCATCATTCCACGCAAATTTGAAGAAAAAAAGTTATTTTTGCCTCGTTATCAAATCCATCTTTATCATGAAAAAACTCTTTTTTACTCTAATGCTGGCGCTTACCTTAAGCATCGGCTTTGCGCAAAAGCATGTTCTCGTTGAAGAACTGACCGGCACTTGGTGCCAATGGTGCCCAAGAGGTGTCTATTATGGTGATTCCCTGTGTTTTACCTACGACAATGTCATTTTCGTCGCCATCCATTGCAGCGACCCGATGGCAAATGATGACTATTATCACGCTTCAGGACTTGTTGGCGCACCATCGGCCAACATCGGACGGCGTTTTCTGGCACAGGAAACCCAAACCTGGTTTGCCAAAGTGGAACAAGAAAGCCAGACACCGTCAAAAGTCTACATGTCAATCCACTGCGACTATGATCCTGCGACACGACAACTGACTGCCGACGTTGGAGCCATGGCCTTGGAAAACATGAACGGCGACTACCGTTTCGCGGCCATCCTCATCGAAGACGGCGTGACAGGGCCAGCACCCGCTTACAATCAAACCAACTCCTACAGCGGTGGCGGCCACGGCCCGATGGGTGGCTACGAAAATTTGCCCAATCCCATCCCCGCCGAGCGTATCGCTTACGATCATGTGGGGCGACAACTGCTTTGCGATTATAATGGAGTACCAGGCTCTTTCCCATCATCGTTGCAAGCTTCACAATCAGCCCACTACGAGTTTACTTGCACTTTGGATGAGAATTGGGATTACAACTATGTAAGCGTAATAGGCTTGCTCATCGCCCCCGACGGCTCCGTAGAGAACGCCGTAAAGAGTTTCTATCTCAATGGCGACAACACCGCAGCTCCTCTGTTCACATCGACACCTAAGACCGAAGCCTACGCCAACCTCAATTACCTTTACAATGTCTATTTCCACGACCCCGACAGCAAGAATCTCACCATCAGCCTTGCCCAAGGCCCAAGTTGGTTGACTTTGGAGCAATATGATGGGAAGTCGGCTTGTCTCTACGGAACACCTGAACAACCAGGCAATTATGAAGTGAGCCTCATGCTCTCCGATGACATTCACAGCACCTATCAGGACTTCACCATCGTTGTTGACGAACCTCTCAGTGGCAGTTGGGAATACGTCGGGCCTCGTGGTTTCTCCCAAGCTGCATTTCAAGTTTTCAGCATAAAGCAGGATAACGATGGGAATTTGTATGTTTTTGGAAACCAAAGCAATACGCCTGTATTATACAAAAACGCCGCAGGCACCGACACATGGGAACGGATGGGCAACATCAACACGTCTTGTTCCGTCTCGGCTGGCGGCATGGATGTGGCCTCCAACGGCGACGTTTATGTGGCCTACTCCGACCAATCCGACGCAGGATATGCCTTTAAATGGGATGGCAGCCATTGGACAGCCGTTGGCAGTGCTTTTGGCAGCGTTGAAACGCATATTGTCCTCGACAACAATGACTTGCCCTATCTTGTTGCCCGCGATATTTCGCAAAATTACATCGGGGTCGTCTTCAAATTGGAGAATAACAGTTGGGTGCCTCTGAGCGGTACGGGAATCTATGCACCAAGCAGCGAATATGCCTGCCATCAGGATTTGGTCTTCGACAGCAACAACACGCCTTACATCGCATACGCCGACTACATGGCAAGCAATCTACTAAAAGTCAGGAAGTTTGAAAACGGAGAATGGACTCTCGTGGGCAATGGCATCGACAACATTTATTTTTACCAAAGTCTTGCGCTCGATGAGAACGACATGCCTTACCTTGCCTATTGTGCCTATCCTTCTTACCAACTCAGGGCCGTACGCTTCAACGGTAGCGAATTTGAGAGTCTTGGCGACAACTTGGCCGAAGGAGCTGTATCGGAACTCAACGCTTGCTTCAACGAGGGCAAGTTTACGGTGGCTTTCGTCAACGAGGGACATTCCAACTACTTGAGTGTCATGCAATACGATGGTGAATGGAGTTATGTCGGGCCAAGTCTCATCTCAGAAGGTGCCATGGATGACCCGTTCATTATTGCCAACGATGGGGCTCTTTTCGTGGCCTATTCCGATGACGGTTTGCAGGGTTATGCCTCCTGCATGAAATATGCCGAGGTCACCATACTCTATCCGCCTACCGACTTTGTCGCTGAGGTTTTCGGCAACGACAATGTCCGTTTGACTTGGAATTTGCCCGTTGAAGGCGCTCCAAACAATTACAATCTTTACCGAGATGACGCACTCATTGCCACCGTTACCGAATTGACTTACAGCGATTACAATATTCCCTCAGGCACACACCGCTACACCCTTTCGGCGGTCTATCCCGAAGGCGAGTCGGTGCAAGTCGGCCCCGTCGTGGTGGAAACCACTGAAGGCGTTGAGGACAACGAAATACATTTCATCCTTTACCCGACCATCACTGCTTCGACTTTAACCATCGAAAGCCAAAGCCAAGGTGTTGTTATGCTATATAATACTATTGGACAACAACTTATGGAAATCCGCATTGATGCAGGCCCAAATCTCGTTGATGTTTCTACGCTTCCCGATGGAATGTATTTCCTAAAAATGACGAATGGAAGGACAATTAAGATTATCAAAAACTCATAAATCAAGTTATAAAGTTTTTCATTTTTTTATTTTGGAGGAGACTGTCTGGTGCGAGTCGGGCAGTCTTTTTTTTGATGGAATTTCAGATTTTTTCTTGCGGATTGGAATTATTGTAATATATTTGCACCGAAATAAATGCATTCTAACTATGAAAAAGGTTGCTTCAATATTTGTTTTTACAATTTTTATGCTGCTTGTTTCGTGTCGGCAAGATTTCAATCTTCAGGCTGAATACAAGGTGGTTCCGGTGGTTTATGGATTGCTTGATGCCAATGCCGATACCAATTTCATCAAGATAACGCGTTCATTTTATGTGTTGAACGACGACGCCACCCAAGTCGCGATGAATCCCGACTCGAGTGACTATCGCGGCAAGCTTGATGTGCGTCTCACCGAGTTTTGCAATGGCGATAGTGTCCGCCAGATCATCTTGGACACGATTACGATAGGGAACAAACAGCCAGGCAATTTCTATGCGCCCAAGCAGAAACTATATTATACGACGGAACGACTCCGCAAAAACAAGAAGGACGAAAAATATCAATACAAACTCACTATCGTGCTTCCCGACCGCACTCTGGTTTCAACGACGGATATGGTGGGCTCAAATGGTTTTCGGGTGAAGAGCCTGGCGGTCAATTATTCGCTGGAGTATTTTGGCGTCAATAGGCCTTTGGAGTTCTATCCCGCCCCCAACGCGATTTCATACGAGGTCAGGATGACTTTTACTTTCAAGGAACAAAGGCATCCTGGCGGTGATTCCATTCCGCGTACAATGGATTGGAAATTAGCTACTTATTCCAATTTTTATCTTGCGTCCTGCATGGTCGACAATTATTATCGGGTCACATATCGTCCCGAGAGGTTCTATGAGCAGTTGGTGGATTTCCTTGGGGCTGACACGGCTGTTGCCGGACTGAAGCGTTTCATCGGCGATTATCCTGTTGAAATCATCGTTTCGGCGGCAGGAGAGGAATTGACACGTTATCTCGAATGGAGTTCGGTCGGCAACTATGGCACTATGGGTGGCAATGATTTTACGCTCATCGATGGAGGAACGGGCGTGTTCTCTTCGCGCATGACGACACGAAGCAGGGTGCGCCTGGCGGGAACCACGGTGCCTGAATTGATGGCGCACAGAAACTGGGGCTTCAAGTTTACGGGCGGCGATTAGGATGGCCGTGTCATTTCAGCCATGATGATGCCGCCGGCCACTGAAGCATTGAGCGATTCGGTCTGGCTGTTGCCCATGCGTGGAATGGTGACAGGGTGGGAGAGTAGTGGCAACAGGTTTTCGCGGATGCCATGCGATTCGCTTCCGATGACGATGATGCCATCGGGTTTTTGTTTCATTTCAAACAAGTTTTCGCCTTCAAGCAAAGCGCCATAGATGGCCTTGCCTTGGCTGCGCTGTTCGGTGAGAAACGCGGACAGTTCTGTCTCAATTACGTTGATTCTGAACAAGGAACCCATCGTGGCTTGAACGACTTTTGGATTCCATACCTCCACGCAATCAGGGCTGCATACAATGTCGTGGATGCCGAACCACTCCGCTGTGCGGATGAGTGTGCCCATGTTACCAGGATTGGCGATGCCGTCCAAGGCGAGGATGAAGCGCGGGCTTGCGGAAAGTTGTTGTTTTACAGGTGTTTTCACCACGGCAAGGATACCCGGAGGCGTGTCTTGACCACTCATCTGGGCCATCTGTACCTCGCTGACTGTTTCGGCTTGTGGAAAAGCTTCATGCCAAGCTGTTGTAGCATAGAGTGCTGTGGTTGAGAAGTCAGAGCGGAGTAGTTCTTCAACCATTTTGCGCCCTTCCACTACGAAGAGGCCGAGTTCCTTGCGGAACTTCTGTTGGCGTAGCGAGCCGACTTGTTTTATTTCGTTTTTGGTGACCATAGTCAAAAAAAAGCTGCCTCACGGATGAGGCAGCCACAAAAGTATGAAAAAGTTCTGATGCTCATTCGGCGAAGACGGAGAAATCGACATCCACGAGCACTTCCTTGTGCAGGCGGATCTTGGCGGTGTAGTCGCCAACTTCCTTGATGGCGTCTTCGTTGAGGACGATTTGCTTGCGGTCCACCTCGATGTTGGTGGCTTCCTTGATAGCGTTGGCGATCATGATGCTGTTGACCGAGCCGAAAATCTTGCCGCTGGTACCAGCCTTGGCGGGGATTTGCAGCTTCAGGCCTTCCAAAGCCTTGGCTTTGTCGAGGGCTTCGTTCTTGATTTTTTCTTCCTTGTGGGCCTGTTGGCGAATCTCCTCGGCAAGAATCTTGCGGTTGCGCTCGGTGGCGAGGATGGCCAATCCCTTAGGGATGAGGAAGTTGCGGCCATAGCCAGGTCTCACGGTCACGATGTCATTCTTGTAACCCAAATTGGCGACGTCTTGTTTCAGAATAATATCCATTGTGTGTCCTCCTTCAAATTATTTCAAACAGTCAGCTACAAAAGGCATGAGGGCGAGGTGGCGGGCACGTTTGATGGCCTGGGCGACCTTGCGCTGGTATTTCATGGAAGTGCCGGTGATGCGGCGGGGCAGGATCTTGCCTTGCTCGTTGACGAACTTCAGCAAAAAGTCGGCGTCTTTGTAGTCGATGTACTTGATGCGGTTCTTCTTGAAACGGCAGTATTTCTTTCTTTTGGTATCGACAGCTATGGGGGTCAGATACTTGATGTCGTTGTTGTTCACTTGTGCCATGTCTCTTTCGTTTTTATGGGTTCAACATTAGGCTTGCGCTTCGGTTTCGGCGGCGGGGGCGTTCTCGGCCTCGGCTGCTTTCTTGCGTCTCTTCTCGTTGTAGGCGATGGCGTGCTTGTCAAGCTTCACGGTGAGGAAGCGCAACACGCGCTCGTCACGGCGGAACTCGGTTTCGACATCGGCGATGATTTCACCCTCGGCCTTGTACTCTATCAACTGATAGAAGCCCGTGGATTTCTTCTGGATGGGGTAGGCTAATTTCTTCATGCCCCAGCTCTCTTCATGAATGATTTCTGCGCCCTTCTGGCCCAGATAATCTTCATACTTCTTTACCGCTTCCTTCATCTGATCGTCAGACAAAACGGGAGTTAAAATGAAAACGGTTTCGTACTGATTCATAATTTGTTGATTGTTAATGATTTAGTTATTTGTTCTACGTTCCGAAAAACGTGGTGCAAAAGTACGACTTTTTTCTTAATCCACAACACTTTAGTCGAAAAAAAAGTTATTTTCTTTGGCCAACAGGACAACGCCTATGGCAAATGCTGTCTCTATTATTACAAAAACTATAGTTGCTCCTGTTGAAAAACCACGACTGACAACGAAAGGTTTGGCTTTGATGATTTTTTTCCATCTACCCGATTTGCCAAAATACCTTTCGAATACTAATCCGCAACCCATAATAATAGCTAAGCCAACAAATATTGACCATTTACCAGTCAAAGGAATCATTGAGAACATGACGAAAAGAGCAATTCCTACGGATAGGAAAAAGCCAATGCTAAAAGCGGCGGCAAACTCATAAGAACCCAAGTAAAAGGGCCACTTCCGATAAAAATTGTAAAAATGATAAAACAAAACATCTAAGAGTTTCATGCTTGTTACATTTCTTGTTGGAGCATCTCGTTCAATATGAACTCTGCTGCATGGCCATCGCCGAAAATTTCGGGGAACTTGGTCGGCGGATTGTCCTTGAAATGCTGCCAAGCCTGCATGATGCGGCTTTCGTTGGCATCAGCGAGGATGGCGTTGCCAGTCTGCACGATTTCAATCCATTCCGTCTCAGGCCTGAGGATGATGCAGGGCTTTTTGAAGAAATAGGCCTCTTTTTGCACGCCGCCAGAATCGGTCATGACCAAACTCGCATGACGCTCCAAAGCAATCATCTCCAAAAACGATACGGGCGGGATAAGGCTGATGTTCGTGTTGTTGAAAATTTGCTTCTGCAAGTCCTCATCAAGATTGGTTTTCAAGAGTTTGGAAGTTCGCGGATGCAACGGCAACACGATTGGACATTCTTCAGAAAGTTGGATGAGTGCCATGAAAATCGCATTCAATCGTTCAGGCTGGTCGGTGTTCGTGTCGCGGTGTATGGTGGCGAGGATGAAAGGCCTGTCCTTCAATCCAAGCTTATTGATGATGTTGGTTTTTGTTTCGGCGATTTCTGCAAAATACAAACTGTTGTCATACATGATGTCGCCACAATGGTACACTTTCGGATTGTCGATGGTGTAAGGCGGCTCGTTGTTGAGTGCGAAGCCTTCACGTTGCAGATTCTCCACGCCAGCTTGGGTAGGCGAGAAGAGCAAAGTGGCGCAGTGGTCACACACGATGCGGTTGATTTCCTCGGGCATGGCTTTGTTGAACGAGCGCAGTCCGGCCTCCACGTGTGCGATGGGGATATGTATTTTGGCGGCGGCCACGGCTCCAGCGAGGGTCGAGTTGGTGTCGCCGTATAGAACAATGAAGTCGGGCTGTTCCTTGAGCAAGATTCCTTCGATGCCTTCAGTCATGCGGGCGGTTTGCACTCCATGCGAGGCCGAGCCGACGTGCAGGTTGTAATCGGGACGTGGGATGCCAAGTTCGTCGAAAAAGACGGCTGACATGTTGTCGTCGTAGTGTTGTCCGGTGTGGACGATGATTTCCTGTATCTCGTTGGCATAGTGCGTCTTGATGGCGCGACTCAACGCGGCGGCTTTGATGATTTGGGGTCTTGCCCCGATGATGGTGACGATTTTC
This sequence comes from uncultured Bacteroidia bacterium, assembly GCA_902782455.1. Taxonomy (GTDB): domain Bacteria; phylum Bacteroidota; class Bacteroidia; order Bacteroidales; family F082; genus Limimorpha. The sequence goes on along the minus strand of CACZNA010000001.1, from coordinate 76,176 downwards.
ATGATGTTCTGCTTGAGGTTTTATAGCTCCAACTCTCCTTTTTCATAGAAGCTATGGTAGTTGCCTCGACTGAAGATGATGTGGTCGATGACGATGATGTCCAAAATGGTGCCGGCGGCGGTGAATTTCTTGGTGAGGCGTATGTCTTCGGCACTGGGTTTGAGGTTTCCCGAAGGATGGTTGTGGGCAATGATGATTTTCGACGCGCCTATGTTGATGGCATTTTTGAAAATGATGCGCGGGTCGGCCACGGTGTGGGTGATGCCTCCTTTGCTCACACATTCGATTTTCAGGATGGTTTGTGACGTGTTTAGGTACATCACGAGGAAATGCTCTTGGCTGAAGTCGTCCACGTAAGGCAGGAAGCGTTTGTAGGCCTCTTTGGAATTGGTGAGTTTGTCGGGGCGGGTGGCTTCGCTGCTGAGCAGGCGTCGACCGAGTTCGAGACCAGCCATGACGGTGATGGCTTTGGCGGGACCGATGCCCCTGTGTTTCGTCCAATCAGCCAAGGTGAGGTCGGAAAGGGTGATGAGGTTGTTGCCTACCGATTCGAGGACGCTGCCGGCTAATCCGACTGCGGTCTGCTCGCTGTTGCCCGAACCGATGAGGATGGCAATCAGCTCGGCGTCGGTGAGGGCGGCCTTGCCACGACTCATCATCTTTTCGCGTGGACGGTCGTCGGGTGCCCAGTCTTTGATGGATTTCTTTTCGGTGCTCATGTTGGGTTGAGTTGGCTTGTTGGGGCAAAAGTACGTTTTTTTCGGATACCTCAACCAAAAAAGCCTCTCCTACTTGGATAGAAGAGGCAAAACTAACTCTATGATGAAAAACACTATTTTACGCTAATTTGGCGACGTGCTTCGTCATCTTCGACTTCAGGTTGGCGGCCTTGTTGCGGTGGATGATGCCACGCTTGGCCACTCTGTCGATGATGGAGTAAATCTTGGAAAGCTGGGCTTCGGCCTCGCTCTTGTTGGTCAAGGCGCGGAACTTCCTGACTTCGTTACGCATGTTCTTTGCATAGTAGCGGTTGTGCAAACGTCTCTTTTCGCTTTGGCGAACTCTCTTTAATGCATCTTTGTGATTTGCCATATCTATTTTTCTTTATTATTTCTCTTTTTTCGGGCTGCAAAATTACAACTTTTTTGTGACATACGACGCAATGAAGCGAAAAAAAATTCTTTGGGTATTAAAATGGCTTTAAAATGTTGGTTTTCCGACAAATGCCATTTTTTCTTCATTGTCGCGACGTAAGATTTCGTCCAGCATTACATTGGTAAAGGTGTTTTTCTCCAAACCTTTGGCATTGAGGGAGATGGGGATGTAGTTTTCGCCATAGCCCCGTGCCACTCCTTTGCTGTCGATGCGTTCGATGAGCATCCGTTGGCTTCGGCCTTGCATCATTTCAAAGTATTTGGTCTTGTTCTCCAACGAAATCTGGCGCATCACCTCACTGCGTTCCGATTTCACTTTTTCAGGCACTTGGTTGGGCATGGTGGCGGCTTTTGTTCCCGTGCGCACCGAATATTTGAACGTGTGGATGTGGCTGAAGCCGATTTCTTTTGCAAAATTGCAACTTTCCTTGAAGGTTTGTTCGGTCTCGCCAGGGAAGCCCACGATGATGTCGGTGGTGAGGTTGAAGTCGGGGCGGAAAGTCTTGATGCGCTGGCACATTTCGCGGAATTGATTGGCTGTGTAATGTCGGTTCATGCGTTTCAAGGTGTCGTCGGAGCCGCTTTGCAGGCAGATGTGCATGTGTGGCGCGAGTTTTTCGTGTTGGAACAAAGCCAAAAAACGGTCGCTGAACTGGTCCGGCTCGATGGACGAGACGCGCACGCGGAAGTCGCCTTCGATTTCCAAGATATTTTCCACAAGTTGCTCGAAATTAGTACTCTCAAATTGGTATCGCCCCATGTTTACGCCCGTCAGAACGATTTCCTTGAAGCCGTGGCTGACCACTTCGCGCACATTATTATAGATGTCTTTGGCGGGACGGCTCGTCGCCCTTCCGCGCACCATCGGGATGATGCAATAGGAGCAGAAGTTGTTGCAACCGTCGTGTATCTTGATGAGGCTGCGCGTGTGGAAAGTGTCGAAGGCGGGTTGGTAGCTGAACAGGTCGCGGTCGTAGCCTTCGGGGTCGCTGTGGCCGTTGCGGAAATGTTCGTTGATGATGTCGAACAGGGCCGCTTTGCGCTCGTTGTCGATGACATAGTCCGCCAGGCCCGATTGCAAAAGTTCCTCCTTCCGATGGTTCACCATGCAGCCTGTGACGGCAATGAGTGACTCGGGATGACTGCGCCTGATTTGCCGAATGGCCTGCCGGCATTTCTGGTCGCTCGTGTTGGTGACGGTGCAGGTGTTCACGACGAAGACGTCAATGTCGTCGTCATCGTTTTCCGCGATTTCATATCCCGCCGCCTTGAACCGCGAAGCCAAAGCGTCGGTTTCATACAGGTTGACGCGGCAACCGAGGGTTTTGAAGGAGATTCTGGCCTTGTTCATCCGCTCTTCTTGTTTCATGGCGCAAAATTACGATTTTTTCAAAATGCTTCGTTTCGCAAGGCTTGCAAATCGCTTTCGTTATCGAAATATTTTTTGTCTTGTTTGGGAATTGTTTTTTTGTTGGCAGGGGTTGCATTGCATTTCACCCCTGCCTAATATCCATCGTCACTCCGTGACTTTGTGTCGGCGCATGGGAACCCCAAAGGGGTGACAGCACATTAGGCAGGCGGTGTCAACCCCTGCCAAAAACGAAACAAAAACACCGATGAGCCCCATAGGGGCGGGAAGAACATCACAGTTCCCCCTCAATCGACAGCGGCGAAGCCGAAGTCACCTTGACATTCACAATCTGCCCGATGAGGCTCGTGTCTTTCGAGGCAAAACGGATGACGATTTTACCTTCGGTGTGGCCGGTGAGGTAGCCGTTTTTGCGGTCGTGGCTTTCCACAAGCATCTTCACGGTCTTTCCGATGAGGCCTTGGTTATAGACGAGGCTGTGTTTCATCAGTTCCTCGGTGAGGCGGTGGTAACGCTGACGTTTCACTTCCTTGGGCACATCGTCGTCCCATTCGGAGGCCACGGCGCCCGGGCGCACGCTGTACTGCGCGATGAACGCCATGTTGTACTTGAACTCCTCCATGGCCTTGCGCGTGTTCTCAAACTCCTCTTCGGTCTCGTGCGTGAAGCCCACGATGATGTCGGTGAAGATGGTGGCGGTGGGGAGTTTCTCGCGGATGGTCTGGATGATGTGGCGGTAGGTGGCCAAGTCGTGGTGGCGGTTCATGCGTTGCAGCATGTTCTCGTCGCCACTTTGGATGGGGATGTGGATTTGCTTGCCGAGGCAGTCGTATTGCGCCATCACCTCGATGACGTCGTCCTTCATGTCGCGGGGATGCGGCGCGGTGTAATACACCCAAAACTCCTTGCCGCTGGCCTTGCCGAACTCACCCACGCGGCGCAAAAGTTCCGCAAAATCAATCTCTTCGCCTTTCTTGTCGAGGCCGTAGGAATTGACGTTTTGTCCCAACAAGGTGATACTCTTGTAGCCCTTTTCGACCAACGCCTTCAGTTCGGCCAGAATCTCCTCCGAAGGTCTCGAAACCTCGCGGCCACGGGTGTAAGGCACGGCGCAGTAGGTGCAGAACTTGTTGCAGCCGTTCTGAATCGGGATGAAGGCCTCGAAATTGGAGGTTTGCGTCGGCACAATCGACCAAAACTTGTCCATGTTGGCCGAGGGATTGATTTTGTCGTTTTTGCATGTCGGGCAGCTTGGGCAGGTCGTTCATCGGGAAGACCAAGTCGAAGAGATTGAGGAAACGCTCGCGGTCGGCGGGCAGCACGCATCCCGACACGAAAGTGATGACGCTTTGGCGGTTCTTCATGGCGTTCCATTTCTCGATGCGGCCATACACCTTGTCGATGCCTTTTTGGCGCACCGAGCAGGCGATGATGCCGAGGATGGTGGCCTCGTCTTCGTTTTCGGTCTGCACGAAGCCCATGCCGTTGAGCACCGTGCGCACGCGCTCCGAGTCGCTGAGGTTCATTTGGCATCCTAAGGGGAGGAGATAGTAGTTCATTCAGTTGATAGTTGATAGTTGATAGTTGATAGTTGATAGTTGACAGTTGATAGTTGATAGTTGATAGTTGATAGTTGGCAGGGGCTTACGTCGCCTGCTTATTGGTCTGTCGCCCCTACGGGGCTGGCCTGCAAAAATACGCTTTTTTATTCAGCCATATATCAAGTTGACGATGTCGCGCAGGATTTCATTGCTCTCGTCAAATTCGGGTGCTTTTTGGGTGCTGCTTCTTTTCAATAGCATCTCGGCTTGTTTAATGATTTCAGTGTCAAGGCAATCCGAGGCAATTTGGACATCCTTGATGATGGCGTTGGCTTCGTCAATTTCAAGTGCGATTTCCACGCCGCCCCAAAGAAAACGGGCTTTTTTCGTGGTCTTGAACTGCTCCCAACGGCCGAAAAGGAACTCGTGCGAAGAGATTTCAGCCGTAATGGCTTGCACTTCATTTATATTAATTAAGGTGTTGAAATCCAAAACCTCGGCTTTGCCGCCGTAAATCTTCTCGAAAGAAGCAATCAAAGGCTGCTTGATGTTTTCGGAAGTCAGTTCGGGGACGAGTTCGCTCAGGTTGATGACGCGGCTGGCCACGCTCTTCACACCGTTTTTCATCAGCTTGGCCTTATCGACGATGAGGTAACGTTGCATCATCGCGCCGTCGGTCTTGATGAGGATGGTGCCGTGGTGCAAGTCGTTACGTTGCCCTTTGGCGAAAGCGTTGCCGCTGAACTTGCGCCCTTGGCAGGTGAGGTCGTTGCGTCCTGAAATCTTGGTCGTTAGGCCGTAGGAGAGGAGCGCGTCCTGAATCACGGAGAGTTGCTTTTTTACGTCATACAGCTTTTTGTCGGCGACAAAAGAGAAATTGATGTTGCCCAAGTCGTGATAGACCGCGCCGCCGCCCGTGCCGCGCCGCATGAGGTGGCCGCCTTCGTCAAGCAATTGTTTTACATTGCATTCCGAATAGGGGTTCTGGTTGTAGCCGATGACCACCGTCTTTTGGTTCTTCCAAAGGTACATCGTAATGGTATTTCCCTCTTGGTTATCAGTGAGATACTGCTCAACGGCACGGTTGAGGAAAGGGTTATATTGGTTGCTGATGAGGGTTTGAAGTTTCATTCGATCCAAATTAGACAAAACAATTCTTTGAACGCATTGAGATTTAAGTTGCAAAGGTAAGTTTTTCCATCAAATTGTAAAACAGTATTGTAGTTTTTGTGGTTTTGCACTTGGGAATGATGGAACTCATGTGGAGAAAGACTTTTCGTTTTCAGGATTGGTGGAAGAATGAAACTGCGAGAGATTTCGCGGTCAGCCTACCTTTTCTTTAGCGTAGTGTGGTTCTCTCTCGCAGAAGTGGTGAAAAAACAGCAAAATGTTTGCTTATCGGAAAACTTTTCATAACTTTGCAGCGTGAAAACATCCCTATTATGAATATCAAAGTTGAATATCTTGAAGAAGCTCAGTCGTACATTGACAATATGCCTGATAAGGCAAGGAAGAAACTTTTCCACAATGTAGGATTGGTCAGCATGGGCGTGAAGGATGACAGAATCTTCAAGAAATTGACTGAATCGGGCATTTGGGAATTCAGGGCTGAATATGAGAGCAACGAATATAGGCTGCTTTCGTTTTGGGACAAGATGCAATCTTCGCTGGTGGTGGCCACACATGGTTTCGGCAAGAAGACGCAGAAAACTCCAAAAAGCGAAATCACACATGCAGAAAAAATCAGAGATGAATATTACAAAACACGATAAGAGTATGGAAACAATGACACATGAACAGATGCTCAACAAGTACATCGGTCCCATCGGCACTCCAGAAAGGGACGAGTTCGAGGCCAAGTTGAAAAAGGAAGTGGACGAATACTTCATTGGCGAGGCCATCAAGGAAACCCGCAAGAAACAGGGACTTACCCAAGAGCAGCTCGGAGAGCGTATGGGTGTGAAGAAATCGTATGTCTCGAAGATGGAAAGTGGGCGAAACATCGCTTACTCCACCATCATGCGAGCGTTCAAGGCGTTAGGCGTTCCCTCTGCCAGCCTCGACCTTGGCTCATTCGGTCGCGTCGCCCTCTGGTGACGGACCGGCAGCACACTACGCACAAGGCCGTTCCTTTCAATGGGAACGGCCTTTTTTAGGATTGAACGAAATAGGTTCGCAAAATGTGGGGCAAAATGGCAATAAAAAATCCCTAACTGCTTGATATTCAGATAGGGATTCTTTGTTTGTTGTAGTCTCTCCGGGATTTGAACCCGAGTTACCAGGATGAAAACCTGACGTCCTGACCAGACTAGACGAAGAGACCACTTCGTGTCAGTTTTGACGCTGCAAAAGTAGATAAAATTTCGTTACCTGCAACATTTTGGGCGAAAAATTTTTTTCTAACTTTTTATTTTGTTGATAATCAAGTGGTAATGCTATTCAAAAATCAGCGACACTTGGAAAAGTTTGTTGCGCAGTTGCTCGATGGGGGCGGTGTAGATGAAGGCTTCGTTCTTCACGATGTCCAAAATTCCGAAACTCATCTTGACTTCAATGCCCATCTTGAACCATTGGTTGTAGATGTCGAAACCTGCTCCGAGTTCGCCAGCCACATCAAAACGCTTGGTGACCAAGTTGTTGATGAATTCCTGACCGCTGGCGTTGGTCATCTTGTTTTCCTTCTGCGACGCGAGGTCGATTTTCGGGTTGATGCCGCCCATGATGTACGCCCCAATGTTGTTGTAACGTTTCGAGCGGTATTTGATGTTGAGCGGGAATTCGACGAAAGTGGTGCCGATGGACTTGGTGAAACTCTTCATGGTCACTTCGCCATTAAGGTCCATGATGGCCACATCGTAACGCATTCGGCGCTCGCTGAAGCTCAACGAGGGGATGAAACGCAGGTCGAAATAGCGCCCCAAACGCTTGCTGCCGATGATACCCACCGTGAAACCTGGCGTTTGCGCTGTCTCCATGTTGTAGACAAATAGGCCTTGCGTGTTGGAAATGCTGATGGGGCCACCTGGCCATGAGTCAGGGGCGAGTTGGATGCTTTGGTAGTTTTCCACGGTCTTGACGGTGTACATCATCTGGTTGTAGGCCAGCAGAAAACCGAAATGGTAAGGCTCGTTCTCGTAGTTTGCCAAATAATGGACGGTGCGGCGTTGGGCTTGTACAGGAACAGCCAAAACTGTGAGCAACAGCACAAAGGCAGATATTTTCAATGCTTTTTTCAAGGTGATTCTGTTTTGATTATTGTGGATAACGATAGAGATGCTCTTTTATTGCGGAAATTTTTCAAAAAATCATTCCTCCTCATTGATGATGTGAATGTCGCGTTGCGGGAAGGGGATAACGATGCCGTTGGCGTTCAAGGCGTTGTAAATCACCTCTTTGGCACGGTCGATGTATGCGATACGCTCGGCAGCGAGGACGTATTGCTTCACCCAGACTTCCACACCGCTGTCGCCAAACTCGCCGAATACCACATAAATGCCTTTCTTCGGCTCCACCATTTCGCGTCCGTAGGTATCCTTGGTGCGCATCACCTGCATGGCATCCAAAATGATTTCACGCACACGTTGGATGTCGGTGCCGTAGGCCACGCTCACCGTTATCTTGAGGAATTCGTAGGAGTTGCTCTTGGTCAGGTTGGTGAAGTTCTTGGCAAAAAGTGCAGCGTTGAGGAACGATACCGTCGTGCCGTTGATAGTTTCCACTTGGGTGCTTTGGTAACTGATGTCGGTAACTGCTCCGCGCACCCCGTCGCACTCAATCCAGTCGCCGATTTTCAGGCGGCCCGTCATGAGTTGGATGCCGTAGATGAAGTTGTTGATAATGTCCTTGAGGGCCAAACCGACACCAGCCGAGAAACCACCGGCCACCAGGCTCAGCGAACCCGTCGGAATGTGCATCGTGATGATGACAACGATGGCGTAAATCATCCAAACCGTTACACTGATGAGGCTGTCGCCCAACGAGAGGTTGATTTCGTTCTTGCGGATGCTCTTGCGGTTGTTTTTGCGGAGAAACATGGAATAACGGCCCTGCCGCCAGAGGTAGTGGATGGCCTTGTTCGCATAGCGGAAAACGAACACGAGACATGACAAAAGGATGACTCCATAGAAGGAAAGCCTGAACGTATCAACGCCTTTCGAATTGGTGAGATGAATGAAAGGCTTGTAGTAGAGGGTATGGTATAGATCGTCGAAATCGAAGATGTCAAGGCCGAGATGGAAACAGAACGGCACCGACATCAAAGCAAGCACGGGAAGCACCACTTCCTTGATGAGGTCGTAGAACCACGTAGCACCGAAAAGCAAAGCCTCCTTGTCGGAGCCGCTTACGTAGGTGATACGTTCTCGGTAATGGTCGAGGCGGCGTTTCATCCGCTTTTCCTTATAGCGGCTGATGAGGTGCCAGATAGTGGTCATGGTGTGGATGGCGGCCAACTGGAAATACCACCAGACGAGGATGAACAAGGCGGCAAAAATATAGCCTGCTATGGCTAACAAAAGTGCGATGGCTGTAACGGAAAGCGAGGCCCATCCCATGAAGCGGTCGCTCTTTTCGGCAAGTTTGCCATGCTTGTGACAGGCCCAAAGCTGCCAGATGGAAAAGACAATCAGCAGGGGAGGGAAGATGAAGTTCAGCATCGTGTTGGGCAAGAAGATGGAGCGGCAGCCGATGACGCCTATGGCCATGAGGATGGTCGGCAAATAGAGCCTCACGCTGTTTTTGAGTTGTTCCGGCTTCAGCCTGATGAGCAATGCGGCTATGATGGCGGCGAGCAACCACATGAAAGTGTTGGTGAGCTTGATGGCTTTCTCGTACAAGTCGTTGTTGTCGATAAAATTGGAGGAGTTGTTGAAGATGACAAATAGCAGGATGCCAGCCAGCAAGGTCAGATAACGTCGCTGTTGTTTGGCGATGGCTTTTTTGACGGGTTTGATGAAATGGAAGATGGGTAAGAGAACAAGCGCGGCTATGAGCCAGTTAAACAACAATCCGGCAAGCATGTAGACAATGACGAGAAGCAAAGCCAAATACTCCCAATTGGCATTTTCCAACAAATCCTCATCTTCAACTTCGTCCGTCGGGTTCGCAATGGTGCTTGTCGTGTCAGTCGAGGCGGTCAGTGTGGAATCTTCCTCAAATGGGGGTATGGGCAATACGTCGGCGATGGAAAGACTGTCAGTGACTATTGGGGCAATGGCAACGGTCGAGGAGTCTTGGCTCACGATGGAGTCGTCATAAAGGCCATATTTGTTTATTACGTCTTTAACGGCCTCATTCCAATACCGTTTCGGGTCGGAAAGGATGACGGGCCAAGGGGTTTGCCCTTCGATGAAGATGCGGGTTTGCAGCAGTTTGTAGTATTTCTGGGCATAGTCGTAGGATTCCTTCAGGCGCAGGTAGACTTCCTCATAGTGGATGCTGTCGGCCATGATGACGGTTCGGCTTTCGGCATACATTTTCAACAGTTCGGTGGCAAAATAGAGGCAGGTGTCGCGGTCGCGCTCACCTTTCTTGTCGAGGACAAAGACCCTCGCGATGGAGTCGGTTGTGTTTTGCGCCTCGGCCATGAGGTCGATGCGGTTGTCTCTGTTGAGTTTGAGGTGCTGGTGCAAGGTGTCGTTGTGGAAGGCGAGGCTGTCGGGCAGGTTTTTGACCTTTGCGATTTCTGGGGGAAGTCGGCGTAGCGACTCGACGAGGCGGGCGTAGCGGTCGATTTCGATGTCCAAGTTAATCATGATGCGGTCGTAAGGCGTCTTGTCCTTGGTAAACTCTTCAAACTCATTCTTGACCTTCTCCAAGGCAAAACAGAGGTCGAGTGTGTATTCCTGTTTCTGCGAGTAGAGGCGCAGCGAAAGCTCGTTGCACTCTTTCATGATGTCCACCATCCTTTGGTGCTGGTTGTCGTAATTGCTTGTGATTTTGTCCTTTGTCAGCGACATTTGGAAGTATTCGCGTCGTAGGTTATTCCTCAGGACTTGAAGCCTTTCGTTGAGGGTTTCGACAGGCTCGTTCTCAGCGAAGAGCGGCACGACGATGGCCAAAACCGCAATGATGATGGTTAAGTATCTCTTTTTCACGTTGTTTCAGTTTTCCGCGCAAAAGTAGGGAAAAAAACAATTCATTTGCTTTTTAATACCGAATAAAGCGTGGCGATGCCGTGGCCGAAGTGTCGCATGGTGCCTTCAGTTAAACCGGCAGAGGAGAGCAAACGAAGAAATTCAAAGGGTTTTGGAAACCGCTCCACTGATTCGGGCAGGTAGGTGTAGGCACTCGCGTCTTTCGAGACACATTTTCCGATTTTTGGAAGTATATGCTTGAAATACAAGCGATAAAGTTGCTTGACGGGAAATCTTTCTGGCATCGAGAACTCCAAGATGAAGGCCTGTTCATTGGGCTTCAGCACACGCTGGATTTCGGAAAGGCCTTGCTTCAAGTTCTCGAAATTCCTCACCCCGAAGGCCACCGTGACGGCATCGAAACTGTTGTCCTCGAAAGGCAGTGCGGCAGCGTCGCCCAGGCGCAGTTCGATTTGGTTTTCAAGACCTTTTTTCTTGACTTTTTCCATCCCAATCTCCAACATCTTCTCGGAAATGTCCATTCCGATAATATGGGCCTGTGGATTACGTTTCGCAAGGGCAATGGCCAAGTCTGCCGTGCCTGTGGCGAGGTCGAGGATGGCTTTGGGATAGTAAAAGGACACGATTTTCGCGGTCTTCCGTCGCCACACCTTATCTATATTGAGGGATAGCAAATGATTGAGCGCATCGTATTTCGGCGAGATGCGGTCGAACATGGTTGCGATGGGGGAATCACTCATGGCCGACCAATTTTTCGATGATTTGGCTTGGTGTGATGCCGTTCAAGCAAGCATAATCGCCTCTGAAACAAGGTTTGTTGCCGTACACCGAGCAGGGACGACAAGGCAAATCCAATTGGATGCAATCGCTTGGGTTTTGGTTCCAGCCTAGGAAACCCGCATAAGAATGTGTGCCGCCCCAAATGGAAACCACCCGCGTCCCGACCAAAGAAGCCAAGTGCATGTTGGCCGAGTCCATCGAAAGCATCACGTCCAATTGGCTCATCAATGCGAGTTCCATCGCCAATTGATTTCTGGATTGCTTCGTCGTTCCTCCTCGCAATGACGCGAAGCGGCATTCGTCATTGCGAGCGGAGCGAAGCAATCCACTTGTTGACGAATTTGGATTTTGTGCGGGCTGCACATTCGGGTATTTTGCGCAAAGTTCCGTGATTTGCCGTTTTTCCTCCTCTCCACCACCGAAAAGAAAAATTGTCGTGTTTTCCCTCTGGCTCAACGCCTTGATGACTTCCTCCATCTTCTCCAAAGGATAAACCTTGGAGGGATGTTTGGCAAAAGGCGCAATGCCAATCCACGTTTCATTAGTCGATTTTTGCGTCCCGCAAAAAGTAGAATAATCCAGTTTCACAAATTGCGGTTTGATAGGGAAACCCAACTGCTCCAGCACTTTGGCATAACGCTCAAACGAGTTGGCTTGTTGGACAAAAACCTTGTTTTTTTGCCGTGTTAAGGCTCTTTTGCCTTTGCGTCCCTTGTCGATGACTGCAACGTGTTGCCCTCGCAATTGGTTGTCCAATCTCAGACATATAGTGCGTATAACATTATGGAAATCAGCAATATAGTCAAAATCCTCAAGGTGGTAATCTTTCCGCAAACGTTCTAAGCCCAACATGCCTTTGTGCCGTCCTTTCAGGTCGGCGGCGAGGAAATGTACATTTTTTGGTAATTGCTCAAACAAAGGTTCGGCCATTGGTCGGCTCAACATAGTGATCTCCAAATCAGGGTATTGCACGGCCAAATCAAGGACGACAGGCACCGTCATGGCAATGTCGCCCAAGGCTGAGAACCGTATGATGAGGAGCTTTTTCATTTTTGCCCGTAAAGCACAGGGTTCAATGCGGGATCGTTATACATCTTCATCTGCTTATAGACCTTCATCACCTTTTCGCCAGTTTTATAACACTCCATCAACTGGTCGATGGCGGTGCAAAGGTCAGTGTTTTGTTCCTGCAAAACGCGCAGCTTTTCCTCGCATTTTGCCTTGTGTTCCTCGCTGACATCAGTGCGTTCCACCTCGGCCTTCATGTGGTAAATCTTCAGTTGCAGGATCGAAAGCCGGTCGATGGCCCAAGCGGGACTTTCCGTGTTGAGGGTGGCGTTGGGTTGCGGTTCAACTTTTTGGAAAAGCAGTTGATAGTAATAATCAATCATCTCCACAATGTCAGTCCTGTCTTGGTTCGACTTATCGATGCGACGTTTCAGCGCCAAGGCCTCCACGGGGTCGATGTTCGGGTCGCGGATGAGGTCTTCCAAATGCCATTGCACCGTGTCAATCCACGCCTTATTATATAGGTACCATTCGATGGTCAGTTTCTCATAAGGGTTCTCGCAAGGATGGTCCACATCGTCAAACTTATGGTAGTCTGCGATGGCTTGATTGAAAATCGGGAGGATAGGCTCGGTGGAAAGGATGATCATGGCAGATGTTCTATTAAAAACGGGCCTTCGACAGGCTCAGGCACCTTTAACCTTCGTAAAAGCCAAGGACCCTGAGCCCGTCGAAGGGCCGACAATAAATAATTAGTGCAGTTTGGCCAAAGCAGCCTTGATGCGCTTCACAGCCTCAATGAGTTTGTCCTCAGAGGTGGCGTAGGACAGGCGGATGCAGTCGTCGTTACCGAAAGCGTTGCCGGCCACGCAGGCCACATGGGCGTTGTAAAGCAGCCACATGCAGAGGTCGTCGCTGCCCTTGATGACAGTCTCGCCGTCGGTCTTGCCGTAGAACGACTTCATCTCGGGGAACACATAGAAGGCACCAGCCGGAGTGTTACACTTCACGCCCGGAATCTCGTTCAGCAGTTTCACGAAGGTGTCGCGGCGGTGACGGAAGGCCTTCAGCATTTCTTGAATCTCGGTGGAGTTCTCAGGGCTGAGTTCCATGGCCTTAGCAGCGGCGGCTTGTGCGATGGTGCAAATGCCGGAGGTGATTTGGCCTTGGATCTTGTTGGTGGCCTTCACGATGGCTTGGGGCGCGGCGATGTAACCAATGCGCCAACCTGTCATGGCATAGCCCTTAGCTACGCCGTTGACGAGGACGAGGCGGTCTTTCAGGAAATCGAACTGGCCCATGCTCTCGTGCTTCTGTTCGTATTGGATGAACTCATAAATCTCGTCGGAGATGATGATGATTTGGGGATATTTCTTCAAGACTTCGGCGATGGCGGTCAGTTCGGCCTTGGTGAACACGCTGCCGCTGGGGTTGCAAGGCGTGTTGATCATGAACACCTTGGTCTTGGGCGTGATGGCCTTTTCGAGTTGCTCGGCGGTGATCTTGAAGTCGTGGGCGATGTCGCTCTTGACGATGACGGGCACGCCGCCGGCCAATTTCACCATTTCGGGGTAGGAAACCCAGAACGGGGCGGGGATGATGACCTCGTCGCCGTCGTTGACGACCGCCAGCAGCACGTTGTTGATGGCTTGCTTGGCTCCGTTGGAAACCAGCACGTCAGTCTCCTTGTAGTCGAGGCCGTTGTCGCGTTTCAGTTTGTTGGCGATGGCCTTGCGCAGCGCGGGCGTGCCGGGCACGGGCGGGTAGTGCGTGTCGTTGTTGTTGATGGCGTCCACACCGGCTTGCTTGGCCGATTCGGGCGTGTTGAAGTCGGGCTCGCCGATGCTCAGGCTGATGACGTCGATGCCTTGGGCTTTCAGTTCACGGCTCTTGTTGGTCATGGCTAAAGTTGCCGATTCAGCCATGTTCAAAACTCTGTTGGAAAGGATGATTTCACTCATGATTTATAAATGTTGATTGTTGAATTGTTTATTTGTTGAATTAAAAGGCAAAGGTAGGCCTTTTTTTGATAGGGTCGGAGGAAAACGGAGAAAATTTGATGATTGGCGGAAAAATCCCTACCTTTGCCGCAAAATTCAAACGAACAATGAACACTTGGATTATCTATTCGCTAATGGGCGCGGGGCTGCTGATGATGGTCGCCGCGATGATACTTTTGTCCAGACTGATTCGGATGAAAGACGCCGAACTTCGCAACGGCAGCAAAATGGAGCTGAAGGTGCAAGCTTTGAAGATTATAATGCCGCTGAAGGTGCAGGCCTACGAGCGTTTCTTGCTCTTTCTCGAAAGGGCGCAACTGCCCCAGTTGGTGAAACGAATTTATGTGCCTGGTATGGAGAAAGGCGCGTTCCATCTGCAACTTTTGCAGAATGTACGCGAGGAGTTTGAACACAACCTTGCCCAGCAACTATATGTTTCCAATTCCACTTGGAATGCTGTGGTGAACGCCAAGGAAGAACTTGTCAACCAAATCAATACGACTTTTGAGCAGTTGAAGGAAGAGGAGGATGTGTCCATTTTGGCGCAGAGCCTCGTGGCCTTGCCCAATCCGATGGTGGAACAGGCCGTGGCCGTTTTGAAGCGCGATTTTGAAAGGCTTTTATAAATGCGGAATGCAGAATGCGGAATGCAGAATGCGGAATTCGGAATTCGGAATGTCGCGATGCGCAGATGGGCTTTGCCCTTATTCCGCATTCATCATTCCGCATTCCGAATTTATCCACATTGCTCCAAAAACAATAATTCGACGTTTCATCCGTTTCTCAACCAATAAACACACATTGTAATGAAATTCACCGCTACCCAAATTGCAGGAATCCTTGAAGGCAAGGTGGAAGGCAATCCCAACGCCGAGGTCTGGAACGTGGCCAAAATCGAGGAAGGCGCACCCGGCATGATTAGTTTTCTGGCCAATCCGAAATACACTCATTATATCTACGAAACGCAGTCGAGCATCGTCATCGTGAATGACGATTTCGAGGCAACGGCACCCATTCAAACCACTTTGATTCGTGTGCCCGATGCTTACGCTTCGTTTGCCAAGCTGTTGGCTTTCTACGACCAAATGACGCAGAACAAGCAAGGCGTTTCGTCTTTGGCTTTCGTTTCCAAATCGGCGCAATGCGGTGAAAACCTGTATCTTGGCGAGTTCGTTTTTGTGGGTGAAAACGCCAAAATCGGCAACAATGTAAAACTTTATCCGCAGGTGTATGTCGGCGACGGCTGCATTATCGGTGACAATTCGGTACTGTATCCGGGCGTGAAATTATATAGGAATACGGTTGTCGGGAAGAATTGCATCCTCCACGCGGGCGCAGTGCTTGGCGCGGATGGTTTCGGCTTTGCACCGCAGCCCGACGGGCATTACGAGAAGATTCCTCAGGTGGGCAACGTGGTCATCGAGGACAATGTGGAAATCGGGGCCAACACCACCATCGATCGCTCCACGATGGGTTCGACGCATGTCCGCAAAGGCGTGAAACTCGATAATCTGGTGCATTTGGCGCACAATGTGGAAGTAGGCGAAAATTCGGCTCTTGCGGCTCAAGTGGGCGTGAGTGGCTCCACGCATCTCGGAAAGAATTGCGTGGTGGGCGGCCAGTCGGGTTTCGTGGGACATATCAACATTGCTGACGGCTCGAAATTCGGCGGACAAAGTGGTATTATGGGAAGCATAAAGCAAGAAAATCAAGAGTTTATGGGCACACCGATTCAGCCTTTGCGCCAATATCTAGTTTCCAATGCGCGTTTCCGTCACATCGATGAAATGGCCCGAAAGTTGGAAAAACTCGAAAAAGAATTGGAAACACTAAAAAACTCCCATCTTTAAACTCTTAACTTTCAACTCTCAACTCTCAACTTCCAACTTTATTAAATCCAACCTTTAATTCGATAGTACGCCAGCGCAAGGTGCTCTCGTAAGCAGGTAATTTCTAATTTCAAATAATTGAAAAAAGTGTAGCGTATTTTGATGCTTTCCACTGAAGGAATGGCTTCATTTCCACCAAGTTTCTGCTTTTTCAGCGACAAGTCGAAATCGACGGTGGCGGGGTAGGCAGCCTTGCCTATGACTTTTTGGAATCCCACTTTGTTGAGACACTTCACCGTGCGTCTGACATGTTCGGGTGACGTGACGACAATGACTTGTTTTTCAGATAGTTTAGGATATTTAGCCATGAGTTCCAAGGCCTGCGAGCGCGTGTTGGCACCTTCGGTCATGTAAAGGATGCTATCAATGCCATCTTGACGTAAAAGTCGGGTCATTTCGGCTTGGCAGAGGGAGTCTTCGGGGTGCACCAAAATGACGGGAACCTCGAAATGTCGGGCCAAAGCCGCAGTGTGGTAAAGGCGCATCAGGTTGTCCTCCGATGGCATTCCGGCACCGCCGAACATGACGATGGTTTCAGGGCGGCTGACGCTTGTTTCCTCGTTGGGATTTTGGCCCAAATTGTACCACCAATAAAACGGTTTTGAAGTGAATGCAAGAGCAATCATGGTCGCAAAAACAATGCCGAGACCGAAAAAAAGTACTTTTATGGTTTTTACTAAATGGCTCATTATGTGTAAATTCTGCTTTTTTGCTGTTATAAAAACAAGCAAAAGTAGCGTTTTTTTTGGTGCTTGTAGAATAATTCCCTATTTTTGCCCGTTTTTTGTGGAGAAAGTCCACCCTAATTTTATTTTATGACTGAAAAACAGTGTACACTCAAAAATAGAGTCAGCGTTTCGGGAGCAGGTCTCCACACGCGTCAATGCGGCACGCTGACTTTCAATCCGGCTCCAGTAAATTCAGGAATTCGTTTTCGTAGAATCGACCTCGACAACCAGCCCATCATAGAGGCTGACGCGGATAATGTCATTGATACGGCACGTGGTACCACACTCGGCAAAGGTGGCGTGAAGATTTACACCGTTGAGCATGTTTTGGCCGCTTTGCGTGGCATGGGCATCGACAATGTGATGATTGACATCGACGTAGAGGAAACCCCCATCATGGATGGAAGCAGCAAGTATTTCGTGGAAGCCATCCATAAGGCAGGCATTCTGGAACTTGATGCGCCGCGCAATTATTTGGTCATCGAGGAGCCGATTTCTTACAAGAATGAGGTTTTGGGTATTGAGCTTACCATTGAGCCGTGCGACCATTTTGAGATTGACGTGAAAGTGAAATACAACACCAAGGTTTTGGATGAGCAACATGCTTCTTTGCACGACTTGAAAGAGTTTGAGCGTGAGATTGCTCCCTGCCGCACGTTTGTCTTCCTGCATGAGTTGGAGACGTTGATTTCGCGTAATCTTATCAAGGGTGGTGATTTGACCAATGCCATCGTGTTTGTCAACCGCAACGTTTCCGCCGAGGAACTTGACCACATTGCGGCCTTCTTTAAGAAGCCCAAAGTAACTGTCAAGGAAGGCGGTATTTTGAACAACGTGGAACTTTATTTCGACAATGAGCCGGCACGTCACAAGTTGTTGGATGTCATCGGCGATCTTACCTTAGTCGGTCGTCCCATTTTGGGCAAGGTGACCGCCGTGAAGCCCGGCCATTTCTCCAATACCTCCTTTGCGCGTAAAATCAAGCACACCTTATTATATTAGACTGCGTGACGCGGGACTTCGAAACTGCGGAACAAATCAACTCTCAACTCTCAACTTTCAACTCTCAACTCTAAACTTTCAACTATGAACATGGCCTATATCCATCCCAACGCCCGCATCGCGGATGATGTGAAGATTGAGGCGTTTGCCTGGATTGGCGAGGACGTTGAAATTGGTTCCGGCACTTGGATTGGCCCCAATGCCACCATCATGGACGGTGCGCGTATCGGGAAAAACTGCAAGATTTTTCCAGGTGCTGTTATTTCTGCCATTCCGCAAGACCTTAAATATCAAGGTGAAACCACTTATTGTTACGTCGGCGACGGCACTACGGTACGTGAGTCGGCTACGGTCAACAAAGGCACGGCAGCCTCAGGCAAGACCGTGGTAGGCAAGGATTGTCTGCTGATGGCTTTTACCCATGTTGCGCATGACTGTTACCTTGGCGACCATGTCATCATGGCCAACGCTGCTACCTTGGCGGGTCACGTCACTGTTGACGACTGGGCCATTTTCGGTGGCTTGGCGGCGGTGAGCCAGTTTTGCCGCATAGGTTCGCATGTGATGATTTCGGGAGGTGCATTGGTGAACAAGGACATACCGCCGTTTGTGAAGACGGGACCGGGTCATCCTGTGAGCTATGTCGGTGTCAATTCCATCGGCCTGATACGTCGTGGCTTCTCCCGCGAGCGCATCAATGCCATTCAGGACATTTATCGCGTCATCTATAGCGTGGGCATGAATATCAGCCAGTCGATTCAGTACATCCGTGAAAACCTTCCCGTTTCGGAAGATCGCGATTTCATCCTTAATTTCGTGGAAAGTTCCAAGATTGGCATCATGAAGAATGCCGTGAGGAACGAGGATTAAGACTATTCCATTACTTCTTTATAGACCTCAAAAATCTGATTTCCAATGGTTTCATTGGAGAAAGTGCTGATGGCATACTCGCGAATGGCTTCATGGTCGTATTCTCGGCAATGGTCGAGCATTTGGTTCATGCTTCGCAATAATGCTTCTTCGTCGCCTTGCGGGATGAGAACACCGCGTTCAGGCGAGAGGATTTCGGCAATGCCGCCGACGGCGGTGCTCAGTACGGGAACGCCGCTCGCAAAAGCCTCCACGATGACGCAGGGCAGGTTCTCGAAATTGGAGAACAGCACGAAAAAGTCGGCTTTTTGATAGGCTTCAGCTACCTCGGCGGAGGTTTTCTTGCCGTGGAAAATGACGCAGTCCGAAAGGTTGTGTTCTTTTACAAATGCCTTGAACTCAGGGGCTTCGTAGTCGTGGATGACGTGCAACTCGAAGTCGTCGCGCTGCTGGCGAAGTCGTTCAATGGTTCGCAAAATGCCGCTGAAATTCTTGGCTTCGTCGCGCAAGGTGGAGATGTGGAGGATGCGCTTTTTCTGCTCTGTTTTGGCTTCGCCCAGACGGAACATATCGGTATTCACCAAATTGTAAATCACGCGGAAACGGTTCTTCACGCCGTGGCCTTCCATGCAATGCTGCAAGTCGAGGCTGACGGGCATAATGACCTCGGCATTATTGGCAATCTTGACGATTTTCTTCTTCAAACCGCCGACTAAAACATCCTTGTTTTGTGGCTGATAGATGGTCCAATGCTCGGTGAGGACATATTTGTAGCCGAAGCGTTTTTTCCATAGTAAAGCCACTTGCCCAAGCGGGTAGGTGACGTGCAAATGAATCAAATCCGGCTCGAAAAAGCGTTTTTTGATGTAGTTGAGGCCGTATTGGTACATTCGCAGCATTTTCAGTTTGCGCAAGGCATTGGTTTTCGGCGGACGGATATAAATCTGCACATGGGTGTGGTGTTGCCCTTTTATCTCCTTGACCTCGAATGATTTGTTCATGTTTTTGCCGTCGCAGACGGAGAGGATGACCGAATGACATTCTTCGGGCAGTGCGTCAATCATTCGGACGCAGAAGTTGCCCAAGGTGGGGTCATCGGGCGTGGGGAACCAACTTAGCAGGTGCAGGATGTTCATTTTCTCTTTTGTTTTGTTGTTGCCTGTCGGGGTGCTGCCGTAGGTCGCGACCTACGGTTACTGAAGTGTCGTCCCTTCGGGACGAGGTTCTGCGTCGCTTTGCGTCATTGACTCGCTTCGCATCGTCGAATCAGAGATTTGCGAGGAGGAACGACGAAGCAATCCAGACATTTATTCTATTCTAATCGATTTGATTTCAATTTCAAAGTATTTGTGAGGTTTTTCGTAGGGTACGAGTTTGTGAGTAGGGAAGTCATCGGGAAGATAGACGGCGCACAAGGTGTTGGAAACGTGGTAGATATGCTTGCGTTTTTCGGCAGGCGCACCGTCCAAGATGGATGCCATCACGTCCCAGCGGATGGTTTCGGGGTCGAGGGCGTAATCGTGCCAAACGATGATGCTATGGTCGTTTTTCAGGAGTTTGAATCCCGTTTCGGTGTCCTTTTTCACGCTTTCGTAATGGTGGTCGCCATCGATGAAAACCATATCATACTTGCCGAAATGCGGCGCAAAGTCGAAGGTTTGTGAATCGCCGTAAAGTTGCTCAACATTGTTCAAGTTTTTGCTGAAGAAACTGTGCAAGTCGGCGTATAACTGATTGTTGGTCAGCTTGATAATGTCCTCTTTCGGCAGGTTGAAGGTGACGCAATGTTTGGCCACATCGGCCAAATTGGCCACGCTTTCGCCACGCCAAGTGCCGATTTCAAAGTAGTCTTGCACCTCGTATTTTTTGGCCAAAGCCCGCAACAAGGCAATGTCGATAGGCATAGTGGCTCCCGAAAGATAAGCGTAAGGCTTGGCAATTTCGTGGAAGTCGGGAAACAACTCGTTGATTTCCAGCAAGGGAAGTCCGTCTTTGAGGCCGTATTTTCCGATGACTTCCTCCTTGTTGCTGCCTTCGTCTTGCAAAATGAGATTGAGCAAATAAGGATGCCTGATGATGCGCCCGATAGCTTTGGTGAATTTCTGTATCTTATTCATTTTCTGTATTTTGTTTCAAGAAATGTTGCTTGAGTTCGCCGATGTAGTTCCGTATCTCGTCCTTGGTCAAGAGGAAATCGCGCCCCTTGAACCGCGACTCCTTGACGAAGAACATGAACAGGAAAATGGCGTTCACGGTGTATGAAATCGCCGAGGTGATGGCCGCGCCGGTAACGTTGTATTTTGGTATCAAGGTGAATCCGCATACGAAGGTGGCGACTAATCCGCAGATGGCGGCAAAAGTGTTCATCTGATAACGCCCGATGCCCGAATAATAGTGTCCGAGGATGAGGAAAATGCAGTAGAGCAGGATGCCCGGCGCGAGAATGCGGATGAGATGGGCCATCTCGCCGAAGTCCTTGCCGAAGACGAAAACGTAAAACTCGGTGGGCAACAGGCATAGCACCGCAACGCCCACAGCCGAAATGAGCAGGCAGATTTTGCTCAAATCCAAGGTGAGTTTTTGCGCGTATGTGCGGTCGTCGGCATTTGCGATTCGGGCGTATTGCACCAAGGCAATGCTGTTGCTGATGACCCAGATGGCCTCGGCCAACGAAACCGAGCGAGAAAAGATCCCCACCTGACCTCTTCCGATATAACTGTCTAATAAATAATAACTTAAACGAAGGTTGAAAAACTGCACAAAATGCCCTGTCTGGTTGAGGAAACCGTATTTGAATAGGTCTTTTAGCGCCGATTTGTAATCTTTGTCCTTGTCGTTGGGCAGGTTGGCGTATTCCTCTCGCAACATCCACATACCCAACAGGAAAGTGCCCCCATAGGCGGCGTAAAGTCCGATGATGTAGCCGTAAATGTCGGTCTTTTTCAGTGCAATGTAATATGCTGACAATGTGATGGTTAGCAGGACGGGCTGGAGTAGGGTGTTGTAGTTGGCCTTCTGGATTTCCTCCTTGCCGACCAAGAAGCGGAAGTTGATGTTGCTGAGCGAGGAGATGAACGACAGAATAGCCACATGAACGACCAAATCAGGCTCCAACTTGGGATAGAAAAGCCTGATACTGAAGCCCATAATCACAGCAATCAAAGCGGACCAAACCACCGACGCGACCAATATCTTCTTGAACGAATGGCGAGGGACAAGGTAGATAATGCTGGCACCGCACACGATTTCGGAGAAGATGAGGATGAACGTGATGGAGGCCAGCACTAACGACTGTGTCCCCGTCCCCGTGTCGCCCAACGTCTGCGAGATGATAATGGCGATGACGAAGTTGAGCGCGGCGGCCAACATCTTCGTTCCGAAAGTATTTAGGATTTTTTTGAACATGATTCTATGCTTCCAATGCTTTTAGCACTTCTTTTCCTTTCTCGGTCAGGTAGTATTTTTGCTTGGGATGATTGGGCTTGTCAGGATAGAGCAGGTCAATAAAACCTTCCTTGAAAGCAGGTGCAAGAAACACTCTCCTGAAATACTGACGCGACGAGGTTGCAACCTTGGTTGCAACCTGCAACTCATCAATGCTTAAATACTTTTCTTTTAAACTGATAATCAATTTTTTAACTTGAACTGATAAGTTAGGTGCAAGTTGTGACAAGTTCGGTGCAAGCTCGTCATTTTCTTCGTCATTTTTCGGTTTTTCAGAGATTCTTAAAGATTGCAGTACTTCTTTTCCTCTTTCGGTCAGATAATATTTTTGCTTTGGATGTCTTTGATTATCAGGGAAAAGCATCGCTATAAGACCAATGTTGAAAGCGGGTCTTATATAAGCTTTGCTGAAATACTGTCTCGATATGGTTGCATGCTTGGTTGCAAGTTCGGTTGCATGCTTTAGTTCTTCAAATGAAAGATATTGTTTGTTTAAATTGATTATCAATGTTTTAACTTGTACTGACAAGTCGGTGACAAGTTGTGACAAGTTGGTTGCAAGCTCGGTTGCATGTTTGGTTGCAAGCTCGCTATTGCCATCTGTTTTTTGCTCCTCGTAACTTATTGTAACTAACCACGCACTCGGCTTTTCCTCAAACTCGAATTTCATGGTGGGATAGGAGGCAATCTCAGAGCGAATTCTTGTATAACCAGTGCCGTATTTCTCAATGTCGCCAGTCAAGTAGAACGCTTCGGCAATCAATTTGTTCCTTGTATATGCTTGATAATCATCGGTTCTGAGGGCTTCTATGGTCTGCTTTCCATAGAGTTCGCCTGGACTGAAAAAGGTGATTTTTTGGTCAAAAATCTTGATTTGCACGTCCATCGGGCTGGTGTAGTCACGGTGGATGATGGTGTTCAACACGATTTCGCGCAAGGCGGGCAAAGGATACTCGAAAATTTCGGTTCTTTGCGTGGTTTTCCCCGTTATCTCGTATGCTACCTTGATTTGTGAAAGCAGGAATCGCATAGTTTCTTCGACGGTCTGAAACAAGTTGCCGTTCATCATTCGGTCGTCGATGATCATGGACGGTGTCTTGAACCTGCCCGCATGAACATTATAACCGATATTGCCCTTGCCAAACAAAAGGTAGGCGGCATTTGTCGGGGTTTCTCCATTGATGAGTTTCAGTTTCCTGAGTTTGTCGGTCCAAGTCTTTCCGCTGAGGCTCAAGCGCCCGTTGGAACTCACCCTTTCAATGAAACGGTCAATCGATTCAGTGTCCAAGTCCTCCAATGTTTTTCCCAACGCCGGAAAAGAGTCCCACGACACTTGCAGCGAAAGCATACTCAAATTGGCGATTTCGGTGGCAGAAAGCAAATGGTTGGAGTTGCCGATGCGTTTGTAGAACCTGCCTTGCAAAGCAATCGGCTTGACAGGATATTCGGGGACGGAAAGCATCACAACAGCCTTCCCTTCAATCTCATACCGCTCCGCATCAACCAAAATGGCAGGTTCCGTTTTGCTTTTGATTTCATTGACCCATTGCTGCACGCTTTCCTCGTTGGTATCGACGCCCACGGTTTTGCCCTTGTTTGAAACGCCAACCAGCACGCAGCCGCCCTCGGTATTGGCAAAAGCAGTGATGCTTTCCATAGCCTCCACATTGAAACTGCTTTTGAACTCCGTTTGCTGGCTCTCGCCTTCGGCAATGATTTGTTTGATGTCCTTTTTCATCCCCTTCTCAAATTCGCCTCAAAAATACAACAATAATCATTTACGGTTGCCCCTTTGAATGAAATTATTCCTTACTTTTGCGCCAATAAACCACCAAACGACAATAATTGACTAAAAAACAGAAGACAACGTAAATATTATAAACCAACGCATTAGCTATTATTCGCATTCGAATCAAAAGCCTCGCAAACTGATGATTATAGAAGTCGGATAAATGCAATTCACGGAAGCCTGATAACCTTCTGTTGTACAGTATAGAGTTAATGCTCGCACTAATAGGTGTGGGCAATCTAACTGTACAGCGAGGTTCAAGCGAGGCTCCCCGTGAATGCGATAGAAAGGCCTGCACCTTTCTGTTTTTCCGACAAGTGATTGATAGCATTGCAGCAAAAACTATCAATCATGAGAAAGAAAATCAAAGTGGTATCACTGTTTTCGGGATGTGGAGGTCTTGACCTTGGATTTGAAAAAGCCGGTTTCGATATTATTTGGGCTAACGAATACGACAAGGACATTTGGGCGACTTACCGACTCAATCATAAATCAACTATCCTTGACACGAGAAGCATTACAGATGTTAAAGAGGAAGAAGTTCCTGATTGTGATGGAATTATAGGCGGTCCGCCTTGCCAGTCTTGGAGCGAGGGTGGCGCAAAAAGAGGTTTGAACGACAGCCGTGGCAGATTGTTTTTCGACTATATTCGGATTCTGAAAGCAAAGCAGCCTCTGTTTTTCCTCGCGGAAAATGTTTCAGGGATGTTGCTCGACCGCCACGCTGATGCACTTGAAGGCATCAAGCAAGCGTTCAAGGACGCAGGCTACAACCTTTCTTTCAAGATGGTCAATGCAAGCGATTATGGAGTGCCACAAGACAGGAAAAGAGTTTTCTTCGTCGGGTTGAGAAAAGACCTCGATGTAAGATTTCTTTTCCCGGACCCGATGAAGAAAAAAGCAACCTTACGAAAAGCCATTGGAGATTTACCCCCAAACCCTATTCCGGTTGCCAATGGGATTATGCCGAATCGTGAAAAGCCAATAATTGCAAATCACGAATATATGACAGGAGGATTTTCCTCTATTTATATGTCGCGCAATCGGGTTCGAGGTTGGGATGAAGTTTCTTTTACCATTCAGGCACAGGCGCGTCAGGCACCCATTCATCCGCAGGCTCCCAAAATGGCTTTCATTCACGAAAACAAACGGGAGTTCGTAAAAGGCAAAGAAAATTTGTATAGAAGATTGAGTGTCAGGGAATGTGCAAGAATCCAAACCTTTCCTGATGACTTCATTTTCGTTTACGACAATATCGCGATGGGTTACAAGATGATTGGAAACGCAGTTCCAGTCAATCTCGCATACGAAATGGCCAAGGCAATTCGCACACAATTATCGCTTTACATTTAGAAGGTATGCCGACGCAAGTTGAAAACGGGAAAGCGTTTGAATACGCAATCGCCAGGGCGTATTACGATTGCTTGATGTCAGCAGGAATTGCAGTTCGACTTCAAGACGATACATGTATTCAATACGGAAGGAAATGTTTTGAAATTCAGGACTTCAACAAGCAGTCAGAGTTTTATTTAGCCGCACAAAAAACCATGGAAACCATGACGGCAATTGAGCCAGGTCTTGTTTGCGCCAGAAACAGTGCTGATTTCCTGAACATTCGACTTGCCTCGGATGCGGAAGGGATAAGAGGTGATGTCAGGGATGTCGTTTTTTCTCGACAGACCAATGTCACGAAATGGGAAATCGGCATTTCGGCCAAGAATAATCACGATGCGGTAAAACATTCCAGAATTTCACCCCAAATCGACTTCGGTAACGAATGGATGGGGATTCCTTGCTCAACAATCTATTTTTCTGAAATTCAACCTGTTTTTGACTATCTGAAACTGCTGAAAGCGGACAATCCGAAAACAAAATGGGAAGAATTGGGCAGTTCAAAAGCCGAAGATGTTTATGTGCCATTGCTAAAGGCTTTTCGCAAAGAAATGTTGCGTTTGGCGAAATACAATCCAACGGCTTCTGCCAATTTGTTGCACTATCTGATAGGTCGGAAACCGTTTTACAAATTCATCAAGGAAGACAACAAAAAGATTGTGGTGGTAAAAGCGTTCAATATCGGCGGAAAATTGAACCAGACCGTAAACGGGAAAAAGCCCGTTGTGAAAACGGATGCCATCAAGTTGCCCACGCGCATAATAGAATTAGAGTTCAAGGAAGGTTCAGAAACAACACTAATGATGGTTTTGGATGAAGGCTGGCAAATCAGTTTCCGAATCCATAGCGCAAGCACCTATATCGAAAACTCTCTAAAGTTTGATATTCAATTGATTGGAAATCCACCGATTTTGTTTACGCAGCATTTGTTTTAGGAAAGCAATTTCTTAGAGATGTGTTTTTGACGGCAACTGTCAGTTAGAACTATAACACAGCATTTAATTCTTCAAGCACCCAATAGGCACCACCATCACGCCGTCTTTGCGCTGGTAGGCATAGCTGCCCAAGCCTGTCAGCACCATGAGGAATGAAGGCTCTCTCATTCGGGTGGTGTCAATCTTTTTGGCCAATTCTTTCAAGGTCTTGGCACCTTCTTCCTCCAATTTGCTGCCGCCAAGCTTGATTTCCACTAATCCGTAGCTGCCGTTGTGCAAATGAATCACGGCGTCACATTCGAGGCCGTTTTTGTCGCGGTAGTGGAACACATCTCCGTCGAGAGCTTCCGCATAGACGCGCAAGTCGCGCACTGCCATCGTCTCGAACATCAGGCCGAAGGTGTTCAGGTCGTTTTCCAAGTCTTTTGGCCCCATGCCAAGGGCCGCCGTTGCCACGGAAGGGTCAACGAAATATCGTGTTTCGGAGGTGCGGATGGCCGTTTTGGAGCGCAGGTTGGGGCTCCACGCGGGCATGTCTTCCACGACGAAGATTTTCTTCAATGCCATGATGTATGAGGAGATGGTCTCTTCGCTCATCGAGCCTTCCTTGCTCGAAGCGAGGTCGGCATAAATGGTGCTGATGGGCACTTGCGCGCCTTGGTGTCGGGCGTATGAGCGAAGCAGGCGACGGGCAAAGGTGGCATCGCGCACGGTATTGTCCACGCGAGAAATGTCGCTTTCGCACACGGCATTCACATAGTTTTGGGCCTGTCGCAACGCCGCTGTGCGTTTCATGTTCAGTGAACTGGGCCATCCGCCACGGCAAACCATGAAGCTCAAGTCGCTCAAGGAATGGTCGGGCGCAATGGCTACATCACGCTGCCCTGCAAACAGACGGAGCAAGCTGACTTTGCCATTCGACTCCCCCGACTCCCAAAGGCTCATGGGGCGCATCGTCAGCCATGCGAAACGCCCCGTCCCTGTATGGTGGATTTTGCTTTTGTCGGCGGGTACGGCAGAACCGGTAAAGATGAACTGTCCGGGCTTTCCACGGCGGTCGACCGTGAACCGTGCCGCGTCCCACAATTGCGGAGCCAACTGCCATTCGTCAATCAATCGTGGCACATCGCCTTCAAGCAATGCCTCTGGGTTTTCTTCCGCAAGAAAAAGGTTTTTCTCTAATTCCCGTGGCCAGTCCATATACAATACACTTTTGGCGGCTTGGGCTGCTGTTGTGGTCTTTCCGCACCATTTGGGTCCTTGTATCAGCACTGCGCCAGCGGCTTCCAATTGTTCCAAAAGTAATTGGTCTGCAATCCTCAATTTGTACATCGAATTTTCGTCCATAATTTGACTGCTTTTAATCCGCTGCAAAAATACTACTTTTTTATTGATTTACAAAGTTTTTTGTATTTTTCATTCCGTCAGTTGGCTGGTTTTCATTCCGTCAGTTGGCCGGTTTTCATTCCGTCAGTTGGCCGGTTTTTCACCTCCAAATCTGCCCACTGCAACTATCACTTTCAGCCCCCGTAACCGAGGCCAAGACATTGGTCTTTCCCTCCAAACGGAGCAATCCAAGGAAAGCGAAAACCAAGGCTTCTTTATAGTCAATGATCATTTTTTCGGGGATGACTACCTTGTGCGAGGTGCGGGCTTGCAGGCGTTCCATCAGGAACTTGTTTCGGGCACCGCCTCCCGTAACGAGAATCTTTCCCTTGGGCAAATGGCTGATTCCCAATGCGATTTGCAGGGCGATATGCTCCACAAAAGTGGCCAACATATCTTCGATGGGCAAATCTTTCAATAAGTCCTTTTGGCAGGTTTCAAAAAACTCCCTACCCAACGATTTTGGTGGCAATTGTCCGTAAAACGGATGCCTGTTCAGGCGTTTCAGCAAGTCCATATTGACTTCGCCGCTGCGAGCCAATTCGCCGTCGCGGTCGTAGTCGAGGCCTTTCAGTTGGGCGAGAAAGTTGAGGGCTTGGTTGGCGATGCAGAGGTCACAGGCGATACGCTTGCCGTCCTCGTCGTAGGAAACGTTGGCGATGCCGCCGATGTTGAGGCAAATCTCATAGTCGTTGAAAAGGAGCTTGTCGCCGATGGGCACAAGTGGCGCACCTTGTCCGCCTTTGCCGACATCCTCGCTGCGGAAGTCGTTGATGACAGTGAAGCCGCAGGCCTTGGCTAATTCCTGTCCGTCGCCGATTTGCAAAGTGTAATGCTCCTCGGGACGGTGGAAAATGGTGTGTCCGTGCGAAGCCACAAAGTCAGGCTGGGCATTGTGTTTTTTGGCAAAAGCCAAGACCTGTTCGCCTAAGTATTTGCCGTAATCCTTATCCAATTGCACCAAGTCTTCGGGCTGTTTGTGGAAGGCCTCGGCGAGTTGCGCTCTCCAATGGTCGGGATAGGGTAGGGTTTCGGCGGCAAGGATTTGGAAATCATAATGTTCGCCTTCTTCAATAAACTTGACGAGAGCGAGATCCAAACCGTCTAACGAGCTGCCCGACATCAGGCCAATGGCTGTGTAGGTTCTCATAACAAAGGTAATACTTTTTCTAATTGTACGCTGTGAGAGCCCTTGATGAGTATGGTTTTCCCCTTGATTTGTCGACTTTCAAGGTGTTGGCATAAGTCCTCTACTTTATTGAAAGTCAACCAATCTGGATTGTCGTTATAGGCACAAAAACTCTGTCCGACCAAGAAGGCTTCTTTAAATCCTAATTCTTTCATCAACGCAAGGATGTTTCGGTGCTCTTCCTCTGAGGCTGATCCCAACTCTCTCATATCGCCTAATATTAATAGGTGTTGCTCGCCGCAGATGTTGGCAAAGTTGATTAAGGCGGCACGCATGGAAGTTGGATTGGCGTTGTAAGCATCCATGATGATGTGATTGTGTACCGTGTCGATGACTTGAGAGCGGCTGTTGGTGGGTGTATAGTTTTTCAAAGCCTCCACAATCTTATCATCATCGACTTTGAAATATAGCCCCACGCCAATGGCGGCAGCCACGTTCTCGAAGTTGTAGGTGCCCACCAAATGTGTTTGGATGAGGCGTTTTTTCCAAAAGACACCCAGATACGGGTCGCATTTCGCGGGGGCGACAGGGCAGAAGGCAGCACAATGTCTTCCGTAACCGATGCGTTCTTGTCCCTCGGATTGTTCCCAAAGCAGTGGGTTGCCCTGATTGACGAAAACAGCCTTGCCGTGCGCTTTGATATGTCGATAAAGCTCCGTCTTGGTCTTGATGACGCCTTCTAAGCTGCCAAAACCTTCCAAATGTGCCTTGCCGATATTGGTGATGAGGCCATAATCTGGGTTGGCAATCTTGCAAAGGAAGTCTATTTCTCCTGGATGGCTGGCTCCTATTTCCACGACTGCGATTTCGGTTTCGGGCTTGATGCTCAGTAGGGTGAGTGGCACGCCGATGTGGTTGTTTAAGTTGCCTTGGGTGTGGATGAGGTTGTATTTCTTGGCCAATACCGCCGAAACGAGTTCTTTGGTGGTCGTTTTGCCATTGGTTCCCGTGATGGATAACACAATGGCATTACAATGCTGACGATGGTATCGGGCTAATTCCTGCAAGGCATTCAGCGCATCGTCGACGATGAGGATACGCTCATGTTTGGGCAGGTCTTTGCGGTCGGCGACGACGAGGGAAGCCACACCGTCATTGGCCACTTGCAGGGCGAAGTCGTTGGCGTCAAAGTTCTCGCCCTTTAAGGCAAAAAAGACAGCATCTTTCTCGATTTTCCGGCTGTCGGTGGAGACTTTGTAGGCTTTGATAAAATGTTGGTAAATTGTTTCGATTGGATTCATGGCCTTGTCTTTAATCAAAGAAGCCGCCTGAACGGGTCAAACGGCTTCTCAAAAGTATCATGAAAAAGTATAACTTACTTGGCGAAGGAACTGCCCACTTTGTTCATCGCGCAACGGAAGCCGATGGTTGAAGCGGACTGGTTTTGGTTGAGGTAGCGACGGGTGCCAGGGCTCAGGTAGTAAGGACCATCAGCCCATGAACCACCTTTATACACTCTCGATTCGTCGCTGATGAGGGTGGTACCGGGGGTTTCATTCGTAGCTGACTCATACATTTCTTTAGTATAAATGCTCATGTCCTCAGGACTGTCGGCCCAACGGTTACGGATGGACGACATGTAGTCACCATCGTCGTAATTGGAGTTGAAGCTGGTGCGGTAGTTCTGACGGCGGGCAGCCTCTTCAGCTGAGATGGGCTCTCTGCGGATACGGCCCAAAGAGTCTTTCTGGAGGAGGAAGCCTTCGTCGTCAACAGCTTTCTTAGTGAACACGTTACCACGGAAGGGGCTGTAGTCGGCCACATCTTCGAAAGACAAAGGACGATAGACATCTTGGCACCATTCGGCAACGTTGCCAGCCATGTTGTAGAGACCGTAGTCGTTAGGCCAATAGGAACCGACAGGGGCGGGCAGAGCTGCACCATCGTTCAAGTGACCTGCAACACCCATGTAGTCGCCAGGACCTTTCTTGAAGTTGGCCATGAAGCTGCCGTAGTAGCGCTTGTTGTCGGTGCGCAAACCGTCGCCGCTCCAGGGATAAACCTTGCGCTCGGCAACGATTTCGTCGCTGGTGTTTCCAATCAGGCCAACAGCGGCATATTCCCATTCGGCTTCTGTGGGCAGACGGTAGGAAGGCAGCATAATGCCGTCGTCCATGCGGACGTTGCGCACACCATCGCCGCCTTTGGAAAGGTCTTTCTTGCCGTTCTTCACCTTACCCGTATATTGTCCGGCAAGATAAGCGTCGGTGTTGAAGTTCTCTTCGTCCTGTTGCGTGGGGTCCCAGTCGAGGATGCCGGCTTGGATAAGCATCAACTCGTTGACGCGGTCGGTACGCCAAGCGCAGTAGTCGTTGGCCTGCACCCAAGTCACACCAACCACGGGATAGTCATTGTACGACGGATGGCGGAAATAAATCTCCACCATAGGCTCGTTGTACGACAAACGGTCGCGCCACACCAATGTGTCGGGAGCGGCATTGCGTACCACTTGGGGATAATTCTGGCCATACACGCGGTTCAGCCAATAGATGTACTCGCGATAGTCGACATTGCTCACCTCGGTGCGGTCGATGAGGAACGAAGGCACCGTCACTTTGCGGGGCGAATTGTCCCACGAATAAGTGATGTTGTCGGTGGTGGCACCCATCACGAAAGTACCGCCTTCGATGGCGATAAGTCCGGGACCGATTTGCTGGTCGTTGATTTCTGCTACCTCAAAGCCACCATTGTTGGCGTCATTGTAAGCCCAACCTGTTGTGCGTGAGGCTTTTTTGGAGCATGATGTGGTCAAAAGTCCTGCCAAAACGATAATGGCGAAAAGCTTGAATCCTTTATTCATTGTTGGTCAAATTTTTATCTATAAACTTTGCTTTCTGCGTTTTATTGTTTGCAAATTGAAATTTTTTCTCCTTCCTACAAAAAAGTGTGCAATTTTACGGACTTTTTTTGAAATAACAGCTGTTTTTTGAAAAAAAATCTTTTTCTGTCAAAATCTTCCTTTAGTAAAATAAAAAAGTCGTATTTTCGTTTTCTTAAACACAAATGTTGGCAATGTATTTGCTTGATTTTACAATATATTGATATTCAGAATAATAAAACATACAACGTATGCGAAACATTCGCTTTTGTCTTTTTTTTC
This sequence comes from uncultured Bacteroidia bacterium, assembly GCA_902782455.1. Lineage (GTDB taxonomy): Bacteria > Bacteroidota > Bacteroidia > Bacteroidales > F082 > Limimorpha. The sequence goes on along the minus strand of CACZNA010000001.1, from coordinate 44,505 downwards.
TCCTTGGTTTGGTCGTGATGCCTATGGCACTGAATGCCCAAATGAAGCAGGTCGTTCCAGTGGAATTGCAGTGGAATGGCGTGGAAAAATCTCAGTTTGGGAATGACACCATATTTTATATAGCCCTCGAAAATGGCTATTATAACGGGATTATGCCTACTTTCAATCAAGCATTGCCGATTTATGATGACGCGGTGAAAGTGGCCATGGAATTGAAGGATGTGAAGACTGCAACTTTGACTGCTGAGGAATTGGAAATCGCCAAAGACTTTTCTTATCTTTCTGATTTTGAGTTGGAAGCAATCCCGTTGCGTTCACGCGACGAAGCCCTGCTCTCCATACGCATCGTTCCGTTCCGTCAAAATGATGATGGCTACGAAAAGCTTGTTTCGGCCAATTTAATGCTGACCTTGACGCCTGATTTCTCAAAAGTGCAATCTTCCCCGACGTATGCTTCGACTTCAGCCATGTCTTGGGGCAACTGGTACAAGATTGGCCTGCCTGAATCGGGCATTTACAAGTTGACTTATGACGATCTCGTCGATTTGGGAATCAATGTCGCAAGCGTTGACCCACGCCAAATCCGCATGTATCACAATGGTGGCGGAGTGCTTCCAGAGTTGAATGCTGAGTCGCGTTACGATGACTTGGTGGAAATCCCGATTTATGTGGCGGGCGAAAGTGATGGCTCATTCGACAGGAACGACTACATCTTGTTTTATGGTCGCGGTCCGGTGACGTGGAGCTTTAATTCGGAACGCGGTGTATTTGAGCACAACCAGAATCCTTTTGAAGACTATAGCTATGCCTTCGTCGTTACGGGTCAGGGCAATGGAAAACGTATTGCTGAAACTACGCCAATCACCGCATCGGTTAATGAGACTGTTTCGCAATTCATTGATTACCAAGTGCACGAGGTGGATAAATTCAATTTGAATAAGACTGGCCGTACGTACTATGGCGACAAATTGGAAGGCAATGCCTCGCTGAACCTTTCCTTTGATTTTCCCAATGCGGTTACTTCGCGCTATGCCCAGGTTCATTCGGAGTTGGCAGGCCGCAATTTCAAGCCGGCAAGTTTCACCCTTCTTGTCGACGGTGTTACAAAGGATACCTACCCAGTCCCTACGGTCAGTAGCAGTGCGCAAGAATTGACTTATGCTGAGATGGTGGGCGGTTGGGTGACCGCCTATCCCACAAGCAACAGCATGGCACTCACGTTGCGCCATAATTCCACCTCAACGACGACCTCTGACGGCTATGTCGACTACATCAGCGTCAATGCTTGGCGCGACCTCAAGTTTATCGGGCCGCAGATGCGTTTCCGCAATCCTGAAGCCTCTTTAATTAATAAGGTGTACGAATATCGTTTGAGTAATGCCAACCAGCAGGTGCAGGTTTGGAACGTGACTAACCCTGTCGAGCCTAAAATCGTCAAAGGTCAGTTAAATGGTAATGTGTTCTCTTTCAAGGTGATGGGTAATCAACTGAATGAGTTTTATGCTTTCAACGGCAGCTCGTATAGTACTGCTAAGATGATAGGCCAAGTCGAGAACCAGAATCTGCATGGCTTGCGCGATGTGGATTTTCTCATCGTCACCTATCCTGACTTTATGGAAGCTGCCGAAAGGCTCATGGCACTGCACAACAGAATCGACCCTGAACTGAATATCAGCGTCACTACGCCGGAGAAGATTTACAACGAGTTCAGCTGTGGCGCAAAGGACATCAGTGCCATCCGCGACTTCTGCCGAATGCTGTATCTCGACAGCTCCATTGGCCATCGTATCAAGTATTTGCTGTTGTTGGGCGATTGCTCCTACGATTATAAGAACCGCAGCGGCATCGTCGACTTTGTGCCTTCATACGAAACTGTGGCATCATTGGCAATGGACGAGACTTTTGTGACCGACGACTTTTTCGGCTGCATGGACGAGAACGAGGGCTCCATCTATCGCTCGTTGGCCGACATTGGCATTGGGCGTTTCACTGTTTCCACTTTGGAGCAGGCCAACCAAATGGTCGACAAGGTGGAGCGTTACGTGACGAAAGACGCTTCTACGATGGGAGCCTGGCGCAATGTGGTGACGTTTTTCACTGATGATGAGTCGGGCTTTGTCAAGAATGCAGAAAAAATGGCCAATATGCTCCCTTCCGTCGGTGGCGAAGGCTTAGTGGTTGACAAGATTTATTTGGATGCCTATCAGCAAATCAGTTCACCGGGAGGCGAGATCTGTCCCGAGGTGAATGCCGCCGTCAACAGCCGCATGGAGAAAGGCACACTTGTGCTTAACTACACGGGTCACGGCGGTGAGGTGCAGCTGGCCGAGGAGAAAATCCTTCAGCGCAAGGATGTCGATTCGTGGCGCAATGCCCCTATGTACCCTCTGATGATTACGGGTACTTGCGAATATAGCCGCTTCGACGACCACGAGCGCACTTCGTTGGGCGAATATGCTTTCCTTAACCAATATGGCGGCATGGTGGCCATGTTCACCACATCGAGGGTGACATACGGCGGCGACAATCTTAATTTCAACATTGGCGTCTACAACAATTTGTTCCGCATCGTTGGTGGCGAGAATTATCGGCTTGGTGACGTCTATCGTATGGCTAAAACCCTCGGCTCTAAGGAGGAGAAACGTTATGTTTTCTTTGGCGACCCTGCACTGCGACTCGCTTATCCCACTTGGTCGGTGGAGACGACGGCCATTAATGGACAGCCTCACGTCATGGTGTTTGATTCAATTCAAATCAACGACTCCACTTGGGAGGTGCATCCCGTTTATCGTGACACCTTACGCGCTTTGCAACCTGTTGAGATTCAGGGTGTAGTTAAAGATGTAACTGGCAATGTGGCTACTAATTTCAATGGTATGGTGCAGGTGACGGTCTACGACAAGGAAGCCGAACTGTCGACATTGGGCACAGCTACCGATCCTATTGAGTTTAATCTGCGCAATAGTGTGATTTTCAATGGAAAAACCAATGTAATGGATGGACGGTTTACCATCAACTTCATCGTGCCTCGCGATATTGCCTATCGTTTTGGTCAGGGCTTGATTAATTACTATGCTACTGATTATGAGATAGATGCCAATGGAAACGACGACAACTTCATCATCGGGGGCTTCTATGACGATGCCTTTGTCGACAACGAGCCTCCTGCAATCCAGCTGTTTATCGATGATACGCTTTTTGTGAGCGGCGGCCTGACGGGTGAGAATCCCAAACTGTTGGCTTATGTGGAAGACGAAAGCGGCATCAATACCACTGGCGCGGGCATCGGGCACGACATTACGGCTACGCTGAGCGGCCCTTCAAGAAACAGCTATTGCCTCAATGATTATTTCGTTTCGGAAATCAACAATCCGGGCAAGGGGCAGATAGCCTTTAAGATGCAAGACCTTCCCGACGGTGACTATACGCTGACCCTGAAGGTGTGGGACATCTACAACAATTCAAACACCGCCACAATCAATTTCACGGTGGTGCACAGCGACGGCATGATGGCGGAAAACCCCGCCAACTGGCCCAATCCTGTGACCGATGAGACCTGTTTCACCTTCGACCACAACCAAGTTGGCAACAACCTGAAAGTTGACATCTATATCTATGACATCATGGGCCGTTGGGTGACCACGCTCTCCGAGACCGTTGCCGGCACTTCAACGCGCATTGCGCCGATACGCTGGAACGGTAGGGGAGCCCATGGCGAAACCTTGCGCAATGGCATCTATGTCTACCGCATCGTGGCCACCAACGACAAGGGCGAGACCACCTTGATGGTTTCAAAATTAGTATTAAGTAAATGATTTTCAGTATGAAAAAACGTAAATTGACGATATTGTCCCTCTTCGTCTTGTTGCTGTCGGCTCAGTTCGGTTTGGCACAGGACAATGCCTATCATTCTGTTTTGCATGAAGGCACTTGGTTCAAGCTTTCTGTGGCGCAGGAAGGCGTCTACAAATTGGATTATGCCACTTTGCAAAGCATGGGAATTGATATGAATGCTTTGAACCCCAATCAGATACGAGTTTTTGGCAATCCTTCAGGACCTTTGCCTGAAAAGAATGGCGAATCGCGTCCCGACGACCTTACGGAGATGGCACTCTATGTTAGCGGTGCCGAAGACGGAACTTTTGATGAAGGTGACTTTGTGCTTTTCTACGGTCAGGAGTCGACGCGTTGGAAACTCAGTGGGGACAAATACGAGCGCAATCGCAACTATTACAGCGATACCACCTATTATTACTTGTGCCCCGACAGTGGCATCGAAGGGCTGAGAGTGGAGGAGAAGCCTTCGCTTGACATTGAGGATGTCACTACTATCGTTACGGAATTTCCTGATTTCCAATGGCATGAGGAAGAACTGATGTCGCCTTTCAACATTGGGCGCAACTGGTTTGGTGAAATGCTGACAGCGCAAGACCCTGAATTGCAATTGGATTTCATTTTCCCCAACTTGGCGACCGACAAAGTGCTGAGTTTCAATGCTTCGGTGTTGGGACGCAACAAGTCGGGCATGATGCATTACAACTTGCAGATTAACAATAATTTGTTGGTGAATAATGGTACCATAGCCAAACCTGGCGAGAACTATTATGGAGTGTTGGCCAACTCAAACGGGCAGTTTTTCCTTGAGGGCGACACGGCTCGGCTCACGTTGAGTATCAATCCAGAGGAAACAAAGGCCACGCTCTATCTTGATTATGTCGAGATTTACGCTTGGCGGCATCTGATAAGGGTAGGCGAAAGGTTTTTGTTCCGCTTGAAACCCAATCAGTTGGGCCATGATAAGAGTGCCATTTGGATTCAGAATGTTGAAAGTCGGCATTGGCTGTGGGATGTGAGCAATCCCTTGTCTCCTGAGTTGCAGTTGGGGCGCTTGACTGCCGACAATTTCGTGTTTGCCATTGGCGGTAAAGCCGAGAAGCGTTATGTCATGTTCGACCCAGCGGAGACTTTGCCCATTGAGTCGTGGACGGCTGTGCCCAATCAGGATTTGCACAGCATCACGGATGCAGATATGCTTATCATCACCGACCGTCGACTTTGGGAACAGGCGCAAGAGTTGGCCGATTTTCATGCTGAGAACGACGGGCTGCTGAGCGAGGTGGTGGATGTGAAGGAGATTTACAATGAGTTTTCGACAGGCATTCCCGACCCGACGGGCATCCGCGACTTCATCCGCATGGTGTATCATCGCAGCGCGGGCAACTTGAAATATGTGACGCTGTTCGGTCGCGCCTCGTTCGATTATCGTGACCTGAAAGGCTATGGACTCAACCTTGTGCCTTGCTACGAGCAGAAGGAGAAACCCAACCACGAAATCAGCTTCTGCACCGATGATTTCTTTGGCTTGATGGACGATGGCGAGGGTGAAGGCAGCACAGGACATGTGGATTTGGGCGTAGGTAGAATTCCTGCCTCAACGCCTGAAGAGGCTGAGAGTATCCTGCTGAAAATCAAGCATTACGCCAACCTTTCGTCCAATCATGGCGAATGGAAGGCCAACCATCTGTTTGTCTCCGATAACGATGCCAGCGACTATGTCAAGAACAACGAGGATTATGAGTACATTATGGACACGACGGAGCCGGCGATGAATGTCAACAAGATATATTGCGGTGCCTATCAAAGGGTGAGCACTTCGTCGGGTTACCGTTATCCACAGGTTACCTCTGATTTGCTCCAAGCCATCGATGCAGGTCTTTTGACGTTCACCTATACGGGTCATGGCGGCGTGTCGGCTTTGGCGGAAGAGCGCATTTTCGGCACGGCTGAAATTGCTTCTTTGACTAACTTTGAGCGTATGCCTTTCGTGTTTACCGCTACTTGTGAGTTCTCGAAATACGACAACCCGACCCTCCGCTCGGCTGGCGAACAGCTTTTCATGCTGCCCAATGGCGGTGCCATCGCCATGCTAACCACTTGTCGCCCTACTTTTGGCATCTATAACGTGAGAATCGGTAAATGTCTGACTGCCGTGCTCTATCAGCGTGATGCTGAAGGCAAGCCTTTGCGCTTGGGCGATATTGTTAGGATGGCCAAAGCCAACAACCTCAATTTCTCGAATAACTCCTCCCTGCCAACGGCTTTGAGTCTGAACATCAGCCATGTGCTGTTTGGTGACCCAGCACTGAGGCTTTCTGTCCCCGAGGAAAATGTGAAGACCATGAAAATCAATGGAAAGAATGTGGATTTTGAAGAGGTTTCGCTTCATGCCATGAGCATGGTCAATGTGGAAGGCGAGATCAGGAATTACCAAGGCCAGCTCGATTCGCAGTTCAATGGCGAGATGTGGGTGCGTTTGTTCGACAAGAAGACTGTCATGCAGGTGGCATACGATGACAATAAGGAGGGCTTGGGAACAAAGACGGTGAAGTACCATAAAGACATTATTTATAGAGGAAAGGTTATGGTGAGGGATGGGCGTTTCACTTTGTCGTTCCAAGTGCCAAAAGACATCAACCTCGACAACGGCGAACCGCGTTTCAGCTACTATGCCTACGACTCCATCCGAGGCATAGATGCAATGGGCTATTTCGACGACCTGACCTTGGGCGGCATCGATCCTGCGATGGTGGTCGACAACGAAGGCCCGTCCATCAAGTTCTATTGGAACGACCCCTCGTTTGCCAATGGCGATGTGGTTGAGTCGAATGGCACACTTTATGCCGACCTCTACGACGCACAAGGCATTTATCATTACGATTTCAGCATAGGGCGCAATATCATGCTTGGCAGCAATGCGGCTGAATATAATAATAAGGTGCTCAACGACTGCTATGAGCCGACTGTCGACGATTTTCGCCGTGGTCGTGTGGTGCTGCCTGTCAGCGACTTGGCTCCTGGCACCTATAGCTTCAATTTGAAAGTTTGGGACACACAAGACAATGCTTCCGAGGCAAGTTTGTGGCTTGTGGTGGGTGAGGACGAAGACATCTTCCTCGCTCAGGTTCGCAACTTCCCCAATCCTTTCTCGGAAGAGACTTGGTTCACCTTGGCGCACGGTGGCGAGGACGGCGACTTCGACCTGACCATTGAGATTTTTGACTTGATGGGGCGTCATGTCGACCGTATCACGAAGCGCGTCAACTCTACTGGCGGAATCATTGAGCCTGTGCGTTGGGACGGCCACGACCAAGGCGGGCAACGTTTGGGCAGCGGCATATACACTTATCGCCTCACCTTAACCGACGACAGCGGATTTTCGCGCTCGGTGAGCCAGCGAGTTGTGCTCTGCCGATGAGCAATGAGAAATTTTTTTCAACATTATGCAATAAGCAAAATGAAATAGCGTTATTTTTGCACGTTAATACAATCACAAATAAATAGGATATGAAAATCAGAAGACTCCTTCTTGCCGCCTTTGTCTTGATTGCGGCATCATCGTTTGGCCAGAAAGCGTATCAGCCTCGTGTAATCACCACGGCAACCCCATTCCTTTCCATCAACCCCGATTCGCGTGGAGGTGCTATGGGCGACTGCGGCGTGGCCACTTCACCTGACGTGTATTCGATGCATTACAACCCCGCCAAGTATGTATTCCTTCAGGACAAGTTGAACGTGGGCGTAGGCTACAGCCCGTGGCTCCAAGCCTTGGTGAAGGATATGGGCTTGTTCTACGTGGCAGGTTCCTATAAGATTAATGAGCGCTCGGCAGTGGCCGCCACCATGCGTTATTTCAGCCCTGGCATGATTGTGTTTAGGGACGAGCATAACACGAAGATCGGTGAATACAACCCGAATGAGTGGGCCTTCGATGCCACGTATTCGCGTATGTTGGGTGATTATCTGTCGGGTGCCGTTGCGGGTCGTTTCGTCTACTCCGACCTGACCCAAGGTGTTGGCGACTACAGCAAGCCGGGTATTTCCGTTGCCGCCGACGTTGCGGTTTATTACAAACGCCCTGTCGAGTGGTTCAGTAGCGTGGATGCCGACTTCGCTTGGGGCGCAGCCATCACCAATATTGGTAGTAAGATGGCTTACAACTCCTCGTCAGACAAGAAAGACTTCATCCCGACCACGCTCCGCTTGGGTGCAGGCCTCGGTATCGACATCGACGAATACAACTCATTGGCTTTCACCGCCGACTTCAGCAAACTGTTAGTGCCTACGCCGCCTGTCAGAGACCAACAGACGGGCGAAATTCTCTACGGTATGGATAACGATGTGGCTGTGGTTACGGGTATGCTTCATTCGTTCTACGATGCCCCTGGCTTTGCGTATAATACCATCACGAATGAGTATGACAACATTGGCAAGTTCTACGAAGAGCTTTGCGAAGTCAACATCGGTGTCGGTATTGAGTATTGGTACAATAATATCTTTGCAGTACGTGCTGGTTATTTCAACGAGACTGCGTTGAAGGGTAACCGTAAGTATGTCACCGCTGGTGCCGCCTTGCATTACAACGTGTTCGGCCTTGATGTTTCCTACCTCATCCCCGTTTCGGGTACGGTGGGCGCCAACCCCTTGGAGAACACGCTGCGCTTCAACCTGAGCTACAGCTTCGGTGGAAAGAAAAAGAGTGAGTCGTAAGACAGTGTTTGATATATTACTCATGAAAAAGCGGCTTTCTGGTCGCTTTTTTTTGTGCTATTAGGGTATGTTCATATACTAAGCCGATCGATGATGAAGTTGTTAGCTGGCCTTTTAAGTAAGTGTTCAAAATTAAACTGCAATACCTTTTGATTTCGGGACTTGTGACACGAGACTTAGGGTATTTGTTTTGACTCGGAGTCCCGCAGTCTCGGAGTCTTGCAGTCTATTATGTCATCTACTTAATAGATTTTCCCTGCCCAAAGTTGCTCAAGGAATTGCTTGGCAGGCCACATTTCCACTTCATTGAATAGCCGCGGATTGGGGTAGAAGGAAACGACAATCATCCTATAATCTCTTGAATGATAAGATGCTCGAAAGCATCACCAAAGTGAGCCTATCTCTAAGTTGCAACGACTCAACAATTAATTTGGAATGTCAACATCAAAGATCTTCATTAAGAACTTCTTGCGTTAGTTTCCAATGAGTCATCGGCAGTAATTATTTTGCTGCACAAATAGTAATTTTCGGAATACAACTCCGAATTTTCACAGTAAAGACGGTATGCACACCGCCTCTACAAATTTGATTAAAATACCCAAGCCAGCAAAACAAATAGCCAGTGGGCCGAAATGCCGGCCATGAGTCCGCCGATGGTGTGTGCGCCGATGGCCTTGCCGATGAGTTTGCGGTAGCCAAGGCTGTCGAGCATGGCGGCATGGGTACTGAGGAAACCGCTCCAGCACATTCCGATAGCCGTGAACACAGCGATGGCATTGTTGTCGATGATGCCTTCAGTGATGAAACGCGGCACCAAACCGATGGCGGCACCCACTGCGCCGAGAGCCGTCATGGGGAAGGAGATGAGGGCACCGTCCTGGAAGCCGAAGAGCCATTCGAAGATGAAGTTGATTTTGTTGGCCGCCCAACTGATGACGGGCACACCTTCGTAGGCCACGCCCATATATTCACCATTTGCGCCCGAAGCGCCGAAGGTGAGCATCATTACGATGGTGGAGATGCAAAGCACGCCCGGAATGATGGCGAAACCGATGCTCACGCCGTCCTTGCCGCCGTCCAAAAGCGAATTGAGGAAACGCATGAACACGCCGCCTTCCGTCTTGAACGAAATTTGTTGCTCGTCGCCGCCAAATTCCTCATCAACAGGGGTGTCCAATTCGGGATAGGCCTTCAATGTGGAGCGTTGCATCAATCGGGTGGAAACTATGCTTCCGATGACCGCACCAGCCACGCCGATCAAGGCTCCTTTGCCGAAACCTAAGCCCGTCATAAAGGCAACCACAACCAAACCCATGCCGAAAGCCGTGCCGAAGTTGGTCAGCGAAACGAGTTGGTATTTCTTGAAATAGCGGTTGAAGTTCTTGTCGTGTGCAAGGGTGATGATGGCGGGGTTGTCGCTCAGGAAGGTCATGATGGCACCCAAGGCAGCCACGCCCGGAAGGTTGTAGAGTGGCCTCATCAGCGGGCGCAAGAGGTTTTCCAACAGACGCACCACGCCAAACTCGGTCAAAAGTTTGCTGATGGCGCCCATGAGCACACAGATGGCCATGATGTAGAACACGGTTTCGAGCAGCAAGTGGTAGGCCGTCTGCATGAAGGTGTTCAGCATCTTGGGCAGGGTCATTTTGTAGGCCAACAGCCCAAAGAAGGCGAAGAAGATGATAAGGAAAATGATGGCCTCGAAACTGCGCTTTGTGGTGAATTTCAAGGGCTTCTTGAGTTTTTCCTCAATGCTTTTGAAGACTTTTTCCACCCTGTCGTGATAGAACGTGGTGGTTCGTTTGATGGTGTTGTATTTCGTTTTTGCCATGACGAATTATTTTTTGATGAATGCGTGAAGCAGGTCGACCTTCCAAGTGAGGCCGAGGTTGGCTTGGAACTTGCTGGCACCGTCAACATTGGTGTGCGATCCACAGAGGTGGAGGCGCAGGCTGCGGTCGCTTAAAGGATAAAACTCGAAGCCGAGGCTCTCGAAATTCACTTTCTTGCCTGGCGTGATGTAATGGTCGTATTGGTCGTAGGTTTCTGTGTTGGGCAGTTGGGCTTTGTTGTAGTCGTAGCCGGCCTTGGCAAACACAATCCATTTCGACCCGATGTCAACCCCGATGCCGAAAATGGCGGTGATGTCCTGCCCGAAGAAATGCTCCTGATGGAAGGAGGCACGGTTGGTGATGTCGAGATACATCTCCACACCCTTGAATTGCAGTTTGTTGCCCAAAGCGATGTAGTTGATGTATTTGCCGGGCTGGTATTCAATCAGGTTGACCGAATAAGTGGTTTTGAAGTGATTGAAGTTGCCGTACCACATCAGGTTGAAGGCATACATGCTCTGCATGGCTTGGTTGATGAAGGGCGAGTTGCACACTTGGAAAAGCACATGGTTCTTGCCCGTGTTGTCCTTGAAGTTGAGCGATGCACCCACCTCGTAGCAGCACACGGTGTTCCAAAACTCTGTGCCATAGTAAATATCGATGGGGTTGGTGTCGTATTCCCATCCGCCGATGGCCACCACCTGTTTACCCGCCGAAAGGAAAAGGTTGTCGGTAAAGTTCCAGTTGAGGTAAGCCCAGTCGGTGCCTTGGAAGAAGGTCTTGGCAAAGCCGATGTTGGGCGCGTTGATGCGCTGGCGCAGGTGGTAGCTGAACTTGCTGCCGATGGTGCCGTCCAAAGCCACGACCAGATATTTGCCTGCAAAACCGTGGTCGCTGCTTGGAGCGATGGTGTCGTGACCGAATTTGTAGTCAACGGTGAAGTCCGCCCGGGTGTTCAGTTGCAGGTTGTCGAGGGTAATGAAAGGCTTCTTGTCTTGCGGAAAGGCCTGAAAGAAGCAGAAAAGGCCCAAAATGGTGATAAGTAACGCTTTTTTCATACGCTTTTTAATTTGGCGACAAAATTACGAATTAAAAGTGTCGGAAATCGCGTTTGGGGCAACAAAAAAACGGGGCGGAAAGCTCCGTCCCGTTTTTGGGGTTGTTTTGGCAAGGCTTTAGCCGATTTCGATGGTCTGCACGGCCTGCTTCTTCTCTTCAACAGTCACCTTCGGGATGACGATGTCCAAGATGCCGTTTTCGACCTTCGCGCTGATTTGCTCCTTGTGGATGTCCTCGGGCAGCATCACGGTCTGGCGGAAGTGTTCCACCGAGAACTCGTGGCGCAGGTAGCGCATCTCTTCATTCTTCTTCTCGTTCTTGGTTTCCTTGGTCATTTCAACCACGAGGTTGCCTTCAGTGTCGATGCTCAGTTTCACGTCGTCCTTCGTGAGGCCGGGGATGCAGAGTTCGAGTTTGTAGTTGTCCTTCGTCTCCATGATGTTCATGCGAGGGGTTGAATAAGTCGTGTCGTTCCAGTTCATCAGTTCGTTGAACAGCGTCGGCATGAAGTCTTGGTTTCTTCTAGTTACTAACATGGTTTTGATCTCCTATTTTTATTGTTGTTTAATTGTTGATTGTTTATTCGTTTAATTGTTGTCGCTTCGCGTCATTGCGAGGAACGAAGCAATCCATTTTTCTTCCTTCGTCCCTTTCCTTTCGCTCGGACGACACGGCTTAGTCAAATTCTTTGCCAAGGCCGAAAACGGGCCAAAATACTTGTTTTTAATGACAAAATTTCCGAATTAGGCACAAAATAGGTGAAAATTTATGACAAAATTTCCGAAACTCACTGTTTTAATCCTTAATTCACTACTTTTGCAACCCGAAATCGAGCCATAGTCATGGAAGAAAAACTGTTCAACAAGAATTACCTTTGCCTTTGCGCGGCCAACTTCTTGTTTTTCTTTTCGTTCTACCTGCTGCTGCCTGTGCTGCCTTTCTTCATTATGGAGAATTTTCAGGCGGGCAATGCAGTGATTGGAACAGTCATTTCGTGCTACACTTTGGCCACTTTGGTGGTGCGGCCTTTTTCGGGCTATATGATGGATACCTTCAAGCGCAAACCCTTGTATGTGTTGGCTTTGTCCATTTTTACTGCAGTGTTTGTCGGCTATCTTTTTGCTGCCACCATCACCTTATTAATAATCATCCGCATCGTACACGGCTTTGCTTTTGGCCTCACTTCGGTGGGCGGCAACACCTTGGTCATCGATGTGGTACCGTCGGAGCATAGGGGAGAGGGCATCGGCTATTATGGCGTGGCCAACAACATTGCAATGGCGGTCGGCCCGATGACGGGACTGTTTGTGTATGAGCACTTTAGCTTCAATGCTATCTTTTTGGGTTGTATGGCTTGCAGTTTGTTGGCGGTCTTTTTCGCAACCCAAATCAAGCATAGGGTGCGCCCGCCTGTCAAGCGTCCTCCGATTTCCTTGGACCGTTTCATCTTGTTGAAAGGTCTGTTGGCAGGCGTTTCGTTCACGCTGTTGGCCTTTGCTTACGGACAGATTTCCAACTATATCGCCCTCTATGCCAAAGAGATGGGCTTGACCATCAGCAGCGGTTTGTTCTTCACTGTCTATGCCGTCGGGTTGATTGCCTCGCGCTTGTTTGCAGGCAAGATGGTTGATAGGGGCAAGGTGACGCAAACCATCGCTTTGGGTTTGGGCATTGTCGTGTTGGCTATGTTCGGTTTGGGTATGTGCCACCATTGCAACGCTTTGGGCACCAACTACACTGCCGTGGCTTTCCTGTTGATTGCTTTGTGCTGTGGTTTGGGTTTCGGGGCAGCTTTCCCGTCGTTCAATGCCTTGTTCATCAACCTTGGCACCAACGCCCAGCGGGGCACGGCCACTTCCACCTATCTCACCACTTGGGATTTGGGCCTTGGCATCGGCATTTTCTCTGGTGGAATGTTGGCGGAGCATTTCTCTTTTTCGACGGCTTATTTGGTGGCATCGGCCTCGGTGCTGGTGTCGCTGGTCTTTTTTATTATCATCGTAGCACCTCATTATCAAAGGAATAAATTACGCTAATGCAACCTGCGATTTCCATAGTTCAGCTTCGAGATGCCACATTGGATGATGCTCCATTCATTGCCCGAGTGGTTTTGGCGGGTATTGATATGCTTGACCTTGATGCAACGCTTCCAGATGAGCAGCGAGGCATTTATGAGCATTTGATTGAGATTTGCCGTATAGGCGACACCTTATATAGTTATTGCAACACGCGCATAGCCGAGGCCGATGGCAAAAGGGTGGGGGCTTTGGTGGCTTACGATGGCGCTCGTTATGCAAGGATGCGTGAAAAGACTTTCGGCCTTGTGAAGCAAACATCTGGTATGGATTTGAGTCGCAATGCGATGGAAACTGGTCCGGGTGAATTCTATTTAGATAGTATGGCCATTTTTCCCGAATACAGGGGTGCTGGCATTGGAAGGATGCTGATGCGCGACCGTGTGGATTTCGCCTTAAACAAAGGCTTCTCCAAGGTCACGCTTCTTGTTGACAAGGATAAACCGCATCTGCAAAAGTATTATGAAAGTGAGGGCTTCGCTTTCTGTGAGGAGATGTTCGTTTTTGGAAGTTGGTATAATAAGTTAGAGAAATATTAGCATTTTTGTTTTGAGCGAAAGTTTTTTCTACTTTTGCTGCAATAAAATCTATTTCCTATGAAAAAACTCCTCCTTTTTGCCTTTATCATTGTGGCATCTCTCCAACTCTCCGCCCAGCAAATGCTAGTCGGCTCCTACAACATTCGTTACAAGAACTGGAACGACAGCGTGCAGGGCGAACATTGGCAGAAACGCTGTCAAGTCATCTGCGACCAAGTGAACTTTATGTCGCCCGACATTTTCGGGACTCAGGAAGTGCTTTGGGAACAACTCCAAGACATGAAAAATGCCCTCGACGGCTACGACTACATCGGCATCGGGCGCGACGATGGCGAGCGTGGCGGCGAGCACGAGGCCATCTTCTACAAGAAAGACAAACTCCAACTTCTCAACCATGGCGATTTCTGGCTCAGCGAAACGCCCGAAAAACCCGGCTTGGGTTGGGACGCGGCCTGCATCCGTATCTGCACTTGGGGCAAGTTCAGCGCAAAGGTTCTCGACTTGAACCAACGCAGAGGCTTGTTCAATCGCGGACCGAGATACCAAGAAAAAGTGTTCTATTTCTTCAACCTCCACATGGACCATGTGGGCGTGGTGGCGCGGCGCGAGGCGGCCAAGTTGGTCGTGGCCAAGATTCGCGAAATTGCCCAAGGCGAGCCCGTCATCCTCACCGGCGACTTCAACGTGGACCAAAACGATGAGATTTACACGATTTTCACCAATTCAGGCTTGCTGAAGGATTCCTACGATGCCGCGCGCATCCGTTTTGCGGAGAACGGAACGTTCAATGCCTTCAAAACCAACTACTTCACCACTAGCCGCATCGACCATGTGTTTGTGTCGCCAAGCGCGAAAGTAGAGGCCTACGGCGTGTTCACCGACAGTTATTGGACACCCGATGATGACCCTGACGACAACATCAAGGCCTCTGATGCGCCACAGCAAATCTCGTTCGACACCTACATTCGGCACAATCCTTCGGACCATTATCCGGTGTTTGTGAGAGTGAAATTGGATTCTGTGAAGTGAAATCATTTGCAATTGTTTCTGGAAAATGCTAACTTTGCAGCATCTAATTTGAAAATCGGATAAAAATGAGTGCGCAAACCCAAACATTGATTTTGCTCATTGCCAATTACTTTAAGACCCAGCCTGTCTTAAAGGCTTGGCTTTTCGGGTCGTATGCAAGAGGTGAGGAAAAACCTTGGAGCGATATGGACATACTTGTTCAGTATGACCGAAAACAGCCAATCGGTTTGCTCAAAATCGCAAGTATGCAACTCGATCTTGAAGATTTGTTGGGACGTGAAGTTGACCTTGTTGAAGACGGAACGCTTCGTCCGTGGGCTGTTGAAAGTGTAAACAATGACAAAAAACTGATTTATGAGAGAGCATAAAAGGGACAAAGGCCGTTTGGAGGACATCAGGCAATATGCCTTGAATGTGGAGAAAATCATTGAGGGTATCACTTTTGATGAGTTCGTTGGTGACATTCGCGTTTATTATTCGGTGATGAAAAATGTGGAGGTTATTGGTGAAGCTGCCAATATGTTGACTCGGGATTTCAAGGAAAAACATGCGGAATTGCCATGGCGTTTGATCGTCAAAATGCGTAATGTGCTGGTTCATGGCTATGCTCAAGTTTCGAACACAGATTTGTGGCAAACGGCTTCAAACGACATCACGCCATTGAGGCAACAAGTTGACAGGTATTTGTCCGAAATAGATTGGGATGAATGGGAAAGTGAAGCGACTGAATTTGTGGAGATGGAAAACACCCAATACTCAAATGCACTCCAGACTGCTCGAAAGATGAAATCAAAAGGGTTTGCTGTTGATGATATTGCTGAAATAACTGGTCTTTCATTGATGGAAATCAACAGATTATAATAAACTTTTGAGTTCAGGCGTTACGCTTTTTGATTTCATAATAGGTTTGTAACAAAACTGACAGTATTATCAGCGCAATGCCAATGCAAAACGAGAAATTCAATTCCTTGTATTCGCTGAAAATGAACATCGATAGGATGATGCTATAGACGGGTTCCAAATTGTAGGTCAGATTGACGGTGAAGGTTGGAATCTTCTGCAAGACAATGATTTGCAGCAGGCAAAGCCCAATGGTGCAAATCACGACCATGAAGGCGAGATAGGCATAGTCCATCCCGACGGGATAAAGCCGTCCGACAGGGATGAACATATTATATAAAGGTATCAGGCAGGTCAGTCCGATGAGGCCGCCGACCATCTCCCAAAGCAGCATGTTCTTGGCCTCGTAATGTTTCCCAACCCTTTGATTGGCAATGGCAAACAGCGCATACAAGGCTGATGAAACCACGCCCAAGGCAATGCCCAAGCGATAGCGTGAATCGAAATGGAAAATGAGATAGATGCCGAGGATGGTGAGCAGGCTGAACAAAAATTCGCGCCCCGAAAAACGGTGTTTGTTGATGATGGGTTCGAACAAGGCCGTGAAAAACCCGACTAATGAAAAACACACCACGCCAATGCTGACGTTGCTGGCCTTGATGGAGGCATAGAAAAACACCCAATGCAGACAAAGCAACATTCCCACGCCGCCCATCTGCAACATATCCCTGAATTTGAATCGTTGTAGAGACGCACGGCCGTGCGTCTCTACGATTCGCAAATAAACGAACATTATCACCGCCGCCGCAGCCATGCGCCACCATACCAAAATGGCCGAATCCAAGGTGATGAGGCGACCCAAAACGCCCGTGAAACCCGCGATGAACACGGAAAGATGCAGTAGGAAATAATCCTTTTTCATGGTTTACGGCGTTGTCTGATGGCCTCAAAAGTGACGATGGCGGTGGTCACCGACACGTTGAGCGAGTCGGCAATGCCGTTCATGGGGATGATGATGTTTTGGTCGGCGGCTTCGACCCAAGCCTCGGAAATGCCCGTGGCTTCGGTGCCCATGACGAGGGCGGAGGCTTTGCAGAAGTCGGCATCAAGGTAGTCGATGGAGGCCTTGAGGTAGGTGCAATATATGGTTATTTCGTTATTTTTCAGCCATTTGATACACTCCTCAGTGGAGCAGGCATAGACCGGCACACTGAAAATGCAACCAATGCTTGCCCGTATCGCGTTGGGGTTGAAAAGGTCGGTGGCGGGGTCGGCCACGATGACGGCATCCACGCCAGCGGCATCGGCGGTGCGCATCACGGCACCGAGGTTGCCGGGCTTCTCGACCGTTTCCAACACGATAACCAAAGCGTCTTTCTTGGGTTGAAACTCGCTGAGGCTCTTGTATTTGGGTATGGCCACGGCCAAAAGCCCATCGCTGCCCTCGCGGTAGGCGATTTTGTCGAAAACGTCTTCTGAAACGGTTTCTGTGAACTCGGCTTTAATATTAATAGGTGAACGCAACAGCGGCTCGCAGACATACAACTGCTCAATCTCAAAACCGCAGGCTTGGGCGCGTTCAATCTCGCGTTGTCCTTCGATGAGGATTCGGTTTTGCTCGCGGCGTTCTGAGGCCTTTTGTAACTTGACGAGGTTCTTTATTTTTGGGTTGGCTTTGCTGGTAATCATGGACTTGGGACTTGGGACTTAGGACTTAGGACTTGGGACTTGGGACTTAGGACTTAGGACTTGGGACTTAGGACTTGGGACTTAGGACTTGGGACATTGTTCCTCGTTCTTTGTCTTCCGTTCTATGTCCTTTATTGTTTTCGAGATAAGAGATAAAGGCACCAATAGCATTGGAAAGTGATTTGCATTTTTTGTTTAGCTCCAACGCTGTTTCTTCGGAACAATAACCGAGTTTCAGGCATAGATACACCATGTTTCTTACTTCGTTGCAACTGCCACGAGCAATTCTTAAGTAACGAATCATCGTTCTGTCTGAGTTGTATCCACTACCCTCAGCAATGTTGTTGGAAATGGAAATGGAAGCACGTTGAATTTGGTCACGAAAGCCATAATCCTTATTGTCCTTTTGCAAAGCGTAAATTGCTAATGCAATGTCTTGTGCATCTTGCCATATCCTTAATTCCTCAAATGGGCGCATAATGTTTTATATTAAATTGTTAATTATCAAAGTTTTGTTCTTTGTTTTCCATCCCCTGTCCTCTGTCCTTCGTCCTCAGTCTTCCGTCCTTTGTCCTCATCTGCGACAGCACCAATCCCACCACGACCACCAAAATGCCAATAATTTTGT
Organism: uncultured Bacteroidia bacterium; assembly: GCA_902782455.1. Taxonomy (GTDB): domain Bacteria; phylum Bacteroidota; class Bacteroidia; order Bacteroidales; family F082; genus Limimorpha. Next base: position 26,267 of record CACZNA010000001.1, on the reverse strand, counting down.
TCGCCGTCAATGCTTCGTGGATGATGAAATAACTGAAAATGGCCGTGAACACGGGAATCAGGTTGGAATAGACGTTGGCTCGTGATGCGCCTAACTTGCTGAAAGTGAAGGCCCATAAAGCGTAGGCGACGGAACTGCAAAACACGCCAAGGCAAACCAATGGCACGATGTAGCCTCCCACATTGGCAAAATTGGACGGCTCGAATCGCTCAATGATGAACACCACTGGAATGAAGTAAATCATCCCGATGATGTTTTGTATCCAAGTGATAGTCAGTGGTTTGTAGAGTTTGGTCAGTTTGATGAGCGCGATGGAATAGCCCACGGCCACCACAACGGCTCCAAACAGGAACAGGATGCCTTTGGGCGAGGCGGTGAACTCGAGGTTTTTGTTGAGTAGCAGCACGATAACGCCGACAAAAGAGGTGATGAAACCCACGATGTTCATCGGCGTGAGTCTCTCTTTCAGGAAGATACGCGCCGCGATGGGCGTCACCAAGGGAATCATGGCGATGATGCCCGAACCGATGATGGGGGAGGTGTTTTTCAGCCCGTAGCCCTCGAAAATGAAGTAGAGGAACGGTTCGAACATGGCCGCCAAAGCGAAAAGCCCCAAGTGCTCTTTCTTGACTTTCTCGTTGAGGCGAAACACGAAAAGTATCGCGGTGAGGAAGATGGTGGCCACCACCAAACGCAGGAAAATGGTCGCCGTAGGATTCAGGTTTTCATACACTTGCGTGGACCATACAAATGACATTCCCCAAAAAATCATGGCAACGATGCCGGCCAAATGAACAATGTAGTTTCGGTTTTTCATGCCGCAAAATTACGTTTTTTTGAGATTGTTTTCTCGATGTGGAACATTTCGGCAAGATATTTGTAGTAAATTTGCAGCGTAAAATGAAAATCAAATTTAAGTTTAATAATTTAAAATCTCTAAAAATGAAAAAGTTAAGTATTATCTGCATGACGGTTTTGGCAGTTGCTTTTTTGGCTTCGTGCCGTGGTCCGATGGGACCGATGGGTCCTCAAGGCCCTCAAGGCCCAGCTGGAAATGATGGCAATGCCAATGTGGCCTCCTCGACCGTAACGGTTCGCTCCGCCGATTGGCAATGGGTGAATAACTGCCAATGGATGGTGGAAATCGACTATCCGGCCATCAACAACAATGTTTACAACTACGGCGCGGTGCTCGTTTACATGGATGTGGACGGTGCCTGGAGCCAAGTGCCGCTGACCTATTACTATGAGGATGTGACCCAAGAGGGCGAAACCATCAATTGCGCGGCCTCCATTGAAGTTGCAACGTTGAACGATGGCGGAGTGCGCCTGTTCTGGACCGAAAGCGATTTCTTTGATGGCGCTCGTCCAGGAAACCACGATTTCAAGATTGTGGCCATTGAAGCCTCGGTATACAGCCACCGCAGCGATGTGGACTACAGCAACTACGAGGCCGTGAAGACCGCCTTCCAATTGGCTGATTGATTGGGAATCAGATGAAAAACGGAAGAGACTCGTCTTTGTGGCGGGTCTTTTTTTGTTTCACGCAGAATTATGGGAATCATGGGAATCTTATCGGTCGCCTCATTTTCGTCGCTTTGCGCTTCACATGGTTCTGCGCATTCAGCGTGAGAAAAATACTGCATGAGATATTATCGCATCACCAGCGAAAACCACATGAACCCGACATAGCCTAAAGTGAGCAAAGCTCCTTCCCAACGGGAGATTTTGCGGCCTTTGCCCGTGAAGACGAACAACAGCATAAGGATGTTGGCGGCGAAGAGAATCATCAATTGCTTGTTCATCATCGGGTCGAAAGGCAACGGCGTGATGAGCGCACTGATGCCCAACACCATGAAGATATTCAAAATATTGGAACCCAATACATTACCGATGGCAATGCCTGAGTTTTTCTTCAGCGCGGCCACAATGGAGGTGATGAGTTCGGGGAGGGAAGTGGCTGTAGCCACCACAGTCAAGCCAATGGTGCTCTCGCTCATGCCCCATTGTTTTGCCAAGATTTGCGCGTTGCGGGAAACCAATTCTCCGCCGATGTAAAGTCCTATGATTCCGGCAATTAGTGCAAGAATGGTCTTTCCCCACGGCATGGCTTCCTGAATGTCTTCGGTTTCCTCTTGTGGATTGTTTTTCAGCATGGTCAGCAGCAGGTAGGCGAAACCCATCAGCAACAGTGCGAGGCCTTCCATCCAGTTGATTGTGCGTGCTTGACCCGTGAAGAAATAATTGGCCATCAGAGTGATGGCAAGCGTGGCCAAAAAACCAGCGGGGATGTCGCGGCGGATGGAAACGCGGCTCACGTCGATGGGCCAGATGAGCGAGCTCACACCGAGAATGAGCAGAATGTTCATCGTGTTGCTCCCGATGATGTTGCCGATGGCCAAGCCCGGACTGCCTTTGATGCACGAGAACACATTCACAATCATTTCAGGCAACGAAGTGCCGAAGGCCACAATGGTCAAGCCGATGATGAGCGGCGACAATTTCGCACGAATGCCTACGCTCGTAGCTCCATTGACGAGCCAGTTCGCACCCAAAATGAGGGCGACGAAACCGACGGCGAGTAATAATATAGGTATTAAAGAAGTCATATCATTTTTAATTCGGAATTAGGAATGCGGAATGCGGAATGGGCGCAAGGCGATGCATAAGAGGGTTAATCATTTGTTCTGGTTTTTTGTTATGGCTACTAATATTCTGATGATTTCTTCGCAAGTAGAGTTGATAGGTTCAAACTTATTGTCTGGCAGATAGTTTGTAGCATGAAGTATATCTAACCAATAACTGGTTTCGTTTGCTTCTTTTAGAGCAATGTTCATCTTGGCATAGAAGTCAGGTTGGGTTTGTCCTCGAACCCCTTCAGCCACATTGGCACCAATGCTTGTCCCTGATCTCAACAATTGCTTGGACATGATATATTCATGCTGAATTTCGCACAACCATTTATACAAATTGATTATGTCAATGGCAAAATCCCTACTTTTCCTTTTGATAACATTATCATTCTCTTTTCCCATAGCCGTTCTCTTTATTCCGCATTCCGCATTCTGCATTCCGCATTAATTATAGTTTCTTGCTCCAAAAATCTTGCTGCCCACACGCACCATCGTCGCACCTTCCTCAACGGCAATCGGATAGTCGTCCGACATGCCCATCGAAATCTCCTTGAACTGCGGCTGGTTAGCGAAATAATCGTGTTTCAGGGTGTCGAAAATCGCCTTCAGGTGCTTGAATTCCTTGCGCACTTCGTCCTCGTCGTCGGTGAAGGTGGCCATGCCCATCACACCGCAGATTCTGATGTTTTGCATCTGTTTGAAGGATTCTGAATCAAGCAGTTGTCGGACTTCTTCCATGTCAAGGCCGAATTTGGTTTCCTCTTGCGCGATGTGGAATTGCAGCAGGCAATCCACAATGCGGTCGTGCTTTTTGGCTTCCTTGTTGACGGCTTCGAGTAGGTTGGCCGAATCGATGCTATGGATGAGCGTGACGAAAGGGATGATGTATTTGATTTTGTTGGTCTGCAAGTGGCCGATGAAATGCCATTGGATGTCTTGCGGCAGTGCCTCATGCTTGTCGCGCATTTCAAGAGCATGGTTTTCGCCAAAAACGCGCTGACCGGCATCGTAGGCTTCCTGCAAGTCGCTGACAGGCTTGGTCTTGCTGACGGCTACTAAGGTCACCGACTTGGGCAGCGTCGCCTTTATTTTCAATAGGTTCTCTTTAATCATGATTCTTTGTTTTTTGACTTCGGGACTTCGGGACGCGGGACTTCGAGACTTCCTTGTCGCTTTGCGTCACTGCGAGGCACGAAGCAGTCCATCTTATTTGAGCAGACAAAAGTACAACAATTTGATGGAATGGCGAATTATTCTTTTGTGTTTTGAAAATTTCGCCAACTCGCCGAACAAAAATCCGCCAACTTGCCGAGTAAAAATCCGCCAATTCGCCGAATGGAAGAATTGAAGTTTTTGTAATTTATTGAATTATTGTTGTTTATATTCATTTTGGCAATAATAAATGTTTTCCGTATTGTCGGGATGACGGCGTTTGTTCCGGTGGGGTGTTTGAAGGATTGAAGTGAAAATGCAATAAATCTCCAGTAAAATATAGAAAAAGCTGTATCTTTGTACCCGAATTATTGACGAAAAGTAAGTATTAACAAAATAGAATGCCTATGAAACAAACCGCATAATTAATTTATGCACATCATAGAATAGGAAAAAGCGAAGTAGCTTAATCTGGTTGTTCTGAAACTTCGACACTTTCAAAACCATTTCCAGAGTAAAGCAACGACGCTCCCGCAGTTTGGCGTGGGCTTAATCGTTGTAATTGGAAATGGTAGGTAGTCGAAGACCTCAGAACGACCAATGAAGGCGAAAAGTGCCGCGCTTTTTTTATGTGCAGTTCTGAAACGGAGGTACGAAACGAAGTTATCGATAACAATTAAAACTAATTAGAAAATGAACAACGAATTCAAAAAAATCGCCAAACAACTTGGCATAGCTATTCCTGCATGCTTGCTTTCAATAGGTGTAGCAAATGCGGAGCCGGTCAAAGAAAACAAAGTATCAAAAAGCATTAATACTGATGTTAGTGAGATTAGCAATAGTAATCTTGTTAACAATGAGGTGGTCAAGTTTTTGACTACTGACTTCACGAAAGGTATGGATGAATTCTCTCCAAATCATACAAATAGTCATGTTGATAGGCCGGCAAATCATACTGATAATCATGACAATGTATATCACAGTAACTATCATAGTGATAGGTCTGCTTATAATAGCGGAAATCAATGTATCCCTCATTCAAATAGTCATGATAATACGCCTGCAAGAAATAGGCATACAAATAATGGAGGAAACCAATACCATTCCGATGTTCATACGGATAGACAATCTCCAGTGACTACATGTCCACCAAATTGATAATGAAAACCGAGGGCGCATAATAATTGCGCCCTCTAAAACAGTATTGTTATGACAAGAGAAGAATACTTATCAAGGTTAAATGAATGTACGGGGTTGAATGTCATTTTCCAATTGACAGACAAATGTGTCCTTTCATGTAGATATTGTTTTGCGAAAGGGTCTCATGGTGATGTGCCTACTTTTCAAACGAACCTATTGGAAGAGGCAATAAAACAAGCCTTTGAAACTAAACACGAATATATTACATTTGAGTGGACAGGTGGGGAACCGATGTTGGTGGGCTTGAGTTTTTATAAAAAAGTAGTTGAGTTTCAGAAAAAATATGCTACGAAACCATACGAAAACGGTGTCCAAACAAGTGGAAATCTATTTGATACCGAATTAATAGACTTTCTAATGAAAAATGATTTTGACATTTCTACAACAATAGATGGAACAGAAGAAATCCATAATCACAACCGCCCTGCCAATGGAGATAAGCCATCGTTTCAAAATGTTCAACGGACACGAAAATACATTGAAGATAAAGGTGGTAGTTGTGGGTTTATCAGCACGATAACAAAAAACAATCTTGGCCATGAGAAAGAAATGCTTGACTTTTTCCAAGGGCAGGGAGTCTATTCATTCCACAGCAATCCTTATATTTACTACTCCAAGAATAGGGTAAAAGACAAAGAAATTGCATTATCTAATGAGGACTATGCAAGATACTTTATCTCGGAGTTTAATGGTTGGGTTGAAAAGGGTAAAGTGGAACCCATTCCGCGTACCATTAATGATATTATCAAATGCTTAGAGACAAAATGTCCAAATCATAATACGATATGTACTTTTGGAGGCAGGTGCTTGACGAATTTCATAGCCTTAACTCCAAATGGAGATGCGTATAATTGTCCCAAATTTACAGGTTCAAACAATATGATTTTGGGCAATATCAAAAAACGACCCATCAAAGAGATACTATCGCCATCATCTGAAACAATGATCAAATTGATAGACCAAAGAGTAGAAGCGATAAATGCTTGTGAAAAGAAGAATTGCAAGTACTTTTATATCTGCAATGGTGGTTGTCCGTACTATTCGTTTATTGCAAGTGATGGCGATAATGTAAGTGAAATTGATTGCTTGTGTGAAGGAAAGACCCTTTTGTATAAGTATTTGGAGAGTGTCGTAGATGTGATTTCATCGGGAGTTGGTTCAGAGGCCAATTAAAAAATGGTGATGAGACAGTTCTTTCCAAAATGGAAATAACTGAAAACAATGACAGTTGCAAAAAATGCAACAGTCATCTAAAGAGTTGAGAAAAAGCAACCTGTCGGAATTTCCGACAAGTTCATGCTATTGTATTTTAGAAAAATCGGAAATCCCGATATTCTTCAGTTGTTGCAAATTTTGCAATAACTGCCGTTGAGATGGATTAGTGGTTTTTTCCAAAATGGAAATAACCACCCAAAACAGTGACTGTTTCCATTTTGGAAATAGTCGTGTCGAGAGTTGCCGAGAAAAACTTGATAACTGATACGGATATTCCTCTCGTTCATCTTTTTTTCCTATTTTTGCACCCAAATTTTGAGAATTATGTTTGAAGGTTTAAGCGAAAAACTAGAACGCTCGTTCAAAGTCCTTAAGGGACAGGCCTATATCACCGAAGTGAACGTGGCCGACACGATGAAGGAAATCCGTCGCGCCTTGCTCAACAACATCAAGGAGAAAGCCCTTGGACAAGAGATACTTACCTCGGTGAAGCCGGGCGAGATGATGGTCAAGATTGTGCATGACGAGTTGGCCGAACTGATGGGCGGCGATGCTGTCGACATCAACCTGAAAGGCCAACCGAGCATCATCCTCATTGCAGGTCTGCAAGGTTCCGGTAAGACCACTTTCTCCGCCAAGTTGGCCTCCTATCTGAAGCGTAAGCGCAGCAAGCAAGTGCTGTTGGTGGCTGGCGACGTGTACCGTCCTGCTGCCATTGAGCAGTTGAAGGTGTTGGGTCAACAGGTTGAGGTTGAGGTATATAGCGAAGAAGGCAACAAAAATCCTGTGCAGATTGCGCAAAACGCCATCAACCATGCCCGCAGTCAGGGCAAAAATGTGGTCATTATCGATACTGCCGGTCGTTTGGCCGTCGATGAGGAGATGATGAATGAAATCGCTAACATCAAGGAAAAGGTGCATCCTCACGAGACCTTGTTTGTGGTGGACTCGATGACGGGTCAGGATGCCGTGAACACGGCCAAGGCCTTCAATGACCGCCTCGACTTTGACGGCGTGGTGCTGACCAAGTTGGACGGCGACACCCGTGGCGGTGCGGCTCTCACCATCCGCACGGTGGTGGAGAAGCCCATCAAGTTCGTCGGTATTGGCGAGAAGATGGACGCGCTCGATGTGTTCCATCCCAAGCGCATGGCCGACCGTATCCTCGGCATGGGCGACATCGTCAGCCTTGTGGAACGCGCACAAGAGCAATTCGACGAGGAAGAAGCCCGCAAGTTGCAGAAGAAATTGGCACAGAACGAGTTCAACTACAACGACTTCCTGAAGCAAATCCAGCAAATCAAGAAGATGGGCAACCTGAAGGAACTCGCCAGCATGATTCCCGGCATGGACAAAGCCATGAAGGGCGAGGAAATCGACGACGACGCTTTCAAGAGCATTGAGGCCATCATCTATTCGATGACACCCCAAGAGCGCGAAAACCCGAAATTGCTGAACGGCACACGCCGCAAGCGCATCGCTGACGGCAGCGGCACCTCAATCGTTGAAGTGAACCGCCTCGTGAAGCAGTTCGAGGAAACCTCGAAGATGATGCGCATGATGACCACTGGTGGCGGGAAGAAACTGATGCGCATGGCGGGGGCGATGAAACGCCGTTGATTCAAAATTCAAGATTTAAAATTCAAAAATTCAATACGATGGATAAAATTATTGATGGTAAAATAATCTCTGAACAGATTAAAAAAGAGATAGCCGCTGAGGTGGCCGATATGATTGACCACGGGAAACCTGCCCCGCATTTGGCGGCGGTCATCGTGGGCGACGACGGCGCGAGCAAAACTTACGTGGCCTCGAAGGAGAAAGCCTGCCACTCGGTGGGCATGACCTCATCGGTGTATCGCCTGCCCGCTACGACGACGGAAAAGGAGATGCTCGACATGGTCGAATTCCTTAACAACGACCCCGAAATCAACGGCTACATCATCCAACTGCCGCTGCCCAAACAGATTGACGAGAACAAGGTCATCAACGCCATTGACCCCAAAAAGGACGTGGACGGCTTCACGAGCATTAACGCTGGTCGCATGATGTTGGGCTTGCCTTGCTACATTCCAGCCACGCCCAACGGCATCATGGAACTCATCAAACGCTCTGGCATTGAGACGGTTGGCAAGAATGTGGTCGTGTTGGGCCGCTCCAACATTGTGGGTACGCCGATGGCCATTCTCATGTCGCGCAAGGGTATTGACTCGACCGTCACCTTGTGCCACAGCCGCACCAAAAACCTGCCCGACATTTGCCGCAATGCGGACATTCTTGTTGCCGCCATCGGCAAACAAGGCTTTGTGACTGCCGACATGGTGAAGCCCGGTGCAGTCGTCATTGACGTGGGCATCCACCGCATTGACGACCCGACTAACCCGAAGGGTTACAAGATTTTGGGCGATGTAGACTATGACGAAGTCTATAAAGTGGCCTCGAGAATCACGCCCGTACCTGGTGGCGTTGGACCGATGACTATCGTTTCGCTGCTTCAAAACACGTTGAAGGCTGCTAAGGGCGAGGTTTATCCGAAATGACGAACTGACTCCGATTTGGGCCAGGTTATCGTAATGTCAAGAATGTCAAGAGCTTGAGGATGAGTGTCCATATAGTCTTTTGACATTCTTTGTTTGTTTTTCGATGTGTGTTATTTTTTTCCTATTTTTGTCACCTAAAATAAAAAAGTTTGTCACAAATAAACGCATTACTGAAATGAAAAGAATTTGCATTTTTTTACTCGCTTTGACGATGTCATCCGTTGTGATGGCTAAAGATTTTGTCAGGATTTCCTATTCGGGTCGGGCCGAGTTGGAGAAGCATTTCGCTGACCCCAATCTGACCGTGCATTACTACACGGATTTCGAAGTTTTCGCCACGGCGGAACGTTTTGATGGTCAGACGATGGTTCTGCTTGATTCGCAGGCCTTTGCTAATAATGAAGTATATACTTTGGTGTATTGCCCTAAAACGGCGCAACCGACCTATCTTCAAGGGAAGGATGCCTTGCTGCAAACCGATGATTATGTGATTGTTAGAGGCGCAACAATGCCATACAAAAATGATGGTGCCGTGGCCATCTTCAACAAGAAGGCGGCTTTGCCTAAATTGACCCGCGATTTCCCCGTGGTGACGGAGGAAGACCCGCGCATCCGTGAGATGCTGAACCAAGTGAACATGGACTCATTGGAAGCCACCGTGCAGCACTTGCAGGATTATGGCCAACGTTTGTGGAACTCCGACAATGCCTTTGCCGCTTCCGACTGGATTGCAGGCCGTATGCAAGCCTTGGGCCTCGAAGTGGAACAACAGGCATTTTATGCCAACACTTGGCTGGGTAGTGGTCAGGCTGCTCCCAATGTCATTGGTATACAGCGTGGTACGCTCTATCCTAATACATACGTGGTTTGCGGTAGCCATTTCGATTCGTTCTCATATCAGGCCATGAGTGGTGGTGCTGCTCCCGGTGCCGATGACAACGCCACGGGTGTGGCCAGCGTGCTTGAAAGTGCCCGTATTTTGACACAATACGAATTTGAATACAGCATCGTCTATTGCGCCTACGGTTGTGAGGAGATGGGCTTGTACGGCAGCGAGGCATACGCTTCACGTTGCCAGCAGGAAGGCATGGACATTATTGGCTACTTCAACAACGATATGAACGGCTACCTGAATCCCGGCGACCAAATCCATATCGATTGCATCTATCCCAATTCTGTGGAGCCCATCGGCACTTATTATATGAATGTAGGAGAAGTGTATTATCCCGAACTGCCCATTCGTCACGTCAATTTCAACGAGGGCGACAGCGACCATACCTCTTTCAATAACCACGGCTACATGGGCATCTATCCTTTTGAGGACTACCAAAACTACAGCCCTTACATCCACACACCTAACGACTTGATTGGCACGAGCGTGAACAGCTTCGAGATGTCGCAGCAGTATTGCCAGATGAACATTGCTTGTTTGGCCGAGATTGCCAATCTTATGGGCGAAACGCCGCAGGTGTATTGCAATCCGGTGATGAATTTTGAGTTTGCGATACCTATTGACAAGGAGGTAATGGAGCTATATATGATTTGGGATGCGCCTGAAGAAGGATCGACGGGCGAGCTTCAGCATTTTGATGTGTATCGTGATAGTGCAGTAATCGCCACAGTTCAATATGACCCCAATTTCATCCATTATGAATATATTGACACGATTTCAATTGGTGCTCAAGCGGAATATTTCATTATGGCTGTTTACAGCGACGGCTGTGAGGCACCATCAGAGACTTTGATTGGTGAGGGCATTCCTCATCAATTGAGTGAAATGGATGCTAATAGTGTTTCTGTCTATCCAAATCCTACTGAAAACCAATTGAATATCGAAGCTAAAGGCTTGCAGAGGGTTTCGGTGTATAACGCAATGGGTCAGTTGGTGAAGACTGTCGAAGTTGGTGGACAAGACCAGTTTACGATGGAAGTCGGGAACTATCCGACGGGTCTCTACACGCTTCGGTTGGTTATGGATAAAGGTGTGATAAGCAAGACGATACTTGTGAAATAAGCATGAAGAAAGCCTTATTTGTTGGGTTGTTTTTGCTGCTTTCCCCGTTTGTTTGGGCTCAGGAGGAAGGCAGTAGCGGGTTTTCGCCTGTTTTTGTCCCTGAGTTCAAGTCGGAATTGCCGAAGGAGATAGAGGAGACTTCAGGCTTGTTTTTCCACAACGGGAAACTTTGGACGCACAACGACAGTGGCGGCAAACCTATACTCTATGCGCTTGATACTGTGAATTTTGAGGTGGTGCAAAGAATCACTCTCCTCAAGGCAAAAAATAAGGATTGGGAAGATGTTTGTACCGATGGTGAGACGGTTTTTGTGGGCGACTTCGGCAACAACAAAGGCAGTCGCAAGAAGTTGAGAATCTTCACATTCCCTTTGTCGGCTATTCCCGAAGAGGGCGATACGACCATCATAGTCGACTCGATTCTGTTCCGTTTTGGCGACCAAACCAATTTCGAGAAACGGAAACAAGCCCACGACTTCGATTGTGAGGCCATGTTTGCCACCGAGGACTACCTTTACCTATTGAGCAAGGGTTGGGAGACGGGCACGACGCGCCTGTACAGACTCTCAAAAACGCAAGGAGAACAGGTTGCAGAGGTGGTCAACGGCTTCGATTCACAAGGCTTGATTACAGGTGCCGATTACGACCGTGAGAATCGCGTTTTGGCCATAGTGGGCTATGTGAAGACGGTTTGGAAACCTTTCCTATACCTGATTTTCGACTTTGAAGAGGATGGCGTGAAGTTGTCGAACCACCGTTTTGAGATGCCACAACTGACTGGTGCTCAGGCAGAAGGCATCTGTTTCTTCGATGACGGCAGATGCTATATTACAGCCGAAACATCCCCATCCATGACCGCAAGGGTATTTGTGGCTGATTTTAGGAAAGTGATTTCTAACCATAAATGAACAAGTTTTAGATTGGCAATCAACGTTTTATGATAGATATAGAAAAAAACTATCCCTAATCGCTTGCCAATCCGAGAAAACTCCGTATTTTTGCATCGGGTAAGTCTTATACGACCAGCTCCCTCTGAAATCCCCCAGGACAGGAATGTAGCAAGGGTAGGAGGTCGTAGCGGTGCGATATGAGTAGCTTACCCTTCTTTGTTTTTGGACACGAGACTTGGGGACGAGAGACTTTGAGACTGCGGGACTGCGAGTCAAACAAATACCTGAAGTCCCCAAGTCAAAAGATATTGCAGTTTAGTTCCGAACAGTTACATATTAGAATACAAAACCGATAAAAATGAAGAAAATAATGATTTACATTGGAATGGCTGCCGCATTGGTGGGTTGCGCTCCGAAACAGGAAGAGACCGCTGAACAGACCCAGCCGAAAGAAGATTTCAAGTATCTTGTTGACGAATTCGCCGACTTGAGAATCATGCGCTATCAGATTCCCGATTGGGACCAACTGACACTGCAACAGAAAAGCTACATTTATTACTTGGGCGAAGCCGCGAAATGTGGCCGCGACATCCTCTTCGACCAGAATTTCAAGTATAACCTGAAGGTTCGCAAGACCATCGAGGCGGTGTTGAATTCGTATCAAGGCGATCGTAATAGTGGTGATTTCCAGAATTTTGTGGTTTATGCCAAGCGTGTCTTCTTCAGTAATGGCATCCATCACCATTATGCCGAGGATAAGTTCTTCCCTGAGATTAGCGAGGCCTATTTTGCCGAGTTGGTGAAGGGCAGCGATGCCAACCTGCTCCCTCTCAACGAGGGTGAAACCGTGGACGACTTCATCGCTTTCTTGACTCCTGTCATCTTCGACCGCGAGCTGTATAAGATGCGCCGCAGCAGCGAGGATGACATCATTGCCAATTCGGCAGTCAACTTTTACGATGGCGACATCAACAAGGCCGAGGTGGAAGACTTCTATAATAAGATGCGCAAGCCCAACGACGCCACGCCGATTTCCTACGGCTTGAATTCCAAGTTGGTGAAGAAAGACGGCAAGATTTATGAGGATGTCTACAAGGCAGATGGTCTCTACGGCGAGGCTATCACGGCAATCATTGGCTGGTTGGAAAAGGCTAACGAGGTGGCTGAGAACGACAACCAACGCAATTATACACAGAAACTTATCGACTATTACCGTACCGGCGACCTGAAGACTTGGGACGAATACAACGTCGTCTGGGTGCAGGATTCTGTATCGCACATCGACTTTGTGAATGGTTTCATCGAGGACTATAACGACCCGATGGGCATGAAGGCCACTTGGGAGGCCATCGTCGACTATAAGGACCTGGAGGCAACCGTGCGCTCCAATACCATCGGCGAGAATGCCCAGTGGTTTGAGGACCATTCGCCCGTTGACTCGCGTTTCAAGAAAGAGAAATGCAAGGGCGTTTCGGCTAAAAGCATCATCGTCACCACCTTGGGCGGCGACTGCTTCCCGTCTCCTCCGATTGGCATCAACCTGCCCAACGCCGACTGGATTCGTAAGGACTATGGCTCGAAGTCGGTGACCATCACCAACCTGATGGAAGCCTACGACAAAGCCGCCGACGAATGTCCAAGGAGTGCTTTGAAGGAATTTGCTTATTCTCAGGAGGAAGTCGACCTTTGCAAGAAGTATGGCTCTGATGCCGACGTGGTGCATACTAATCTGCACGAGTGCTTGGGTCACGGTTCGGGCAAGCTGTTGCCGGGTACGCAGCCTGGTGCCTTGAAGGAGTTCAGCTCGACGCTTGAAGAAGCCCGCGCCGACCTCTTCGGCCTGTATTATCTGGCCGACCCGAAGATGGTGGAACTCGGCGTGATGCCTGACGCTGAGGCATATAAGGCAGAGTACTGTTCCTATATCCGCAACGGTATGATGACGCAGTTGGCTCGCGTAGAATTGGGCAAGGACGTCACCGAGTCGCACATGCAGAATCGCAAACTCATCTCGGAATGGTGTTATGAAAAAGGTAAGGATGCCAACGTCATCGAGAAGAAGGTGGAGAACGGCAAGACCTACTTCATCGTCAACGATTTTGAGGCTTTGCGTGGTCTTTTCGGCGAACTTTTAGCTGAGATTCAGCGCATCAAGAGCGAAGGCGACTATGCCGCTGGCAAGGCCATTGTGGAGAAATATGCTGTGAAGGTCGACCAAGATTTGCACAAGGAGGTCAAGGAACGCTACAACGCCTTGGGACTGAAGCCCTACGGCGGCTTCATCAATCCTGAGATTGTCCCCGTTTTGGAAAACGGCAATGTTGTTGACTACAAGATTGAATATCCGTCCGATTTTGTGGCGCAACATCTCAAATACGGTCAGGAATACAGCTTCTTGCGTCCCACCAACAATTAAACAGTTCAACAGTTCAACAATCAACGATGAAAAAAGTCCATTTTATCGCAATAGGCGGGAGTGCCATGCACAATCTCGCCATTGCCTTGCACCGCAAGGGTTATGAAGTCACGGGTTCGGATGACGAAATCTTCGAGCCGAGTAAGTCGCGTCTCGCCAAGGAGGGCATTTTGCCGCCGCAATGGGGTTGGTATCCTGAGAAGTTGGACAAGTCGTATGATGCCGTCATTCTCGGAATGCACGCCCGCATCGACAATCCTGAACTGGTTCGTGCTCAGGAACTTGGCCTGAAAGTGTATTCCTATCCAGAATACCTTTATGAGCAAAGCAAGGACAAGACGCGCATCGTCGTAGGCGGCAGCCACGGAAAGACGACCATCACTTCCATGATTCTGCATGTGCTGAAACAGGTCGGCATTGAAACGGATTTCATGGTCGGGGCGCAGTTGGAGGGCTTTGATGTGATGGTGCGCCTCAGCGAGACGGCCAAATACATGGTGATGGAGGGTGACGAATACCTCACTTCGCCCATCGACCGTGTGCCGAAATTCCATCACTATCATCCTCATATTGCGGTGATTAGCGGCATCGGTTGGGACCATGTCAATGTCTTCCCGACCTTCGACAACTACTTGGAGCAATTCAGAATCTTTGTCCGCACCATCGAAAAAGGCGGTTGCCTGATTTACGACCAAACCGACATTGAGGCCGAAAAGATTGCCCAAGGCGCACAATGCCAGACCTTTGGCTATGGTGTGCATCCCTTTGAGAGCGATGGACTGAAAACCATTTTGCTCTTGCCCGATGGCGGTAGGAGGGAAGTGGGCGTGTTTGGCAGCCACAACATGAAAAATATCAATGCGGCGCGATTGGTTTGCAGGCAGTTAGGGGTTACTGACGAACAATTTTATGAGGCCATTTCAACCTTCAAGGGCGCAGCGCGACGTTTGGAATTGTTGTTTGACAACGGCGACAACTTCATTTTCCGTGACTTCGCCCATGCCCCCTCAAAGGTCAATGCCAGTGTGAAGGCCTTGCGTGAGCAATTCCCTGAGAAACACCTGATTGCAGTCTTTGAGTTGCACACCTACAGTAGCCTCAGCGAAGTATTCATCGACCATTACCGTGACGCACTGAAACTGGCCGACCGTGCCATAGTTTTCTACGACCCACATGCCGTGGCCATCAAGAAGTTGGAACTGATGCCCGACGAACGCATCGTCCAAGGCTTTGGACGCGCTGATTTGAAGGTTGTTCACAACAAGTCTGAATTGGTCGCCCTGTTGGAAAAAGGCCAGCGCACGAATGTCATCGGTGTCTTCATGAGTAGCGGCGATTTCAACGGACTGACGACTGAGGATTTGAAGGCCTTGTACGGATAAAACTTCAAGGCAATACGATGGATTGTGGAGACAAAATAAGTGGAAATTAAGTGGAAATTTAAAATAAAATAGTAAGGAACCCGTTGTGAGAACAAGATTATATATGCCTCTATATGAAACGATTTTTCACTTTGCTTCTCTTGCTGTCTCTCGGCGTTCCGAGGATGCTTGCCCAAAACACTTCGACACAAGGTAAGGAGTTTTGGCTCACCTTCATGCAGAACGGATTCAAGGATCACCCTGACGGTGGCTGGGTCGTCAACCAAGTGCTCATTAGCGCCAAACGCAACTGCACAGGCACCGTCAGTAACCCGCTGACGGGTTGGTCGCAGTCTTTTTCTGTCAGTGCCAACAATATCACCACTATCGAAATCCCTGAGCATCAAGGTTATCACGACACGGGTGATGAAGAAACCCTTTCCGACCGTGCCATTCATGTCGTTGCAAACGATACGGTGTCGGTTTATTGTACCAATATTGCTCATGTCTCTTTTGATGCCTCATTGGTGCTCCCTGTGGAGAGCTTGGGTGATGAATACATGATCCAAAGTTTTGACCAATCCAAAGGAGGCGGCTCGGGTCTTTATGTGTCTCGTAATGAGAGCAGTGCTTTCGTTATCATTGCCACAGAAGACAATACCGAGGTCACCATTACACCGACAGCCAAACTGTTTTCCGGGCATCCTGCATGGTCACCATTGGTCATCACAATGGATCGAGGCCAAACCTACCATGTGCGTTCCACCAATAGTGGCAGCCATCGCGACTTGAGCGGTACGCTTGTGACCACTGCCAACGGGAAGAAAATAGCTGTCTTCAACGGCAACACCCTGACTTGCATCCCTGTCAGCATAGGAAATGGTTACGACCATGTTGTGGAACAAGCCATGCCGTTACGCTCATGGGGCAAACAGTTTGTCGTAACAAGCTCAAGCAACCGCAACCGTGATTTCATCAAAATCACCTCATCGGCCAACAATAATGTCATCACCAAGAATGGTGATCCGCTCGTCACCCTACAAGCCAACGAATCACACACCTTCGCCATGACTGAGAGTGAACGTTCCTGCTTTATCGCCGCTACCCAGACTTGTGCCGTATACTTATACAACAACTCATGTTACGACCAAAGTTCCGCAATTGGCCTCGGCGACCCCTCAATGGTTTGGATTGCCCCTATCGAACAACGTATCAATGAAGTGACTTTCAGTACTTTCGACCATCCCGACATCAACATTACAGTACACAATGTCAACATCATTGTCAATACGGCAGACACCGACAAAGTGTATCTTGACGGGCAACAGCTTTCGCCCAACCTCTTCACCACCGCAAACGGCAATGGCAACTATAGTTACATTCGCAAGGACATCCCTCACGGAGTGCATCACATCAGTTGCGTCAACGGATTCAATGCCCATGTCTACGGTTTCGGGGTAGCCAAAAGCTATGCTTATCTCGTGGGTTCCAACACCATCGACCTGACTACGCATCTTATCGTCAACAATGAGTCGGCTGCGATGCATCTCAACGGTTACGACATTTGTGAAAACGACGCGCCTGAGTTTGACCTTCATACCAACTTTGATTGTTCGCAGGTTAACTGGAATTTTGGCGACGGCGGTACTGGCACGGGTTATCCTTTGTCGCACACTTATCTCACAGCAGGCGACTACCCCGTTTCATGCGACGTTTACACCCAAGTACAAGGGCAAAACACCTTGGTGGGCACCTTGACTACCGTTATCCATGTGCATTCCTCGCATCACGTGGAGGATTACAAAACCACTTGTGGATCATACGAGATTGGCGATCAAATGTTCATGGAATCAGGTGTTTATGAATGTCAACTTGAAGATGTGTATGGCTGCGACAGCATCGTTACCCTCAACCTTACCATCACTCATGAGCAGTCGTTTGATTTGGAAGGTCCAAGATGGGTGTTGGCTGCAAGCGACATGGTGGCGGGACCGTATCGTTATTGGGTCGCCGACTCGTTGCATTTTGTGCCCAACACGTTGCAATGGTCGTGTTCCAACCCCGAATGGACCATCACCCCAATTGGAAACGGCTATCAAGGCAGCCTTTGGGCGTTGAACATCGGCGAAGGTATAATAACGGCGCGTACCGACAACATGCAATGCGATTCGGTGTTTAGCGTAATTGTAAATGCCACTTGGTTTGATGTGGATGAGAATGAGGGAACGAAAATCTTCATGTATCCCAATCCCGCCCAGTCGGAAGTGACCGTGCAGGCCGAAGATATTATTCATATCCGAATCATTGATGCGCTGGCTCAGGTGGTTGCCGACATGGAATATGAACCAATTGCCGTTGCAAAAATAGAAGTCGGCAATTTGCCGCAGGGAGTGTACTTGATGGAAATCACCACAAAGCAAGGCAAGGCAGTGCGGCGGTTAGTGGTGGCGAGATGAGAGTAATAAACAAGACCTGGTTGTGCAAATGTTGTGCAAAAATAAAAGCCGTAATCTGATTTTCAGCAAGTTACGGCTTTGTTTTGTAGCCCATAGCGGAATCGAACCGCTGTTTCCAGAGTGAGAATCTGACGACCTAGCCTCTAGTCGAATGGGCCAAAAAAATAGGTTCGTTTTGTGGAACCTTTGTGTGAACTAGGCGGGAGTCGAACCCACAACCGCCTGATCCGTAGTCAGGGACTCTATCCAATTGAGCTACTAGTCCAGTCGTTTTTTGACACTGCAAAAGTACAGCTTTTTTCATTCATGTAAGCAAAAAATCGAGAAAAAATTTATTCTGTTTTGCAAATTGTTGATTTATAGTTTGATAAATTGTTATATGTTTGCTCGTTTAATGTTTTTTGGTGGGTCGTTAAACGAAAAATTTCTATATTTGCCCCCATCAACACTAATCTTTATACACTATGAGACTTTTATTAATCAGCAATTCGACCAATTTTGGCGAAAACTATTTGGCTTGGGCCACTACCCAAATCGAGCTTTTCTGCTTGCAGAACCATATTAATAAAGAGAGCCGCATCATCTTCATTCCTTTTGCGGGTGTCAACATCGGCGGGATGGTGTATCCTGAGAGCTACGATGCATACGAGTCGAAGGTGAGGAATGTCTTCCGCACCAAGTTCGGTTTGGACAACTTCACTTCTGTGCATCACTTTGACGACAAGGTGAAAGCTGTCAAGGAAGCCGACTGTATCGTGGTGGGCGGTGGTAACACCTTCCATTTGGTGGCCGAAATGCATCGCTATGGCTTGATGGATGCCATTCGTGAACGTGCCCTTGCCGGTGTGCCTTACATGGGCTGGAGTGCCGGAAGCAACGTGGCTTGCCCCACGCTGTGCACCACCAACGATATGCCTATCGTGCAGCCCGCTTCGTTCAAGTGCCTCAACCTGGTTCCTTTCCAAATCAACCCGCACTATCTTGACCCGCATCCGGAAATCGACAAGATGATTAAGCATGGCGGTGAGACTCGACAAGACCGTATCAACGAATATCTCGCTGTCAATCAAGACATGACTGTTGTCGGTCTGCGTGAGGCGACGGCTTTGTGGGTGGTCGACGACAAGATGTGGCTGAAGGGTGGCAAGAAGATGATTGTGATGCGCTACGGCAAGGAGTCGGTCGAAATCGAGCCTAACTCCGACGTGACGTTCCTCATGGAAGGACGCATGGCATAACCTTATTCGAATACTCCTTTTTCTTCAAACACGACCAACCGCCGCTCAAGGTGGATGGTCTTGCGTGCGCCTCGATTGCCTTGAATGAGGTAGGGCGCAGCGTCGCTGCCGAGGATGTCGGTGAAGGCCTTCTTGATGCGCGAGAGGGTGGCGTTCAATGTGTTGCCTACGAAGTCGGTGAGGTTGTCGACAGCTTGGTTCAATAAGGCATTGTCGCCATAGGTGGAGATTTGTCGATAGATGCGATAAAGCTCTGGTTTGTAGTCGCTTAAATAATTCAACGGAATGCCTTCTTCGTGGAAGAGGAAGAGGATGTAAAGGGCTTTGCTCATGGCGGGCATCTTTACCTCGGTGTTGTTACGGTCGGTGAGGAAAAGGTCGCCGCGTTTGGTGACATAAAGTCGGCTGGCTTCATGGCTTCCCGTGTATTTCAAAACCGTGTCAATGAGGATTTTATGGAAACCCGTGTAGTTGAGTTCGTCTTTTTCGGCAACGTTGGGCGTAGACATCGCCTTTTGCAAAAAACGTTCATCTTTTTGGCTCAAGCCTACTGGATGGAGGTTGACGATGTTGTCTTTTAGCTCAAAGAAATGTTGCAAAGTCGATAAAGGCTCGTTTTCGATTTCAAGGATGAGGAAGTCCTGTTGGTTGCTTGTGTTTTTGTCGCCGATTCGAAAGAAAAATGAAGGTCGGTTGATGTTCAAGCCGTTGGCATTGAGATAGTTGAGAAATATTTCCTTGGAAAGAAATGCACTATTCATAATGCCGATTCGGCTGTCGATGAGGTCAAGTTGGTCCTCGGAAAGGGTGGGCTCGATGTAGCTGAGCGCCTGAAGGAAGGTGGTGCGTTTGTTGTTGAGTTCGTGCATCACCACAGGAAGGTAAAAGAACTCGCGTTGGGCGTTATTGAGTAGATTACAGATGGCTTGATAGTCGCGCAAGAGACTGTCGTTCACGGCTTTGTCGTATTCCGCTTCCACGTAAAGCACGGCGTTGCGTGTGTCGAAATTGAGGTTGGGGATGGAGACGAAATGCGCCTTGATGCCTTGTGTCTCTGGCAGTTCGATTTCGATGGAGAGCAGCAAGGCGGTGGTCAGTAGAGACTCGTTGAGGTCGAGCGAGTCGTCGGAAAGGGAAAGGGTTTGAAACAGCCTGAGGATGGCGATTTTTTCGTGGTTTCCGAGTGTTTTCAGCAAACTTACGGCATCGGAAAGGCTGAGCGTGGTGGCCTTTTTGCGGCTTGATGCGGTGATGCCGAAAGTGTCGTAAACCCTTTGTAGGAAGTCGATTTCGCCTTGATTTACAATGCCGTCACATTGCACAAGGTCTGAAAGAACTTTAGCCAAGGCTGTTTTATGATTCTCCTTGAATTTCATGTAGTTGCGTGTTTTTGTTTTGGGTTGCAACCTTGCAACCTCCATCCACTTTCACAATAGAATGTATTTTTGCGCGTTTTTCAATGCAAAAATAGTAAAATTTGAATCATGTCAAGAGATTATAAAAACGGTTTGACCCCACAAGAGGTTGAGGAGAGCCGTAGAAAATATGGTGACAATGTGCTGACACCACCCGAAAAGGAACCGCTTTGGAAGCAATTTTTGGATAAATTCAGCGACCCGATTATACGTATCTTGTTGATTGCCTTGATGCTGTCTGTCGCGGTATCACTATATCAATTGTTTACGGGTTCGGAAGGCTGGCATTTGCTGCTTGAGCCTTTGGGCATTTTTGTGGCGGTGATGTTGGCCACCACAGTGGGCTTCTTTTTCGAGTTGAGTGCCAACAAGAAATTTGACATCCTGAATCAAAACGAGGATGAACAAAAAGTGACTGTGTTTCGTGATGGTTTTATTCAACTTATTGAGCGCAAGGATGTTGTGGTTGGAGATACGGTGGTCATCAATACAGGTGATGAGATTCCTGCTGACGGCACATTGATGGAGGCCATCGCCATGCGGGTGAACGAGTCGGACTTGACGGGCGAGCCATCATGCAGCAAGACGGTGGATAAAGAGGAGTTCAAGGAAGATGCTACCTATCCGTCGGACTATGTCTGTCGCGGCAGTTCGGTGATGGAAGGCCATGGCATTTTTGTGGTTGAGAAGGTAGGCGACGATACGGAATGGGGTAAGGTGTATCGCGGCGCACAAATCGACAATAAGGTGAAAACGCCGCTTAATGAGCAACTTGACAAACTGGGAAATGGCATCACGGTAGCAAGTTATATCATTGCTGGACTGATTGTTGTGCTGCGCCTTGTGATGTTTTTCGTACATCACGAAATGGGTGCTGTCGACTGGATGAGTTTTGCGCGTTATTTCCTGAATACCTTGATGATAGCTGTCACCCTGATAGTGGTGGCTGTGCCTGAGGGACTGCCGATGAGCGTGACGTTGAGTTTGGCCTTGAGCATGAAAAGGATGTTGGAAACCAATAACTTGGTGCGCAAGATGCACGCTTGCGAAACGATGGGTGCTGCCACGGTGATTTGCACCGATAAAACCGGCACTTTGACCAAAAACCGCATGAGTCTTGGCGACAGCCTGATATATGGCTTGAAAGACGGAAGGCTTGATGATTCTTTGGCAGGCCGTTTGATGGCGGATGGCATTGCAATCAACTCGACTGCGTTTTTGGATTACAGCGACAAGAAAAAGGTGAAGGTCATCGGCAATCCGACTGAGGGCGCTTTGCTGCTTTGGCTTTTCGATAGCAGTGTTGATTTTGTGCGTATTCGCGACAATGCAAAGATTATCAAACAGTTGCCGTTTACGACTCGCTACAAGTATATGGCCACTGTGGTCGAGACTGACGAGCCGAATCGTAATATATTATATGTGAAAGGTGCTCCGGAATACATGCTGAAACGTAGCACGGAGGTGCTGATGCCTGATGGTCGCCATAGTATCGAGACGGTGCGCGAAGAAGTGAATCAGTTGCTTTTGGAATATCAAAGTCGGGCCATGCGCACTTTGGGCTTTGCTTACAAAGTCATTACTGATGAAGAGGTTGAGCATGTCTTCATCGAAGATAGAAAGTTGCAGCCTGAAGACTTGTGTTTCCTCGGCATTGTGGGCATCATCGACCCGGTTCGCGACGATGTGGCCGATTCGGTAAAGGATTGTCTTGATGCGGGCATCAACATCAAGATCATCACAGGCGACACGCCTGGCACTGCACGTGAAATCGGACGTCAAGTCGGGCTTTGGAAAGAGGACGATGACCCTGAGCGACAAATGATTACGGGCAAACAGTTCAATCTTATGACCGACGACCAACTGCGTGAACGCATTGACGACTTGAAGATTATGTCGAGAGCAAGACCGGCAGACAAGGAACGCATGGTTAGGTTGTTGCAGGAAAGGGGAGAAGTGGTGGCTGTGACAGGCGACGGCACCAACGATGCACCAGCCTTGAACAAGGCGCAAATCGGTCTTTCGATGGGCGACGGCACTTCTGTGGCCAAGGAAGCCAGCGACATCACGATTCTCGACAACTCATTCAAGAGCATCACTCGGGCTGTGATGTGGGGTCGCTCGCTGTACCTTAATATCCAGCGTTTTATCCTGTTCCAGATGACCATCAATGTGGCAGCTTGCCTCATCGTGCTGCTTGGTGCGGTGATGGGCACTTCCTCGCCACTCACTGTGACCCAGATGCTCTGGATCAACCTGATAATGGACACCTTCGCGGCGATGGCCTTGGCTTCCCTGCCTCCCGATCAAGCCGTCTTGAAAGACAAGCCACGCCCGCGCGACGCTTTCATCATCACCAAGGACATGGGACGACGCATCTTCGGCGTGGGGTTGTTGTTTGTGGCGGTTTTGTTCGGCTTCATACAGTATTTCATGCACTGCGGCGTCGACTCCATGACCGAGTTTTCCCTTCGTGATTATTTTGTGAGCTATTTCAATTTCCATCATGTCAGTGGAGATTTCACCCCCAAGGAGCTTTCGCTGCTCTTCACGATTTTTGTCTTCATGCAGTTTTGGAACATCTTCAACGCCAAGGCCTACCATACTATCGACTCAGCGTTTAAAGGCTTGTTCGACAAGGACACAAGGAGCGGTTTTGGCCTCACAGTATTAATAATAGCTCTCGGTCAAGTGCTCATTATCACTTTTGGCGGCGAGATGTTCAACGTCGTTCCGCTTCCTTTTGGCGACTGGATACGCATCGTCATCGGAACCTCAATGATTTTATGGCTTGGCGAGATTGAAAGAGCTGTGCATAGGGCTAAGAGGAGGCGGTCATCTTCCAGCCCTCAATCCGCCGTGTAGCACTGGAGAAGTTCACACCGATTTTATAAAGCTTGCGCGAATCCGTCTCAAACGGTTTCGCGTATTGCTTTTCCTCAATCTGTTTCAGAGCCTCGTCAGCAGATTTGTCTATCTTGAACTCGAAGATGTAGATGTAGTCCTTGGTTTGCACAAGCATATCCATTCGTCCGTCGGTGGTGTGGCGTTCCACATCGGTATAGAAGCCCAACATCTTGAAAACAAGGCTTGTAACATTGTGGAAATATAGTTCCGTATCGCCGACAAGTTGATAGTCTTGGCCGGCATACAAAGCTTCAAGGCGTGGCATGAACTTCTCGGGTTGGCCGTTGCGTACCTCGATGGTGAAGTTTTTGACAAACGAATCGGACTCGTATATTTTGATGGGCGCGTAATGTCTGAACAAAAACCTTGTGAAGCCTCTTTCGACCTCACCATTTGGAAACCCCAATGTGTAGGTGCCAAAATCGGGGTTATAATCCTTAATGGTCAAATAACCACTTTGGTAAAGCAAAGGCAAGGGATTTTGGTCGATGGAATCGAGGCTGCCCAAAAGGTCTGCTGTGACCTCCTCTCGGGTCATGTTTTCTAATTCGTAGTTGTTTTGTTTCAGGGTTTCCACAAGGAAAGTTGGAGTGCCAGTTTCGAACCAATAGTCTTTGAACTCCATTTTTTGAAGGGCGTTCAGCAAACTGAAGGGATTGTACATCCCAACGGAGTCTTCCCTGAAATGATAGCCGTCATAGTTTTCTTTCAGTTTGCAATAGCAGGTTTCTTTGTCCAAGCCTCGTTTCAAGGCCATTTTTTCTACATCATCGTCAAAAATAGCACGGATTTCTTGTTCAGTGATACCACATATTTCAACAAAACGCTCGTCTAAAGAAATGTCATTCAAATTGTTCAAATCGCTGAAAACGCTGACTTTGGAGAACTTTGTCACGCCAGTAAAGAAAGCCAATTGAATATAGCAGTCCATCGTTTTGGCCACGCCATACACGGATTTCAGCATGGCTCGGTATTCGTCTTGAAGTGCCTTGTTTCCAATGGCTTGCAAGAGAGGCTTGTCGTATTCATCGACTAAGATGACAACTTTTTGCCCCGTTTTTTCGTATGCGCAGCGAATAATAGCTTTGAATCGCTCCGATAAAGAAAGGCCATTGGGCTCGATGTCATAATTCTTTTCAAAGTAACGCAAATGCCCGTCTATGATTGAAACCAAACCCTCTTGATTCGTATAAAGACCTGTATTGAAGTCTAAATGAAATACTGGATAAACCTTCCAATCCTTCTCCAACTGCTCCAAAGCCAAGCCTTTGAAAAGCTCCTTTTTCCCTTGATAATAGGCTTCTAAAGTGGAAAGGAACAAACTCTTTCCGAAACGGCGCGGGCGGCTGAGGAAGTAGTATTTGCCACTTTGTGCCAGTTCGTACACAAATGCCGTCTTGTCGACGTATGCGTAGCCGTCTTCACGAAGCCCTTGGAAATTCTGCAAGCCGATAGGATATTTAGTCATAGCACCCTAATGTTGGAATCTGTCTGCAAAATTACAAAAAAAAGGCCAACTTGCATTATTGTATTGATTTTTCACTACATTTGCAGGCAACAAATAAAACAAAAGTATCATAAAGCTAACGATAAAGCATTGTTTGTTATGTCTTCTATAGGGCAATGCTCGGATTTTTGGAAATACTAACTTAAAAATAATAACACTATGAAAATTAAATCTTTACAACTGAAAAGGACGTTGATTAGCGTCCTGCTCGTCCTGCTGCTGAGCGCGGCGGGAATGGGGAAAATGTATGCGCAGAACCTCATTGTCAATGGCGATTTCGAGCAAACCAGCGGTTTTGACTATCAAACCATATCCGACTACGAACGCGTTTGGAGCGGCGGTGTTGAAGAAGGAAAATTCATTCATGACAACACTTCCACGAATCATGGTATCGGTGGGCTGGGTTGGCCAGCAAATCTTACGGGATACGGTGGGTCGGGGTATTATTTGTTGTTCAATGGTTTCGGCGGTTCCCAAAACCCAACGAAAAGGGCATGGTGTCAACAGGTTAACGTGACAACTCAGACCACTTACACGTTTAAGTGTTATGTGAGGAACTTGTCACAATCATCATGGCTTTTCAATTTCAATCCCTCAATTATTCAAGTGAAAATCAACGGTTCGGCTGCTGGTAACAACGTCACACTTGATGTCAACAATTACGGTTGGATAGAAATCACTCGCACTTGGAATAGTGGCAATGTGTCGGGTCCAATCAATATTGAGATATTTGATGTTTATACAGGCAATCCCGATAATGGCGATGACTTCGCTCTTGACCATATCTCTTTTATTCCCAATGTCTTATATGACGTAACTGCTCAGGATGATTATGTTACAACTGCCCTTTGCCTGAATGACCATGTGGATGTGAATGTGCTGCAAAATGACAATGTGCTTCCGAATACTAATGATGCCCAAGTGGTGGTAATAACCGATCCAATTCCGCACGGCACGGCCCAAGTGCTTTCCGATAAAAAGATACGTTACACTTTCACGGATGCGAATTACAATGGCGAGGTTCAATTCAATTATCGTGTGACAAACCACGGAGTGGTGAGCGAGGCGACGGTACATATCAATACGGCACGTCCGCCAACCGTGACGGTCAATATGAGTAACATCGACCCGATTTGCGCCGGTTCAAGTTTCAATTTGCCGGCTCCAACGGTTCAATCCAACGGCTCAAACGTGACCGCACAAGGTTGGCAAATCCTTCTGAACGGCAGTTGGCAGACCTTGAATAACAACAACATACCCTATTCATATAATGGTTGCAGCATCCGCTATTTTGCGACTAACGGCTGTGATACGGGATATAGT